>NZ_CAJTQC010000006.1:100715-132335 GCF_910578445.1 uncultured Duncaniella sp. | reverse complement strand
TCGCGAGAATGCCAAGAAAATCAGCCATTTAGTGCAAAACTAAATGGCTGATTGTGTTATTGTTGAATGGTCTATTGCTTATATCGAACTCACGTAATTTTAAGTAATTTAGTTAAAATACATTCCTTAAATCTCAATTTTACGATTCCGAAAACAATAATTTTGTCGTTTTACGGCCATAATTCTATATTTGCGATGGAAAGCCGAACTTAATAGTAACCTGTCAAATATAGTATTTTTTTATGTTCAATTCGTATATGAGAGTTTTGTCAGTTCTCATTCTTTTCAGCCTTATTTCTACAAAGGCCTTTGCAGCCGATGGCGGGCCTTTGCTCAAAGGAAAACTAAGTGTTTCTGAACCGTCAGAAGTGACCATCGTCTATGATTATGACGGTGACAATTATGTCGAGACAGTCACTACTTCTCCCGACGGAACTTTTGCGATTGACTGCACGCTGCCTGTCGATGCTGTTGAGGCTCTGGTCTATGTCGGCGGACAGCCTTTCGGTGCATATCTGAAAAATGGGTCGACAACTGTCATGAATATTGATGGGCGTTCGGTTGCTTTCAGTGGCGACAATGTTGCAGAAAACAAATTTATCAATGCCTACATGCAGGCTTTCTATCCTATGAATTACAAACCGAGTCACGATGTCCCGTTTGTATTTGCCGACTATCTTAACAAACTCAACTCGGAGAGAGATAAAGCCAAGGCGTTCCTGCCTGCTATCAGCGAGCCTGCGCGTTCGCGCTATTCGGCCATGACTGATTCTTACTATAATCAGGTGCTTCTGATGCTTTTGAGCATGGACAATTCAGACGAGCATAAGGCTCAGGCCGAGGCCATAATCGCCGGAATAGATCCGAATTCGGATATATCACGTCTCACCGGCACGCTGAATTACTGGTATAATTCTTCCGATATCCACAGGTCGATGAAAGGTAATACGGTCAGAGACTATATAATCAACCAGTTTGCTGCTGTCGATAGCGTGCTGACAAATGAAGCTAACAAAAAAAGTATTTGGAATTCACTTGGCTCGATGTATATGATGGTGGACCGTCCGTCTGATGACGATGTCCGTGATTTTTTAGCAGCCGTCGAGCCCCAGCTCTCACGCGCTCCTAAAATCAGAGAGCATTTGCTTAAGGTCTATGAGAGTATGAAGCCGAAAGTCAACAATGGTGATGCCGTGCCTACTGACCCCATTCTCATTGCCCCCGACGGAAGCAAGTGCAAACTTTCTGAACTCCTCGGCAAGACTGTGGTCTACATTGACATCTGGGCGACATGGTGTGGCCCGTGCTGCCGTGAGATTCCTCATATGGACAAGCTCGTTGAACGTTTCAAAGGCAATGATGCCATCACTTTTGTCAGCATCTCCCGCGACGACAACCGTCAGGCATGGCTCAAGAAACTTGAGCGCGACAATCCGGCATGGCCACAGTATATTTTTGATAAGGCTTCGGGTGATGAATTCATGAATGCAATGAGTATTTCAGGTATTCCACGTTTCCTCCTTATCGGCAAGGACGGCAAATTTATAGCAATCGATGCCGCCCGTCCGTCAAATGCCGATATTGACACAATTCTCAACGATGCGATATCAAACAAATAAAGTCAATGGATCTATAAACCGTTCATTATCCAATTTACATTATGAATAAACCAATCACATATCTATTTGCCGGAATGATGTCGCTTACGATGCCTTTGGGTCTCAATGCCCAAAGCAATGCGACCAACTCTGTAAGTGCCGACATTAACAAGATAGAGAATAAAACAGTCTCAGGTACAGTGCTTGATGATACTGGCGAGCCTCTTGCCGGTGTTACAGTTATGATTGAGGGCACAAGCAAGGGTACGTCAACTGATGTTGATGGCAATTTTACCCTTTTAGCTTCGAAACCTAATATCACCCTTGTATTCTCCTATGTCGGAATGAAGACTCAGCAGGTCAAGGTTGATAAAGACTTCAAGTATATCCGTATCCACATGGAGGCCATCCCCAATATGATGGAGGAAGTGGTTGTGACAGGTTATCAGAACATCAAGCGTGAAAATGCTACCGGTTCTTATCAGATAATCCGCGCAGAGGATATGGACAAGCGTTACACCGGTGATATTACCTCGAACCTTGAGGGCAAAGTCCCGGGTGTGGTTTATGATCCCAAATCCAACTCCAACGACGAGAACGCTATTACAATCCGAGGCAAGAGTACGTTTAACGCCAAGGAGTCTCCGCTTGTGGTTGTCGACGGTCTTCCGATTGAAGGAGGCATGAACACCATCAATCCTTATGATATTGAGAACATAACTATCCTTAAGGATGCGGCAGCCGCTTCAATCTATGGCGCACGTGCTTCAAACGGTGTCATCGTCATTACAAGCAAAAAGGCCAAGTCGCAGAAACTCAGTGTAGACTTCAACGCCGATCTTCAGATCAGCGAGAAGATGAATTACGACAATTACAACTGGGCTTCGGCTGCTGACCTCATACAGCTCGAAAAATACAATTTCGATGCGATGCTCAAAAACAATCCCAAGAGCATTGAGGATAATTTCAATCTGCTTGATCGAGGCAAGGCCAACGAGCTTACACAGGTGATGCGTGTTCTCCTTGAAAACAATCGTGGCAATATCAGTGACGAGGAAATGAACCGTACTTTTGACCAGTGGAGCCGCAATGACTACCGCAAGGAGTATCAGAAAGTCCATGACCGCACTCAGGTTTCGCAGCAATACAATCTCGCTCTGCGTGTGAGCGGCAACACTCTTTCGTCAAACATCGTTATCAACTGGAACGGCAACAACGGCGGCATAAAAGGTTACGATGCCTCGTCGCTCTCTCTCAAATATCTTGGTGATCTCAAGGTTGCTTCGTGGATGGACATGAATTTCAGCATCAATGTGCTCAACAACCGTACAAAGGGGCATAGCCTCGGCAGCTACGGAAATATCAATTCATTCCTTGCGTACCAGTCGATGTATAATCCCGATGGGACTCGCGCTCGAATGGAGGCCGACATCTATCCCGGTGAAGAAGTGCTCAAAAATCCTGAATATGAACTTAAGGATGTGACCTATAATGTCGCCGATGAAATCGAAAGGGGCTACAATACAGACAAGTCGCGCTATACCAATGTGCGTACTAATGTCATGGCTCTTTTCCGTCTCCCTGTCAAGGGATGGACTGCGCAGGCTCAGTTCCAGTATGAGGACATCTTCTCACGCAATACTACCCAGTATAGCAAGGACTCCCAGTTCATGCGCAGCCTCTTCAATCGCTATACCACCACTTCTTCTGTGATCGAATGGGTCGATACTCCCGATCCTTTCAATTGGGATTTCACCGGATGGGACGGAAACCCCGACCACTTCTATAAAGATCCTGTCACCATCAACAAGACTATCCACAATATCCCCGATGGCGACGCTCTTACCGAAAGAACCACTCAAAGTCAGTATTACACTTTCCGAGCACAGACACGCTATAACCGTGAGTTCCTCGGAGTACATGCTATTGATTTCCTTGCCGGTTTTGAATATCGTCAGACTCATACCTCATGGGAGCAGGGCGGCTATTACGGCTATGACCGTCAGACAAGCTCTAACCTCAACATGATTACTAACTGGGAGTACATCAACAAACCGACTGTCGGCGTGATGGGTTCAAACTATACTCCCTACGGAGCGCCTGTGACATTCAAAACATCCGAAACCCTTCACCGTTATTATTCATACTACTTTACCGGAAATTACGTGTATGACAGCCGCTATTCAATCTCCGGAAGCTATCGTGTCGACAAAGCTGACATGTTTGGTACAGACCCGAAATTCCGTGGCAAGCCGCTGTGGTCGGCCGGTACTTCATGGAACATCCACAACGAAGAGTTCCTCCGCCCGTTCACTTGGCTCAACGTACTCAAGTTCCGTGCAAGCTATGGTCTGACCGGTAATATCGACAACTCAGTGTCGTCATACCTTACAGCAAGCATGGCTACCAACCAGTTCGGTAATCTCTATGGAACTCTTAACACTCCACCGAATGACCAGCTCCGTTGGGAGAAGACCGCAACATGGAATGCAGGTATTGATTTCGCTTTCTTAGGTTATCGTCTCGCCGGTACATTCGATTTCTATCGCAAGAATGGTTCTGATATCCTCACATCTGCCGAACTTGACCCGACAACCGGCTGGACCACACAGACCATCAACAGCGCCAAGATGACTAATACAGGTGTCGAACTCCAGCTCGACGGTCAGATTCTGCAGGCACGTCGCCGCAATGACATCGCTGTCAGTCTCGGATTCAACATCGCCTACAATAATAATAAGGTGACAGATCTCCGCAGATACCCGACTTCTGCAAGTGAATTCCTCGGTATGAGCTATCACAAGGGTTATCCTCTAAACTCACTCTTCTCTATCGACTATGCAGGTCTGGTTGACAAGGACGGCACAATTTTCGTCGGTTGGTATGACAAAAACGGTGAAGTGCAGACAACCTCGACCTCAAGTTCGACCTTCACAATGGATGATGTTATTTTCTCAGGCACAACTGTCCCGAAAATCTCAGGCTCTCTGACTCCCGAAATCCGTTGGAACGGTTTCTCGCTATCTGCAATGTTTGCCTTCTATGGAGGTCACTATATGAGAACTGACAACGATGCATGGTCAAGCATGACAGCCGGAACAGCCGGTTACAAGGGCGCTTTCGGTAATGCAGCTTTCTCTCGCGACCTTCTCCGCTACTGGAATGGCGACGAAGTCCCCGCTAACGGCTGGATGTCGACCAAAAACGGCAGCAACATTTCAATAGGCACTCTCCGTAACACCGCTGTCAAGCATGCCGACTATATGAAGTTCCGTAACCTCGTGTTAAGCTACAGTTTCGATCCAAAACTCTGCCACAAAATCGGTCTCAATGATCTTCGTATCCGTCTGCAGATGAACAACATTGCGACATGGGCGCGCAATAGCATGGGAATTGATCCCGAAGCCTATCTCCTTTCAAACGGTACGCATAGGGACAAGACTCCCCGCAGCTACACTATGAGCCTTATGTTCAACCTCTAAAATGCCTCAACAACAATGAAAAAAATATTTCTGACACTTGCGTCACTTGCCGTACTCATGACTTCGTGTGACGACAAGCTTGATATAAAACCTTATGGTGATTCAACGCTAAGCACTGTTGATGAACTTGAAACTCTTCTTAACGGAGCGCCTTACATCTGGAGCGGTAGAGATTATTTTGATCTTGATGTCATATGCAATAACTCTTATCGCCCTTGGAATGGTGTCGCAGACTATATCAATAATGACAATAGTCTCCGTTACGCTTATTTTACATACGATGAGAGTATCGACCGCGCTGACCTTACGGATTCAGATGACCGCTATTCAAATCTCTATGAGAAAATAAACTATATGAACACGGTCATCTCAAAAGTGCCCGGTGCTGACGGTGGAACATCTGAGAGAAAAGACCAGATTGTAGCCGAAGCGCGTGTGCGTCGTGCATGGTATCATTTTCTCCTTGTCGGTCTGTATGCGCAGCAATATGACGAAGCTAAAGCCGAGCAGCTCGGTGGTGTGCCTTATGTCGACAACACCAATTCCGGCGAAGAGAAAACAAAGCTCAATCTGAAGAAAACTTACGAAAGAATTCTTGAGGACTGCTCTGATGAGGTCCTTGCAAAGCTCATACCGTCCAGTGTTGATAACGTCTGCCGTTTCGGTCTTGACTTCGGTTATGGTGTCCGTGCTCGCGTGCTTTTCCAGATGAAGCGCTATGACGAAGCCCTCAAATATGCCGAACTTGCTCTTAAGGTTAACAGCCGACTTGAAGACCGCTCGCCGGTAAAAAATTCAGGAAAATGGGTTCTCGACTATAACTGTCCGAGCAACTATTATCTGATTTATCAGGATAATTCAAATCTTGGCGATTTTTATGGCTATTTGATTTCTCCCGAAGTTGCGGCTTGCATTGACCCCAACGACTATGTGTTCAAATATTATCTTGCAGAGCCGCATATGGAGCCTGCTTGGGGCAGTCCTTACCCGACCGTTCCTGAAGGGTCTCTCCAGTCAAACATCGGTGATGCCCGCTGGAATGTATGGGGACTCCGTTCAGAGTCGATGTACTACATCAAGGCTGAGTGTCTGATTCGCTCAGGTAAAATCACCGAAGGTCTCACTCAGCTTGACAAGGTTCGTGCCTCTCGCATCGAAAATCCTGAAATCTATGCTGAAAAGACCGGTCTTACCGAGGCTGATGCCATGAAGCTCCTTCAGGACAGCAAGCGTTTCGAGTTCATCAAGACTTTCGAGAATTTCTTTGACCGTAAGCGCTGGAACTCGGAGGAAGCCTATAAGACTACTATCGTCCGCGACCTCTCTTCGCTCGGGCTCGGGACTTACTCTCTTTCACCTGATTCTCCAATCTGGGTGTTCCCCTTCCCGATGAATGCTACAAAGCATAACAAATCTTTGACACAGAATTATTAATTTAGACAACAGACACATAATAGAAAAGTAGAAATGATAAAATGTAATTGAATGATTATGCTGGATTATATGAATCAAATCGGATTAAAGTAAGAACAGAAACATACTTTTTTGTCTAAATTACGTTTCGTTATTAGTAAGTACGAAAGTTAAGTTCGAAATGAGAATGAGCCGGGTCATCCACGTGATGTGGATGACCCGGTTTTTTTATATTATGTTTTTTTGTTGTCAGAATCCGAGCATGATACCAGTCGAGAATGTCCCGAATTCAAGACCTGTCGAGGTGTTGAGGCGTTTCATCGGGGAATAGCGCGCGTAGATTCCGATGGCGCGGTAACTTAACATTGCGATTCCGTCAAATGTCACTCTGCGCTGGTTGATGTCGCCGGTCTTGATTTTGTAGTCGCTTCCGTTTGATGAGTATTTTGTCTCGATGTGAGCTCCGGTGTTGAAGTTGAGTACCGGTCCGAATTTGAATCCACAGTAGTGTTTATGTCCGAACTTTATTCCATAGAGCAGAGGTATCTGTAGGCTGAAAAGGTTGATGCGTGATTCACCGCTTGTCTGATCTTCTCCAAAGGGGATGAGTGATATCTTTCCGTCATTGCTTTTGCTGAAATAGTTAGAGCCTTTAGTGGTGAGCTCCTGCCAGTGGATGCCGAGACCCATTGAAAGCGAGTGGATGCGGTGGGTCATCTTGATGCCGAGAATCATGTTCCAGACGAATTCTGTGCTTCTCCACATCGACACATCCATGTCGGTATTGGTGTCTATAGGCGTTCCCCAGCCGAATCCGAGTCCGTCGGAAATGACATCCCATTTGGTCGATTTCTTACGGGAGATGGTGAATCCGAAATCACTGCCTTTTGTTCCGATATATGATTTGATAGAGCGGTTGTCGGGGTCGGCGAATGTAAAAGTGTAGGAGAAGGGTTCTCCTTCGGAGCTGACAAAACGAATTTTAACATCGTTGGGAGTCTCGCACACGACAACGTCGCTGATATCCGGGTAATTGATTTGTGTCTGTGTTATCGAGCCATATGTCTTTTTCTGATTTCCTGAGTTGTAGAAAAATGAGTCCTGACCTCCGTTGAGGTTTTTGATTGTTATGGCGGTCGATGATGCCGATGAGATGACATATATGCTGCTTGCTGTCGAAGCATTGAGGAGAGTGTCGCATGGTGTGCTCTGTGTTGAGTCGGTCTGTGCGGTTGCTGTTAGTGTCGCAGAGATGATTGAAGCTGTGAGTAGGAGTTTGCGTAGCATATCGTGAATTTGTTTGAATTGACTTTATGTATTGATGATGACCTGTGATTTTGAGTCTGCCGTAGGTTCTGATTATTTCTTTATAATGGATTTTATGAGAGCCTCGGCTTTTGCGTTGCTGATAGGCCCGTCGAAATAGATGACCATGACTGTCGGTTTCTTGGCTCTGTCGTTGTTGAGATAGTAGAGATAGCGGTTAAGTTTTTTCCCTTCAGATGTTATCTGAGGGAGCACGAAGAACGCGTAGTGAAGTTTTCCGTCGCGATAGCGCACGTTGCGGGCGGTGGCATGCGCTCCGTCAGCCGATACAAGAGGCTGGATGATAGGCTCATATTTCTCCGCGTTGCCCTTGAACGTAGCGAAAGTGCTGAGTTTGTGGCTGCGCAGGAAATTTTGGTCGCCACTCATTATTGTTTCGGTCACGGTAGGGTCCGAACTGTATTTCCCCCCGAAAATACGGCTGATTTCAAGTCCCGACTGTGCCGTGGCACACAGCCGCAGGGCTAATAAGGTTGCCATTACTATAAATAGTCGTTTCATATTGAAAATTGATTTATTGAGCGTTGAGGTGATGGTCGGATTATATGTCGGAAAAATCAATCGGCGACTCATAAGTCTCGATGATAGGGGCTATGTCGCCGAGTTCGTCGGCAAATGATTGGTCGGAGTCATTGACGGCGTCGTCAAATTCGCGAAGGTCGTCGGTCAGAAGCCTGATGATATCGTTTTCGTCCGTGATACATTTCCCGTTGGTATATGCTATACATTTTCCATCGCTGCCGTTGCCCTGTGTCCGGCTGTCGGTCAGGTTGATGCCGAGAGTGAGGAGTATGGCGAGAGCAGCTGCGATGCTGAGAGGCATACGGATGTTGGAACGACGGCGTGGAGTGTAGGACTGACGGACGGGAGTGGCATTTTTCCGGGTTGTTGCATCCGGCCGACGGAATCCCATCAATGCCTTCGCCTCGTCGATGGAAGGATGCGAAAATGATGTCGACGATATGGCGACGCGTAATTGTCTCTCTTCCTCGTCTGAAAGCGAGCAATCATAGAAGCGTTCGATTAGTTCGAGAAGCTCCGGGAGAGTTATATCATGCTGTTTCATACTGTCTGGGTTTTACGATAGATTTCTCTGATTGATTTGCGTGCCCTGCTGAGGGTCACACGTACATTTTCCTGAGTCATTCCGAGTGTCTCGGCAACTTCCTCATATCCGAGTCCTTTGATGTCGTGGAGTTCGAACACTGCGAATTGCCGTTCGTTGAGAATCCTGCGGCTCAGATTTATGACGGCTTCATAAGTCTGTTGCCTTTCCTTGGCGGTTTCGGTCTCATCGTCAGTCTCAAGCATGTAGGACGATTCCTCGATTGAGACTGTCGGTCGGCTTGTCGAGCGCCTGTAGGAGTCGATGGCCGAATTGCGGACAGCCGTGTAGCTGAGTTTCAAGGCCTCTTTCTCATCGTCGATGAGCGGATGCCGTGACCACAGACGGCAGAACGCATCATGAATGATATCGTCAGCTTCGTCAGTTCCGGCAATCCCGGCAGCCACACTGCGGAGTTTTGCCCGGAATGCCATGAAGGTTGATGTCAGAATATCTGTAGCCACTTGTTTTTGTTGATGAATTTAACTGAAAATGGTAACGGCTGATGTCTCAGACTCGCAAAAGCCACTCGCCGGGGGAGTTTTTTTAACCTCTTTTGAAGTGGCTTTCACTTATCTTAACGGAGCATGCTTCGGATTGTAACAAAAAAAGCGAAAAAATTTTTAGATAAATGCTTTTTCTTGTCTGGAGTGATGTGCAAATGCTTATGAAACAGTAGTTTATTGTGCGCTCCCTCACAGGCATATTTCTCCATTATCGTTGGCGTTAATTTATAGCCCATGATTTTTTATAGGAAAATATAATATTATAGTGGAGTGTGAAACAGACTCTGAATGTAGTAATTTATGATTGCCCTATAAAGTGTTGATAAAATCGTCGGCTTCTTGTCTGGAGCAAAATTGTATGATGCGGCGGTTGGATTTGTGTGATTCGAGAAGTTGTCTGATGAGTGGCAGTTGGTCTTTCGGAAAATCCAGAATCCATTGGCGGAATTCTTCGTCCCATTCATTCTCAGTCCAAGGCATGTCTTCTCTCGGCTTTCCCATACGGGCTTCCACTCCTGCAAGGCATACGTCGATAGGGAGATTGAAGAAAAACACTGTGTCGCACTCGTTGAGACGCATATCAAGTGTGCGTATATAATTGCCGTCGATAATCCAACGGTCTGTTGTGAATATCTTTTGCAGATTCCGGTCAAATTCATCAGGAGCGACTGTCGTGCGGTCGGGTCTGTGCCACAACATGTCAAGATAGTGGAGCGGTAGACCTGTCTTTCGTGCCAGTTTTCGGGAAAATGTACTTTTTCCCGCACCGGGACATCCGATTACTAAGACTTTGTTCATCAATATCGTGATTTATTAATTGTGATTTATTAATAATGTGGTCAGAATACGGCGATGGAACTTATGCCGAATGTCATGGCGGAGACGGCTGACGGAGTCGAGACAATCCTGTAGCCGATGGTTGCGGCGAAGGCAAATGACGGTGTCAGACGCCAGTTTAGCGAAGTGTCGATGTCGCCTTCGAAGCCATAGCGACTGTGCGGCCATCCTTTTACCGCAAGGAGGCGCATCATACCTGCCTGTAGGGTGGTTTCTATGGCCAAGGCTTTGACCGGCAGCCTGAAATGACCGGCAGCACCCACCGATGCGCCATAGGCGTTGAGAGGATTTAGATATGTATCGTTGACGACAACCGGAGCGGTGTTTCCGCGAAGCGTCATGGCAAGTCCCCAGAGGGGTGACAATGGCAGAAGGCCTTTGATTGCGACTCCGAATCCGGTGGCAATATCCGAACCCATGTTGAAGACAGCTTCACTTGTCATCGCGACCGACGGCCGGAAATCATTGTCTGATACCGGGAGGCGCTTTTCAGCCTTGTGGTTCAGTAACTTGCCGCAAAGCCAGTAGGAGAACTGTGTGGAGACGATGCCGAGTCCTGCTCCCGCAATGACGTCTGAGCCATAGTGGTGACGGGTGGCAACACGCTGAAAGCCTACAGCCGATGCCGCAGCCTGAGCGCCGACAGCCCACCACGGAGAATGGTTGTAAAGTTCGTTTGACAGAATGGTCGATGCCGTGAATGCCCACGATGTGTGGCGCGATGGGAACGAATGGCTGTCTTCGCCGTTTGGGCGCATCCTGTCCACCGAACGTTTCAGCAGTTCTGTCAGAGCGGCGTTGACAGCCAGTGACGAGGCTGCCGACATGGAAATTTCAATAGGATTGCGGGTGACGGTTGCAGTTGTGTCGGATAGAGTTGATGCAGAGAGTCTGATTGCTGACGAGAGGAGTGCCGGCAGGAGCGTGAACCTTGTGAATTTATTAAGCATTAGCGCAATAGGGGATAAGGAAGGGCCGGATTTATGATTGGTGAAAAGTCATAGAAAAAGCCGTCTTCCGTGAAAACCTCAGAACGGATTCATTGTCATGAAGATTGTTCCGCTTCGCAAAATTAGCTAATTGTATCATGATAAGCAAACCCTCACATGACGTGCCGTCGATGTCTTGACCCGATTTTGTGTACGTCATAATGTGAAGTTGTTAGTAACTTGGGGCAAAAAAATCTATAGAAATCATGGCTTCAATAAGACTCAGATATCAGCAGCCGAAAGGCGTCTCAGACAATCAGGCCGAAGGCCGTATTTCAATTCAGATAACACATAAGTCACGTACGCGGACAATTAACACCGGCTATGGTCTGCTGCCTGCCGAATGGGACAGGAGGCGTGAACGTCCGGTGATTCCCGACAATCCGTCGCGCCTTGCGGTGGTGTCAGTCTGCCGTGAAGCTCTTATGCTTGATTTGGCACGGTTGAAAAGAATCATTTCCGTGCTCGAAGCGTCATCACATGACTACACGGTAGATGAAATTTTCGATGCCTACAGACTTTTTATGCTTGACTATTCGCTGTTTTCGTTTATGACGGCCCAGATAACATTGCTGAGGCATCGACGGCGCATACGTACGGCCGAGACCTATGTGGCCGCACTCAGGAGCTTCAGCCGTTTTCGCGAAGGGCGCGACATTATGCTTGACGCATTGACGCAGGATGTTGTGATTGGCTATGAGGATTATCTGCGTGACCGCGGGCTGACACCCAACACGACTTCGTTTTACATGCGCATACTCCGTGCTGTCTATAACCGTGCTGTCGAACGCGGTGGAATAGAGCAGAAATCACCATTCAAGAAGGTCTATACCGGCGTTGACAACACACGCAAACGTGCTCTCCCTCTGGTGGATATACGTCGCATAAGCCGTCTGCCGCTCGCATCGACTCCACATCTTGAGTATGCACGCGATATATTCATGCTGAGTTTCTATATGCGCGGGATGAGTCTGATCGACATGGCCTATCTGCGCAAGTCGGATCTACGGGACGGATATGTGGCCTACCGCCGTCGTAAAACCGGACAGAAACTATGCATCGCATGGACTCACGAGATGCAGTCGATAGTCGATAAATATCCATCATCATCCAGTCCATATCTGCTGCCTGTCTTCCGCAGTGGCGGGTCGGATTCATATGCGGCCTATCGTAATGTCGCCTATCGTATCAATCGCAGCCTGAAAAAGATTGCTCTTATGATAGGAAGCCAGTCGGCCATCACTCTGTATTGCGCCCGGCATTCATGGGCGTCAATAGCACAGACAAAAAACATCCCGGTTTCAGTCATAAGTGCCGGCATGGGGCATGCCTCCGAATCGACCACCCGGATTTATCTCGCATCGCTTGACACATCCGTGGTCGACAGAGCCAACAGCGTTATAATCAAGAGCGTGTTTTAGAAGCTGTCAGACAATAATATTCAGGGGATTCAAGAGGCTCGGCCGACAAATTTTTTCGAGGCTCGATTTGGATAATCGCTCTAAGGCTGTTAACTTTGCAGAAATATAGAATAAAATAATTATGTTAATAATAGGCATAGCCGGCGGGACCGGCTCAGGAAAGACCACCGTCGTCAACAAGATTATCAACAGTCTCCCGGCCGGAGAGGTTGCTGTGCTACCGCAGGATTCCTACTATAAGGATTCCAGTCATATCCCCGTCGAGGAACGTAGCAAGATTAATTTTGACGAACCGGCGGCCATCGAGTGGAGTCTGCTTGTCGAACACATCCGTCAGCTCAAGGAGGGACGCGACATTGAAATGCCGACATATTCCTATCTGACATGCACACGTCAGGAGGAAACGGTGACCGTCGCTCCGCGCGAGGTTGTGATTGTCGAAGGCATTCTGGTGCTGACAGACCCCGTGTTGCGTGAAATGATGGACGTTAAGGTCTTTGTCGATGCTGATGCCGACGAGCGTCTTATCCGTGTCATCGCCCGTGACTGTGTGGAGCGCGGACGCACTCCGATAATGGTTCTGAATCGCTATCAGGATGTGTTGAAGCCTATGCACGAGATGTATATCGAACCGTCTAAGCGCTATGCAGATCTGATTGTGCCTCAGGGCGGAAGCAACGTCGTTGCCATACAGTTGCTGACCGACTACATAGAGTCGCGTCTGCGCCGGGTGCAATAAAATTTTTAACAGTCTCAAAAAACATCCACAGTCTCTAACTCCCCTTTATGGAAGAAAAGCAACCAGAAACAGCTCCGTCAGAGCCTGTGCGCGATTATCCTGTCGGCACTCCTGACAAAATGGTGCTCCGCACCGACAATCTTGTCAAGAAATACGGCAAGCGAACCGTGGCCAACCACGTCTCGATTAACGTCACACAAGGTGAAATCGTCGGTCTCCTCGGCCCAAACGGAGCCGGGAAGACCACGACTTTCTATATGACCGTGGGGCTTATCACCCCGAATGAGGGACAGATATTTCTCAACGATCTCAACATCACGAAATATCCTGTCTACAAGCGTGCCCAGAACGGCATCGGCTATCTCGCGCAAGAGCCGAGCGTATTCCGTAAGCTTTCGGTCGAAAACAACATCAAGGCCGTCCTTCAGATGACCGATACTTCAGCCGAATATCAGCGCGACAAACTTGAAAGCCTTATAGCGGAATTCAGTCTTGAGAAAGTGCGCCACAATCTCGGCGACCAGTTGTCGGGTGGCGAGCGCCGCCGCACTGAGATTGCCCGCTGTCTGGCCATCGACCCTAAGTTCATCATGCTCGACGAACCGTTTGCCGGTGTCGACCCTATTGCCGTCGAGGATATCCAGTCGGTGGTCTACCATCTCAAGGAGAAAAACATCGGCATCCTTATCACTGACCATAATGCGCAGGAGACGCTTCGAATCACCGACCGCGCCTATCTGCTGTTTGAAGGCAAGATTCTGTTTCAAGGCACATCCGAGGAACTTGCCGAAAATCCTACTGTCCGCGAGAAATACCTTGGACGTGACTTTATGTTCTATCGCAAAAAATTTGATTACCCTGAAAACAAATAGTTGACTACTATTATTATATATGTATAGGCCTTTAGTTCTCACATTAAAGCAGCCTCACGCATTCAACAAAAAAATAAAATTTACACATAAATTCATTAAAATGAAAAAATTCGACATCCTAACCGCTCTGTTCATGACAACGGCCGTGACGTCGAGTGCTCAGATTGCAAACTGGAAGGTTATGCCCGACTATGACTCCATCCGTCTGCGTGAGAACGGACTGGTGGAAGTTTGCCAGAATGGCAAATATGGTCTGCTTGACGGCGAAGGCGCTCAGCTACTTCCTATTGCCTACGACAGCATCGGCGCTTTTAACTCCGGTCAGGCGTTGCTTTTCAACGAATCGAAATTCGTTGGTTTTGTGAATCCCGAGGGTAAAAAAGTTGAGGTTGACCCCAACTATATGCTCGTGCCCGACATGGAATTTTTCTCCGAAGGATTCCTGACGGTGAAAAAGGGGACTCACTACTATTTTCTCGATGCTGACGGAAATTCTGTCGCAGGCCCGTTTGCCGGTTTGAGGCCTTACTCGGGTGGTTATGCGGCGGTTGTCTGCTACGAGGATGTCGAAAAGAAACCCGAAGACACCTACAATGCCTATATCAACCGGAATCAGACACTTGTACATATCAGAGAGTATGACAAGAAGGATGAATTGAAAAAGGATGATTTGGCGTTTATATCGTCGTTCCGCGACGGAAAGGCCATGTATGTCTACAAACGCAAGGCATATATGCTCACTGACTCTCTGACTTCGATACCTGTGGCGTCCGATAGCCTTGCAAGCAAAAAGACCATAGTGCAGTTTGAGAAGAACAGTTCGCTCGATCCTGTCGAGGGTGGCTATCTGCTTCGTTCGAAAACAGGATATTTCTACTTCAACAAACAAGTGCAGCTCGACAAAATCGAGAACGCCGGTGTCAACCTCTTTGTCTACAATCCGCCTAAGGTGGAGACAGTGGAGAAACCAAACGATCTTTCAGCTTTCGGCGAAAAAGGTTCGGTCGGTGTGAAGTATAAAGGTGAAGTTGTGCTTCCACAGCAGTTTGCCGAGGTGATTCCTCTCGGGGGACAGTTTGCTGCGGTAAAACCTCAGGACAAATGGGGCATCATACATCTCGATCTTGACAATCAGATTAAACTCCGCCTGAACAACAATGAGCACATCGGCTTCAACCACCGTTACTATACGGCCAAGCTTGCAGCATCGATGCCATCATACATCAAGTGTAACAACGCCACGATTGTTTCCAAATCAGACGATTGCGAGATTCAGATTGAGAGCCGTCACGAAAACGACAACATCGAGCGCAACACTCTGACCTATGATTGCCGTCTGTCGATACCTCCCCATCTGACCGACACTCTTTCGACTCAGGAATATACCTATGCGCTTAAATATAACGGTTTCACATCTATAGACTATAAGGTGCAGATTCCGCAGTGGTATGTGAAGTACTACGAAGTGACACTGTCCAACAACCGCTTCACCCTCGCTCCGAACGACACAATCAGCGTGGAATTCGACCTTGTGAAGACCGATGTTGCCCGCAACGACGAGACCAACTATTTCAAGACCGTCGAGCTTATCACTAATGAGGCGAATGCCATACCTCTCAACAAGATTACGGAGAATCACTATGGATTTCGTATCGGCGGCATTGACCGCGAGAAGCTCGCTTTTATAGTCCGCATCACTGAAGTAGGCTGTCCATCGATAGAATATCCGTTCGAGATGCTTTTCGAAAAGCCTGAGCCGAAGTCAAACCGAAAGTCGGTCGATGTGACTGTAAGCCCCATCAGACAAGTGCCCGGAGTTCCTGCTTTCATTCTTGACGGAACGCCCGAATATGAGCCGCAGGCACTCCCTGCCGACACCACGACAACCACAGCTACGAGTCCCGCTGCTGTCCCGGCATCTGTCCCGGCTCCGGTCTCACCGGCAGTGACTCCGGCGCAACAGCCTGCCGCTCCGGCAACAGCACCTGCGCCCGTCAAGGAGGCTACACCGGTAAATTCATGAGTAAATAAAGAGGCCCGGATTTAAGAACTATATTTTAGGTCTGCCACAAATCACAATATGACCGTCCCGGAATCACCTTTGAGGTCTCCGGGACGTTTCCTATATTTCTCCCTGTCTCCGGCAGGTTGATTTTTGGACTCATTCAAGTTTCGTTCATGTTTCGTGACTGAGAAATTTTGTGGCATCGAAGGGTTTTTGTAATTTTGCAGATTGTGATACACCTACCTGTCATAATGTTTCGCGGATTGCTTATCGGCATCCTTGTGTCAGCCCCGATGGGACCGATTGGCATGCTGTGTATACAGCGGACACTTAACCGTGGTCGTTGGCCTGCGTTTTTTACCGGTGTGGGTGCAGGAGTGAGCGATCTGTTCTACTGTCTGCTGACCGGCCTTGGCCTGTCGTTTGTGACCGATTTCATTCAGTCAAACCAGAGTGAACTTCAGATAATCGGTTCGGTAGTGCTGATTGTCTATGCCGCCTATCTGTTTATGTCGAATCCATCGAGGGCTCTCCAGCCTTCGGCCATGCAGCCGAGCAGCTACTGGAAGGATTTCGGGACGGGTTTCCTTTTCACCTTTTCCAATCCGCTGATACTATTCTTTATAATAGGACTTTTTGCGCGCTTCAATTTCCTTGCGCCTGAGTTCATGGCCTATCACTATGTTGCGGGATATATCTCGATTTTTCTTGGGGCTGTGCTCTGGTGGTTCGGAGTCACATATTTCGTCAACAAGGTGAGAAAGCATTTCAACATCCGTTCGATGTGGCTTTTGAACCGCATTCTTGCAGGTGTAATCATGATAATGGGCGCTGTCGGATTCGTGACAGGTATCATGGATCTGTTTTTTGAATAACTAACATCAAATCATCTATACTATTTTCTCCATGCCACAGACACTTAATGTGCCTTTCATCGCAGACCTCGACTTTCTGAACACGGATGCCATCTTCAACCGTCTCGAATCGTCGGGCGTACGCCACAGCATTGGCGAGCTGAACTGGAAGGATCAATATCCATATCATCCTCTGACCACGTTTACAATCGCACATTCAGCCAAATATATCTATGTGAACTTCTTTGTGCGCTGCAACTATCTCCGTGCGGTGAACTACGAGAATAATTCACCTGTCTATGAGGATTCATGCGTAATGTTTTATGTACAGCCGCTTGATTCGCAGGAGTATTCACGTTTTGAGTTCAATTGCATAGGGACTGTCAATGCCGTCCGGCAGACTGGCGAAGACTCATCGGTTAGATTTACCGACGAGGAAATTGCGAGCATCTCTCTGCTCCCTTCGTGTGGCCGCAGACCTTTCCGCGAGATTGAGGGGCTTTTCACATGGGATATTCTCGTGGCTATCCCGCTGAAGCTTGTCGGTGCGGAATATAATGGAGGCCCTTTGAAACTTAAAGGCAATTTCTTTAAGTGTGCATCCGGAACGTCCCAGCCTCATTTCCTCAGCTGGTCGCCTGTCAAGTCAAAAGAACCGGACTTTCTGCGGCCGGAATCGTTCAGCGAGATAATTCTCGAATAAAGGTTGGCATACCTTTTAGATATATGACAATTTAATCAGAGCGTGTCGGGTAGTGAAAAACTCCGGCACGCTCTGATTTGTTTTAGATTGGGTCTAGCCAATGTTGTCAAACATCATTGAGAGGCTATATTTTCCAGACAGGTGATTTGCGGATATTGAAGTTTGCCGATAATACCGGCGCGAACGGCGACGAGAGCGAGCGCGCTCCTTCAGGACACGATTTCACACAAGCGCAGCATTTGATACATTTCGAGGCATCAATGCCTTCGCAGTCGCTCGCAATCGCAGAGGTCGGACAGACTGACACGCAGATTCCACACTTGTTGCAGATGGCTGTGTTCACTTCCGGCAGCAGTTTGCGTGGCGATTCTTTCTGATTTTGCATATATTCGGCTACAAATGTTCGGAAGTTGGCGAGAGATTCGGCCGGCGACGGTTGGTCTGTGATTTCGGTTGTGTCGATTGCCGGAAGAGATTTCAGAGAGATTTTGCGGGCGATTTCGTGGCCGAACGCCATTGCTTCTGCAAGGTCGGAGTCATCAGGCCGTCCGACGGCGATAGGTGTCGCGGAGGTAGAGTAGGAATGCTCACCGATGAAGGCTGCCGCTCCTGCCGTGATGAATCCCAGCCCCGTTGTGAAGTCAGACATATCGTTGAGAGCGTTTTCAAATGCCCTGTTGCCGTAGACGGCCACAAGTATGCAGGGAGTTCCGTCGGCAGTGAGTGATTTCATACGCTCTTTGGCCAAAGGTGACATTTTGCCGCCATAGACAGGAGCGGATATTATAGCCAGATCGTCTCTTGAGATAGTTTCGCATATCACACTTTGATGTGTCGCGTCGATGACGACAGTCCAGCAGTCAACATTAGCACGGATGCCATGGACGATTGCAGCCGCTACTTTTGCGGAAGTTCCTGTAGGGGAAAAGCTGATGTTGTAAAGTTTCATAAAGGTTATTCGGAATTGATGCTGATTGGTGCTGCAAAATTACTAATAATAAAAAAATATTGCTTAATTGTGGCAAAAATTTTGAATTTTCGCGAAAAACGTATAACTTTGTAGCGAAAAGATTGATTTTGCTTTCAAATTGTTGCGAAATTAATAGGTATTAGACAATAATCATAGTAAAATTATATTTCCAATTTCCAAGGTATGAATGCAGTAGCAGTAATCGACGAACTGAAGCGTCGTTTCCCTAATGAGCCGGAGTATATTCAGGCAGTGGAAGAGGTGTTGACCTCGATTGAAGATGTCTATAATGAAAATCCTGAATTCGAACGTTACAACCTCGTCGAGCGTCTTTGCATCCCCGATCGCATTTTCGCATTCCGTGTTTCGTGGGTTGATGACAAGGGTAAGGTTCACAACAACATGGGCTATCGTGTGCAGCACAACAATGCCATCGGCCCTTACAAGGGTGGCATCCGTTTCCACTCGTCGGTCAATCTGTCGATTCTTAAGTTCCTTGCCTTCGAGCAGACCTTTAAGAACTCTCTCACCACACTTGCGATGGGTGGTGCGAAGGGTGGCAGCGACTTCTCGCCCAGAGGCAAGAGCGACATGGAAGTGATGCGTTTCTGTCAGGCATTCATTCAGGAACTCTGGCGTCAGATTGGTCCTGACACCGATGTGCCTGCCGGCGATATAGGTGTCGGTGGTCGTGAGGTCGGCTATATGTTCGGCGAATACAAGAAGATGGCCCGCGAATTCACAGGAACATTTACCGGCAAGGGTATTGAATTCGGTGGCTCGCTCATCCGTCCCGAAGCAACAGGCTACGGTAACGTATATTTCCTCCTTGAAATGCTCAAGACCCGTGGTCTTGATATCGAAGGCAAGCGTGTGGCCATTTCAGGCTCAGGCAATGTTGCCACCTATACCGCACAGAAGCTCCTTGATCTCGGTGCTAAAGTAGTGTCGATGAGCGACAGCGACGGTTCAATCTATGTGCCCGACGGCATCTCTCGCGAACAGCTCGACTATATCTTCAAGCTTAAGAATATCTACCGCGGACGTATCCGTGAATTTGCCGAGGAATACGAGTGCCAGTACTTCGAAGGCGAACGTCCTTGGCATCACGTAGCATGCGACATCGCTATGCCCTCAGCTACACAGAATGAAATTGACGGTGACGACGCACGTGCTCTTATCGCCAACGGATGTATCGCCGTGAGCGAAGGAGCCAACATGCCCTCGACTCCCGATGCAATCCGTGAATTCCAGAAGGCGCGCATCCTCTATGCTCCGGGCAAGGCTGCCAATGCCGGTGGTGTGTCTGTTTCAGGTCTTGAAATGGCCCAGAACTCGCAGAAGCTTTCATGGAGCTCTGAGGAGGTCGACGAAAAGCTCAAAGGCATCATGGCTGAAATCCACAAGCAGTGTGTCAAGTATGGCACTGAGTCTGACGGATATATCAACTATGTGCGCGGAGCTAACGTCGCCGGTTTCATGAAGGTTGCCCGTGCGATGATGGCTCAGGGTATCCTCTAAGACCATTATTCGGTATAAAACTCATCTGAAAACTCTTTTCAGCTTTAGCTGTAATTACAATAAACGCTTTGATACACAACTATTAATCCCCTGTCGGGCTGTGAAGTCCGGACAGGGGATGCTTTTTTATCGTGTACTGTAGTCGGCGTGACGTGCAGCATGCTGAATTTATGATACGGTTGATTGTATCATACTTCCTTCACATAGATCTGGGCGTTTTCATATTTCATGACCCTTACGCGTGCGCCTGCATGGATGAAACCTTGGATTGCGACAGCATCGAGCGTTTCTCCGTTGATTTCCACTTTGCCGGCAGGGCGCATGTCGGTCACGGCTGCTCCTTCAAGGCCGATGTAGCCGATTGGCGACATGTCAACGCCGATATATCCGTCCTTGACCTGCTGTGTGAGCATCAGTTCCGTGTGCCGGCGCACCCATTTCGGCCCGTGTATGGATGTCAGATACCAGACGGCGAATACGGCAAGCGTTATTCCGGCGAGGAAAATGACCATTGAGCTCCACACGGCCTCTGCATTGAGATGTGAGAGCGAGAACGTGTAGTGTTCGATAAGCCCGAGGATAACTGCGGCACAGATACATGATATGCCTGCGATGCCTGTGATGCCGAAGCCGGGGACGACAAACATCTCAAGCACTACGAGCATCACTCCGAGCACAAAAAGGAGTATGATCCATGAGCTTGCTATTCCCGTGATGTAGAGAGGCAGGAAATAGAGCACAGCTCCCATTATGGACGCGGTCGCAGGGAAACCGACTCCGGGTGAGTGAAGTTCCATGTAGATTCCACCTACGATAATCATTATAAGAACGGCCTGCACAGCAGGATTGGTGAAGAAACCGATGAGATGGTCAAGCCAGTCGGGACGATATTCGTCTACGACATATGATTCAGGTTTGTAGTCGAGGTGCTTCATCAGCTCGTCGACCGATTCGGCTCTGCCGTCGGCATAGCCCCACTTGACAGCTTCGTCGGCTGTTAATGTGACGACACGTGTGGAGTCTACGAGCCCGGGGACTACTACGCGGCTGTCGACCATTGCTTCGGCTATGAGCGGATTGCGCCGCCATTGTTCGTTGCCGGTCGAATCGACATATTTGCCATGATTCTCAGCCGTTGCGCGCATCATGGCGCGCATATATGACTGATATTTATCGGGCATGGCAGCTCCGTCCGCACCGTTGACCACCGTTACAGCACCCATCGTCGCACTACGGCGCATATAGACCGAGTCACATGCGAGAGCGATGAGAGCCCCTGCGGAGGCGGCGTTGTTGTCGACAAAGGCTACCGTAGGTCCGGGATAGTTGAGCAGGGCGGTGCGTATGGAATCGGCATGCACCACCGAACCGCCGTAGGTGTTGAGGTGGACAATGAGCAAGTCACTGCCGAGACGGTCGGCTTCGTCAAGAGCCTGACGGGTGTAGCGCCAAGTGCTTGACCCTATTTCATCGTCGAGACGTAACATGTATATGTTGTGGGTTTTCTCGGCTTTTGCCGGAAATGCCAGTCCTGAAATTGTCAGGAGCAGCAACATGATGATTGTGCGATGGAGTGAGAGCATAGGATTGTGGATAATGATGTTTGGTTATGATTTCGTGATTTCTGTGCTTACTGTTTGTTCCCGGTTTTGTTGCGTATGCTCTGCTGAATCCAGCCGGGCATGATGCAAGCGCCGACGAGAAGATAGATATAGTAGCTTATGATGCGCCAGAAAAGGGCTATTACGAGAGCCATGCCGGTCGAGTGGATAAGGTCGCCGTAGTATGTGGTGAAAAGCCATTCGCTGATGCCTGCGCTGCCGGGAGTCGGGCTGACCATAAGGCATACCCACACGATGAACTGGCGTGCGAACACCACAAGCTGGTTGGCTGCGGGAGCAAAGCCGAGAAAGAGGGCGTTGACCACGAGATAGCGCGATGACCATGAGAGTGCCGTCCCGCCGAAAGTCTCAAGCCACCAGATGAACGGACGTTTGCGGAGTTCCTTGCCTGTGGTCTCCATGTTTGTGCCGAGGGTGTCGACCTGTTTGGCCCATTTGTTGAGCAGCCGGAAGTGGAAGAGCCAGTTGAGGAAGCGGTGGATGGCATGCGGACGCACGATGATGCCGAGGAAAAGAATCGTGGTCCAGACGAAAATCACTGCGTAGACTCCCCAGAAGACAGATTGCAAACCGACTGTGAATCCTCCGTGGCCGAAGTCGAAAAGCTCGTGGTAGGGGACAATGAGCATGATTACAGGGAGGGAGACCACAAAAAACAGTTCGTCGAGAAACAGCGTTGTCATCATCAGCGTCGTGGCTCGTCCCAGTTCGATGCCTTCGCGGTTGAGGTAGATCATGCCCAGCGCGCTGCCTCCGACAGCCGAAGGTGTCACGCATGAGGTGAATTCGCAGAGCATGTCGACTTTCCAAGCTTTTTTCCATGACAGTTGCCGGTCGGTCAGGGTGCGGAATCGCCATGTAAGGCCGAAATCACGGCCGAGCATGAACAGCCATGCGAGAAGAATGCAGCCTATTACTTTTCCGTCGAAATGTATCGAGTGCCAGACTTCCGGGTTGAACTCGCGTTTGAAAAGCCATGCAACCACAGCGAGGCCGATGGCGATAGGCAGAAAGATTTTCCATGCAAGGCTGAGAGCCTGCCGCCGTGGCGACTGCGGCTTATTATTTTGTTGAGTGTTCATGTCGTGCAATGATTTCGTCGTAGCGTTGGATAACTTCGTCAATTACATCTGACCACGGACGAGCCAGCGTGAGGCTTGCTCCTTTTCCGGCCTTTGCTTTCAGCGATGGGTCGGCGGCGATGGCGCGGATAGTGTGCGCGTAGTCTTCCGGAGTGCGTTGAGTCAGGAAGCCGTTTTCACCGTCTCTGACAAGTTCGGCCGCCGTTGAGCCTTCGAGCAGTATGGCAGGGGTCTCGACCGCGGCGGCCTCACGCACCACGAGCGGTGCGTTGTCGTAGAACGATGGAAACAGAAACAAGTCTGATGCGGCATAGTATTGCCGTAGTTTCTCGCGGTCGTTGATGACTCCGTGGAATGTTACTTTGTCGGCCAGCCCAAGTTCCTTGACAAGAGCCTTCATGTCATCGAGGGCATAGCCTGTCCCGATGAAGTTCATACGGTATTTCAGACCGTCGAGCAGTGGGAGTGTACGGATGATGACTTCGATTCCTTTTTCAAGTATATGCTGCCCGACGAAGAGCAGGCCTGTCTCATCGTCGGCGAGCCCGACAGCCTTGCGTGCTTTTCGTTTGTAGTCGGCGATGTCAGCGATGTCCTCCGAGAAATCGTTGCCGTTTTCGACCACGACGACCTTGCCTTTGTAGCCATATTCGCGTATTGTCTCCTCGACAGCGGCCTGAGGAATCCAGACTTCAGTGGCTGAGCTGTAGAAGTCGCGGAGGCGTTTCATCTGATAGGCGACCATCGGTGCAGGCAGCGACCTTTCGAGGTCAGTGCGGTATTTTGAATGGAATGTGGCTATGAGCGGTATGTTCTGTTTGCGTGCCGCATAGGCTGCAAGCCGTCCTGACGAGAATGGGCAGTGGGCATGGACGAGACGGAACGGAGTGTTGCGCATGTGTCGCCAGATGAACGGGTCGAAGCGCGGATAGCCGTAGCGATACGGATGCCGGTTGTAGATCGGTAGAGAGAAATATCGGTAGAGTTTCAGGCCTTCAATTCCTGTGAATTTAGGCGCCCATGGTGTGACGACGCAGACATCGCGTCCGTTTTGCTTAAGCCATTTGCAATAGTTCTCGACCGTGAGTGTCACTCCGTCAAGAACCGGCGTAAAGCTGTCGTTGAACAATCCGTAGTATTTTTTTCCTTCAGAATCAGGACTCATAGATAAATAGTTGACGTGAGAATTTGGCACAAATGGCTCTGTTGATGCAAATATAACGTTTTAGGGGGTATTATCGGTTGAGTCAGCTGAAAAATTTATGTCTTATTATCTTCCGGGATTGTGTCAGTTTTATTTCGGGTTCGAATATGATTGCTTTAGGTGCTTTACGATGGTCGACAAGTGTTCTGATACGGTCAAGGATGTCGGATGGTAGGGAAGTTGAATCGGTCACTATGACAGCCTCCTCGCCCCACTTTGCAGACGGACGCGAGGTGACATAGAAAAGCGATGACGTGGGGAAGAGTGGAGCTATGAGCTTTTCGAGCTCTTCAGGAAATATTTTTATCCCGCCGGAGTTTATCACGTTGTCATAGCGTCCGAGCCAGCGGAATGAACGGTCGGATATGAGCGAGACCATGTCGTTTGTGACGAGCGAGCCGAACGAGAGTGTGCGACTGCCGATGGTCAGACATCCTCTTTGGTCGAGTGAGAATGTGAAACCGGGAAGAGCCGTGAAGGCTTCTTCGCCGAGATGACGGAGAGCCACGTGGCTACACGTTTCGGTCATGCCATATGTGGCGTAGGCCGTCAAGCCGTCAGCGTGTATCAGAGTTTCGGTTTCTGCCGGAAGCGGTGCGCCTCCGATAATCATGTTTTTTATCTGCCGGCGGTAAGGAGAGGTGAGTATGGCTTCAGACTGTGAAGGCACTATAGGCAGAAGGTCGATTTCAGTCACGTCGCTGATGGCCTGAAGTGTCGGACGGTTTGACGGGTCCTCGACGATGAGGCTGCACGAAGCTTCGAGTGCCCTGACAATCTGCATTTTCCCGGCGATGTAGTCGGGTGACAGTGGCAGATAGAGTGTCGACTGCGGAGACAGACGGAAAAAATCTATTGTGGCACGAGCCGATGCCCGCATGTCGGACTTAAGCAGCCTGATTTCTTTTGGTGTGCCTGTCGAACCCGAAGTGTGGGCCACGACATAGGGGTGCGGATTGGTCCACTCTTCAATGAATGCTTCGGCCTGTGGAGTCAGAATCAGTGCCATTGTAGTGGTGGAATTTCCCATTCATGTCCGGGCGAGTAGGAGAGGCGTTCGCCATGCAGTGTCAGTGGAGAAGGGATGTTGTTGTCGTAGAGTTGTCCCGTGCCGAGTCCCTGAGGCATGTCGTTGTCAAGACTTGCCGTCCATTGGGCTATTGCGTTGAGGCCGATGTTTGATTCAAGAGCCGACGTGACCCACCATCGGCAACCGCGTTGCCGGGCGAGATTGATCCACTCCTCTGACGATTCGATACCGCCTGTGAGTGTGGGCTTAAGGACGATGAATTGCGGATTGATTTCATCGAGCATCATCTCTTTCCGTGTCTTGACGGTGATGCCGATAAGTTCCTCGTCGAGTGCGATTGGGATTGGCGACAACCGGCAGATGGTTTGCATTTCGGCCCATTGTCCGGCTTTGATCGGCTGTTCGAGCGAGTGGATGTCAAATTCGGCAAGACGGTTGAGCCTTTCGATTGCGTCGGCCGGTGTGAATGCGCCGTTTGCATCGAGCCGCAGCTGGATGTCGGGGGCTTCTTTGCGTATGAATCTCAGCAGCTCTATTTCGTCTTCGAAGTTAATGCCTCCGATTTTGATTTTCACACATCTGAATCCCTCGGCAAGTTTTGAGGCGATGCGTTCGCGCATCAGATTGCGGTCGCCCATCCACACAAGACCGTTGATGATGATTGCTTCTTTGCCATCGGTCCAAGGTGACTGGCAGATGATGCGTTGCCCTCCGTTTGAGAGGTCGCGCACGGCGGTCTCGACGGCAAAGCGTATCGAAGGCCAGTCGGCAAGCAGCGATGGGCGCGCCGCATAGCGGTCGATGTTGTCGCACACTTCAGCGAGTTTTGTTTCATAGTCCGGGCGGTCGTCGAAGCTCAGCCCGCGAAACAGGCCTGCCTCTCCGAGTCCGAAGATGCGGTCGGACCCGGAGTCGGCAAGGCGTATATAGTAAGTGTCTTTCTGTCTCATCCGTTCCCGCGACGTTATGGCCGTGAACCGGAAATCGAGACGATATTTACACCATGTTGCTTTCAATGGAGTAGGGAATGATTGGGAAACATTGGATTGCAAGGAGGGAGAGTGTGTGCTATGGCTGAGCGTGGTTTATCCCGGGAATTTAGGGAATTGGTCGAAGTCAGGGTCGCGCTTTTCGAGGAATGCGTTCTTGCCTTCCTGCGCTTCGGCCATGAGATAGTACATGAGGGTTGCATCGCCTGCAAATTCCATCATGCCACGCTGTCCGTCGAGTTCGGCATTGAGTGCGCGTTTGATCATACGGATGGCCATCGGAGAACGGCTGAGGATGGTCTCGCACCATTCGACTGTCTCGTCTTCGAGACGGTCAAAGGGTACAACCTTGTTGATCATGCCCATGCGTTCGGCCTCTTCGGCTGTGTACTGACGGCAGAGAAACCAGATTTCGCGTGCCTTTTTCTGACCGACGCAACGCGCGAGGTAGCTTGAGCCGAATCCTGCATCGAAACTGCCCACCTTGGGTCCGGTCTGGCCGAAACGGGCATTGTCAGAGGCTATCGAGAGGTCGCAGACCACATTGAGCACGTTTCCGCCGCCAATCGCGTAGCCGTTGACCATAGCGATTACGGGTTTTGGAATCGAGCGGATGGCTTTGTGGAGGTCAAGCACATTGAGGCGGGGCACTCCCTGCTCGTCGATATAGCCTCCGATTCCCTTGACATTCTGGTCGCCGCCTGAGCAGAATGCCTTGTCGCCTGCGCCGGTAAGAATGATAACACCTATGTCGGAAGCGTCGCGGCAATAGGCCATTGCATCAAGCATTTCCTTGTTGGTCTGTGGACGGAAGGCGTTGTAGACGCGCGGACGGTTGATTGTGATTTTGGCTATGCGGCCATATTGTTCGAAAAGTATGTCCTCATACTTTTTGATTGGTTTCCATTCTCTTTTCATCGTGGAATAATGATTTTAGGATTGTTTTCTGTCCACAAAATTAATGAAAAATCAGAGAAGCACAATCCGATTCACGAAATCATTTGAATGGATTTTGCCGTCCGAAAAGTTTTCCCTCCTTAACCTCGCGCCGAAAAATCAGATAGAATCTCACGCAGCCGAAGCAAATGACCACTGATGAAAGCAGCGACCACCATTGGACACTGCCGTCGGCAAATCTGATGGCCCGGTCGATAATCACAGCCAATGACACGACTGATAATGCCAGCCAGATGTTTCTTTTCACACGGTTACTGACCATATTTGTTAAGAGTTAAGGATGAATGATTATAGGGTGTTTAACTATTGTTATTAAACACCCTCTTAGTATATTTCATTAGACGCGGATTCAGTGAAAAAGTTGCAGTGTGTCCTGAAAAATCACGCCAAGGATTGTGCACAAGGTGTTGGCTGATACATACCGGATATGGCTTGGTCAGGGTGTCAATGTCAATATGTTTTATTGCGGTTTACGGAGAAAAATTTTAACTTTGTCTTGAAAACAAGAAATAAAAATCATAATAAATAGTTCTTTTTGTCATGGAAAAAGCTCAGCTCGAACTCATACTCATCAACATATCCGGCCAGGATCATCCCGGCGTCACTTCTGCTTTATCGGAGATTCTTGCGAAATACAATGCCGGAATCCTTGACATCGGTCAGGCCGACATCCATCATACACTCTCGCTTGGAATACTTATCCGCACCGATTCGTCAGTGTCGGGCAATATAATGAAAGAGCTGCTGTTTAAGGCGACAGAGCTGAATGTGACCATACGCTTCTCGCCGGTCAGCATCGGTGAATATGAGCAGTGGGTCGGAATGCAGGGGAAGGACCGTTGGATAATCACTATCCTCGGCCGTCGTCTGACAGCACGTCAGATAGCCCACGTGACCGCTGAAATATCTTCGCAGGGAATGAACATCGACTCGATTCAGCGACTGACAGGCCGAATGCCTCTCGACATGGAGGAACAGCCTCTGTCGAAGTCATGCGTTGAGTTCTCGGTGCGCGGTATGCCGCGTGACGCTTCAGCCATGCAGGAGCGCTTCATGCAGCTCTCGCAGGAGGAGGAATTCGACATCTCCATGCAGGAGGATACGCTCTATCGTCGCTGCCGGCGTCTGATATGCTTCGATATGGATTCGACACTCATCGAGACCGAGGTTATCGACGAGCTTGCCATGCGCGCTGGTGTGGGCGACGAGGTGAAGGCTATCACTGAACGTGCGATGCGCGGTGAAATTGATTTCAACGAAAGCTTCAAGGAGCGTGTGGCTCTTCTCAAGGGGCTTGACGAAAGTGTGATGAAAGAGATTGCGGAGAGCCTGCCGATCACCGAAGGTCTCGACCGTATGATGCAGGTTCTGAAACGCGTCGGTTATAAGACGGCGATACTCTCAGGCGGATTTACATATTTCGGAAACTATCTTAAACAGAAATATGGCTTTGACTATGTTTATGCCAATGAGCTTGAAATAGTCGACGGGAAGCTGACAGGACGCTATCTCGGCGAGATTGTCGACGGACGGCGCAAAGCAGAGCTGCTGCGTCTTATCGCACAGGTTGAAAATGTCAATATCGCCCAGACAATCGCTGTGGGCGACGGTGCGAATGACCTTCCGATGCTCTCGACCGCCGGACTGGGTATCGCTTTCCATGCCAAGCCTAAAGTGAAGGCCACGGCCGACCAGTCAATCTCGACAATCGGCCTCGACGGGGTGCTTTATTTCCTTGGATTCAAGGATTCGTTTATTTCGGAGAAGTAAACCGTCGGCTATATATATGGTTGACCGCCGTATATATGGTTGACCGCCGTATATATGGTTGACCGCCGTCATACGAACGAAAATATCTACTTTAATCGGACGAGCCAAATCGACCGTCGCATATCGAAAAGATGCCCTTGGTTTTAAAGTATTTGACAAAAAATTGGAAATAGGAGTGATTGATGGTGTAATTTATTTGTTATAAGTGAGTTACTGATTATTGTTGGAGTTCAGATTTTGTTCGAAATATCATTTTTGAACAAAATCTGAACTCCATTTATTTGTTATATTTAGTTTTTTGCCTAATTTTGTAAAAACATAAAACATAAAAACATCTCTATGAAAAAATTTCTTGCAATTCTAATCTCTACCGTAGGGGATTGCATTACATCCTTTACATCAGAACGGGATTTTATCTCATTTATATACGGTATTAATGGGACATTTGAAATCAGAATTCATATTGATGGATATGTCTTTCATGGATATGCCAACTTTTAGCCAAAGATTTAAAGTCGACTATAAATCACAGACCAAACTGTATAACAGGCGCGCAACCGAAAAGCGTATAGAAGTAGGATAATGATAAAAAATTTGAATAATGAAAAAAGTTTCAATAGCCGAACTTCTCAAACTCTATGGAGGAGCTACTGCAAACCTTCCATGTGCTGATGAGCTACAAGACGAAGCCGGTGAGCACTTCGGAGACACTGATCATGATTGAGATGATTGGGCAGACCGATTTGAAAAGTGTGTAAACGGTCACTAAAACAATTGTAGTGAAAGGCTGACAGCTTTATGTTTCTGTTAGCTCTTTACGATATTAAAAAGTATAAATCGATATCCCATGAAAATTTACAGATACTTGCCATTGTTCCTTCTATTGACAGTGCAATCTGTCTGCGGTATGACAATAATAAAATTTGAACCAGCTATCTTGGAAGTTGATTACGTTAAGCATATTGTACTTGACACAATCAATCCCCAAGAAGATTACTGTAATACGATTATGACTCTTCGAATAGGCAGGAACACAAGCGCTTTTTTTTCTCCTAAAAAAGTGTGGCAAGACTCATTGATGCACTTCAATTTTGACCTTGAATACCAATTACATCGTAAAGCTTTGGCCAAAGGTATCTCATCCATCGGTGGACGCGAGAAAGAGCGTGTGTATAAAAATCATCCGACAGGCAATATTACCGTTACAAATAACTTCAGTATGTCGCATTGGATATATACAGAATTGTGGGAAAAGCCGGAGTGGGAGCTAACGGATTCCGTGGCGATTCATATGGGATTCAGATGTCAGTTAGCTAAAAGTGTTTACCGAGGAAGAGTATGGTTTGCATTATTCACAGATGAACTTCCGTTCAGCGACGGGCCATGGAAATTAAGTGGCTTGCCCGGACTCATACTTAAGGCATGGGATATAAAAGGCCATTATTCATTCGAAGCAATCGGTCTCAGGACTGAAAATTTACAGGACGTGGGAATATATAATTATCTCGGTTTTGATTTTTTAATGACATCGCGAGATAAGTATTATGAAGAATGGTATAAAGCACTTCATGAAGATATGGGATACAAAATAGCGCAATCGGGTGCTTTTGGTGTTAAGCCTGAAAGTGTCCCGGCTCCAAGAAAACTCCCTCACCGAAATTTTGATTTCGAGGAAATTAACTATAATCACAACTAAATTAGACTATAAATCACAGACCAAACTGTATAACAGGTGCGCAACCGAAAGCGTATAAGAAGTAGGAATAAATCTCATGACTTCTCATGACTAACAAGAATGACATCAGAATATTTCTGGAGTCCTCTCCGTCAGATCAACTGTATTAGATTCATTGATTCTAAAATGGAATAGGGTGCTTAGCAGTTGAAGAAAGAGGTCGTTATGTCTGACCGCATACCCGAGTCCGGCGATGCAATAAACAAAAACTGATTATAAATTATATTTATCTGTAAAAATATGAGATATTTACTTGTTGCCATTTCAGCAATCTGTTTTCTGATTGCTCATGGTAATATTATTAAGGATAAGGAATCCGGAATAATGGAAGTGCAATACATCAAGACAAGTGTAAGTGACACATTGAAATGGGACACTTATTCTGATCCTATGACCCTAAGAATAGGTGAGACTTCTGCAATGTTCTATCCCACGAAGAAAATGTGGGCTGATTCCTTATTACGCAATAATTTCGAACTACACGAAAAATTATACCGTGAAGCCAACCCTATTGGTAAGCCTGCTGTCAATCCAATCGGAGGCTTGGAACGAGAGTTCCTTTTCCGAAATGTGACTGACGGCGAGACAATGGTGTATAGAAGGATAGCCGGAGACGGTTATTCATATTCCGAACCTACGGAAGCTCCAAAATGGGAGATAAAGCAGGAAACTAAGGAAATCTTGGGATACCAATGCCAACTGGCCACATGTGATTTTCGAGGACGACAATGGAATGTCTGGTTCACACCTGAGATTCCTGTTAAGGAAGGCCCTTGGAAATTATTTGGATTACCGGGACTGGTATTGGAAGCTTCAGACAGCAAAAATCATTACACATATATAGCAACTGGGATATCGACACAGAACATCGGACCGGTCGGAATCCGTCT
>NZ_CAJTQC010000006.1:272-100616 GCF_910578445.1 uncultured Duncaniella sp. | reverse complement strand
GTTCTCAATCAATGTCATCACAATCTCAATACGACAGTCAGGAGACAGATTATCCTCACGAATAGATATGAAATATCTTAACAGTTTCAATCCTCACACATAATAACCATTTTATGAGGACTATTCTTATAATTACAATCATTTTCCTGCATGGTATTGTCATGCAGGCAGCCGATATCCGTCCTATTGAGAAAGGATTAATCGAAGTTGTGTACAATAAACACGTGGTCCATGATACCCTAAACCGAGATACGAAATTTATCAAAACTCCCATGAAACTACGAATCGGGAAAGATATGGCCATGTTCTATTCCATCCTCCGGCATCTTATCGGATAGACCATTCCCTGATGGTTGGCTCACGGTCAGATAAACTGCCCTACGAGCACCAGTGCGATGAGCGCAGGTGCGACCCACTTGACAATGAAAGCGATGAGGCCGAAAACGTGCGAGGTCAGTGTCCCGTTGTTGGTCAGCTCGTTGCGGAAAAATGAGCGTGGCGCTACCCATCCCATATAGATGCAGAGGAGGATTCCGCCTATAGGGAGCATGATATTTGTGGCCATCGTGTCAAGGAAGTCGAAGATTGTCAGCCCCATTATTTTGAAATCGCTCCATGGCCCGACCGAAAGTGAGCATATTGAACTAAGGAGGAAAAGAGGTGTCACGACTGTGACCACCGCACGCTTGCGCGACATGCGGAAGTGGCATTCCATAAAGGCTACCGACACTTCGGCCAGAGAGATTGTCGAGGTGAAAGCCGCAACTGAAAGAAGCAGGAAGAAGAGCGTCGACCAGAACAGTGTGCCGCCCATCTGTGCGAAAATTTCAGGAAGGGTGATGAAGACGAGGGCCGAGCCTGCAAGATTGTGGTCGGCGAGACCGAAGGTCATCACGGCCGGGAATATGATGAGACCCATCAGTATGGCTGTGCCCAAGTCTAGGAGTGAAACCGTGACGGCGGTGCGTGTAAGTTTGGTGTCGGCGGGATAATAGCTGGAATAAGTGACGAGTATGCCCATTGCGAGGCTGAGCGAGAAGAATGCCTGACCGAGCGCGTTGACCACAGTCTTTGGTGTCATTGCCGAAAAGTCAGGTTTGAGGAAGTATTCGATTCCGTCGGCAGCCTTCGGGAGAGTGAGGGAGACCGCACAGAAAACCAGCAGGAGCACAAACAGCAGTGGCATCATGATGTTTGACATTTTCTCAATCCCTTTCTGCACCCCTTTTAGCAGCACAAGCAGGTTGGCGGCTATCATGATGAATGTCATCACAAGCGGACGGTAAGTCCCCGTGACATATGAGGCCATTTTCTGACTGAAAAGAGCTTCCTCGCCGGTCAGTGTCGCTGTATTGGCTTCGGCTGTCGGGGCATAGAGGTTGCCTGTGATTGACTGAATCATATATTCAAGCGTCCAGCCGGAGACCACCATGTAGAACGAAAGGATGAGATAGGATGCGAGTATGGCAAGCGCTCCGACAAGCCACCAGCCTTTTTTGTCGGGAGTGACGTTGCGGAATGCTCCTGTCGCATCGGAATTTCCTCCGCGTCCGAGCGAGAACTCCGCTGTCATCACAGGTATGCCGAGAATGAATACGCAGGCAATGTATATGAGTAAAAAGACTGCGCCTCCGTTGGCCTGAGTTTCAGCCGGGAAGCGCCATATGTTGCCGAGGCCGACAGCCGAACCGACTGTCGCGGCGATCAATCCTATCTTAGAACCGAATTTTACTTTTTGTGACATGTATTAAAATCCATTACATTATGTACGTTAGCTGAAAGAGAGGCGACGGTTAAGCCAAAATGTGAACAAACCGGAAATGGCATTTGTTCGGATGTGTAAGTGTTGATTACAAATGAAAAGTTCGGCAGATGGTCTGGATTATACTATCTCATAGTCGGTGGGAGGGGAATTAGAGCCTCACATTGCAGCGCATTTTTCTGTCGGAATCTTTTCGGCACGCGACATTATGGATGTCGCCCGGGCAGGCATGTTATCCGAATTTTGAAATTTTACGTAACAGCGGTTCGTTGAGAATCTTTATTTTTCGTCCGTCGACAACGATGATTTTCTCGCTTCCGAAATTCGACAGAGTCCTTATGGCGTTCGATGTGGTCATGTTGGAGAGGTTTGCGAGATCCTCGCGTGCCATATAGATTTTGAGCGTCATATTGTCGTCTTCCTCATAGCCATAGTTGTCGCGCAACACGAGCAGGGCTTCCGCGAGGCGAGCACGGATATGTTTCTGGGTGAGGTTGACGATTTTGGTGTCGGAATTTCCGAGATTGTGTGAAAGCTCGTGGATGAAAAACAAGGCGAGACGGTTATTTTTGGTAATCATCTCGTCGACAAGCGTCATGGGGATAGTTCCGAGTACGGATTCTTCAAGAGTCGCTGCGCTCGACACGTAGCGTTCGCCTGCAAAATGTGCGCGGTAACCGAAATACTGTCCCGGATTGATGAGACGGAGAATCTGCACACGGCCACCGACTCCGTCTTTGAATTTTTTCACCTTGCCGTCGATGAGGGCCCATAGGAATTCAGGCTCGTCGCCTTCGGCGTAGATAATCTTGTTTTTTTTGTATTTATGGATGGTAAAATTATCAATAATCTGGCGCTTTTCTTCATTTGAGAGGAGCGTCCAGATTTCCGTGAGTTCTTCGGTAAGGATTTTATCAATTGTACTTTTAATCATGACCTGTGCCGTGCAACTATGTTATATAGCATGCAAATTTACCAACTAAAATTGATAAGAAAACCAATCATGGGTTAAAAAAACTTAAACCACTGAATTTTAATGACAATATTCCGTTAGCAGCTTTAAAATGCTTGCATTTTGCTATAGGTAATCATGGGGCTTAAGAGCATCTTTAACAATAATTTCGAGATGATGTGAAGTCTTGGAATCAGCGTTTCCAGAATGACGGCAGAAGGAACACGAGGAAGGTGAAAAGTTCGAGACGCCCGACAAGCATGTTCAGTATCAGCAGCCATTTGACAGCTTCTGGAAGCATTATGAATGACCCTTCAGCTCCGGTCGCTCCATATCCGAGACCGTTGCAGCCGATGCAGGAACATGTCATGAAAAGGGAGTCCGTGAAGGAGTAACCGAAGAGCGTGATGACGGCTGTCGAAATCACTACCGTCAGCATATAGAGCGTGACGAACGCTGAAATGCGCGAAACGAGGCTGCTCTGAAGGGAACTGCCGTTGAGATTCACGACATAGGTGCGCTTCGGAAACACCGTCTTGTTGATTTCATTGCGGAAATTGCGTCGCAACACGATGAGTCGGTCGATTTTGATTCCGCCCGACGTCGAGCCTGTGCAAGCACCGCAGAGCATGAGAAGTATTGTCAGGAACAGCGAAAATGATCCCCAGCCTTCTGCGCCGGTGATTGAAAAGCCTGTCGATGTGATGGCCGACATTATGTGGAAAAGCGGATAGACGAGCAGACGGTCGATGCCTGTATTGCCGCCTTGGAGCAGTGACGAAAGCAGGAGCAGGAGATAGGCGACAAGTACTATGGCGACGAATGCTTTCAGCACATCATTTGACAGGAGCTCGCGGATACCGTTTTTCCATGCCGTGTGGAGCAGCATGAAATTGATTCCCGCGATGAACATCACTGCGGTAAGTACCACGAGCACATAGTCGGAGTCCCAGTAGGCAAGTCCGGCATTGCGTGTCGTGAATCCTCCCGTGGCCACAGCTGCGAATGTCTGGCACACGCTGTCGAAAAAATTCATCGGTCCGCACCACAGAAGGATTATCGAGACTACGGTGAGTATCACGTATATGCCCCAAAGCGACAGGGCCGTCTGCCGGATGCGGGGATGGAGTTTGCTGTGGGTGATGCCGGTCGCTTCGGCGTTGAACATCGAGATGCCGACAGCCTTGTTTAGCTCGGGGAGCACTGCAAGCATGAAGAGTATTATGCCGAGACCGCCTATCCATTGGGTGAAGGCACGCCAGAAAAGTATGCCGTGTGACTGTTGCTCGACATCTGTTATCATGCTTGCGCCTGTCGTCGTGAAGCCTGAGATGGTCTCGAACATAGCGTCGGTGAATCCTATCGGGTGGGTGGCGGTCATGAAGGGAATGAGGCCGAAAAGACCGAATACGATCCAGATGAGCGCGGTGATGATGAAACCTTCGCGGGCATGGATGGCTGTCGAGACATGGCGCGTGGACCGCTCCGCTATGCCTCCGGCCACAGCGGCTGCCACGGCTGCGATTGCAAATCCTTTCCACTCGCTCTCTCCATAACAGAGGCAGACTGCAAGTGGGATAAGTAGCATGAGCGATTCAATCAGGACCAGACGGCCCATTATCCTGACAATAGGCTTTATTTTAAGCGTATTTTTCATGTGCATGCCGTTTTTTTTTATCTGAACAGACGTTCCACTTTGCCGAGAGCGCCCGGAATGAAGAACACCACAACGTTGTCGCCCGGCTGAATCTGGGTGCGTCCCTCGACGAGCATTCCCTCTCCGTCGCGTATGACTCCGCCTACGGTAAGTTCGCGCGGGAGTGATAGCTGATAGATGGGGCGGGATACGATTTTAGATTCCGCCGGAGCTGTCATGCAGGCGATTTCGGCATTGTCAAACGCAAAGCTTTGCGTGGCGTCGGCGTCGGTGTCGAGAAGCAGACTGAGAATCCTTCCTGCATTGAGGAGTTTCTTGTTGATAATCTTGTCAATCGACAGGCTCTTGGCTTCGGGCACATATTGCAGTTCCTCGATTCGGGCAAGTGTCTTGGCGACTTTGTGTTCGCGCGCGACCATACATGACACGATATTCTTCTCGGAACTTCCCGTAAGGGCGAGAAACATATTGCAGCTGTCGATGCCTTCTTCCTTGAGTGTGACGACATCGTTGGCAGTGGCGTTTATCACCACTGTTTTCGGGAAACGCGACGCTATCGTCCGGCATCGCTCTTTGTCGGGATCGATGACGGTGATATCGTAGTCCGCTTCGATGAGTTCAAGGAGATGTTCGGTCACGCGTCCCGCACCTGAAATCATGATGCGTTTCACATGGGTGACATTCTTACCGCACAATGCCGGCAGCAGGTCAATGTTGTGGGGAAGCACTGAGAAATATATGGTGTCGCCTTCGAGAAGCAGGTCACTGCCTCGCGGGATTATGATTTCGTTTCCGCGCTTGATTGCCGATACGTGAAACAGGCGTGGGGTGTTGGGCACTTCGTAGAGATGTTTGTCACACAGTTCGCCACCTGCCTCCATGCGCACGCCTACCACAAACAGTTCGCCTTTGTTGAACCGCGACCATTCGCTGACCCAGTTGTGGTCGATGAAGCCTGCGATTTCTGCGGCTGCGAGTTTTTCGGGAAAAATCGTCATGTCGACCCCTCGGTTGCGGAACATTGTCCTCACTTTTTCCGTGTCGAATTCCGGATTGTCGACGCGGGCGACACATTTTCGTGCGCCGCAATCTTTGGCAAGTTCACAGGCTATCAGGTTTACGGTCTCGTCGGGGGTGACGGCGATAAAAAGGTCGGCCTTGTCGACGCCGCATTGCATCAGGTTTGTGACCGACATCGGGCTTCCTTCAAACGTGATGAAGTTGCTGACGGCATCAAGTTCGGCAAGATGTTCGCTGTCCGTGCCCATCAATACTATGTCCTGGTTTTCGACAGAGAGTGTGTTGGCAAGGTGTGTTCCCGTCTCTCCGTCGCCTGCAATTATGATTCTCATTATGACATTTTCGTTTCTACGCTGCAAAAATAAGAAAAAATCAGACGTGTTGTGACATAATCACAACACGTGTCTATTAATCAGAACGCTCCTTGGTGTCTATTGGTTTGCCGGGTAGGCGTTTGCATAAAAAATTCTTCCCTGCATCCAAGCCGGCAGGGAAGAATCACGGAAAAAGCAACTAAAAGTCAGGTAATGGATGAGGTGAATGTTTCAGACACCGGTAGAGAGGATGCCTGAAAGAAATTGTCAGATGCCCCACTCGGAGTCATCGCCGGCAAAGAGCTGCCCTCCGGGTGTGAATAGAAATCCGTTTTCAAAGATTCCTGCCGTGTTGGCGATGTCCTCCCAGATGATTATCGGGACATCCAGCCTGATGCCGGATTCTTCACCGGGTTCAATTTGTTCGGTAAGGAGTATGTAGCCTTCTTTGGCCTCTCCCTTGTAATAGGTCTGATAGTCGCGCATCATACCTGTGGCGTAGATCATCGAAGCTGTCTTCATGGCCTTCACTTGTTGGCCGTCGAGCCATAATGCCCAGCCTGTGGTGTTTTCCCATTCATCGTTGGTTTCGATGTGGATCAGGTATGCCTCGTCAGGCTCGGCTTCAAGGAGCTCAGGAGTGCGGAGTGAATCGATTTGATGTGAAATCTGGAGTGTGTCGAGAAATCCTTCCACTCCGGTGGCGATATTCCTCACTTTCACGAATCCGTCGGCCGGCTTGCTGATGATTTTGAAGATTTCGCCGTAGTTTGCGTGAGCCACATCGGGGGCTTCGGCCGAGGCTTCTTCTTTTATCTCAGTTCCGGGATAGCCGACGGCGACATAGGCCGTGGGGTAGCTCTCACCGCATGAGTAGAGGAGTGTTGCAACAGTCATGGCTATGACAGCGCTTGCCAGTAATCTTAATGTTTTCATGATTTATTTCTGTGGTAGGTTACGGAGTATGAGTTGACTGTCGTAGTTCATTCCACGCTCTCTGATAGAGAAGGACTGACGGATGGTTGAGAATTGCTCTGCCGCGCCTCCGGCCACAACAAGTCTTCCTTTCGCTTTTTCACCGGCAGGAAGCGACTCCGGCAGTGAGGTCTGCGATTTGAGTTCTTCGCCGTCGGTTGTGCGTGCAGAACCCTTGCCGAAATTGTCGGCGTAGAAGATTTTATCTTTTTTCCCGTTGTTGAGCAGCGTGAATTCGACAACGAGGTCTTTTCCTTCTTTCTCCACGCTCAGGATTTCCAGTATGATTTCGGAGTCGGTGAACACACATCCGGGGATGTTCGATTCGGGAAGTTCAGGAATAGGAATATTAGTGAAGATATAGTCAAATTTTCCGTAGGGGTTCTGTGTGGTTGATTTGGGCGAGGATGGGGCACGGCCTGTCACCTTGAGCGACGTAATCATCTTTGCCGTAAGGGGCACTTTGCTGATATATATAAAGTTGGCCACAGCCTCGTTTCCTGTCGGCAAATTAAACGTATATTTGTCCATGTTTGCCGAGTAGCTGCCGTCGCCGTCGCCGTCGATGGCGGCATAGGTGTTTGTGTCAAACGGGTTTCCGTCGACAGATATGGTGCATTCCTTCGTGTTGCGGTTTGTCCACACAGGATAGAATACGATATCGTTGCCGCATCGGCGGATTCTTTCAGGAGCGATGGCGACTTTCACACCGGGGATACCGTTGCGTGAATCACATGACGGCGGGTTGAGGAACTTACGCTTGTATTCGTCCATAATGAAGTCGTATTTGTCCTGCGGTGTGATATAGGGTGTAGTCCCGGCCGGCAGGCGGTCTTCGACGAGGGCGAGAGTGACATCGTCAGGGCTGAGCGAGCGTTCAAGTCCTGTAAGGCCGAGAATCCTCATGCTTCTGTCGGGCATGACGATTATGTAGCATTTACCTTTTTTGCGGTCGGTGCTTTCCCAGTCGGCGGTAAGTACTCCGTCGGTGAGTACCGGATTTGTTATCCTTAGTTCTTCAGTAAGAGTGAACAGCGTTTTTTCCTTATATCGTGCGAATGCCGGGGCGGTTGTGCCCTGAAAGTTCTTTTTTAGCTTCTTGGCATTCATGAAGTCTTCAGGAAGTGTCTGGAATGAGGCAGTCTTGCCTGAAAACACTTGAGTGAAGTCTTTAGTGCCGTTGATGAAATCGGCAGAAAGATATATCTGTTTCCGTGAAACATTGGCTTCGTAGACACCGGCGAGATTAATCTGTGCGAGTGCGGTCGAGGCAGTCATCATTAACGCGCAGGGAAAGAGAAGTTTGGACAGTCGGTTGAAAAATTTCATGATTCCTTACGAATTTAAGACGTATATAGTAGATATGTGGCAATAAAATCGGGATGGAGTGGCAATGGTTACTTGCGCTGTTCCTTCATCTCCTGCATTTTTTCCTGTAATATATCTTGGATATTACGCATGATTTTGTCAAATTCGGCGAGCTGGTCGTCTGTGAGACCGATTTTTTTCTTCATGAATGAAGCCTGTTGCATTTTACCCAAGAGATCTGCCAATGCCTCGTTGTCGGGTTTCATTTCTTCCGGGAGATCTCCTTCGGTGACAGGGATATTCTTTATTATTTCCAATCCGGCAGTGAGTTGAGAGAGCATTTCGTCAAAGTTCTCTTTGGTGAGTTGGTCAAGAGGGATTTCAGCAAGTTCGTTGGCGCGATCTCTGTTCCACGAAGAGCCGCCACATGCTACGAATGACAGACATGTGATGCAGGTAAGCATCAGTGTGAAAAATAGCTTTTTCATAATGATGAATGATAATGATTGAATAAATATATAGATATAATCGTTCGCACAGGCATTATTCCCAAGCCGGTGTGCTATTTTTTATTTTCGTGTAGTCTGTATCAGTCCCTGTTTCACTGCTTTCAGCACCAGTTCGGCTGAATTCCTTGCATTTAGCTTGCTCAAGAGGTGGCGACGGTGTGTTTCGATAGTATTGGTGCTAAGGTGCATTTCGGCAGCGATATCGTCGGTCTTTTTGCCGTTGGCGAGCATGTGGAGTACCTCAAGTTCCTTCGGAGTGGGTAAGTCGCTCCTGTCGAGAGAAAGCTTGAGACGGTTGGCACGGTTGCAGAAATAGGTTCCACCGTCGGTGACGACGTGGATTGCCTGTGCGATTTCAGATGAAAGGACGTCTTTGAAAAGTATGCCTTCAACGTTGGCATCAAAATAATCCTTCATTACCCACAATTCTTCATGGATGGTGTTGACTATAATCTTGATGCCGGGTGATTTTTCCCTGATTTTATGCAATAGTTCTATGCCCGGCGAGTCAGGGAGCTCGATGTCGAGCAGGCAGAGGTCATAGTGCTGCGCAGAGGTGGCCGACAGCGCCTCGGCCGCGGTCTTCGCACAATCGACCCGGCATTCTGAATCCAGAATGTCCTCAATGAGGTGGCGCATGCCTCGAAGCACTATTTCGTGGTCATCGACAAGGAGGATATTTAAATCAGATTTTGCCATTGGTCGGGGGGAATGAGGATTCACACCACAAAATTAGGCAATGATGATGAGATATAAATCACGGATTTCCGTGATGCGGTGTGTTTTTAGCTTTGATTTGTCGATATTTTTACGGTCATTACATTGGTTGAACCCTCACGTCGGACTGTCCAGATGCCGTTCAGTGCTTTTATTCGGTGTTTGATGTTTTCAATTCCGAGTCCTCTGCTTTGGTTGCAATCCGGGTCAAACGGCGTTCCGTTGTCGGTGATTTCAAGTGTGGTCAGGTTAGGGTCGCTGTCGAGTTTAATCTCGATGTATGTCGGATTGTTGTGTGTCCGTAGATTTCCTGTCCATTCCTGTACGATACGGTAGAGATTGACTGACTGAAGCGGTGACAGTTCGGTCTCTCCGACAGATGTCTCCAATGTCATCAGCCCGTCGCTCTGCTGGACGTAGGCATAGAGCAGCTGTGATAGCGACAGTCCGTTGAAGCGCGGAGGAAGGAGTTCGTGGGAAATCGATCTTACTTCCTTGCGCACTGTTTTGAGCATGGAGGTGAATTCGTCATGGTCATAGTTTTTGGCGGCCGTCATCAGCTCAAGGCCGAGAAGGTCGTTGCAGACACCGTCGTGGAGCTCGTGGGCAAGACGTGCGCGCTCCTGCTCGATGCCGTCGAGCTGTGCGCGGACTGTCTGGAGTTCGATTTTGCGACGGCGGTTGCGCGACCATACGTAGAACGCGATTGCGCCTATCGTCAGGACGGCGGCTATGATTGTGAGAATGGTGTCGCGACGTGCTTTCGCTGTTTCCAGACGCGAAATCTGAAGTTCTTTCTCGGCCGTCTGGTATCTGACATTGAATTCTGCCATCTGCTCGTCGAGGCGTGTGTCGTAGATGCTGTCGGTAAAGGCTATGGACCGTTCATAGGCATCGGCCGTGTTTTCGATGTCGCCGAGTCCCTTGTAGTTGAGCGCTATGCGTTGCCATAGACGGTTGAGCGGAAGGAACGGCCTCGAATCGTTCATCTCAAGAATCTTTTTCTGTATGTCGAGGCTTTCCTTATATCTTCCCATTGATGTCAGGAGCATGAAACTCTGTTCCATGAATCCGATTGATTCGACCGAGGCGGCCGGGACTTTAGGCATCAGCGCCTCGCCGCGTCTGATATAATATCTGACCGAGTCTTGGTTTCCGAGCCTGTGGTGCATGGATATGATGGAAGCATATGTCTTGAGTATGTAGCGCGGGACTCCTTTGCGCTCGGCGACCTGTATGATTTTGCGCTGTTCGGCGAGTCCGCGGTCTTTCTGCCCGTCGAGAAACAGTGCTGTCCCCAGAGTGGAGACGGCATATATCTGGGTTTCGATGTCGTCGGTCATCATGGCTTTCGCTACGCCTTTTTCAGCAAACGAGATTGCTTCGCCATAACGGCGCTGATGGCCGAAGAGGATTGAAATGGATATCAGGATATTTGATTCGAGAAAAGGGTCGTCGCTGTTTTCGAGCAGCGACAGTGCGCGGTTGTAGCAAATGAGTGCTGAATCAGGCTGCTGGTTGACCCTATAGGCCACACCAAGATCCGAAAGTGCGTTGACACAGCCGATGGTGTCATTTCCCCCGATGGCCGTATCGACGGCACGGTTGAAATAACGGATGGCGTTTGCATTATCGCCGAGGGTGAAATATGCGTTGCCGCTTATGGTGAGGAGTGCTGTACGAGCCTCGTTTTCTTTTCCGAGTTTTCCGGCAAGGGCTTCTTCGCAGAGTATCAGTGCGCTGTCGGGATTGGTGTTGACATAGGAATTAATGTACTCTATGCGCTCTTCGATATCCTGCGTCTGTGCTGAGGCTGTTGTTGAGAGCGACATGAAGAGCAGGAGCATAAAGGTCACTTGCGAAAGTAAACGTGGGCTGTTGATTTTCATTGTTCGGCAAATATTATGGGAGGTGGGGAGGAATATTGTCGGATTAGAAATCGACTGTCAGACGGACGTTGAGCTGACGGCGCGTGAGATAGTTGGGGACGGCATACTGGATTTCGTTGACATCGGTCACCCAGTAGTAGGAGGCTACGTTTGAAATGTCGAGGAGGTTGAACACGTCGACGCCGAGCCACACACTTTTGAAGTGTCTGGCAAAACCGCTTCGGCTTTCACCCTCTTTGAGCGGTGAGAGTAGGGCATAGGAAAGGCCTATGTCGACTCGCTTGTAGGGGGGCATGCGGAAATATCCCTTGTCGCGTGTCGACCGGGGGGCTGTGGCAGGGAGTCCGTCCATGAATATGCCTCTGAGCGCGAATTTAAGTTTGGGGAATTTCGGAAAGTAGTCCGTGAAGAAAAGACCGAGGCTATAGCCGCGGTCAGTCGGGCGCGGGACTTTGACTCCGTGGATTGTCTCGCTCGTTTTCATCAGCGAGAAGCTGACCCACGAATCACTCCCCGGCACGAACTGTCCGAACAGCTTGAGGTCTATACCTGCCGCATAGCCCGAACTTTCATTGAGCCCTGAATAGACGATTTTCAGATTGTCTATTTCGTAAGGTACAAGATCGGAAAGAGCCTTGTAGTAAATCTCTCCGGATAGTTTGAACGGACGGCTGAGTGCACGGAATGTATAATCCGTGCCTGCTATGAGGTGGAAACTGCGCTGCGATTTGATGTCGGTGTTGAGATTGATGGTCTGATTGCCGTTCTCATCGCTGACAGGCATGCGGTATTCTTTGTAGAAGGGGCTTTGATAGTAGAGTCCGGTGGCAAACCGGAGTGCCCACGATGGGTGTTTTTCAGGAACGAATCCGACAGTTACGCGCGGACTGAGCAGAAGTTCTTTGTTGAAACTCCAGTAGCTGAGGCGGAGTCCGGCGTTGAGTGTCAGGAATCCGGCTGACGTATTGAATTTCCATGCGTCCTGAGCGAACGCTGCGAAGCGTGTTGACGAAAGGTCGTGATGCGAGTCAAGGTTGTAGATCATCCGCAGGTTTATGCCGTCGGACGGCAGCGAGAAGCCGGCTGAATCCCTGAGTTCCCATTCGCGGGAGCGGTCCATTATGTTTTCGCCCTGCACGGAAAGTCCGTAGGTGAGAGTGTGGCGCTGGTTTAAGGCTGTCTCTCCTTTGAACGCCAGAGAAAGCACTGATGCTTTGAGGCGGTTACGGGCATGTTCGTGATAGCGCCCGACGCCGAGTTCGCCGCCGACGTTCGAGTCGCCTGCCTGATCGAGCCAGTATTCGCCCGAAATGTCGTAGGCCACGAGTTCGTCAGTCAGATAGGCCGAGGCTACAAGGCCGAGATTTGTCGAGCGGCTGACACGGTAGTCAAGCGAGACGGCTCCGAAATATGTGTCGAAGCGGTCTTTTTCATGTCCGTCGAAATAGACAGTGAACTGCTTCGCATCCATTGATGTGCCGAAGGTCGTGGTGCGGTTCTGAGGAGTGAATTTGTAGTTGTTGAGGGCTATATTGCCGAGAAACGACAGCTTGAATTTCGGCGAGAGCTGCCAGTTGAGGCTGGTCTGGTAGTCAAAAAATGTGGGGTCATACTCGCCCTTTGTGTCCATTGAGCTAAGGAGGGATGAGTTGCGTTTGTAGCGTACACCATGAAGCTGAGAGAATTTTTTAGAGCCTTGGCCGATAGCGAGAGTCGCTCCCATGAGACTTGCTGACAGAGAGCCTTCGAAAGCTTCGGGCTGGCGGTAGGTGATGTCAAGGACCGACGACATTTTGTCGCCATATTCAGCCGGGAAACCGCCTGTCGAGAATCCGATAGCTCCGACAAGGTCGGGGTTGATGATGCTGAGCCCTTCCTGCTGGCCAGAGGAAACAAGGAGCGGACGATAGACCTCTATGCCATTGATGTAGACCGAGTTTTCATCATACGAGCCGCCACGGACGGAGTATTGCGACGACATTTCATTCGAACCGGTCACACCGGCCATTGTCGTGATGAGCGATTCGACACTACCGCCCGACGCATCGGGGTTCTTGCGCAGTTCGGAGGCATCGATGGTGGCGATCGAGCCTGTCTGTTTTTTCAGTTCGGTGACTTCGACCTGCTGGAGCATTTCGGTGGTGAGTTGCAGGCGCATGTTGAGTGTCACGTCGCCTGATGCGTCGATCAGCCTGCGTGTCTCTTCCCGGAAACCGATACACGAGAAGTGGATTGTGATTGTGTCTGAGGCCGGACACGAGAGCGAATAGTCGCCGTCGAGCCCTGAGGTTGTGCCTATGGCAGTCCCGTCTATGCGTACGGTTGCAAACTCGACGGGTTCGCCTTGGGCATCGGTGATTTTACCGTGGATTTTCACCTGTGAGTAGCCTATGAGGGCAAGCAGGGGCGAAAGAAAGAACAGAAGGGATATATGACGGTAGCTACGGCCTTGCATGTGATTCGGTTATTATCTTGGAGACTGTTAATTAAAACAGCCCCTTATTCTACGATATAATAACGTCATAGGCCGTGAAAAATTGTGTGGATGCTTGTTTCAGAGCGGAAGAAGAATGACCGAGTGGGCGGATTGACCGCAGACGGGGATGGCTTCAGCCAGACGGTTGAGTAGGTCTGTATATCCACCTGGCGCAGCGATGGCATGTGGCATGTCGAGTTCGGGTGGGAGCGTGAAACCGAGTGGGGCGAAGATGATGATGCCGTTGTAGGATGTGGTCGAATGTACCTCGGTCGAGAATGGAATGATGCGCGGAGCTGATGTATTGTCGGCGGGGGAGTAGCTGACGATGCAGTTGCGGTAGACCTGCTTGTCGAAAATCACGGCGTGGGCACGCACTGAGACTTGGGATTCCATTATTTTTACAACTAATATTTTTATAAAGGTGTGGGAGGTGTGTGTCGTGTAAAACAGTTAAAACAGAAGTGGGGGGGAGGAAAAAATGAGATGAAGCAATCATCTCATTTTTATTGTCTGCTGTCCTCGGCGGGCTGCGGCGTTGTCGTTGCGTCCGCGGGTACGGACAACCGATATTGAGTCGAGATATGAGATTTCACCCTTCTTGGGTGCATAGTGTATTGTTCCGTAGACAGTAGTGGCGGCCTTTGCGGAGTCGAGCACGAGTGTGAGGCTCTTTTTGCCTTCAGAGCCTTCACTGAGTGTGACATACTCGGCAGTGCCGTCATTGTAGGTGGCCACAATTGTCATGAAAATAGCCGAATGTGGATTGATCGGTGTTGCCGACACTGTGTATCGGTCGCCGCGTTCCCAGTTCTTGTCGGTGTTGAATGTGAAGGTGAGGAATTCCGACGGATTGTTGGCGCTGTTGCGGAGAGAAGCCGGTCCGTGCCATAGATTGACGGAGTCGCCGTCGAGACTGATGCTCTGCGGACGGTCGCTGCTCTTTCCGCCTGCTTTTTCGGTTTCGGCTATGCGCGACTCAAGGATGGAGATGGTCTTGTCGTACACCTTTATATATTCCTGTAGATTCTGTCCGTACCAGTAAAGCGATGTGTCGAGCTGCTGGGTGGTGACTCCGTGGCGCATACATATCGACTGCATGAAAGCTTGTTTTACAGAATCCTTACGATATGTCGAGCCGTTGGCGTCGACCACTGCTTCGCCTGTGTGGAGGTCGGCCATGATTTCGGCCATCTTGCCTTCGGAAATGACATAGCCGGGTGTCTTGCTGCAGGCGGCAAGAATAATCATTGTGGCTATGACAGGGAAAAGACGGCGCATAGGATATCAGGATGTTTGGTGTGGCAATCTGGGGCTGCGTGTTAGAACAACAGTATTCATCTTTCCGGAAGCTCCGCGAGAGCCTTGGGCGGAAGGATGTAGCTGTGGTAAAATATTATCAAAGCTATGATTCCACACGAAATAGCGGCATCGGCAAGGTTGAAAATCGGCTGGAAGAAAAGGAATTGCTGTCCGCCGACCCAAGGCATCCACGATGGCCATATAAAACTGAACAGAGGAAAGTAGAGCATGTCGACCACGCGTCCGAGGAAAATCGGGGCGTAGCCTCCGCCGGCAGGAAAGAGAGAGGCCACCTGCGGAGGCGCGGGATTATCGAAGATGAGTCCGTAGAAGACACAATCGAATATGTTGCCCGCTGCGCCTGCGATGATGAATGCCAAGCAGACGAGATAGCCGCGCGGGATGGTGCGCAGTGCATAGATTTTGACTACGTACCATATCAGGAATCCGACGGCGACTATTCTGAACAGGGTCAGCGCAAGTTTGCTTCCAAGTTCCATCCCGAAGGCCATTCCGTTGTTTTCGATGAAATACAGATAGAACCACGAGAAGATTTTGACATCTTCCCCGAGATAGAAATGGGTCTTAATCCAGATTTTCGATGCTTGGTCGAGAATCACCACGAGGATTGTGATGACGAGGACGAGTGTAGCTCTGCTACGCATTATTCGGTCAGTTGTGATATGTTTTTTTGCTGTCGGTTGACAGGCGGGATTTTATCTTATTTCTTTTTCTGGGCGTTTTTCGCTTCGACACTGCGGGTTGCATGGGGGACAGCGCGCAGACGTTCCTTCGGAATCAGTTCACCTGTTTCGCAGCAGATGCCGTAGGTCTTGTTTTCGATACGGATCAGCGCGTTCTGGAGATGCTGGATGAACTTTTTCTGGCGCTGCGCGAGCTGGCCGGCTTCTTCTTTTGAAAGGGTGCTCGCACCCTCTTCGAGTATTTTGAAAGTCGGCGATGTATCGGCTGTGTCGTTGCCGTCAGTGTTGTTGATAAGGCCGCGGAGGGAGTCGTATTCCTTCTGAGCTTTATCGAGTTTCTGGAGGATAAGCTCCTTGAATTCCTGGAGCTCCTCGTCGGAATAGCGGGTCTTGTCGCTCATGGTTGTAGTTTTTATTTAGGCGTTGTGTTCAAGATGTAGCAAGTGTAATTTTGACCTTGGCGGTGATGTCGTCCATGTTCAGTTCCTCTACGCCTTCGTCGCCGTCGGCTATGGGCGCGATTTCGAGTGAAGTCGCGAGTACCTGACGCGAGATGTAGTCGGCGAAGTCACGGATAGCGTCGTCGGTGGCTTCGGCGGGTGCGAAGGTGAGGGCGATGCGGTCGGTGATGTCATAGTCGCGCGACTTGCGGATATTCTGAATACGGTTGACGATGTCGCGGGCGATGCCTTCGCGTCGAAGTTCGGGAGTGACGGTGACATCGAGGGCAATGGTGAGGTTGCCTTCGTTGGCCACGAGCCAGCCGGGGATATCTTCGGAGATTATCTCGACATCGGCAATGTCAAGGTCGGCGGGAGTGCCGTTGAGGTCAAATGTCAGTCGACCGTCGCGTTCGAGTGTGGCTATTGCCTTGGCATCAAGATTCTTGATGATTTCGGCTGCGGCCTTCATCTGCTTTCCGAACTTCGGACCGAGTTTTTTGAAGTCGGGTTTGACGCTCTTGACGAGGATGCCTTCGTCGTTGCCAACAATTTTAAGATCCTTGACATTGATTTCGCTCTTGACGAGTTCCATGATGGCTTCGAGTGCTTTGCGACGGTTTTCGTCGGCCACGGGGACCATGATGGTCTGCAGTGGCTGGCGCACTTTGAGATTGACCTTGCGGCGGAGTGCGAGAGCCATTGATGTGATGTCCTGAGCGAGTTTCTGGCGCGCTTCAAGTTCGTTGTCGATGAGTGAGTCGTCGGCCACGGGGAAGCGGTCGAGGTGGACTGACTCTGTCGAGCCGGTGAGGTCGCGGTAAAGACGGTCGGCATAGAAGGGTGCGAAGGGGGCCATGAGGAGCGCTACTGTCTTCAGGCAGGTGTAGAGTGTCTGATAGGCAGCAAGCTTGTCAGTGGTCATTTCGCCACCCCAGAAGCGTTTGCGGTTGAGGCGTACATACCAGTTGGAGAGGTTGTCGCCGACGAAGTCGCCGATGGCGCGTGCGGCGCGTGTCGGTTCGTAGTCGTCAAGTGCTTCAGAAACTTCCTTGACGAGCGAATTGAGGAGCGAGAGAATCCAGCGGTCAATTTCTGGACGTTCGCTCACCGGCACTTGCGGAGCTTCTGCGTCGAAGCCGTCAACATTGGCATAGAGGGCGAAGAAACTGTATGTATTATATAATGTGGAGAAAAGCTTGCGCGAGGTTTCAAGCACGCCCTTTTCGTCATATTTCAGGTTGTCCCACGGCGATGAGTTGGAAATCATGTACCAGCGCACAGGGTCAGCGCCATACTGGCTGATCTGTCCGAAGGGATCGACGGCGTTGCCCAGACGCTTTGACATCTTGTTGCCATATTTGTCGAGGACAAGTCCGTTGGATATGACAGTCTTGTAGGAGATGGAGTCAAACACCATTCCTGCGATAGCATGGAGGGTGAAGAACCATCCGCGGGTCTGGTCGACGCCTTCGGCGATGAAATCGGCGGGATATACTTCGCGGTTGTCAAACGCGTCCTTGTTTTCGAACGGATAGTGGATCTGTGCGTAGGGCATCGAGCCTGAGTCAAACCACACGTCGATGAGGTCTTTTTCGCGACGCATGGGCTTGCCGGAGGGTGACACGAGGACGATGTCGTCGACATAAGGACGGTGAAGGTCAATCTTCTCGTAGTTTTCCTTATCGAACTTGCCGGGTTCGAATCCGGCTTTGCGATAGGGGTTCTCTGTCATGACGCCGGCTGCAACCGCACGTTCGATTTCATTGAAAAGCTGTTCGACAGACGAGATGCAAAGTTCTTCCTTGGCATCCTCGGTGCGCCAGATCGGGAGCGGTGTACCCCAGTAGCGGCTACGCGAGAGGTTCCAGTCCTGAAGGTTTTCAAGCCATTTGCCGAAACGTCCGCTTCCGGTAGAGGCGGGTTTCCACTTGATGCCTTCGTTGAGCTCCATGAGACGTTCGCGCACGGCTGTGGTCTTGATGAACCAAGAGTCGAGCGGATAGTAGAGCACCGGTTTGTCGGTACGCCAGCAGTGGGGATAGTTGTGGGTATGCTTTTCAATCTTGAACACCTTGTCGGTGGCCTTGAGCTCCATGCAGATTTTCACGTCGAGAGTCTCGGTCTCTGCAGTCGCTTCGGAATCGTAGGCGTTCTTGACATATTGTCCCTGCCAAGGGGTGTAGGCTTCCACATCGACCATTTCCTCTACGAATTTCGGATCGAGGTCCGAAAGGAGATAGAAACGGCCTGTCAGGTCGACCATCGGACGGATATTGCCGTCGCGGTCAATGAGGTGGAGCGGCGGGATGTTGTTCTGGCGCGACACACGGAGGTCGTCAGCACCGAATGTGCCTGCAATGTGGACGATACCCGTACCGTCTTCAGTGGTCACGTAGTCGCCCGGGATTACACGGAATGCGCCTTCGCCGGGGTTGACCCACGGGAGAAGCTGCTCGTAGTCGATGCCTACAAGGTCAAGGCCCTTTACCTGAGCGACAACTTCATAGGGAATCAGTTTGTCGCCTTTCGAATAGCTGTCGAGAGCCAGTCCCTTGGCTTTCGGGTTGAAGAGCGAGCCCATGAGAGCGTCGGCAGCGACAACAGTGATGGGTTTGCCTGAATATGGATTGTAGGTGCGGACGATGTTATATGTGATTTCCGGGCCTACGGCAAGTGCGGTGTTTGAGGGGAGTGTCCACGGAGTAGTGGTCCATGCGAGGAAATAGGGAGTTCCCCATTTGAACAGAAGTTCGCGGTAGGGTGCGAGCGACGGGTTGTCGTTGTCGACTACACGGAACTGTGCCACGCATGTGGTGTCCTTCACGTCGCGGTAACATCCGGGCTGGTTGAGCTCGTGTGAGCTGAGGCCTGTGCCGGCTGCGGGCGAGTAGGGCTGGATGGTGTAACCTTTATAGAGATAACCTTTTTCATAAAGTTGGCCGAGCAGCCACCATACGGTCTCGATATATCGGTTGTCGTATGTGATGTAGGCGTTTGGCATATCGACCCAGTAGCCCATGCGGCGTGTGAGATCCTCCCATTCGCCGGTATATTTCATCACTTCTCGACGGCATGCGGCGTTATATTCGTCAACCGAGATTTTCTTGCCGATGTCTTCCTTGGTGATGCCGAGGTTTTTTTCGACGCCAAGCTCGACGGGCAGACCGTGGGTGTCCCATCCGGCTTTACGCTTCACCTGAAAGCCCTGCATGGTCTTGTAGCGGCAGAAAATATCCTTGATTGTGCGGGCAAGCACGTGGTGGATGCCGGGTTTGCCGTTGGCCGATGGAGGACCTTCGAAGAATACGAACGAGGAACAGCCCTCACGTTCGGACATCGTGCGGGCAAACACGTTCTCGTTTCCCCACTGTTCAAGGACAGAATCATTGATTTCTGGCAGCTTCAAGCCGTTATATTCAGGGAATCTCTTTGACATTTCGAGACAATATTTATATTTTGTAGGTATGGTTAGCTAAAATTTTTGCAAAAGTAGTAAATATTTCCCGAAAATCCTAACTTTACACACTTGAATGGATTGTGAGCAAAAAGAAGCCGGATTATGGCTCTCTGTGCCTGTCGGCCACAGGGTCATAATCCGGCGGTAAGATTTTGGAATATATGTCGGCTTACCACTTGTTGTAGTGGATGTTTTCAGGCTTGTATTTGTCTTTTGGTTCTTGCGGGCCTGTCGGGTAGCCGAGCATCACGACACTGAGCGGAATGATGGAGTCGGGGATGGCGAATGTGGTCTTGACCATTTCCACGCGTTCGCTGATGGGATAGCATCCACACCATACTGCGCCGAGCCCGACGGCATGGGCGGCGAGGAGGATGTTTTCGGTCGCAGCCGAGCAGTCCTGCACCCAGTAGTCCTTGCCTTCACCGGGCAGCGGGTCGCTGATGTCGCCGCACACCACAATAGCAGCCTGTGCTTTGGCGGCGGGTCGCCAGTTGCCTTTGGCGATGCTGTCGAGCAGTTCGCGCTGGTTGACGACAATGAATTTCCACGGTTGTTTGTTGCGGGCTGTTGGCGCGGCCATTCCGGCGCGGAGAAGGGTGTCGATTGTAGCTTCTGAAATAGGTGTGGAGGTGTAGTCGCGGACACTTGTGCGTGTCATGATGTTGGCGATAGCATCATCGGTCGACGATGAAGTCTGCTGGCATGTTTTATCGTTTGTACACGAGGAGGCTATGGCCAATAATGACATTGCGGCTGACGCTGCGAGGATTGAGATTTTCTTCATTTTTCGATATAGTTGAAATTTGTGGGGTTTATTGTCTTTCTGACAGGGCTTTGATGAGAGACCGCTAAAGGCTGTCGACTCTCACGATCACCGGTCGCGTCCCGTCGGGGCATGATAATATCACAGTCGACCGGTCGTTGGGCATGGCGCATTTGTGGTCGCTTGCCATTGCCGAGCATATCATTTCCCATAGTCGCGGACAGAAGCCGGCAGGACAGTTTTGACCGGCCTGAAATGTGAAGTCGTCGCCTGATCTGAACAGTTCGCAAGGCCCGGAGTCCGGGTCGTCGAGAAACAGAGCCTGAAGGTCAAGATGGCATTCGCGTCGCAACACCGTCACCCGGCATCTGCGGGCAACGGTCGCCTGCGTGGCCGTCTGGCTTCTGTCGTGTCGTCCGGCTGCGAAAGCCGACGCGCCGTTGATGCCTAAAGCTCCGACCGCGAGCGATGCTATCTTGCAAAAGTGTCTTCGGTTCATTAGTTTTGCTGTGTCACAAGTGGAGTTATTCATCGTCAGGGCTTGGCCTCGGGGTGGGGAATTGGCCATACGCGCCTGACAAGCATGGTGCAAAGTTAAGTTATTTGGCTGAAACAATAGATATAATTCGTGTCGGTTGATTAAAAATAAAATTGAAAATAATTTTCATAAAACAGAAAAAACGCTTAAATTTGCACTCACAAACAGCCGATAGTCGGTTGCGTCATTGATTTGGTTCGGGACACCGGACATCGTGTCAGCAGCCCTCGTGATAAAGGTTGAAAATATATGCGGCAGTAGCTCAGTTGGTAGAGCATCAGCTTCCCAAGCTGAGGGTCGCGAGTTCGAGCCTCGTTTGCCGCTCTTATTGAAAATCAGATAGTTAGTAGATTCTAACTGTCTGATTTTTCTTTTTTTGTCGGGGAGGAGTTTTGATGTGGTGATTGTTGGTGTGTTCATGAGATAGTGAAATCTGTCTATAATTTTCAGATTTTGTATTTGTGTTTAATCAAATGTTAGAATAGGGAAGATTCTGAAAAATATTAGTTGTTTAAATTTTTTATGAAAAGCCCCCGACAATAACATTTTTTATGTATCTTTGCGGAGAATCAGGGTGAAGAGTCACCGACGGTTCAACATTTTATTTTTAATAAAAGGTGTTATTGAAATTTTATCTATCATTATCAAACTTGGCGGTTTTATAATGCAGTGAAGATAAAGTTGGCAATAGCACCTGCATCGGTAGCATATACCCTGTCGTGACTGACAGTTTATATAGCTCTATCGGTGTGGGGCTATTGTTTTATCCACTGCATAGGTACGCCAAGACCTGATAATGAGATAAAACAAGATACATTCCTCACACCTTTTTTATGTCTATACCTTAAATCTCAAAGGAGGATGAGAGAATTCGACGTTTAATTATTATGGGAATGAGATTATCAAGCCTGATTCTTTCAAGTTTAATACCGTCCATCCTTTTGGCCGCTCCACAAGACCATGGAAGATTAATTGATGAAGATGGGGGAAGTTGGATTTCACCAGAAGTTGGATTAATCGGATTAATCATTCTGTTAGTAATATCCATTATCGGATATTTTAATTTAAAAGACGAAAATGGAAAAAAAGATGAAGGCTGTGGGTGCATGATAATAATGATAATAGCGGCCATATTATTCGGTGTCGCCGTTGTGTCTAAATAGAATGTCAATTAAATAATAAAAATATGGCAAACTTCAGAGCAAAAATTTGCATATTTATTGCGATAATTATGACGGTAATGACAACTGAGGCAGCAGAGGTTATAACTTTGTTCAGTGATCTATCATTAAAAGATGGCACGAAAATGAATAATTATGAATTAGCATTTATGAAGCATGATTCAAAAATTCTTTTTGTACTTTTTGAGAATGAAAACGTAAAAAATGCTCAGGTGGTAAAAAATCTCACATGGAGTGATGACGGAGAGAATATGATTTTAGTTATGGGAGAACTTGATACCCATCCAACTCAACAAATAGTAGTTGGTTATTTAAAAGGAGATAAAGGTGCTATAATATACATTTATGATACAATTATTAATTCAGAACAAATACTTAAAAGTATTTACAATATGAAAAAATATTGTTATGAATTAAAAAGAAAGTAATACAATTATAAAAACATATGTTTATGAAAAAAATCATATTCCTATTTTGTTTCCTGCAGTCGATTATGTCTGTCGCTGCTCAGTCGAGATATTCAACGAAAACTGAATTTGTCGCAGGATACTATGTCTTAGATAATAATAGGCTTATTAGGATGCTTGAGCACAATGTTAATGGGTATGCGAAAACAATGATAAAAGGTAAAAACCGTGATGCTTTCATGGAAGCGTATTCCATTGCAGTAAAACAGATTGCCAAAGGGACTGTTCGGAGGGACTTACGGCGAGTTTTGAACGATAGTTCTGGGACACTTAAAAATACGCCTGGCAAATTCGATGCAATGGGGTACGTGGCAACCTTTATTGATGGAGCGATTGACTATATGATAAAAAATGGTGATTACATAGAATTTTCTACTGAATAAATATAAATATGAAACGTCTTTTTGTTTTAATATCATTTTTTGTAGCGATAATTTTCCCACGTCAAGATTTATCGGCGCAATCAAATTCATCTTCATTTTCAGCAAATAATGATTTTTTTCTAAACGTACTCTATAATCCTCAGTTTAGCATTGGCGATTTTTTAACTATCGGATTGAACTCTAAAAATTTGCATCTTTATGATTTAAGTTTCTATATGAGTAATACGAGTGCTAAAAACAAATGTAGAGAACAGAACATAGATTTGACTACGGCCTACAATAGAGTAAGGAAAGCATGGGATATATTATTAGAAGTTGATCGTGTGAATATTGATGAATATAATACGCATTATTCGTCTCATAATATTATGGCGAATCAGCATAAAACTAATTCTCAAATTAAACGAAAATTAGATGTTGTCCCTTTAAGAATTCAAGTTCAATCATCTTATACCCAACAAGTATTTAAGCCTAAAGAAGCCACAATTACAACTGGTTCAAGTTCTTATACTTCACATTCTTTTGATTGTCAATCAATTTTTCTTTCAGATAGGAAAAACTTTGTAGTAATCAATTGGGGTGGAGATGAATTAACCTTACAAAAACGAAATGGTGACACATATTCTGCTTCAAAAAGCATCTCAGGGAAAAATGTGTCAATTACCGCCTATAGGAGTGCTCAAACGAATAGCATATATCTTGTGACTGTAGTACAAAGACAAGGTTCAGAGACAGTTAGAATAAATTTTAAATAGGAAAATCTAAATATGATTATAGTTGCATTTATTTTAGCGATTGTCATATATGTCGGGTGCGGAGCAATAGTCACTGACATATATTATTCAAATTATCCAATTGATGACTTTACGTGAAATATTCCACACACGTATTATAATATATAATATAATTTGTTGGATAGGGACTTTAATATGCGCAGTGTTTGCAAATGAAAAATATACCGATAAAATTACATGGTCTGGATTTAGCGTGCCATTTGTCTGCTATTTGTTTGTTAGATTTTTACCAATATCTTCAGGCATTGATTGGGATAACACAATTGCGTGTTTTATCACATTTGCCATTTCAATAAATTTGGCATTAAAAAATCGATGATTTTTAATGGCCGTACTTTTTGTACTTTTTCTTGAAAAAGTCAACTTTATAGGACCAATCAGGAAAAGGTACGTTTTTTATGAAAATTTATGTCAGTATCATTTAAACAGATGAATCGTTGGATTCGTGAGCATCATCTTGAAGTAGAACTTCCTGAAGAGGGCACTCCGGAATACGAGCGACAGAATGAGGAATATGACAAGGGAATCGCCCAAATGTGGGAAGATTTGAATTATGCTGTTGGCGGCGAACTCACTAAGGAAGAACAGGATTATTATGTCTCATTGCCCTCTGACGAGGAAGCCGAACAGTGGTTATCAAACCACAGATCAACCCACAGAGCCAAGAATCACAAAAATACCAGCCGATAATCGTTTTACCTTTTAAATAAAAGTGGTATCTTTATCTGCAATTTTTATAATAGGATTATGAGCAAAGAAGAGATATACGACCGAACGATGGGCTGTCTTTATGGACAGGCTATCGGAGATGCGTTGGGATTATGTAGCGAATTTATGAGCAAGAAGGAAGTCTCAGAGCGTTTTTCTCCAATGTTGCGCTATTACAATCAGTTTTATCCGTCGGGTTTAGGGGTCTGGCAGGATGATGACACCAAACAGATGCTATGTCTTTTGGATGAGCTGATTGCCAACGGTAAAATTGAAGATAAAAGTTTGGCGCGACGTCTCTTAAATTGGCTTGAAACCGATGGCTTCGGATGTGGCAATCTTGTCTATCAGGTGCTTACTCATCAAGATTATACGGCCAAGCCTATTGAAGTCGCTAAAGAACATTGGGAATTATCTCATCGTGAATCTGCGCCCAATGGCGCAATAATGAGAACTTCTGTGATTGGGCTGTGGAAAGACGATGTTGACAGTAATGCTACAACTGCGTGCATGGTTACTCATTATGATCCACGTTGCATTGGTTCATGTGTAATCGCATCGCAAGTTATCAATCATTTGGTTTGGCATAACAGAGAGTTGTCTTATGATGAAATTCTGAAAATCGCAGAAAGATATGATTCACGCATTGGTGAGTGGATTGAACTTGCTAAAAATGGCAGTTTGGATGACTTGTGTCTTGATGAACCGCATGGAATAGGCTATACGTTAAGAACACTCGCCTGTGCCTTGTGGTGCTACTGGCACTCCACGTCATTTGAGGATGGATTGCTTGCAGTAGTCAATGAGGGAGGAGATGCCGACACCAACGCTGCAATTGCCTGCTCGATACTTGGCGCCAAGTTCGGCTATAAGAATATTCCGACCTATTATGTCGAAAATCTCTATAGCGAAAGTGACTACAGAGCGAAGTGTGAGAATTTCGTCAAATTGGCAATAAGCCAAAAAAATTCCAATAAATAATCGTTTATAATGGGAACTAAATATAAATTATCAAGAAATATATTAAAAGATGCTTTGAATGGTTTAAAGAGGAAAGCCAGAGATATAAGAGATAGAATAGCAATTGTCTCGTGCTATGAACCCATGGACCCAGTGAAAATAGACGGAGAGACTGTGTCTTGGAGTTGTGAGGACTATGAGAATCATGGTCGTTCTGAACCACATCCCCAAATAATTGTCACATTAAGAGAATATAAATCAATAACAGAAGAAATTTGTAAAATAAACAGGCTCGGATATGATATGGATATCCAATATTTATGTGGTGATTGTATCAAATCCATTATAAAATCAAGATGTACGGGAATAAGCGAAGCTGCTAAAAATTATTTTGACAAGGTTGCAGACAAGAATTCTCTATTTACAATTTTTTATAGTAAGCGAGGTGAAGAAAAAAGCTATCTTAGTCTGCATCCGGTGATTGATAAACAACAGGTTCTTCTATCCGACCTGAAGAATTTATATGATTTTCTTGAAGAATGGGAAAAGCATGAATATACACTTCCTGAAGATATAAAAGATTCAGGAAAATTTGATTTTGAAGCTATTGAGTATCTTACAGGGATAAAAGTTGAATAAAATGGTAAATCTTCCCAAAAGCGTAATTCTTGAACTTACATATAAATGCAATCATAAGTGCAAATTCTGTTTTTGCCCTTGGGATGCGCCATCTTCGACTTATAAAAAAGGGAAAGAACTGACAGTCCACCAATGGAAAGAGACAATAAACAGGCTTTATTTAAAAGGATGTGAATACTTCTCTGTGTCAGGAGGAGAAGCTATGTTAAAGGATGGTTGGGAAGAAATTGTGCGTCATATACGTGTAAAAGGTAAAGAGCATGGATTGAATAACCCGATTGTAATTATATCCAACGGACGATTGATGTCTGATGAGTCGATATTATTATTTAAAGAACTTGGTGTGCATCTGAGCATGAGTCTACCGGGTTATGAGACATTTGAATGGCACACGGGAGTCGATGGTGCGGATAATGTGCTTGAATGGTTTGAGAAGGCAAATAAAGTTGGATTGCATACCACAGCCAACATAACAGTTACAAAAAAGAATCTCTCAGAACTGTTTGAGACAATTGCGTTGGCATTGCTTAATGGAGCGGATGATATATTGCTGAATCGTTTTCTTCCGGGAGGACGTGGACTGCAATATATGTCAGAATTATGTCTGAGTGTCAGTGAGATTAATGAGATGCTGGATATTGCGGAGGAAGTGCTTGAGCGTTCAGGGCGCATAGGTTATACAGGTACTGAAATACCATATTGCGCAATAGATGACCCTCAGAAATACAAGCATTTAAATATTGGATATAGATGTGGGGCTGCAAGTAATTTTATGGTAGTAGATGCATCCGGACACATAAGAGTGTGCAATCATTCGCCAAGAGTGGTAGGGAGTATTTTTGAGCCTTCGTTGATAACAGATGTCGAATATTGGAATCTCTTTACAGGTCGGAATTATCAACCTGAGGACTGTAGACTGTGTATGGCCAATAAATTTTGCGATTGTGGTTGTCGGGAAGTGGCATCTATTCTGACGAAGTCTATATCTGCGGTTGATTGTAGTGTCGAATTAAAATATAAGCGCTATTACGAAAGGCATATTCAGAAAAAGTACGTTGAAAAAACGCTACTCACCAGATAAATCGAATCGCTTAAAAATCTTTCTGTCGAGTTTGACTAAATTGATGAATAACTTGCACATTTGATTAATAAGTAGTTAACTGTCTGATTTTTCTTTTTTTGTCGGGGTGGAGTTTTGTATTATCGCACTTTTGGGGTGGGGTGTGGCTATTATCTTTGCAGTAAAATAGCTTCAGGCGAAAAATTAATGTCAAACACAACATACAGAACTCCACAAACTATGAAAAGCCATCTCAGTCGTTCGAAAAAATCTGACAATGTACTCCCGGTATCGAAAAAGTTTTATGAAGATTTGCGGACAAGGGTTGCGGATACGTGTGGTCTTATCGGCAAACCGTCACTGTTCGGCCGGGCGATGGCTGTGATTGACGGGTATATACTTGAAAATAAGTTTTCCGGACAGGCTTGTGAAACAGAAGTGATGTTGATTTTCACATTGTTGCGCTCTGAAATCGACAAGGTGATGTCGCGTTCGGCTGCGGCGCGCAAGCGTAGGGTGTCGAAAGGTCACAGCAATGAAAAAGCCGAAAAAATATCGAGTCTGAGAGGTAGTGATGATAAGAACGGATGCTTGGCTGTCAATACGCTCAACCGCAGCGAGCGACGCCGTATCGAGCGTGAGGACAGGCGCTTGGCTCGCCGAAAGTCAAAGCAGGCGGCACGTCAGCGAACGAGAGCGGAAATAGGTTAGGATAATTTTGATTGGTCGGAATTTTGTCGGTTCGTTGAAATATCGTAATTTTGTAATCCGTTATGAAATACGGTTTTGACAACGAGAAATATCTCAAGATTCAGTCCGAACACATCAAAGAGCGTATAGCTCAGTTCGGCAACAAGCTTTACCTCGAACTTGGAGGAAAATTGTTTGATGATCACCATGCGAGCCGTGTGCTTCCGGGTTTTCAGCCTGACAGCAAGCTCCGTATGCTCAGCCAGCTCAGCGATCAGGCCGAGATTGTGATAGTCATCAGCGCCCTTGACATCGAAAAAAACAAGGTGCGCAATGACCTTGGCATCACCTACGACATGGACGTGCTCCGCCTGCGCGAGGAGTTCCAGAAACGAGGTTTCCTCGTGGGGTCGGTAGTCATCACCCACTACAACGGACAGAGCAGCGCCGATGCTTTCCGTCAGCGACTCGAACGACTCGGCATCACCACCTATTATCACTACACCATCGAGGGCTATCCGACCAACGTCGATCTCATCGACTCTGACGACGGTTTCGGACGCAACGACTATGTCGAGACCTCGCGTCCGCTTGTGATTGTCACTGCTCCCGGTCCCGGTAGCGGAAAGATGGCTGTGTGCCTGAGCCAGCTTTACAATGAACACAAGCGTGGCATCGAGGCCGGCTATGCAAAGTTTGAGACATTCCCTGTGTGGAGTCTGCCTCTTAAGCATCCCGTCAACATCGCCTATGAGGCTGCGACCGCCGATCTCAACGATGTCAACATGATCGACCCCTTCCATCTTGATGCCTACGGCAAGACGGCCATCAACTATAACCGCGACATCGAGATTTTCCCTGTGCTCAATGCGCTTTTCGAAGGTATCTATGGCGAAAACCCCTATAAGTCGCCGACTGATATGGGAGTCAATATGGTCGGTTTCTGCATCAATGACGATGAGGTGTGCTGCCGGGCTTCGAAAGATGAGATTATCCGTCGCTACTACACGGCTCTCAACCGTTTCGCACAGGGCGAGGACAATGAGGCTGAGGTCAACAAGATAGCTCTTCTGTTCAAGCAGGCCAAGATTGACACCTCATATCGCCGCCCGACAGTTGCAGCCCGCGAGCGCGCCGAGCGCAGCGGTGTGCCAAGTTCGGCCATCGAGCTTGCCGACGGGACTATCATCACGGCCGAGACAAGCTCGCTGCTCGGACCGAGTGCAGCTCTGATACTCAATGCCGTGAAATATCTTGCCGGAATTGACCATTCGATCAAGCTCATCCCGCAGGCTATGATTGAACCGATACAGAATACGAAAATCAACTATCTGCGCAGCCGCAATCCGCGTCTCCACACCGACGAGGTGCTTGTCGCCCTGTCAGTATTGAGCACAGAGGATGAGAATTGCCGTCGCGCGCTTGAAAAACTTCCCGAACTCAACGGCTGTCAGGTCCACTCGACAGTGATGCTCGGCGAAGTCGACCATAAGATTTTCAAGAAACTCGGCGTAGGTCTCACCTGCGATCCTGCAAAGAAGAAAAAGTAAACCACTCCGTCAAAAGCCAATAGAGGAGTGACATATAAAATCATATATCACGCAGATTACATTTCATTGCATGACCGGGATTAACCCTCATGTATATGAAAAATAAACAATCAGGGCGTGGCCGATATTTTGAATCGGCCACGCCCTGATTGTTTAGAGACTGTTTTAGGCGTCTATATCGTAAGTTTGCCTTGATTCAACAGTTTGGGTTTTCATCTATCAACGTTTGATGTGCTTGTTGCCTTTGCTTATGACAAGTCCCTTGGTTTCGGTGGAGATTTTCTGGCCGAGGATGTTGTAGCAGTCGCTGTTGGCTGTCATCTTTTCGGCGCTTACTTCTTCTATGCCAGAAGTTCCTTGCCGGAGCGTTATTTCCTGACCGGCAACTGTAGGAATATCATAGAGCCATGTCTGAGGCAGAATGGTTTCCGGTATTTTTTTCATGTCGGCCACAATCGGATCAGGCATGTTGTAGGGACGGGTTATCTCGTTTGAGTTTGTGCCCTCCGCCGGGGTCAGAGTAGATCCATCTGCCATGATGAGCTGAGTGTTGGAACGCAGACGGAGATTTCCGCCGATTGTCGATTTGATTTTTACGGTCTGGACTTTGCCGTTAAACCATGTCAGTTCCGTGATTTCAAATCCGCCGCGGGCGCGCAGACCGCAGACCTGTCCTTCAGACCATTTTGACGGCAGGGCAGGGAGCAGATGGATGAATCCGGCATGGGACTGAAGAAGCATTTCTGCTATGCCCGCGCAACAGCCGAAATTGCCGTCGATCTGGAAGGGAGCGTGGGCATCGAACATGTTGGCATATGTGCCGCCGTTGGGGTCAGACATCGTAATGTTTGGCGATACGAGACGAAGCTGGTTTTTGATGATGGAGAGAGCGTGGTCTCCGTCAAGCATACGCGCCCATTCGCAGACTTTCCAGCCCATAGACCATCCGCGTGCGGCATCGCCACGGCCTACGAGTGATTTGTGAACTCCCTGATATAACACCGGATTTTCATAGGGCGACACCTGATTGCCGGGATATGCGCCCCAGAGGTGGGAGAGATGGCGGTGTGAAGTCGATTCGCGGTCCCAGTCCTCCTGCCATTCCTGAATTTGACCGTATTTGCCTATCTTATAAGGTGTGAGCCGGGTCTTGAGCGCATCAAGCTCATCGGCAAATTCAGCATCCTTACCAAGTATGCGCGCTGCTTCCGCGGTGTTTTTGAGAACGTCGTAGACCATCTGGTTGTCCATTGCGACTCCGCCAAACATGGCGCAGTTGACTTTCGACCCTGCATCGTTGATATATGAGTCGAGTCCCGGATGATTTTCCGGTGAGTTCGAGGGACACACTACCATGTAGCCGGTGTTGGGGTCTTTCACAAGGAAGTCCTGAAAGAACTGTGAGCATCCTTTGAGCACAGGGTAGATTTCGGCGAGATATGATTTGTCGCCAGAGAAGAGATATTTTTCCCATAGATGAGAGCAGAACCATGCGTTGCATGTAGGCCATACGCCGACAGGGCCATTGTCGACCGCACCGGTGGTGCGCCAGATGTCTGTGTTATGGTGGAGTACCCATCCGCGTGAGCCATACATTTTTTCGGCTGTCTCAGCGCCGGTTACCGATACATCCTTGACCATTTCAATGAAGGGTTCATGGCATTCGGTGAGGTTTGCCACTTCTGCCGCCCAGTAGTTCATCTCGACATTGATGTTAGAGGTGTATTTGGAATCCCATGCCGGATATTGGCGGGCATTAGGATTCCATATTCCCTGCAGGTTGGCCGGTTGTGTGCCGGGTTGCGACGAGCAGATGAGCAGGTAGCGGCCAAACTGGAAGTAGTTGGAAATCAGTCCGGGGTCATTGCCGTCGGTATAGAATTCTTTGATGCGCTTTTCGGTGTCCTTGATTTCTTTTTCAGGATTTTCACCCAGATCGAGGCTGACGCGTGCAAACTGGTCGGCATACTTGTCGGAATGGTTTGCAAGTGAGCTCTCATAATCCTTGTGCTTTGCGAGATAGTCGGTGATATATCCGAGGGCTGTCGCTTCGGCATCGCCACTGATGTCATTGTAGTTGACAAAATTTGTCGCCGACGAGATGATGACAGTGGCACTTGTGGCGTTCTTGACCTCGATGGTAGGAGCGGCCTTGTTGCCTGCCACGATTCCCTGTTGGAGCACGTTGCTCTTAGTTGTGGCGCTCTGGGTTCCGTCTTCGTTTATAACCTTGATGAATGTATAGCATTTGAGCTTGTTGTCGACGTTTTCGCTCTGTGTCTTTGCCGGAATCAACGAAGCCTTGATCATGCCGTCGGGGGTGATTTCATTGACTCCGAGTTTCTCCATGTTTGTCTTGATGGGGGCTGCGAAACAGATGTTAAAGTCGAGTTTGCCCGGTTCGGAAGCCTCGATGCGCATTATTGTCACATTGTCGGCGAATGATGTGAATACCTCTCGTGTATATGTCACGCCGTCGGCCACATAAGTCGTAGTCGCAACGGCTCTTGAAAGATCAAGGTCGCGTACATAGCCTTGGACATCTTTGGCGTCGGGTGTGGCTCCCCACTCGTCATCATTATAACGGTGTCCGGGGAAGCCTACGAGTACACATCCGGCAGCCTGATACTGAGCGCCGTGTGAGCCTTTCGACATCCAGTTGGGGATTGCGAGTTTCTGAGCGGAAGCGTAGTCCTTGTTGAAGATTAATTCCTGCACCTGCGAGAGTACGTTGCGTGCTTTGTCGTTATGGTTTGAGTTGGGCGACTGTCCCCAGAATGTGTCTTCATTGAGCTGGAGAGTATCGATGGCGACGCTGCCGCTCACCATTGCTCCGAGACGTCCGTTGCCGAGAGGCAGGGCTTCTTCCCAGTAGGCGGCGGGTCGGTTGTACCAAAGACGGTTCTTGCTGTTGAGCACCGGTGGCGCTACCGGGCGCGACGATGATGTGGTGAACGTGGTGCTGAACGGTGTGTCGCATACGTTTCCGGCAAGGTCGGCAAACGAGTTGGCGGCGACGCTGAACGTATATGATGTCGTGAGGTCAAGCTCATCGAAAGCGTATGTCACCTTGTTGTTGCTGATTGTCGGGATGATGTCCTGAGAAACTTTGGTGGAATTGTTGATGAGCGATCCTTTGGCGTTGCCCTTGGCTGTCACGCTTTCGTTGAAGAGCAGTGTCACTTTGCCGGTTGTGACGACATCTGTCTCGCCGTTGGCAGGGGTAATGCTGACCAGCTTCGGGGCTTGGAAGTCGTCGGCAAGGATGTTTACATATTTCAGATTGTAGTTGCTCGTTTTGGTGGCTGACTGGATGAGCATACGCACTATCAGACTTTCGCGGTTGTCGGCATCGAGGCTGTAGGTCGCATCCTCATACTTGTTCCAGTGGTTTGCCGCAGTGTAGTCGTCAAGGATAGTCCATGTGTTACCGCCGTCGGTTGAATAGACCACGCCGAATTTTGTCGAAGACCCCGAACCGTCACCGATAGCGAAATTTAGTTTGACGTTGGTGAGAGAGACTGTCGGCATGGAGATTTCAAAGAACTGGTCGTGTTTTGTGCCGTCTGTGTAGTCCTCCTTGGCTGTGAAGTTTGTGGTCGATGCAGTGTTTAGGCGCAGCAGATAGTTTGGGGTCGATCCGCTTGATGTCAGTTGCCATTTACCGTCGCTTGTGTGAAGTGTGACGAGGCAATTGTCGGGTAGCATGGCGCATGTGTTGGGCTGGAAAAAAGGTTGAATCTTCGACCAATTCTGGTTGGCGGAAGCGGTCCAGCCTGCGTCATTGGGAACATATACGGCGGTAGTGCCGTTTTTAGTTTCATTGTAGCCGGTGGTGAATTCCCAATGGGCTACGGTGGTCTGGTCGGCCGCCGCGAGTGCAAGATGGCTCATAGCCGCCAGCGCCGGAAGCAGCAGGGTTCTTGTAATTTTCATTGCTGTTTCAATTTGATTGAATTTAAGGTTTGGTGTTGGATGCTGTTAGAAAATTCTTGTTGATTCTAATGATGCAAAGTTATGGTATCTTGGTCCGATGATGGCTGAAAATCGGGTCAAACGAGATGAAAATCGGGTCAAAAGTGACGTGAATCGGAAAAATTCGCTATCTTTGAATCAAAATAACCCTGATATCACCAATGATTTTCATGCGCTCCATCCTTATTACTGTACTCTTGACCGTTGGTTTCATATTGTCCGGTCAGGAACGGCTGACGGTGCGCTATGACGACCGCAGCGGACTTGCCTCAACCCTCGTTGGCGGAGGGGTGACGGACAGTTGCGGACTTCTGTGGCTTGCCACATGGAATGGTCTGAACTGTTATGACGGCTATGATTTCCATTGGGTCAAAATCCGTCCGGGCGACGGCGCATCGATTTCCACCAATCACCTGCGCGACATTCTGCTGTCGGAGCGAGGAAATATCATCTGCCGGACAGATGAAGGAATTCATGAATTTGACCTTTCGACATATACGTTTCATGACATTGAGCCACATGCCATTGACTCACTCCGTAAAGTGATGGGCCGTAAATGGCATGGGTTGACCGATAGGCAGGGCAACAGGTGGACGGCTGACCTCTACGGGCTATACAAGTGCTATTCACCGCATCATCCTGCACATGTGATTGAAGGAACAGAGGGCGGTCATCCGCGTTCGCTGCTCGTCGGTAATGACGGACGGTTATGGGTGGGGCTTCGCAAAAGTCGTGAGATAAGGGTATATTCTGAAGATGGAAGTCTGTCGCAGGTGATTCCTCTGCGTTCAGCGCCATATTGCATCTTCCAGACAGGGCAGGGCGATGTGTGGGTCGGTTGTAAGCCGGGTGCATTGTTTCGGATAGGGGGAGAGAGCATTACCGATAATGCTGTTTATGACATCAAGGAGGACCGTCAGGGGCGGCTTTGGGTCGCTACATTCGGTGAGGGAGTGAAATGTTGTCCTGACCCGCATGCCGACAGGCCGCATCTGTCGGAGTCTTTTGGCGGATGCAAGGTCAGGAAACTGCTTATCACCGAGGCCGGAAATCTTGTCGCCGCCACTGACGATGGGCTTATGATAGGGCATATTGACAGTCAGGACTATTCGAAGACACAATTGCGAAGTGTCCGTAGGGATGGCAACGATGCCGGAAGCCTGTGTTGTGATGCGACAATGAGTCTCGCTCAAGATGGGGCGGGAAACATATATGTCGGCACACGGAGTTCGGGAGTTGACGTTATAAGCGAGGAATCGCTTTTTTCCGAACATCCCGTGTTTGTCCATCTTAACCGTCAGGAGTCGACATTGCCGTCGGATGTCTGCAACGCAATGACTTTTGTCGCAGATACGCTGCTGATGATTGTCGGGAGCGACAATGTCATGGCCTATAATCCGCAATCGGGACAGACGGTGAATTTCGGCAATGCTTTTTGGGCTGACACCTGTCGGTTTGCGGAGACAACGCCTGTGATTCTTGAAGACGGAACTTGGGTTCTTGGCGCAGACGAGGGCGCATTTCAGGTCACTCCTCAGCAGGTCAATACCCGGGGCTATATTCCGCCTGTCGTGTTTACCACTCTCGCTGTAAACGGAGGCGCGGATGAATTTTGTCTTGCGCGGCGTAAGGTTGTCGAACTTCAGGCGTCTGAACGTAACGTCACGGTCGGTTTTGCAGCCATAGACTATGTTGACAATAGCGGAATTCTTTACCGTACACGTGTCGACGGTTCGCCTTGGACTCCGGCTGACCGCAATCGCAGTGTGACTCTTTTTAACATGTCGTCCGGGACACACGAACTTGAAGTCCAGTCTACCGACCGTTATGGACGCTGGGTTGAAAATACCGGTAGAATCTTGGTGACAGTCGAGCCGTATTGGCATGAGACATGGTGGGCGCGGACTCTTTTTGCCCTTTTGGCCATTGCGATAACAGGCGGTGGTGTAGCCATTTGGCTTTATGTCAGAAATGTGAGATTGCAACGTGCCGAGCTGTTTGACAAGTATATGGCTCTGCTCAATGAGCGTGATGCAACCGATGGAAGTGTTGAATGTCAGGAAGAGGAAATCCGGCCGATATCACCGGGTCAAAAAGCTGAGGACGCGGTCTTTCTCAACCGGGTGCGCCGCTACATAGAGGAGAATATCGCCAATCCCGACGCAAACATTGACGAGATGGCGGCGGCTGCCGCGTCCAGTCGTTCGACACTTAACCGTCACTTGCGGTCGCAACTTGGAGTTTCGGCTGCACAACTGCTGATCGAAGCCCGGATGCAGCGGGCCGACCAGCTGTTGCGAAGCAATGATATGCGTGACAGATCCGTGGCTGAAATTGCAGCTATGTGCGGCTATTCAGATGCCCGGTATTTTCAGAGGGTTTTCAAAAAAAGACATGGCATCGGACCGGCAGAATATAAAATGTCCTGTAAGTAGGGCAATCGGAGGATGTTTTGTAAAACTTCGGGTTAATCAATTTAAACTTCTGAACTATAGCGGCTTTTAGACTGCCTCTTGGATGATATTTCAGTGGAGGTGGGGAATCAGTCTATGCGGTGGAGGATGTCGGTGAGAGTTTCGCCGAGGCCGATGGTGTAGCCTTGTGAGAGGAATACCACGCGGTTGAATGTGTCGGCGATGATGAATATCGGACGTTCGGAGGTCGGGAGATTCAGGTTGGCGGTGACCTCACGGAGTATTGTGCCGTTGAGGTCTGTGCCGAGAACCACGTTTGACGGAAGCGACGGGAAGCGGCTCTTGTCGAAGCGCCCGGCTTCGTTTTCGTCGGCAAACAGAAGCACCATTTTGTTGCCTTGTTTCTCAAATTCGGCTGCAAGTGCTGAAATGTCGTTGAGGTTGTGGGCTGTCGGTTCGTGGTTTGGCTGGATGAGACCGAGTATGTAGTAGCCGCGTCCGGTCGTCGAGAGCAGGCTCTTGTCTGTGTCGGATTCGAGGTCGTGGTAGAGGTTTTCGGAATTGAACGAGCCGATTACCTGAACTTCGGTGCTGTCCTGACGGATTTTAAGTTGGCGTTCGGCTGTAGTTCCGGCATTTATGTTGAAAATGTCGACTCGTGCGAGCACACCGCCATCGGCCATGCGCTGGCCGGTGATGAGCGCATAGCGACCCTCGTCAAGTTCGAGGCCGTTGTCGGTGATGGATTTGTAAGTGTCGGTCTCCTCATATTCCAGCAGGCGGGGAAGTCCGTTTTCAATTTTCGACAGGGTGAACTGTGAGTAATATTTTGGATCTACGGTACGGCCTAAAGGTGTGAATGATAGAGCGAGCCGGCCTTTAGGGGTGGAGGGTGCAATGACTTCTTCAGCCAATTTTACGTCAATCCATTTGCCGTTGCCGTCGGCATATTGCGTTTTGCCTGTCACCGGGTCGATACGCGAGGGGATGCCCATGCTGCGTGCCGAGGCTACAAAGAATATGTCGAGAGAACGGCGGTCGGCCGTGCGTAGATTCCATACCGCCGCAGGCGACATCGGTATGCCGAGTTGATTCCAGACCGTATCGGTGGCAATGTTGTCGCGACACCATGCGACCCATGCCTGTGGGTTGGAGCGATAGTGGCGTGCATCCTCCTGTCGGATTTTTGAACGGAAAAATGCCTTGTATGGTGTCAAAGGCTCGTTTTCGACTCTCGGATTCATCACGTAGCGGTCAAAGAGAGGCGTGTCCGTGTCGGGGGTGGCGAGATGGTCGGCGAGTACTTCGGCCGATATGTCACGGCGGTCTTTCTCAGAAACAGCGAGGAGCAGACGCAGGGCCTTGTTGCGCTGATTTGCAGGAATATCTGTCAGAAATTTGCTGATGTTTGAGTGGTTGCCGCGTGATTGTGTCAGGATTTCCGTAGTCTTGTTCTTGTCAATGCCGAGGCGTTCGGCCAAGGCTGATGCGCTTTCGGGCGTGGCGAATGTGGCTACGTAGGCCATGCGGATGGAGTCCTCTTTGGCTGTCAGGCGGTCGTTGTGGCTACGCTGTTCCGGGGTGGGCGAGGGGAGCGAGGCCGATGCGGCAGGCGGTGTGATGTCCAGTTCGAGAGTACCGGTCCAGTCGGAATTCTTGTCAAGTATGATTTCCTGCACATTTTTGTCTGAGCCTTCGGCTTTGGCTATGCCGAAGTTTTTGCCGTCAGAAGCCCAGATGACGAAGTCGCCGATGCCTCCTTTGAGGCTTGCGTGTCCGTTGGAATCGGATTTTTTGACGGCTACGGGATAGAATTCGGCATAATTATAGAGCGAGAAGTTGACCGTGGCGTTCTCGACCGGACGTCCGTCGATGTTTTTTACGATGACATTGACCGTGCGTGTCGGGGCATAGTTTTCTGTCACATTTATAATAGTGGTGGTCGGTTTGCGCTCGAGCACTTCCTCCGGCCCATCGTAACGGCCGAAAACCTTGGTGTTCATGAGCATTCCGCGCGATGCCGGAGAGTTGAACCATGCGAGGTTTAATATTGGTTCAGGTTCGCACGCCCCGATGAAATACCATTTTCCGTTTGCCCAAGCCTCTACCCAAGCGTGGTTGTCGTCAGTATGTGCCCAGCGCGGAGTGTAGACCTGACGCGCGGGGATGCCGACCGAGCGCAGTGCTGCCACAGTGAATGTCGATTCCTCTCCGCAGCGTCCGATGGCCTGACTGACGGTGCTGAGCGGATTGCTTGTGCGTGCGTCCGATGGCTGGTAGGTGGCTTTTTCATGACACCAGTGGTTGACTTCGAGTATGGCTTCCTTCATGCTCAGGCCTTTCACGCGGTCTTTCAGCTCTTCATAGAAAGCAGGACGCGAGAGGTCGAGGCTTTCGTTGTTGACACGTACCGGCAGCACAAAGTGGTGGAACTCTCTCTCTGGGACGGTCTTGCCCCACGGCATCTCATCGGCGGCGCGGAGCGACGAGCGGACGTTGGTGAGGAAAAATTCAGGCGTGTAGCCGTTGCGGTCGGCAAGCACCATGTAGGCATAGAGAAATTTCATGGCTTCCTCTTCGTCGGCACTAAGCCGGGCTGATGAGAGCCAGCGGTTTATCGATTCGTCGCCTATAGAGGCCTCTTTGGAGTTGAAATCGCTGCTGACAATCGGGTCGACAGGCTTTGGGGTCGCGAAGGATGTAATCGGAGACGCACCGGCAGCCGCCAGAAGCATTGAAAATATGATTTTTGTGTTCATGATGTCAGAAAGGTATTGTTTGAGAATGGCGGTTGGAAGGTCGCGTCATTCGGAAATCACTTTTATTATTTCTGCGACAATTCCGGCGTTTGTTACCTGACGCGAGTACTCGTCGCGGTCGGGGACGCCCATGCTGACAGCGTCGCGCCGGAAGTGCATCCCGCTTCCGACTGTGGTCTTGGCGGAGGCATGGAGTTCTGTCACCCCGGATGCAGAAAGAATTTCACGGGCATTTTTCGGCGTGACTCCTCCTCCGGCAAGGATGATGATGCGGCCGTCGGCCTGTCGGTTGAGTTTTCTGAGTGTTTCAGCTCCTTCGAGAGCCGAAGGGGCAAGCCCGGAGGTGAGTATGCGGTCGCAGCCGAGTGCGATTATGTCTTCGAGGGCTTTGTAAGGGTCGCGACAGAGGTCAAAGGCGCGGTGGAAGGTGACTGAACGTCCCTCGGCAGCTTTGATGAGACGTCGGCAGGCCGTGGTGTCGATAGCCCCGTCGGTGGTGAGAGCTCCGATGACCACTCCGTGTGCTCCGGCGCTGACAGCCTGTCGGATGTCTGTTTCCATTATGCTTATTTCGTCCTCGTCATAGAGGAAATCGCCTCCGCGCGGACGTATGAGTACATGGACGGTCTGTATGCCCGAACCGACGGCACGGGCGATTAGTCCGGCCGACGGTGTGACACCTCCTTCTGACAGAGCGCTGCAAAGCTCGATGCGTCGCGCCCCTCCGGCTATGGCCGCATGGACGCTGGCGATGTCTCCGCAGCAGACTTCGAGCAGTGGAGATGTCTCTGATGTGGTTGTGTCCGTGTTGTTGATTGTCTCGCTCATTTGCTGTCGGTTATTTCAGCTCAAGTTCAATGATGTGGTCAATGCTTTCGGGAAGAGAGTCGAGATGAAGAGTGATGCCGTCGGCATTTTTGGAGAATTTCACTTTCGAGCCGTCGGCAAAGTTTACGGCTTTCTTGATTTTCAGGTCGGCAGGGAGAAGAATGTCCGTCGACGAGGGGGTGAGAAGATGTACGAAAAGCCGTGACCCCTTGGCGGTACATGTGCCCCATTCCTGAGCCGGGAACGGCCCGGCCGAAGTGCCATAGATGGTTTCGCCGTTAACACGCATCCATTTGCCCATCTCTCTGAGACGGTCGAGAGAGGCTGCCGGAAGCTCGCCATTTGGCTGCGGGCCTATGTTCAGGAGCAGGTTTGCCCCCATTCCGGCTGTTTTCACGAGATAGTGGATGAGCGTGCGCGTGTCTTTGTAGTTGGTGTCTTCGATTTTGTAGCCCCACATTCCGTTCATCGTATTGCATGTTTCGAGTGGCAGACGGCTGATTGCCTGCCCGGAAAGCCCGGCAGTGTTTTCGCCCGGAAGGTCTCGTTCGAAAATCTGAATGTCTTCGCCTTCAAACGGTGTCTGGTGATGGTTGTTGCCGATAAGACATGCAGGTTGCAGCTCGTGGATCATGCGGTATTGCTCAGGGAGTTCCCAGTCAAACGGAGTCTTGTCTTCGTCATGGTCCCACCATCCGTCGAACCACACTGCGCGTATCGGACCGTAGTTCGTCAGTAGCTCGCGCAGCTGACGGTTCATAAACGCATAGTAGTGAGGCCAGTCTGCCTTGAGAGAGTCTTTGCCTGTGGTCCTGCCTGTGCGTCCCCACGGATAGTCGTCGCGTGTCCAGTCAATATGTGAATAATAAAGGTGGAGTTTGACGTCCTGACGCCGGCATTCGTCAGAAAGCTCCTTGAGCACATCGCGCTTGAATGGTGTCGCATCTACTATATTATAGTCCGATTCGGCGGTGTGGAACATTGAAAAGCCATCGTGGTGGCGTGTAGTGAAACATATGTAGCGTGCTCCCGAATCCTTTATCGCCGAGATCCATGCGGCAGCATCGAAGTCGGCCGGGTAGAACCCTTTGGCCGCTTTGGCATATTCGTCGGCTTTTGGACCATAGTTGAGATACCATTCTCCACGGGCAAACATGCTGTAGATGCCCCAGTGGATGAAGATGCCGAAACGGTCGGCTGCGAATTCATTACGTGAATTCATGACTTCGGCCGAAGGAGTGTATGTCACATCAGTCCCTGCTGCCGACAGCTGTATCTGGCACAACGCTGTCAGCAGGCATGATATTAGAATAATGGTGCGTTTCATTCTGATTGGTTTGAGCTGGTGATGTCGGTTGGCGTAAAATTAAGAATATTTTTGGAATGAAACAAGAACGTAGCCGGATTGACGACAAAATCAAGACGTTTCCAACCTCTGTATTGGTTTCTGAGTCAGATTTTCGGCTGTCAGTCTCTTTCTTTCGGTTTTATATTCGGTCAGTGCCATCCCTGTGGTACGCTTGAAAAATCGGCACATATATGACGGGTCAGTGAAGTTCAGATGGTCGGCGATCTCACTGACTGTCATGTCGGTTGTCAGCAACAGTTTTTTTATTTCAGCGACGACTTGGCGCTCTATGAGGCTTTTAGGCGTTTCGTTGAGGAAGCTGCGGGTTATCTGGGAAAGATAGGCCGGGGTCACGCAAAGCCGGCTGGCGTAGTATGTCACTTCGCGTCTGGTCTTATAGTGCCTGCATATTAGTTCCCATAGTTCCCAGCACAGATTTTCTTTTCTGCTGAAACGGTCGGTAGCAGAGTCGTCGGCCATACGGTTTGACAGCCTTCCTGACATATACAGGAAAAAAATCTGGAAGTGATTGCATACAAGCTGATATCTGAGTGGCGGATTTGACCGTGAGGCAAACAGTGCGATGTCAAGCCATGACGTGAGTGCGGCTCTGTCGTCGGCATTCAGATTGAACACAGGATTAAGGGCGAGAAACGAAAACAATCGTCCCGGAAGTTTATGGCCTATCTCTGAGGCCAGCTCCTTGTCGATGAGAAAACACACAAGTCTGAAATCGTCGGATGCCTTTGTGAAGATTGTGAGAGAATCTTCGTAGAGCACCATGAAGTCTGATGGAGTAAGTTCATACTCCTTAAGGTTCACGCTGACATTTGCATTACCGTCCGTACACACGAACAATGAAAGGTATGGCAGTTTCTGCGGATGGCTGTCGAGCATGTCGGCGCGTATTTCGGTGATTGTGATTTCCATTTGGTGAAGTGTGTGTAAAAGTCCCGGTTTTGAGTGCAAACATACGAAAAATACTTTTATAAAAGTCGTGTCGGTTAAAGAAAGTACCGATAAGGCTTCGGTTTTTCCAGTCATCAAGGGTTGGAAAATTGTAATTTTGCACCGGTTTATAAAACATTGAAAATAATATGATATTAAAAACAGAAAGACTGACTCTGCGTCCTTGGCATGAGTCGGATGCCGGAAGCTTGTTTAAATATGCCAAAGATGAAAGGGTAGGGACTGTGGCAGGGTGGCCTCCTCACAGAAGCGAGGAGGAGAGCCTTGATGTAATCAGGAACATTTTCTCTCAGGACGGGGTGTTTGCAATCACGCTTAACGGAGAGGATGAGGCTATAGGCTGTGTCGGGTTGATATGTGGCGCGAAAAGCAATTTTCCTTTGCCTGACAGTGAGGGCGAAATCTCTTATTGGCTCGGAGTGCCACACTGGGGCGCAGGCATTGTCCCGGAGGCAGTGAAAGAAATTATTGGATATGCTTTCGGCGAGCTTGGGCTCAAGGCTCTCTGGTGTGGCTATTTCGATGGAAACGAACAGTCGCGCAAAGTGCAGGAAAAATGTGGATTCGTCTATCATCATACATCCCCGGAGGTCTATTGTTGCGCGACGGAAAGGTATAAGACGGAACATGTCACCTGCCTGACATACGAGGACTGGATGTTTATGAAATAATTTAATTTTTGTAATTGACAGGAATAGGAATTGACGGATGGCACGTTCTTGTATATTAATATATATGTATAGGGACGGCTTTGCGGCGGTGTGGCAGGAGATTTCGGCCGCATTGACGTGCCTTATCTGCTGATAGATATGAAAGTCTTGATATTTGTGGAATATTGATAGTGAAAAGCGGCTACTTATTGTAAAATTTAAATTAAAAGAGGCCGAAAGTTGGAAGTATGATATTATTTCTTTAACTTTGTAATCTCAATTCTTACATCTAATCCAACTATTTATGTTTCATAGATTTAATACCATTGTTTCCTGTGCGGCGATTTCATTGAGCGCATTTGCCCAAGGGGGTGGACTTACTGACATGTCAGAAAGCAAGCATGCAGTTATGGTAAATACTCCGATCGGTTCTGTAAAATGGACCGGAGGTTTCTGGGGTGAGCGTTTCGATGTCTATAGCGGGACATCCCTGCAAAGCATGTGGGAAACATGGGCCAATCCTGATGTTTCACACGGTTTCCGTAATTTCGAAATAGCAGCCGGCACATGTGAAGGCGAGCACTGGGGCCCTCCTTTCCATGACGGCGATATGTATAAATGGCTTGAGGCTGTGGCTGCTGTTTATGCGGTCAACAAAGACCCCAAGCTCGATGCCTTGATGGATAAGTTCATCGAGCAGGTTGTCAAGGCGCAGCGTGCCGACGGATATATCCACACTCCTGTCATCATCGACGAGCGCAACCGTGGGGTGGATACGCATGCCCATCACAAGGAGCAGACCGTCATCGGCACTAAGGTCGGAAGCGAGGACGAGAAGGGTGCGTTTGCAAACCGTCTGAATTTCGAAACCTATAACCTCGGTCACCTCATGATGGCCGGTATCATCCATAAGAGAGCTACCGGAAAGACCACTCTGTTTGATGCGGCGGTAAAGGCCACGGATTTTCTGTGTAATTTCTATGAAACAGCTTCTGCCGAACTTGCACGCAATGCAATCTGTCCGTCACACTACATGGGTGTGGTGGAAATGTATCGCGAGACAGGCAATCCGCGTTATCTCGACCTTGCAAACAATCTCATCAACATCCGTGGGCTCGTGGAGAACGGAACTGACGACAATCAGGACCGCATACCTTTCCGCGACCAATATAACGCGATGGGTCATGCTGTCCGCGCCAACTATCTCTATGCCGGTGTGGCCGATCTCTATGCCGAGACCGGCGAGGAGCAGCTTATGAAGAATCTCACAAGCATCTGGAACGACATTGTGAACCGCAAGATGTATGTCACCGGTGCATGTGGCGCTCTCTACGACGGAACTTCGCCCGACGGAACATGCTATGAGCCTGACAGCATACAGAAGGTACACCAGAGCTACGGCCGTCCCTATCAGCTCCCCAACAGCACCGCCCACAACGAGACCTGTGCGAATATCGGCAATATGCTTTTCAACTGGCGAATGCTCGAGGCTACAGGCGATGCCAAGTATGCCGACATTGTGGAGACCGCTCTCTACAACAGTGTGCTCAGCGGTGTCAGCCTTGACGGAAAGCGCTACTTCTATACAAATCCGCTCCGCATGAGCGATGATCTGCCTTACACACTCCGTTGGCCGAAGACACGCGAGGAATACATCAGCTGTTTCTGCTGTCCGCCCAACACGCTCCGCACAATCTGCGAGGCTCAGAATTATGCCTATACTGTAAACGACAGCACACTTTGGTTCAATCTCTACGGTGACAGCGAGCTCCGCACATCTCTCGGCAAGAAACGTCCTCTTGTCGTGACCCAGCACACAGGCTATCCCTATGACGGAAAAGTGGTCATAAATCTCGTTGAAGTGCCCAAGAAGCAGAAACTCGCACTCAAACTCCGCGTCCCGTCGTGGTGTGACAATGCGACCGTGGCTGTAAATGGTGTCAAGGAAGATGTCAAAGTCACCCCCGACAGCTATATCACTCTTGACCGTACATGGAAGCCCGGCGATGAGGTGACTTTCGATATGGAAATGAAGACAAAGCTTCTTGAATCGAATCCGCTCGTCGAGGAAACACGCAACCATACCGCTGTCAAGCGCGGTCCGCTCGTGTATTGCCTTGAAGGAATCGACATTGAAGGCGGCAAGGCTCTTGACGATATACTCATTCCGGCCGATGCCAAGTTTACAACCAAGGACATCACTATCGACGGAAGCCGCATGACCGCCCTTGAGACCGAAGCACGTCTCGTCGACGGCGGTGACTGGACCGGCAAGCTCTATCGTGAGGTCGGAAGCGCGGACAAGAAGGTCAAAGTGACGCTCATCCCTTATTTTGCATGGGGCAACCGCGACAAGTCTGAAATGAGTGTATGGCTTCCGCTCGCACGCTAATGAAGCCGTTTTGACTTTTCCATTTTTCACATTTCGAACCAACAACATGAGAAAAACAATAATGGCAGTGGGGCTTGTCCTCACTGCATTCTCACTTTCAGCTGCCGATGTCTATGTGTCGCCTAACGGTAACGATGCCAACGACGGAAGCAAAAACTCACCGAAGGCAACTCTGACTTCTGCGCTGCGTCAGGCCCGCGAAATGCGACGTCAGGCCGTCGAGGGGGTTGAATCAGGAATCACTATCCATATGGCTTCCGGTGTATATGACGTATATGAGCCGGTGTTCATCCGTCCTGAAGACAGTGGCACTCCTTCGTCGCCGACAGTCATCACTTCCGACGGAGGCGCATGGCTCAGCGGAGGAGTCAGAATTGACGGCTGGAAGCGTCAGGGCAAACTGCTTGTTGCCGATGTCCCCCAGTTCAACGGCCGTCCTCTGGATTTCCGTCAGCTTTATGTAAATGGAAAGAAGGCTGTGCGTGCCCGCGATGTCGAGGATTTCGAGAAAATGTATCGTATCCTTAACAACGATCCTGCCAACGAGGTGCTCTGGGTTCCGGCTGAGGCGGTGAAGAAAATTGTCAAGTCGCCCTATGCCGAAATGGTTCTTCACGAAATGTGGTGTGTAGCCAACCTGCGCATCAAGTCAATCGACATTCAAGGCGACAGCGCTGCCGTGAGATTCCATAATCCCGAAAGCCGTATTCAGTTCGAACATCCGTGGCCACGCCCGATGGTGACTACCGACGGCCATAATTCGGCCTTCTACCTGACCAATGCCAAGGAGCTGCTTGATGTGCCCGGCGAGTGGTATCATGACATTGATACACGCAAACTTTATTACTATCCTCTCCCCGGCGAGACTGTGGCCGAAGCCGTTGTCCCTGCTGTGGAGACACTCATGAATATCGAAGGCACTCTTGACCGCAGGGTGGAGAATGTCAGGATTGAAAATATCGGTTTTGAATACACCACATGGATGCGTCCGTCATTGAAAGGACATGTCCCCCTGCAGGCCGGCATGTATATGACAGACGGCTACAAGATTAAACCTAAAATGGAGCGTCCGCAAAACCACAAGCTTGACAATCAGGGCTGGCTTGGCCGTCCTGATGCAGCCGTCGTGGTCAAGGGCGCTAATGATGTCGATTTCCTCAAATGCCGTTTCGAGCATCTCGGGTCTTCCGGCCTTGACTATGAGTGGGGGACAGAAGGCGGACTCATTGAAGGATGTCTGTTCCGCGACATTGCAGGAAACGGAATCGTTGTCGGCAGCTTCAGTCCGGCATCCCACGAAACCCACCTGCCTTATGATCCGGCTGACGGCCGTGAGGTCTGTGCCGACCTTACAATCGCCAACAACCTTATTACCGATGTCACCAATGAGGACTGGGGCACTCTCGGCATCTGTGCAGGATATGTCAAGGGAATCAATATCGAACACAACGAAATCAACGATGTGTCGTATAGCGGCATCAATCTCGGATGGGGATGGACACGCACTGTCAACTGCATGCGCAACAACCGTGTGCACGCCAATCTCATCCACCACTATGCCAAGCATATGTATGACGTGGCCGGAGTCTATACCCTCGGTTCGCAGCCTCACAGCTGGGTGACTGAAAACTGCGTGCGTGACATCTATGTCCCCGGCTATGCTCATGACCCTCACCACTGGTTTTATCTCTACACGGACGAAGGCTCGTCGTTCATCAATGTGAAGGACAACTGGACTGAGGGCGAGAAGTATTTACAGAATGCCAACGGCCCGGGTAACGTGTGGGAAAATAACGGACCTGCCGTGGACGAGTCAATCCGTCAGAATGCAGGACTTACGAAAGATTTCCAGTACCTGAAATCGCTTTGATGCGAAATCTCATCACACCACCACAACGTTTTAACTCTTAAACATAAATCCATCATCACATAGGCTGCTATGATTCATAGCACCTTAAATCACATTAAGCATACATGAAAAAGAAAGTGTCGACCCTCCTTGCCGCAGCGGCTTTTGGCCTTGCAGCTTCGGCTCAGACATGGATATGGTATCCCGGCGATTACGAGATATGGCTCGGAAACCGTATGAACAACAACCGAACCGAACGCGGGGCATTTTTCCCTCCGTTCTGGAAGACAGACAGCCATTTTGTCACTGTCGAGTTCAGCAAGGACCTTGATTTGCCCGAAGCCGAGGAAATAACAATCAAGGCCGAGGGTAAATATAACGTGAAGCTCGACGGTAAGCTCCAGTTCGGACAGCCATCGACATTTCTTATTCCGGCCGGAAAGCACAAGCTTAATATAAAGGTGTGGAATCAGTCGACCCCACCTGCAATCTATGTCAAAGGCAAGACTGTCAACTCCGATCCTACATGGAAGGTCACAAACGAGGACAAAGAGTGGATTGACGAGAGCGGTAAGGCCAGCGACACATCCGCGACGGTCTATGCTCTGGCCGGCTACTGGGACTTCGACGATGTGGACAATCCTCCGTCGGCCTATAGCCTGAGTCTCACACCGATGGACTATGTTGCAGTCGAGCAGAAGACTGCCGACGGCGGAAAGCTCTATGATTTCGGAAAGGAAACATTCGGACGCATAGTGCTTAAGCAGCCTGTCGGCAACGGTGTCGTGAACATATATTATGGTGAAAGCCCCGAAGAGGCTCTTGACCTCGAACATTGCGAGACGCTTGATAAAATTATGTTTGCCAATGGGGAGGCTGTTGACCTTGCCACCAATGTCGGCCGTAAAAATGCAGGCGACTATACGCTTGACAACACCAAGGCGTTCCGCTATGTCTACGTTGCGCCTGAGGCCGGGGTCAATGTCGGCGATGTAGCCATGCTCTATGAGTATGCGCCTGTGGAATATCGCGGCAAATTCAAGTGCAGCGATCCGGAGCTTAACAAGATATGGGACGTCGGCGCATATACGATGCACCTCACGACACGCGAATTCTTTATCGACGGCATCAAGCGTGACCGTTGGGTGTGGAGCGGCGACGCTGTGCAGAGCTATCTGATGAACTACTATCTGTTCTTTGACAGCCCGACCGTGAAGCGCACCACACGTCTGCTCCGTGGTAAAGATCCGGTCACCGCACATATCAACACCATCATGGACTATACGCTCTATTGGTTCAACGGCATCTATGACTACTATCTCTACACCGGCGACGAGGCTTTTGTCAAGGAAATCTATCCCAAGATGCAGAGCCTGATGGATTATGTGCTTGGCCGTACCAACAAGGACGGTATGCTTGAAGGCATGACAGGCGACTGGGTGTTTGTCGACTGGGCCGACTTTCCCATGAGCAAGCAGGGCGCACTGTCGTTTGAGCAGGTGTTGTTCTGCAAGAGCCTTGAAACCATGAAGATGTGTGCCGACATTGTAGGTGATAAGGCTGATGCCGCCAAGTATGGTCGTCTGGCCAAGGAGCTTCGCGACAAGCTCATCCCGACTTTCTGGGATGAGAAGCGTCAGGCGCTTGTCCATAATGTCGAGAACGGTAAGAAGAGCGAACAGGTCAATAAATTTGCCAACATGTTTGCCATCAACTATGGCTACTTCGATGAGCCAACGACCAAGTCGGTGATGGAAAACGTGATGCTCAATCCCGAAGTACCGGCAATCACCACCCCCTATATGCGTTTCTATGAACTGGAATCACTCTGTGATCAGGGGCTTCAGAAACAGGTGCTCAAAGAGATGAAGGACTATTGGGGTGGAATGCTCCGCGAGGGTGCTACTTCTTTCTGGGAAAAATATAATCCGTCGGATTCAGGAACGCAGCATCTTGCCATGTATGGTCGTCCATTTGGCAAGAGTCTTTGTCACGCATGGGGTGCGAGCCCGATTTATCTGATCGGAAAATATTATCTTGGTGTCAAGCCTTTAGAGCCGGGCTACAAGGAATTTTCAATCACACCGGAGCTCGGTGGCCTGAAATGGATGGAGGGTACTGTCCCCACGCCCAACGGTGAAATCACGCTTTATGTAAACGACAAGGAAATCAAGGTCAAAGCCACCGAAGGTAAGGGCTATATCAACTTCAGGTCGAAGTCGCAGCCCAAGTCGGACTATGGAACGATTGAAAAGACAGGCGACAAGAGCTATCGCCTATATATAGATACAGATAAAGAAATAACAATCAAATATAAGGAATTAGGATGAACAGATTTTTGAAATATATGCTGGTGGCTGTGGCAGCTGCCATATTGTGGAGTTGTGAAAGCCGTAAGAACATCGCGCTTCAATATCCCGAAGATGCGTCAAACCGTGTGAAATTTGCTGCTGAACACCTCACCGGAGTGCTTGAAAGCAAGGGCTATCGTGTCATTGGAGTCGATGAGGCCGCTGAAGGCGAGAAAATAATCCGTCTTTCGGAAGCCACCGACAGTGTAGGACCGAAGGAAGGTTTCACAATCAGCTCGGCAGACAATATAATCGAGGTCAAGGGTAATGACGGTTCAGGTGTGATCTACGGCTGCCGTGAGCTTGCCGACCGTCTGGAGATGGACGGCTCATTTGACAATCTGCCTGCTGAATTCACGGATGCACCCGAGATGGTGCTTCGCGGTGCTTGTGTCGGTGTGCAGAAACCTTATCTGCTCCCCGGCCGCAGTGTCTACGAATATCCCTATACCCCCGAGAATTTCCCGTGGTTCTATGACAAGGAGCTGTGGATCAAGTATCTCGATATGCTGGTGGCCAACCGCATGAACTCGCTCTATCTCTGGAACGGACATCCTTTTGCATCGCTTGTAAAGCTTGAGGACTATCCATTTGCAGTCGAGGTCGACGACGAGACTTTCAAAAAGAACGAAGAGATGTTCTCGTTCCTCACCACCGAGGCCGACAAGCGTGGTATATTCGTGATTCAGATGTTCTACAACATTCTGCTCTCGAAGCCTTTCGCCGAGCACTACGGCCTTAAGACTCAGGACCGCAACCGCCCCATCACACCGCTTGTGAGTGACTATACACGCAAGAGCGTGGCCGCGTTTATCGAAAAATATCCCAATGTCGGTCTGCTCGTCTGTCTGGGCGAGGCTATGGATACGTATGATGATGACGTTGAATGGTTTACGAAGACAATCATCCCCGGTGTCAAGGACGGTCTTGCCAAACTCGGACGTGAGGATGAACCCCCTGTGCTCCTTCGCGCACATGATACTGACTGCAAGGCCGTTATGGATGCGGCTCTTCCGCTCTACAAGAATCTCTACACCATGCACAAGTATAATGGTGAATCGCTTACCACTTATGAACCCCGCGGTCCGTGGACAGAAATCCATCGCGGTCTGAGCTCGCTCGGCAGTGTGCATATCAGCAACGTACATATTCTCGCCAATCTCGAACCGTGGCGCTGGAGTTCACCCGATTTCACTCAGAAGGCTGTGACAGCCATGCACGATGTGCATGGTGCGAATGCTCTCCATCTCTATCCTCAGGCATCTTATTGGGATTGGCCTTATTCGGCAGACAGCATAGCCGGAGGCGAGCGAAAGCTTCAGCTTGTCCGCGACAGTACTTGGTATGAAGGCTGGGGACGCTACGCTTGGAACTGCCGTCGCGACCGTGAGGATGAAATCAAATACTGGAATCACCGTTTTGCACGCACCTATGGTCTGAGCGACGACAAGGGTGGGGCAATCCGCACCGCATTCGAGGAGTCGGGTGAAATCGCACCCAAACTCCTGCGCCGTTTCGGCATCACAGAGGGCAACCGCCAGACACTCCTGCTCGGTATGTTCATGAGCCAGCTTGTCAATCCCTACAAATACACCATCTATCCCGGTTTCTACGAGAGCTGTGGCCCTGAAGGCGAGAAACTTATTGAATTTGTGGAGCGTGAGCACAAGGGTGAGTCGCATGTCGGCGAACTGCCTCTTGATATCACCGCCCAGTGTGTCGAACACGGTGACAAGGCTGTGGCTGCGATTGAGACCGTAGGTAAGGTAAAATCAAACGGCGCTGAATTCGAGCGTCTTGTCAACGATATGAACTGCTACCGCACATTCGCCTACTTCTTTGACCGTAAGGTAAAAGCTGCCCAGCAGGTGCTTAACTATCAGTGGACAAAGGATTTGAAATATCTTGACGCGGCTGTGCCTCTGCTCGAGGAAAGTCTTGAACACTACAAAAAACTTGTCGGTCTGACAGAAGGTACTTATCTGTATGCCAACAGTATGCAGACCACCATGCGCCGTATCCCCATCGCCGGAGACGACGGTAAGAACAAGACATGGGGCGAGCTGCTTGTCCACTATCAGGCTGAGCTTGAAAATTTCAAGAATAACATAGCTATGCTCAAAGACAAGGCCGCCGGTAAGATATCTACCGAAGATGTAGCCATAAAGTCACTGAACAATGCAGCTGTCAAATTCAACGGACAGTGGAATCGCACACGCCTCGACGAAGGAGCTGTGTTGCTCGCAAATATGCCTGAAGCTAAGATTGTCGGGCTTGCTCCCGAGCTCAAGGGTCTGACAGCCTTCACAGTCAATGGCGACGTGCAGCGCAAGGACGGAACTACGATTGATTTTGAATGCTCTGAGCCGGTTAAGCTTCTTGTTGCCTACTTCAAGGATGACCAGAAAAAGTATGCCAAAGCTCCGAAACTTGAAACCGATGCCACAGCAAACGAATATGGTCAGGCAGAACCGGTGCTCACCAATGCCATCCATCTTGACAAGATGCCTCTGGCCAATGTTCATGCCTATAATTTCGAAGCAGGCAGCCATTCGCTCAATCTTCCGAAAGGCTATGCGCTTGTGCTCGGTATGACTTCAGATAAAATCAGCCCGAGAAATGTCGCGCTCGCAGGTGCTGACGAGGCTATGGACTGGCTGTTCTATTAAAAATACTAAATTTGGATATTTGAAACTCAATCCCCCTACATGAAACGACTGTTTTTAATAATCACCGCTGCCATTGCTTGTTGGTCGGTTATAAGCGCTCAGCGCCATGTGAGTCAGGACCGCATGGCCGACGTGTATCGCGAGGCGCGTACTCCGTATAAATACGGGCTTGTGGTAGCTCCGACCGACAATAACCATAAAATCGACTGCCCGACAGTGTTCCGCGAAGGAGATAAGTGGTACATGACCTATGTCGTCTACAACGGACGCAGCGGTCAGGACGGTCGCGGATATGAGACATGGATTGCCGAGAGCGACAATCTGCTCGAATGGAAGACCCTCGGACGGATTCTTGCCTATTCCGATACCGGCTGGGACCGCAATCAGCGCGGCGGTTTTCCCGGTCTCATAGACATGAAATGGGGTGGCAGCTACAATATCAATCGTTATAAAGGAAAATGCTGGATGACCTACATCGGAGGCGAGGGGACAGGCTATGAAGCTGTCAATGCTCCGCTCGCCGTAGGTCTGGCATGGACAAAGGGTAGCCCGGCAACGGCTCATGAATGGAACACGTTTGACAAGCCGATTATCTCGATAAACGACAAAGACGTGCAGTGGTGGGAAGCCCTGACGGAATATAAGAGCACCATATATGAAGATCCGGACAAGACACTCGGTTCGCGTTTCATCATGTATTACAACGCCGGAGGAGTCAATCCAGAAACCAAAATGAAGGGTGAGCGCATCGGCATAGCTTTGTCTGACAACATGACAAAATGGCGTCGCTATGCCGGAAATCCGGTGTTTACACACGAGGCTCAGGGCACTATCACAGGCGATGCACAGATTGTCAGGATGGGCGATGTGTATGTGATGTTCTATTTCTCGGCCTTTAATCCGTCGCGCCCGTATAAGGCGTTCAATACATTCGCATGCAGCTATGACCTTGTCACATGGGATGACTGGGAAGGAGACGACCTGATTTACCCTACAAAGCAGTTTGACGAACTGTTTGCTCATAAGAGCTATCTTGTGAAGCATGACGGAGTGGTGTATCATTTCTACTGTGCTGTCAACAATGCCGATCAGCGTGGTATCGCGGTTGCCACGAGCAAGCCAATGGGACGCTCGGCCGTGCGTTTTCCTGAACGTCCCGCCACAGGCCGTCGCGGTCATGTGAGTCTCAACAAGGGTTGGTCGACATGGCTTAACGACGACAAGGCTTCGGCAAAGACTGTCGATATTCCTCACAACTGGGATGATTATTATGGCTACCGCCAGCTGACCCACGGCAATCTGCACGGCAATGCAGGATATGTCAAGGAGTTCGACATGGCAGAACGTGTGGCCGGAAAACGTTATTTCATAAACCTTGAAGGTGTCGGCTCGTATGCCAACGTCAAAATCAACGGTCATGACCTCGGTCGTCATCCCTCGGGACGTACATCACTGACTTTTGATGTGACCGACTACATTAATTTCGGAGGTAAAAACACTCTTGAAATCATCGCGGAGCATCCTGAGATGATTGCCGACATGCCTTGGGTGTGTGGCGGATGTTCGTCGGAATGGGGATTCAGCGAGGGATCGCAGCCCTTAGGCATTTTCCGTCCGGTGGAGATTGAAATCACCGACGAAGTGCGTGTCGAACCTTTCGGCGTACACGTATGGAACAATGCAGCGTGTGACTCGGTGTTTATCGAGACCGAATTGAAAAACTATAGCTCAAAGCCGGCCGAATTTGATTTCATAAGCAAATTCAGCAATGCGGATGGCCGTCAGATATTCCGTCTTACCGACAAAATGACACTTGCACCGGGTGAAAGCAAGGTTGTGAAGCAGGCTTCTCCGATTGAGAGCGCGAGCCTGTGGAGCCCCGACAGCCCCTATCTCTATAAATTGGCAACAATGGTCAAGCGCAACGGTAAGACCACCGAGGAAGTGACCACACCCTATGGTATCCGCAATTTCTCGTGGCCGGTCAAGCGCAACGACGGCGACGGTCGCTTCTTCATCAATGGTAAGCCCGTGTTTATCAACGGTGTGTGTGAATACGAGCATCAGTTCGGTGCTTCACATGCCTTCAGCGACGAGCAGATTGAGGCCCGTGTCAAGCAGATTAAGAATGCCGGTTTCAACTCTGTGCGCGATGCCCACCAGCCCCACAATCTCCGTTATCAGGAGTACTGGGACAAGGAAGGCATACTCTTCTGGCCTCAGTTCTCGGCTCATATATGGTATGACACCCCCGAATTCCGCGAAAACTTCAAGACACTGCTGCGCCAGTGGGTGAAGGAGCGCAGAAATTCGCCCTCAGTGGTGATGTGGGGATTGCAGAACGAAAGCACTCTACCGCGTGATTTCGCACAGGAGTGTGCCGACATCATCCGTGAAATGGACCCAATGGCTCGCGACATGCGTGTGATTACCACCTGCAACGGCGGTGAGGGTACGGATTGGAACGTTATTCAGAACTGGAGTGGCACTTATGGTGGCGATGTATTTAAATACAACGAGGAACTCGCGCGTCAGAACCAGCTCCTTAACGGAGAATACGGCGCTTGGCGCACGCTCGGCTTCCATACTGAACCCGGTGAATTCCAGCCCAACGGCCCGTGGAGCGAGGAACGCATGACTCAGCTCATGGAAACTAAAATCCGACTGGCCGAGCAGGCTCGCGACAGTGTGTGTGGCCACTATCAGTGGATTTTCAGCAGCCATGACAATCCCGGCCGCCGTCAGCCGGACGAGGCCTACCGTAAGATTGACAAGGTTGGTCCGTTTAACTACAAGGGCATTGTCAGCCCGTGGGAAGAACCGGCCGATGTATATTATATGTATAAGGCAAACTATGTGGATGCGGCGACAGATCCGTTTGTCTACATAGCGTCACACACTTGGCCCGACCGTTTCAAATCGCCACGCAAGGCGACCATCGAGGTCTACAGCAACTGTGACTCGGTTCAGCTCTTCAACGACGCTCTCGATGCCAACTATCTCGGTGCGTGCGCGAAGGGAGGAATCGGTACTCACATGACATGGAAGGATGTCGATGTGCGTTGCAATGTGCTCCGTGCTGTCGCTTATCATAAGGGAGAAAAAGTTGCAGAAGACTTAATCGTGCTCGATAATCTTGAGGCCGCCCCCAACTTTGAGGCTCTCCGCTCGCCGGGGTCAACCGCTTTGAAAGGTGCTGAGGGATATAACTACGTATATCGCATCAACTGTGGCGGTGACGGCTATACCGATGAATTCGGTCAGAACTGGATTGCCGACGACACTACCTGCTCACGCTCGTGGGCACAGGATTTCAAAGGTCTGTCTCCATATCTCGCGAGCCAGCGTGTCACCTATGATCCTATTGCCGGGACAAATGACTGGGCACTTTTGCAGAGTTTCCGTTTCGGCCGTCACAAACTGTCGTATAACCTGCCTCTTCCTGACGGACGTTACAGGGTCGAACTCTATTTCATCGAGCCTTGGCACGGAACCGGTGGGGGAGAAGGCGCTGACTGCGAAGGACTGCGCATCTTTGATGTTGCAATCAATGATTCAACAGTCATTGATGACCTCGACATATGGGCTGAGGCCGGTCACGACAAGCTGCTGAAAAAGGTGGTCGACTGCAATGTCACCAACGGCATGCTCACCATTGATTTCCCTGAAGTCAAGGCCGGTCAGGCGGTGCTTTCGGCTATCGCTGTTGCGACACTTGACCGGACAGTAAACATCCCTGTCACTCTTCAGGCTTCACACTGGAGCTGGAAGGCAGCAGACCGGGATGTCATCGAGAAAATGCCTGCCGAAATGCTTCCAAAAGACGAAAATGCACGTGCTGCGGTCACTTATGAAGCTGAGGACGCAAAGTGTGAAGGCAAGTATCAGGTCAAGGAGTTCAAGAAACAGAACGGTGTGTTCTTCTCTGGCAAAGGAAGCATCGAATGGACAATTTCGACAGGTCTCGCACAGGTCTATGCCCTCCGTTTCAAGTTTATGAACACCAACAAGCAGGCCGTGGCTGTAAATCTCAAGCTCATCGCTCCCAACGGAGCTGTGCTCAAGGATGACACCATCAATCTCCCCGACACACCTGAGAAATGGCGTATGCTCAGCACCACCACCGGCGGATATATCAACGCCGGAACATATAAAGTGATAGTCTCTGCCACAGATCTGAGCGGTGTGGCTTTTGACTCATTGGAAATACAGTAAGACAAGAATGACATGCAGATAAAACTGACAGGAGCTCTCCTGCTGATGGCATCGTCCACAGCAATGGCCGATAGCCGTCCGGCTCATGACTGGGAGAACCACCACATATTGCAGATAAACCGCGAGCCGGCCCGCGCGGCCTTCATCCCTTATGGCGATACCAAGGGGGACAGGGCGATGACACTCAACGGAGACTGGCGTTTCCACTGGTCGCCTACACCTGAAGGCCGCATAGAGAATTTTGAAAAGGCAGGCTTCGACGATTCGTCGTGGCAGAAGCTCGCTGTCCCGGCAGTGTGGGAGGTCAACGGTTACGGCACTCCTATCTATGCCTCCGCAGGCTATACATTCAAAATCAATCCACCCTTCGTGACTGATACGCCGAAGGAGAACTATACGGCATATGTAGAGCGCAATCCGACAGGCCAGTACCGCCGGTCGTTTGAAGTCCCTGCCTCATGGCTGAAGGACGGACAGACGTTCCTGCGCTTCGACGGTGCGATGAGCGCCTTCTATGTCTGGATCAACGGCAAGCGCGTCGGTTATTCGCAGGGAAGCATGGAACCGTCTGAGTTCAATGTGACTACTTATCTTCATGAAGGGAAAAATGAAATTGCTGTCGAGGTCTATAAATATAGCGACGGCTCATATCTCGAAGATCAGGACTTCTGGCGTTTTGCCGGCATACATCGTGACGTGACGCTTTTCCACACGCCGGATGTAAGACTGCGTGATTTTGCAGTGCGTACACTTCCCGACGGGAATTACCGTGACTTCGTCTTTCAGCTCGACCCGCAGTTTTCGGTCTACGACGGTGAGCGCGGGACTGACTATAAGCTTCATGTGAAGCTCGGTCAAAAGAATCTTGCCGCTGTGGTAGACACTACCGTGGTCATCAATGAAATTCTTGACCTCGACCATAAAGCTTCGGTGATGAACGAATGGTATCCGCAACGCGGCCCGCGCAAGATGGGACGAATCTCAAGTCTTGTCCGTCTTCCGAATCTCTGGACAGCCGAGACCCCGGTGCTTTATGATCTCGAACTCGAATTATGCGACGCTGACGGAAAGGTCATCGAACGCGCTGACAGCAAGGTCGGCTTCCGGAGCGTTGAGGTCAAGGACGGGCAAGTGCTGGTCAACGGTCGTCCTATCCGTTTCCGTGGCGTGAACCGCCACGAGCACGATTCGAAGACCGCCCGCGTCATGACCGACGAACTTATGATAAAGGATATCAAGCTTATGAAGCAGGCCAATGTGAATGCCGTGCGCACGAGCCACTATCCGAATGCTCCACGATGGTATGAACTTTGCGACTCGCTCGGACTCTACGTCATGGATGAGGCCGACATTGAAGAACATGGTCTTCGTGGAACTCTCGCGAGCACTCCCGACTGGCATGCGGCTTTCCTCGACAGAGCCGTGCGCATGGCCGAGCGCGACAAGAATCATCCGTCGGTTGTGTTCTGGAGCATGGGCAACGAAAGCGGTTACGGGCCTAATTTCGCTGCTATCTCGGCGTGGCTTCATGATTTTGACCCCACACGTCCTGTTCACTATGAGGGTGCTCAGGGTGTCGACGGAGAGCCTGACCCGGCCACAGTCGATATTATCAGCCGCTTCTATCCGCGCGTGATGGATGAGTATCTTAACCCCGGCATAAAAGAGGGCGAAGATAAGGAGCGTGCCGAAAACGCCCGCTGGGAGCGCCTGCTGTCAATCGCGCAGCGCACCAACGACAACCGTCCTGTACTTACGAGCGAATATGCTCATGCGATGGGTAATGCGATGGGTAATTTCGGAGAATATTGGGATGAAATCTACAGTAATCCGCGTATGGCCGGTGGCTTCATCTGGGATTGGGTTGACCAAGGCATCAGCCGTGTCCGTCCTGACGGAAAGGTCGAGATGGCCTATGGCGGAGACTTCGGCGACAAACCCAATCTGAAAGCTTTCTGCATGAACGGAGTGGTGTTTGCCGATCGTTCGCTCAATCCGAAATATTATGAGGTCAAGACAGTCTACAGTCCCGTGGCTGTCAGTCTCAAATCATATGACGCCGCTACAGGCGACGCCGTCATTGAATTCATCAACCGCAACCACCATGTCGACATGTCGGGCTATGAATGCACGTGGACACCTGTTGTCGACGGTGTGGCCGGTAAACCGGTGGCTCTCACTCTTCCCTCGCTCGCGCCGGGCAAGAGCGGTGATGTCACTGTCAATCTCAAAAAACTGAAAGTTGCTTCAAATTCCGATCTGCGTCTCAATGTAGCAGTCACGCTACGGAATGACACGGACTGGGCGTCGGCAGGTCATGAAATCGTCAGCCGTCAGCTTGCGCTTCGTGAAAATCTCCTTGGAAGCGCCAACCGTCAGCCGAAATCCGGTAAGGGACTTAAGGTTACCGAGTCAGCAGGAACGCTCGAGGTTTCCGGCCCGAAATTTACGGCCGAATGGGACAGTAAATCAGGCAATCTCGTCGCTCTTATATATAATGGTAAGAAAATCATTGAAGATTCTTATTTCCAAGCCTTCCGTGCTCCGACCGACAATGACAAGAGTTTCGGAAACTGGCTGGCCAAGGATTGGAGCAAGAACAAGATTGATTCGCCGAGTGTGAAATGCGTGTCGTTTGACACCCGCGAGGCTGATGGAACAGTAATCGTGACTTCAACCCAGAAATATTCCTACGCTGAAGGTTCGATAGAGGTCAAAAGCGACTACACCGTTTATCCTGACGGGACAGTAGATCTCGCCCAGACATACACACCGGAAGGAAATCTCCCGGAACTTCCACGTCTTGGAAGTGTGTTTGTGGCAGACAAAGCGTTTGACAATGTCGAATGGTATGGCTATGGACCGACCGAAAATTATCCCGACCGCCTTGAGGCATCCTCGATAGGCCGATGGAAGGCTAAGGTCGGCGACCAATATGTCCACTATCCGCGTCCGCAGGATTCAGGCAATCTTGAGTCGGTCGCTGAAATTTCGATAAGCGACAAGGCCGGACGAGGTCTGAAGGTCAATTCCATCGGTTCGACCATCTCAGCATCTGCACTTCCTTACTCTGTCAATGACATCTATGCGGTTTCCCACGATTGCGATTTGACAGGCAGCGGTCGGACTTATCTGAATCTTGATGCAGCCGTGATTGGGCTTGGAAACAGCAGTTGCGGTCCGGGTGTATTGAAGAAATATGCCATTCCTCATGGAGCACATACGCTGAAAGTGCGTTTTACTCCGTTGAAATGACACAATATACAATCCGAAACACAGTCTAATGAAAATAAAAAATAAATCTAACGATACAATGAAAAAATCTGTAGTAACTATCTGCTCATTGCTGGCAGGTATGACGCTGATGGGACAATCAGTGAACACCGAGCGTCAGTACCTCTCAGGAACAGGTGCAGACGATATGGTCGAATGGGACTTCATGTGTACCGACGGTAATAATTCAGGCAAATGGTCGAAAATCGGAGTACCTTCATGCTGGGAATTGCAGGGATTCGGCACATATCAGTATGGTATGAAATTTTATGGCAAAGCCTTTCCTGAAGGAGTTGCCGATGAAAAAGGTATCTATAAATATGAATTCGAACTCCCGGAGTCGTGGCGCGGAAAGCAGATCGAGCTTGTGTTTGAAGCCGCGATGACCGACACATATGTGCTCATCAATGGCCGCAAGGCCGGCTCGAAGCATCAGGGCGGTTTCTATCGTTTCATCTATGACGTGAGTGACCGTGTGTTCTTCGGCCCGAAGAAGAAAAACCGCATCGAGGTGACGGTTGAAAAAGAGAGCGAGAATGCAGGAGTCAATCTTTCAGAACGTCGTGCCGACTACTGGAATTTCGGCGGAATCTGGCGTCCTGTTTTCATGCAGGCTCGCCCGGCTCTCAACCTCAAGCATATAGCCATTGATGCGAAGGCCGATGGCAAGTTTACGGCAGACTGCACGCTGAGCATGCCTGTCGAGGGTGGAAAAATCACTACTGTCATCACAGACCGCAATGGTAAGAAGGTCGGTGAGTCGGTGACAGCGCTGCGTCCCGGTGCGGGCGACACTCAGGTCGAGGTAAAAGTCGATGCCCCCAAAACTTGGAGCGCTGAGACCCCCGAACTTTACAAGGCTGAATTCACTCTTGCCGACGCTTCAGGCAAAGTGTTGCACAAGGAAAACAAGAAATTCGGTTTCCGTACAATCGAAGTACGTGAAAGCGATGGCCTTTATATCAATGGCAAGAAAATCAACATCCGCGGTGTCAATCGTCACAGCTTCCGCCCTGAAAGCGGTCGCACTCTCAGCCGACAGATGAATCTTGAAGACGTGAAGCTCATCAAGTCGATGAACATGAACGCCGTGCGTCTGTCGCACTATCCTGCCGATCCTGAATTCTATGAAATCTGTGACTCCCTCGGCCTTTATGTAATGGACGAGCTTACGGGATGGCACGGCAAGCACGAAACCATCACCGGCCAGAAGCTTGTCAAGGAAATGGTGGAGCGCGATGTCAACCATCCTTCAATCATCTGGTGGAGCAACGGTAATGAAAAGGGCTGGAACGACGAACTCAACGGCGAATTCCACAAATATGATCCGCAGAAGCGCCCGGTGCTTCATCCGCAGGGTAATTTCGGAGGATTCGAGACAATGCACTACCGTTCCTATGGCGAAAGCCAGAACTACATGCGCCTTCCCGAAATCTTCATGCCTACCGAATTCCTCCACGGTCTTTATGACGGAGGTCACGGCGCAGGCCTCTATGACTACTGGGAAATGATGCGCAATCATCCCCGTTGTGCCGGTGGCTTCCTCTGGGTGCTTGCCGACGAGGGTGTCAAGCGTGTGGATATGGACGGATTTATCGACAACTGCGGCAACTATGGAGCTGACGGCATCGTCGGCCCTCACCATGAGAAGGAAGGCAGCTACTGGACTGTCAAGGAAGTCTGGAATCCGATACAGATAATGAACGATAAATTCACTCCTGATTTTGATGGAGCTCTCTCTGTCGAAAACCGTTATGACTTCACAAATCTCAAGGATTGCTCACTCACATGGCGACAGCTTGCCATGCCTGCTCCCGGAACAAAGGGCGATGCCCGCGTGGTTGCCGAAGGCAAGGTGAATTTCCCTGATATTCCTGCCCGCAGCAACGGTTCGGTAACCATCCCGACTCTTAAACCGGAGGCGGATGCAATCGAACTTACCGTAACTGACAACTACGGCGATGACCTCTTTACATGGTCTCATCAGATTGAGGGTAAGTCAAAGGCCGCTCAGACTGCGAAATCGGGTGTCGCTCCTTCGTGGAACGAGACAAGCGATGAGCTCACTGTCAGCGCCAACAACCGCACCTATCATTTCAGCAAGAAGAACGGTCGTCTCATTGGTGTCGATGTCAACGGACGTCGTATCGAACTGACCGATGGCCCGCGTGTGATAGTCGCCAAACGTTCTGACCGTTCGATGGACGGTTTCTATAATCATGACGATAAGGAAGCCGAGAAGAAGAAAACCCAATACACTGAATTCGATGATGCCGGTCAGTTCACCGGTATCAAGGCCGAGAAGGTAGGCAATGATGTTGTTGTCACCGCTGACTATAAGCTTGGAAACTTCGACAATGCCAAGTGGACAATCGCCCCCGACGGTAGCGCCGCTCTTGACTTCGCTTATAATTTCAATGGAGTCATCGACCTCATGGGTGTGAAGTTTGACTTCCCTGAAAACAAAGTCATCAGCAAGCGTTGGGTCGGCGACGGTCCTTACCGTGTATGGCAAAACCGTCTCCACGGTCCGCAGTATGGTGTGTGGGAAAACGACTACAACGACCCCATTCCTGCTGAAAGCTTCACTTATCCCGAATTCAAGGGCTATTTTGCCAATGTCGACTGGATGGACATCAAGACTCAGGACGGAACTATCACCATCGTCAATGAAACTCCCGACAGCTATGTCGGTGTGTATGAGCCTCGTGACGGACGCGACCACATCCTCTACAATCTTCCCAAGACAGGTATTGCAATCATGGAAGTGATTCCACCCGTCCGCAACAAGGTCAACACAACCGACCTTATCGGTCCGTCGTCACAGCCTAAATGGGTCGCAGGTCAGCGCACCGGACGCATCCTTCTTAATTTCGAATAGTCGCAGCTAAAAAATAAATAGATGAAATTACGCAGCATATTATTATCTGCAACCGCAATGCTCGCTCTCAACGTGTCGGCCGGTCCGACACTTGAGCGGGCTTTTGCCAATCCACCTTTCGAGGCCAATCCATGGTGTTTCTGGTATTGGATGTATGGCGCGGTGACAGAGGAAGGCATCAAGGCCGATCTTGAAGCCATGAAACAGGTCGGATTGGGCGGAACGTATCTCATGCCGATCAAATCGGTCGAGGCCGGAGCGCAGTATGAGGGAAAAGCACCTCAGCTCTCTCCGGAATGGTGGCGTCTTGTCGGCCGCAGTATGGAGATTGCCGACAGTCTCGGTCTGAAACTCGGCATGCATATATGCGACGGTTTTGCTCTTGCCGGAGGTCCTTGGATAAGTCCTGCCGAGTCGATGCAGAAAGTTGTCACCGCCGACACTATTATTAAAGGTGGCACTGTCGAGAATCTCATTCTGCCCATACCTGAAAATTATAAAGGATATTATGAGGATATAGCGATTCTCGCGATGCCGGTCAAAGGCCGTAAGATTGCGGAACGACCTAAAATTACAGTCGGAAATGTCGATGCCGTAGTCCCGCAAGGGAAGGGAGTCAACATTGATGAAAAGGGTGTGATACGGTCGTCTGTTCCGTGCTGGATACAGTATGAGTATTCAGAGCCGGTTGATGTCGACAATGTCGAGATAATCCTTTCCGGCAACAATTATCAGGCTCATCGTCTGAAAATTTATGCGAGCAACGACGGAAAATATTTTCAGGAAGTGAAGCAATTGCAGCCTGCGCGTCAGGGCTGGCAGAATACGGATGCCCAGAGCACGCATGCGATTCCTCCGACAAAAGCAAAGTATTTCCGCTTTGACTGGACTCCGGCAGGAAGTGAGCCCGGAAACGAGGATATGGATGCTGCAAAATGGAAACCCAATCTCAAGATAAAGGAGATTGTGCTCAGCGGTGAGCCTAAACTCAACCAGTGGGAAGGCAAGGCCGGTCTTGTGTGGCGTGTAGCCCCCGAGACCACAGCGACGGAGATTCCGGCTGAACTGTGTGTGAAAAAAGAGGAGATTATCGACCTTACATCTCAGTTGCGCAACGGTGCGCTCTCGGCCTCACTGCCTGAAGGTGAGTGGCGCATCATGCGTATAGGGCATACCTCGACCGGCCACACTAATGCAACCGGCGGTGCAGGTCAGGGTCTCGAAGTCGACAAGTTCAGCCGGGAAGGAGTGGCAAAGCAGTTTGACAACTGGTTTGGCCAGGCATTCGTGAAGACGAACCCGGAGATTGCCAAAAAAGTGCTCAAATATATGCACGTCGACAGCTGGGAATGCGGTAGCCAAAACTGGAGCGACAACTTCGCAGCTGAGTTCAAGCGTCGCCGTGGCTACGACATCATGCCTTATCTTCCATTGTTTGCCGGTGTGCCTGTCGACGATGTGGTTACTTCTGAGAAGGTGCTCCGCGATGTCCGCACTACTATTGCCGAACTTGTGGTCGATGTGTTCTATGATGTCCTTGCCGAGAAGGCAAAAGAATATGACTGCCTTTTCTCTGCCGAATGTGTTTCGCCGACTATGGTCAGCGACGGCATGATGCACTATCAGGCCGTGGACTTCCCGATGGGTGAGTTCTGGCTCAACAGCCCTACGCATGACAAGCCCAACGATATGATCGACGCTATCCACGGTGGTCATGTCTATGGCAAGAATATCATTCAGGCAGAGGGATTCACCGAGTTGCGCGGAACATGGGACGAGACACCTGCCACGCTCAAGACACTCCTTGACCGTAACTATGCGCTCGGAATCAATAGGATTTTCTATCACGTCAATACTCACAATCCTTATCTGGATAAAAAGCCGGGCATGACTCTCGATGGAATCGGTCTCTTTTTCCAACGCGACAACACTTGGTTTGCCGACGGTGGAAAGGGTCTTACCGACTATATGCGCCGTGCGCAGGCTCTTTTGCAATATGGAACTCCTATGACTGACATTGCCGTGTTTACCGGCGAGGAGATTCCTCGACGTGCCGTGTTGCCCGACCGTCTTGTGCCATCGCTTCCCGGAATTTTCGGTGCTGAACGTGTCGAATCCGAGCGTGTGCGTCTGGCCAACGTGGGACAACCGCTGCGCACCAAGCCTGTAGGTGTTTCTCACTCAGCCAATATGGCCGACCCTGAAAAATGGGTCAACCCGATGCGTGGCTACAACTATGATTCAATGAACAAGGATGCGCTCCTGCGTCTGGCAAAGGCTGAAAACGGTCGCCTGACTCTTCCGGGTGGTGCTTCTTACCGTGTGCTGGTGCTCCCGATGGCACATCCGCTAATGCCCGACACGACACTCAGCCCTGAGGTGAGGGCAAAGGTCGCCGAGTTGGTCAAAGCCGGTGTAGTCGTTCCGCAGCTGCCTTATGTGAATGATGATTTCTCGGCTTATGGTCTCGAACGCGATGTAGTCGTGCCGGAAAATGTGGCGTGGACTCACCGCCGTCATGACGGTGACAATGTTGACCTCTATTTCATATCGAATCAGGAGGAGCAGCCGAGAGAATTTACCGCCTCATTCCGTGTGTCAGGCCGTGTGCCCGAGCTATGGAATCCGATGACAGGAACTATTGACCGGAATCTTGACTGGACAAGCGCAAATGGCCGCACTGATGTGAAAATGAATCTTGACGGTGCTGAATCAGGCTTTATCGTGTTCCGCGAGCCGACCAATGCGACTTCAGGGACGGCTTCTGTTACAAAGGAAACTAAAACTGTGCTGAAGCCTTCAAAGTGGGCAGTCGAATTTAAGACAACAGGTCGTAAGGTTGAGAGTCCGGAACTCTTTGACTGGACTTCCGCGTCGGATGATGATATCCGCTATTATTCGGGAACAGCTGTCTACTCAACTACATTCAAAGCTCCGAAATTTTCCAAGGACGACCGTGTGGTGCTTAATCTTGAAGGTCTGTATGATGTGGCTACCGTCAAGGTCAACGGTAAGGAATGCGGCATAGTCTGGACTGCACCTTACACCGTCGACATTACCGATGCGGTCAAGAAGGGACGCAACAATCTTACGATTGATGTCACCAACACATGGGCCAACGCTCTTCTTGGTGCGGATAACGGCAAAGCTCCTTTCGATGGAATATGGACAAACGGTAAATATCGTCGTCCTGAGGCGGCATTGATACCTGCGGGACTGACAGGTCCGGTCTCGGTAAGTGTGATTTCAGAAAAATAAAACATAGATATTTCACAGATGAAAAACAATAATAGTTCCTTGTATAAAGGATTAAGTCTCGCTGCTTTCCTTACGCTCGGCCTTATGGCAGAGGCTGAGGTCAAGATGCCTGCGTTTTTTGGCGACAACATGGTGATGCAGCAGAATGCCGATGCAAAAATGTGGGGCACAGCCAAGGCATCGTCAACCGTTACTGTCACACCCGGATGGACTTCGGAAGTCTACAAAACAAAAGCCGGGAAAGATGGTAAATGGAAAATTACAATTCCCACTCCTTCAGCCGGAGGGCCTTATACCGTCACTGTCAGCGACGGTAGCCCCATGACGCTCAACAATGTGATGCTTGGTGAAGTGTGGCTTTGTTCAGGACAGAGCAACATGGAGATGCCGATGAAAGGATTTAAGAATCAGCCGGTAGAGGGTGCGAATATGGCCACACTGAAAAGCCGTAACCCTAATATCCGTCTTTTTACCGTCAAGCGCAATTCATCAACCGTTCCTGTCGACGATGTGACCGGCTCATGGGCTGAGGCTTCGCCTGAAAGTGTAAGAAATTTCAGTGCCACGGCCTATTTCTTCGGACGTCAGATAGAGGATATGCTCGATGTTCCTGTCGGTCTTGTTGTCGTGGCATGGGGCGGTTCGGCTTGCGAAGCGTGGATGAACGACGATATGCTTCAGGCCTTTCCGGAAGCAGCAGCTAAAATCCCTGCCGTTGATGGCAAGATTCCTTCAAAAAACCGCACTCCGAGTGTGCTTTTCAAAGGCATGCTTAATCCGCTTATCGGTATGGCCATGCGTGGTGTCATCTGGTATCAGGGCGAGGACAACTGGAATCGCGCGCATACCTACACCGACATGTTCTCGACCATGATAAAGGGGTGGCGCAATCTCTGGGGACAGGGTGAGTTTCCGTTCTATTATTGCCAGATCGCGCCTTATGATTATGCGATTATAACCGAACCGGGTAAGGAAATTATCAATTCGGCTTATCTTCGCGAGGCTCAGGCACGTGTCGAGCATATTGTCCCAAATACAGGCATGGCAGTGCTGATGGACGCCGGTTGGTCAGAGGGAATCCATCCTCCGAAAAAGCAGATTCCCGGCGAGCGTCTTGCGCTTCTTGCTCTCAACAAGACTTATGGTATCAAGGGCATAGGTGCTGAAAGCCCCGTCTATAAATCGATGGAGGTGAAGGGCGACACTGTTATTGTTAGCTTTGACCGTGCTCCCGAATGGATTGCCGGAAAGCAGAGCTTCGAGTCGAAGCAGTTTAAGCTTGCCGGTGAGGACCGTGTGTTCCATCCGGCCAAAGCTTGGATATCGCGTAGTAAAGTTATGGTGAAGAGCGATAAAGTTCCTCATCCTGTGGCTGTTCGCTATGCGTTTGAGAATGCTTCGGAAGGAGATTTGTTCAGCACCGACGGCCTCCCCGTTTCATCGTTCCGTTCGGATGACTGGCCTGACGATAGACCGATTAAAGAATAATTCGGTTGGTTATCAGCCTTAAACAGCCTATAAAATAATTGTATTATGAAAAGACGAGTGCTACTGCCTGTCCTTTTGGCCTCAGCCATCACGATGACTGCCAATGTTCCTGCCGATTATGTGTGGGACAGCATGAGCCACGACTCATCGGCTTCAATGCCGGTGGGTGGCGGTGACATCGGGATGAATCTGTGGGCCGAGGACGGTGATGTGCTTTTTTACATAAGTCGCAGCGGTGCATACGACGAAAACAATACCCTTCTGAAACAGGGGCGTGTGCGCTTGCATATACCCGGCGACGGGACAGCTCCGTTCTCCCAGCGCCTGAAACTTGAGGAAGGCTATTGCGAACTCATGGTCAACGGCTCGAAGGTCACAGTGTGGGCCGATGTGTTCCGCCCGGTGATTCACGTTGAGGTGGAGAGCCCAAAGGCTGTCTCGCCTGAGTTGAGTTATGAAAGCTGGCGCTATGCCGACCGTCCTTTCAAGAAAGGGGAGGGACGGCAGAACTCGTGGAAATGGTCGTCGCCAAAAAATCTCGTCACGACCCGCGATTCAATCAAGGCTGGTGAGCGCGAAGTCACCTTCTTCCACCGCAATCCTGAGACTACGGTGTTTGACGTTACGGTGACCCGCGAAGGTCTCGATTCAGTCAAGTCACAGCTGTGGAATCCGCTTGCCGGACTGATTTCAGGTGGTCGTCTGAAAGGCGACAACCTGCGGTTTACCGGTGTCAGCGATGGCGTATATGACGGCACTGATTTCCGCTCATGGAATTTCACCGCCGCCAAGCCTGCGAAGAAGTTTGATTTCACCATCAGCCTCCACAACGCTCAGACCTCTGTTGACGAGTGGCAGGATGCGCTTGAAAGCCTTGAGCGCTCTGTCAGACTCCGCGACGACCGAACCAAATCGCGCGGATGGTGGCGCGACTACTGGAAGCGCAGCTACATAGCCTCGCCGACGGATGCCGACTCTGTTGTCGGCCGTATGGCTCAGAACTATACGCTCTTCCGCTATATGCTCGGATGTAACGCCTACGGTGCAGAACCGACAAAGTTCAATGGCGGACTTTTCACGTTTGACCCGCATCATGTCAAGGCAACCGAGACATTCACGCCCGACTATCGTAATTGGGGTGGTGGCACGATGACAGCGCAAAATCAGCGTCTGGTCTATTGGCCGATGCTCAAAAGCGGTGATTTTGACATGATGAAGCCTCAGTTTGATTTTTATAACCGCATGCTCTCGAATGCAGAACTGAGGTCGCGTGTCTATTGGAATCACGACGGGGCATGCTTCGCCGAGCAGATTGAATTGTTCGGTCTGCCAAACATGATGGAGTATGGCACTAAACGTCCGGCATACGCCGACCCCGGTGTCGAATACAACGCATGGCTCGAATATGAGTGGGACACTGTGCTCGAATTCTGCCAGATGATGCTTGAAAGCGCGCGCTATGCCGGGACTGACATTTCGGCCTACCGTCCGCTGATTGAAAGTTCGCTGACTTTTTTCGACGAGCATTACCGCTATCTCGCCTCGCGTCGTGGAAGCAAGAGCCTTGACGGCGATGGGAAACTCATACTTTTCCCCGGTTCGGGTTGCGAAACCTACAAGATGACCAACAATGCCTCATCGACTGTCGCTGCCCTGCGGAGAGTGACAGGCGACTATATCGGTTATCTCAAATCGCAGGGCGATACTGCTGTCGCAAAGTGGAATACACTCCTCGGGAGTATTCCTGAGATTCCTCACCGCTATCTTGACGGACATATTATGATTTCTCCGGCCAAGACATGGGAGCGAATAAACAACGTGGAGACTCCTCAGCTCTATCCCGTCTGGCCGTGGCGCTTCTATGGAGCGACCGTCAGTGACAGCTCGCATCTAGATATTGCCCGCAACACCTATCTCTATGACCCCGATGCATTGCGTTTCCGCTCGACCACGGGCTGGAAGCAGGACAACATCTGGGCTGCATGTCTGGGGCTTACCGACGAGGCTTTTGAACTCAACTCGCAGAAGTGGGCCAATGGTTCTCATCGTTTCCCTGCTTTCTTCGGGCCGGGATACGACTGGACTCCTGACCACAACTGGGGTGGAAGTGCCATGATCGGGCTACAGGAAATGCTCATGCAGACCAACGGTGATGAAATCCATCTCTTCCCGGCGTGGCCGTTAAGCCGCGACATCAGTTTCAAGCTTCATGCTCCGGCAAACACTACTGTCGAAGCTGAGTTGAAAGGCGGGAAACTAACGAAACTTGTCGTGACTCCGGCCGAACGTGCCGCCGACATAGTTTTGCCAACAGAACTGAAATAAAAAATGACTTGTAACATGAAAATACTTGCAACTATCCTATCATTCCTGCTCCTTCCGTCCGTGGCTGTCGCCTCGGACAAGGTGACACCGCAGGAGATTTCTGTTGCCGGATTTTTTCCGATAGAGGATTCCGGCCGACAGGTCTATGACTTCAATAACGGCTGGCGCTACCATCTTGGCGACGTGGCCGACGGACAGGCCGTCGGGCTTGACGATTCCAAATGGGAAGTCGTGTCGACTCCCCACACCGTAGAGCTGCTTCCGGCCGAAGGGAGCGGATGTCGCAACTATCAGGGTGTGGCGTGGTATCGCAAACATTTCGTGATGCCTGCTGATACCAAAGGAAAGGATGTGGCGCTTCACTTCGAGGCCGTCATGGGCAAACAGAAATTCTTTGTCAACGGCAAGGAGGTCAAGGCTAATTTCGGAGGTTATCTTCCGGTCACAATCTCGCTCACCGAGGCCGGTGTGCAGCCCGGCGACAGCTGTGTGGTTGCCGTGATGGCCGACAATAGCGACGACAAGAGTTTCCCTCCCGGAAAACCGCAGCACTCGCTCGACTTTGCCTATCATGGCGGCATCTATCGCGACGTGTGGATGATAGCCAAATCGCCGGTTGCCATAACCGATGCCGTCGAGGCCAACCGAGTGGCTGGCGGTGGAGTCTTTGTGCATTTCGACAAGGTTTCCGACAAGAGCGCCGATGTGATTGTCAATACCGACGTAGCCAACAGTGGCGATAAGTCGCGTAAGGTCTATGTCGAGACCTCGCTGATAGACCCCGAAGGCAAGCTTATCCAGAAAATCAGCAACTCTGCCATTACGCTAAAGCCCGGTCAGACCAAGACTGTCGCACAGACATTCCATGTCAGGAATCCGCAGCTGTGGAGTCCCGACAGCCCCACGCTCTATCGCATAGAGTCGCGTGTCAAGGATGGTAAAGAAACTGTTGACGGAGGCGCGACACGTGTCGGCATACGCTATTTCGAGTTTGACGGCGACAAAGGCTTCATCCTCAATGGCAAGCCTTTCGGTCAGCTTGTCGGAGCAAACCGTCATCAGGATTTTGCCTATGTGGGCAACGCTGTCCCTAATTCGCAGCAATGGCGCGACGCAAAACGCCTGCGTGACGCAGGCTGCCGTATTATCCGTGTGGCTCACTATCCGCAAGACCCCTCGTTTATGGATGCCTGCGACGAACTCGGAATGTTTGTCATCGTGGCTACACCCGGATGGCAGTTCTGGAACAAAGACCCAAAATTTGCCGAGAAAGTCCATCAGAATACCCGCGAAATCATCCGTCGCGACCGCAACCATCCCTCGGTGCTGATGTGGGAACCAATTCTCAACGAGACACGCTATCCCGAAAACTTCTCGCTCGAAGCGCTTCAGATCACCAAGGATGAATATCCCTATCCGGGACGCCCGATTGCCGCTGCCGACATGCACTCTGCGGGCGTAAAGGAAAACTATGATCTCGTCTATGGCTGGCCCGGCGACGATGAAAAGGCCGATGCTCCGCGTCAGAACATCTTCACCCGTGAATTTGGCGAGAATGTCGATGACTGGTATGCCCACAACAACGACAACCGTGCATCGCGCAGCTGGGGCGAGCGCCCGATGAAGGTGCAGGCGCTTTCACTTGCCAAGACCTACGACGGTCTCTATCGCACTACTGGCAAATTTATCGGTGGCGCTCAGTGGCATCCGTTTGACCATCAGCGTGGCTATCACCCCGATCCATACTGGGGAGGCATCTACGACGCGTTCCGTCAGCCAAAGTATGCCTACCACATGTTCCGCAGTCAGACATCCCACGACCTCAAGCACCCGACAGCCGAGTCAGGTCCGATGGTCTATATTATGCACGAAATGACACAGTTCTCAGACCCCGACGTTGTCGTGTTCAGCAACTGTGACTCTGTGCGTCTCTCAATCTACGACGGAGCGAAGTCTTGGACTCTCCCGGTGATTCACCGTGAAGGCGGAATGCCGTCAGCTCCTGTGGTCTTCGAAAATGTATGGGACTTCTGGGAAGCACGTAACTATAGCTATACAAATAAGAACTGGCAGGCTGTCAATATGGTGGCCGAGGGTATAGTCGACGGCAAGGTCGTTGCGACCGAGAGGAAGATGCCTTCGCGACGTTCGACCAAACTCCGTCTCTATGCCGACTGGGAAGGCAAACCCCTTGTGGCCGACGGTTCTGATTTTATAGTCGTGGTTGCCGAGGTTACAGACGACAATGGCAATGTGCGTCGTCTGGCCAAGGAAAACATCGTGTTTGAGGTTGAGGGCGAAGGCGAGATTATCGGGGATGCCTCCATCCATGCCAATCCGCGTCCGGTGGAGTGGGGCTCAGCTCCCGTGCTCATCCGTTCGACCCGCACTCCGGGCAAAATCAAGATAAAGGCCCGCGTAGAAGCTCCCGGAACTCATGCTCCGACACCTGCTGAACTCGAGATAGAGAGTGTTCCGGCGGCTATCCCCGCTCTCTATAGCGACCAGCGCAAGGCCGGTGCGTCGATTAAGCGTCAGAATACCGATGTGAATGCTCCCTCACTGTCAGAAGAAGAGAAGCGTAAAATCCTTGAGGAAGTCGACCTGCAGCAGCAAGAATTCGGCATTCAGAAATAAGAATCTTATAGAAACATGTATAAAGATATGAAGAAAACAGCAGTGATAGTACTTGCGGCTATGGCAACGATGGACATAGCTGCCCAGTATCCTACAATTCCTGATTCAATCAAGGCCCGTGCAGCCCGTCAGGAGGCAGAATGGGATGCCCATTCCGACAAGGCTTGGGCTGAGGCCTATCCGATAGTGATGAAAGAGGAGGCCGAGAACGGCCGTCCATACCGTCCGTGGGCATCGAAGCCTGAGGACCTTATAAAAGCCGACATCGTGGCCTTTCCCGGTGCTGAAGGTGGCGGTGCTTATACTCCCGGCGGACGCGGCGGCAAGGTGTATGTCGTGACATCGCTTGCCGACAGTGGCCCCGGCACTCTTCGTGAGGCCTGTGAGAAGGGTGGAGCGCGCACAATCGTGTTTAATGTCGCAGGTGTCATCAAACTGAACTCTCCCATCACTGTCCGCGCGCCCTACATCACCATACTCGGTCAGACAGCTCCCGGCGACGGTGTCTGCGTGACCGGTGCATCATTCCTCATTGACACTCACGACGTGATTATCCGCCACATGCGCTTCCGCCGTGGTGCTCAGGATGTCGCTTTCCGTGACGACGCTCTCGGTGGCAATGCCGTGGGCAACATAATCCTCGATCATGTGTCGGGTTCATGGGGTCTTGACGAAAACATGTCGATCTACCGTCACGTCTACAACCGCAATCCGGAGACAGGCAAAGGCGAGAAGCTCCCGACTGTCAATATCACAATCCAGAACTCGATTTTCTCCGAGGCGCTTGACCTCTATAACCATGCCTTCGGTGCGACTATCGGTGGCCACAACAGCACCTTTGCACGCAACCTTTTCGCATCAAACATCTCGCGTAACTGCTCAATCGGCATGGATGAAGATTTCAACTTCATCAACAACGTAACCTACAACTGGTGGAATCGTTCGGTCGATGGCGGTGACCACACAAGCCGTCTCAACATCATCAACAACAACTTCAAGCCCGGACCTATCACCGAAACCAATTCGGCTGACGCTCCCATCCGCTACCGCATTGTCAAGATGGAAGCCGGACGCGACAAGGCTTTCAAAGACAAGTTTGGCAAGGCCTATGTCAGCGGCAACAAGGTGTGGGGCAACGACAAGGTGACTGCCGACAACTGGGCCGGAGGTGTGCAGATCTACAATGGTCCTGTGCCTTCTGAGCGCATTGCAGAGCTTAAGGCCGACGCTCCTTTCCCTATGGCCGATGTGACCATTATGGAGACCGCTCCCGCCTATGAATATGTGCTTAAGAATGCCGGTGCTACCAAGCCCAAGCGTGATGCCGTCGACGCGCGTGTCATCAAGACCGTGAAGACCGGCAAGGCTATTTATGAGAAGGATGCCGACAAGTACACCTGCTCCACTCCCTACGTGAAGCGCCGTCTGCCTTCCGACTCTTATAAAAACGGTATTATCACCGACCCGCGTCAGGTTGGCGGACTTCCCGAATACAAGGGTAAACCCCGCGTTGACAGCGACAACGACGGTCTGCCCGACGCATGGGAGAAGAAACATGGTCTCAATCCCAACGACCCGACCGACTCAGCAAAGGATTCGGGCAACGGCTACACATGGATTGAGGTATATGCCAATGAGCTTGCTAAATAAGTCATAGGAATTATAATGAAAAATACTCCGTCGTAATAGATTCTATTATGGCGGAGTATTTTTTTATATGATGTCTCTTCTTCCTGTCAAATGGAGGATATTGCATGGTTTGACAGGAATACCAATCCCCATATTAGAAGTACGAATAATATTATGGTCAGTTGTTGGTAACATTTCTGACGGATGCAAAAATAGACTGAAGCTATGACAAAGACTGCCACAGATGCAATGGCCATTACAATAGCCCATGTCAGATAAGATTTTTGGATTATCATCACAGCATAGGCGATAAATACGGGTATCAATAGCAAGCACAGCTGATTTAAAGTCGGATTCTCGATTTTTTCATTTTTCGTAGGGGGTTATGCTGAGGTGGGTTTTATCGGGATAGTGACTGACATCTGGATTCTTGTCTAATGTGTAAAAGTCTATGCTATAAAAACAATCCGGTTGTGAAAAAAGTTTAAAAAATTATGGATGCGGCAAGAGTAAAAGACGACTTACAGAGGGGGGAATCATTGATGTGGAAGGGGAGACGGAATGGTCTGAAATACAAAAAGTGTAAAATATACACTTAAAATCAATGCTTTTAGCTCCGAGACCTGTCACGAAAGGTCGTCTTGCTACCCTATTGAAATTTGCTTCTGCCTCATAATCTTGTAGATTACAGTAAAATGATTTTACAATAAGATTTGTAGGAATGAAGGAAAAGCACTATCTTTGTTTACCCAAAATTATCTTCCATGAAAGTACTTTCGAAACAACTAATCATTACCGCAATCGCAATGATGGCGCTTGATGCTTCAGCATCGCAAGAACACAAGTTATGGTACGACAAGCCGGCTCAGGTCTGGACTGAGGCGTTGCCTCTCGGCAACGGCCGTCTCGGAGCTATGGTCTATGGCAATCCCGGAGCTGAGCAGATTCAGCTCAACGAGGAGACTATCTGGGCCGGACAGCCGAACAACAATGCCAATCCGGAAGCATTGGAGTGGATTCCGAAAATCCGCCAGCTTGTGTTTGAAGGCAAATATCGCGAGGCTCAGGACATGGCTACGGCTCATGTCAAGTCAAAGACCAACCAAGGCATGCCTTATCAGCCTTTCGGCGATCTCCGCATCACTTTTCCCGGCCATACACGTTATGAGAACTACTACCGCGAGCTGAGCCTCGATTCGGCTCGCACGGTTGTTAAATATAAAGTCGACGGTGTGAATTTCACACGTGAGACATTCACTTCTTTCCCGGATCAGGTGGTTATCACCCGAATTACAGCCGACAAGCCCGGAAGTGTGACATTCAACGCGTCGCTCACTTCGCCACACCCCGATGTGATGATTACCTCCGAGGGCAACGACATCACTCTTAGCGGAGTCGGCTCGAATCACGAGGGGCTCAAAGGCAAAGTAGAGTTTCAGGGCAGGGCGACCGCTGTCAATAAAGGCGGACGCATGTCGTCACGCGACGGTGTGATTTCAGTAGAGAATGCCGATGAGGCGGTCATCTATACGTCCATCGCCACAAACTTCAACGATTATACAGATATTTCAGGCGATGAGGAAGCCCGCAGCAAGGAATATCTTGCCAATGCGCTCACCAAGCCTTACGACAAGGCCAAAAAAGAGCATGTTGATTTCTATCAGAAGCAGATTGGGACTTCGACCCTCGACCTCGGCGATGACAAATATGCCGACGTTCCAACCGACATTCGCATCGAGCGCTTCAAGGACACTCACGACAATCAGCTTGTGGCCAACTACTACAAGTTTGGCCGCTACCTGCTCGTCAGCAGTTCCCAGCCCGGCGGTCAGGCTGCGAACCTTCAGGGTATCTGGAACGATAAGATGTTCCCGTCGTGGGATAGCAAATACACCTGCAACATCAACCTTGAAATGAACTACTGGCCTGCAGAGGTCACCAATCTCACGGAACTTAACGAACCGCTGTTCCGTCTCATCAAGGAAGTGAGCAAGACTGGAGCAGAGACTGCCAAAATCATGTATGGCGCTCCGGGCTGGGTGCTTCACCACAACACCGACATCTGGCGTGTGACAGGTTCTATCGACAATGCTCCCTCTGGCATGTGGATGAGTGGCGGCGCATGGCTCTGCCGTCATCTGTGGGAACACTATCTCCACACAGGCGACATCGAATTTCTCCGTGAGGCATATCCCATCATGAAGGGTGCGGGAGAGTTCTTTGATGCCACAATGGTCTATGAACCTCAGAGCGGCATGCTCGTGGTCGCTCCGAGCAACTCTCCTGAAAATGCCCCCAAAGGCCACAACGCGACCACAACAGCCGGAACTACGATGGACAATCAGCTCGTCACCGAACTTTGGAACAATATCATCACAGCTGCTACCATCCTCGATACCGACAAGGAGTTTGCCGACCGTCTTAAAATCCGTGTGAATGAAATCTCACCGATGCGCATCGGCAAGTGGGGACAGCTTCAGGAATGGATGGGCGACTGGGATAATCCCCAAGACAACCACCGTCATGTCTCGCATCTCTATGGCATGTATCCTGCCAACCAGATTTCTCCCTTCCGCACTCCCGAGCTCTTCGATGCGGCGCGCACATCGCTCATCCACCGCGGAGACCCTTCAACCGGATGGAGCATGGGATGGAAGGTGTGTCTGTGGGCGCGAATGCTCGACGGCGACCATGCCTATAAACTGATAACCGACCAGCTGACACTCGTGCGCAACGAAAAGAAGAAAGGCGGAACATATCCCAACTTCTTCGATGCTCACCCGCCGTTCCAGATCGACGGTAATTTCGGATGTGTAGCCGGTATAGCCGAAATGCTCATGCAAAGCCACGATGGATTTATCTATCTTCTTCCGGCACTTCCATCGGTATGGCCCGACGGTGAAGTCACCGGTCTCGTGTCACGTGGAGGTTTTGTGATAGACATGTCATGGAAAAACGGACGCATTGAAAAAGTGACCATCAAATCGACCATCGGAGGAAATTGCCGTCTGCGCACACTGACTCCAATCAAGGGCAAGGGGCTCAAATCGGCCAAAGGCGAGAATGGCAATGCGCTGTTTGCTGTCAACGACGGTCTCGCACCGATTATCAGTCCTGATGCGAAGCTTAATCCTGTTGAGCTGAAGAAAACCTATCTTTACGATCTTCCGACAAAAGCAGGCGAGACCTACACTCTGTTCGGAAAGTGATAATTGAACTATGTGACGTCTTTGCAGGGACGCTTTAAAAAACATCGTCAGCGTCAATCAGTTGCATCAATCAAAATCAACGTTAATTCCGTCCATGAGGCTACGGCCTTGTGGATGGAGGCGTTTTAAAGACCGTCCCTGCAATTTCGTCGGCAATATTTTCGCTCCGGCCTCAATCATCAATTGAATAATCTAAAATAACGAATAATAAACCAGCGAATCATGAAAAAATTAAGCTTATTCATCTGTCTCTTCATTGCGGCAATGTCAAGCGTTTATGCACAGGACCCCGTGAAGAAAGTCTATAAGCCTTGGGACAATGGAAAATTACGTGTCTCCGACAACGGTACTTATCTTCAGCATGAAAACGGCACTCCTTTCTTTTGGATGGGAGAGACCGGTTGGCTTCTGCCCGAACGTCTTGACCGCTCCGAAGCTTCCTACTATCTGAACGGTTGCCGTGAAGCAGGCTACAATGTGGTGCAGGTGCAGACCATCAACGGTGTGCCTGCAATCAATTTCTACGGACAACTTTCGAATCCTGACGGCTGGGACTTCTCTGAAATCAACAAGAAGGGTGTCTACGGCTACTGGGATCACATGGACTATATAATCAAGCAGGCCGAAAATCAGGGTATCTATATCGCGATGGTTCCCATCTGGGGCGGTCTCGTGAAAGCCGGACTCATGAGCGTTGACGATGCCAAGGCATACGGAAAGTTCCTCGCCGAGCGCTACAAGGATTCTCCTAACATCATCTGGGTGATGGGTGGCGATGTCAAGGGCGACATCAATCCTGACCAGTGGAATGCAATGGCCCGTACAATCAAGTCGATTGACAAGAACCATCTCATGAGCTATCATCCTTTCGGTCGTACATCGTCAATCAACTGGTTTCATAATGCCGAATGGCTTGATTTCAACATGTTCCAGAGCGGTCACCGCCGTTATGACCAAGTGCGTGGTGACGGCGACGACACCGCACAGGCAGCACAGGCCGAGGACAACTGGCGTTATGTCGAAGCAGGTCTTGCCATGAAGCCCCGCAAACCTATCTTTGATGCCGAGCCGTCCTATGAAGAGATTCCCCATGGTCTCCATGATCCCTCACAGCCTTGGTGGAAAGCCCCCGATGTACGTCGTTATGCCTACTGGGCTGTTTTCGCAGGTGCTTTCGGCCATACATACGGCCACAACTCTATCATGCAGATGCTCAAGCCTGCCAATGTCGGTGGCTATGGTGCTACCAAGACTTGGTATGAAGGAATGAAAGACCCCGGTTTCAATCAGATGAAGCATCTCAAGAATCTTATTCTTGCCTTCCCGTTCTTCGAACGTGTCCCCGACCAGAGCATTATCGCCGGTGAGAACGGAACTCGCTACGACCGTCTCATAGCCACCCGGGGCAATGACTATCTCCTTGTCTACAACTACACCAACCGCCCGATGGAAATCGATTTCACCAAGATTTCAGGAAAGAAGAAAAACGCATGGTGGTATGATCCGAAAGACGGCGCACTTGAATATATCGGCGAGTTTGACAGCAAGGTCATACCTTTCCAGTATGACGGTGGTCACGGCGCAGGCAATGACCGTGTGCTTATCGCAGTGGATGCCGACAAGAACTATATCGGCAAGGATTGGAAAAAACTTCCCACCAAGTATTAATCCACTGCATATTCACGTTATCAACAATACGTTTTCATTATGATGCATCGGATTTCAACCCTGCTTCTTGCACTACTAATCGTCACAGGAGTCAGCGCAGGTGTGAATGTCGGTTCGCTGACAACAGAGGGGCTTGTCGGCCCGCTCAATGTCGAGACGCCCAATCCGCGTCTGAGCTGGATAATCACATCGTCTGACCGTGATGTGATGCAGACTGCCTATCATATCCTCGTAGCCTCTTCTCCCGAAAAACTTGCAGCCGGGCAGGGAGACATCTGGGATTCAGGCAAAGTTTCTTCCGACCGTTCGGTGTGGGTCGAATATAACGGCCCGAAACTTGCTGACAATACCCGCTGTTACTGGAAGGTCAAAGTATCGACCACTCGTGGCGAATCTCCATGGAGTCCTCAGGCAGAGTGGGGGATGGGTATTGTCGGCGAAGGTCACTGGGGCGGACGCTGGATCGGATGGGAAGGCCCGTTCGAGTGGGACATCGAAGATTCCCACAGCCGCATGAGTTCCCGCTATCTCCGCAAGGAGTTCAACAGCGAGAAGAAGGAAATCAAGCGTGCCACAGTCCACATCTCCGGTCTCGGTCTCTATGAACTCTATATCAACGGTCAGAAAGTTGGCGACGACGTGCTTGCTCCTGCCCCGACTGACTATCGCCGGACAACTCTCTATAATTCCTACGATGTCACTGACCTTCTCAAAGGCAACGGTGAGGCAAACGCCGTCGGCGTGACTCTCGGCAACGGACGTTTCTACACCATGCGTCAGAACTATAAGCCCTACAAGATTCCTACGTTCGGCTATCCGAAGATGCGCATGAACATGGTCATCGAGTATGCCGACGGAACGAAGCAGCGTGTCAACAGCGATGAGAAGTGGAGTCTGACCGCCGAAGGTCCTATCAGGAGCAACAATGAATATGACGGAGAAGTCTACGATGCCCGTCTTGAACTCGGCGACTGGACCAAACCCGGCTATGACGATTCGAAATGGTTGAAGGCTCAGCGTGCGGAGCTTCCTTTCGGAACGCTCCGTGGCAACACTGCCCCCAACATGAAGGTCATGAAGACGCTCCAACCGAAGAGCGTTCGCAAACTCGGTGACCGCTACATGGTGGACTTCGGTCAGAATATGGCCGGATGGGTCAAGATCGCCTTGGCAGGCGTGGCTAAGGGCGACACCGTAGTTATCCGCTATTCCGAACGCATCTCGCCTGACAGCACACAGCTTGATGTCGAAAATCTCCGCCATGCGCAGAGCACTGACCGCTATATTGCCAATGGCTCTGAAAATGGCGTGAAATGGAGTCCGAAATTCTCTTACCACGGTTTCCAGTTCGTTGAGGTTACAGGTGTCAAAAATCTCAAGCCCGAAGATATCGTGGCAGAGTTCGTTTACGACGCTCTTCCCGACAACGGCTCTTTTGCCAGCTCGAACAAGACAATGAATGCCATCCACCGTAATGCTTGGTGGGGTATAGCCAGCAACTACAAGGGTGTGCCGGTTGACTGTCCGCAGCGCGACGAGCGCCAGCCGTGGACAGGCGACCACAACATGGGGACATGGGGCGAAAATTTCCTTTTCGACAACGCCACCATGTATGCCAAGTGGATGGATGACATGCGCGAATCTCAGAGAGAGGACGGATGTCTGCCTGACATTGCTCCGGCATTCTACAACTACTACACTTCCGACATGACATGGTCGTCCACGCTGCCCGTCGTGTCAGACATGATTTATGAACAGACCGGTAATCCTCAGCCTATCATCCGCAATTATGCTGCGATGAAGAAGTGGATGAACCATATCAGGACCGATTTTACAAATAAGGATGGTCTTATCACAGCCGATAAGTATGGCGACTGGTGTGTTCCGCCTGAAAAACTCGACATGATCCATAGTCAGGATCCGGCCCGCAAGACGGACGGGACTCTGATTGCTTCCGCTTATTATTATAAGATGTGTCAGCTGATGGCTAAGTTTGCCCGCATGCAGGGCCTCGATTCCGAGGCTGCCGCGTGGGAGAGCGATGCCGATAAAGTAAAGGAGGCTTTCAACAAGCAGTTCCTGACTGTCAAGAAAGGCACATCGCCAGTAAAGACCCCTCACATCCTCTATCCGGACAGCATTTTCTACGGTAACAATACAGCGACAGCCAATGTGCTTCCGCTCGCATTTGACATGGTCCCCGCAGAATATCGTCAGCCTGTGGCCGATAATCTTATTAAGACAATCATCGAGACCAACAAGGGACATATCTCGACCGGTGTCATCGGTGTCAACTGGCTCATGCGCGAGCTTTCACGAATAGGGCGCGGCGATGTCGCAGCGATGCTCGCATCCAACACTTCCTATCCGAGCTACGGCTATGAGATTTCGAAAGGAGCAACCACTATCTGGGAGCTTTGGAACGGCGACACCGCAAGCCGTCGCATGAACAGTAATAACCATGTCATGATGCTCGGCGACCATCTGAACTGGTATTATCAGGATCTTGCCGGTTTCAATCCTGCCAAACCTGGCTATAAGGAGATTCTTCTCAAACCCGACTTCTCGATTCAGCAGCTCGACAGTGTGAACGCGTCATACCGCACACCTTACGGTCTGCTTGCGAGCCGCTGGGTCAAGACCCCGATGCACATCGAGTGGCGTGTCGAGATTCCGTGCAACACCACGGCTGTCCTCTGCGTCCCCACTCCCGACAAGAAAGCCGTCAAAGCTCCGGGTGCGAAGTATATGCGTTCCGAAGGCCGTAATTCATACTGGAGCGTGGGCTCGGGCGTGTATAATCTTGATATAAAGGTCGATCCTTCAATCGGCGACAAGCGCAAAGGGATTCTCAACGATGAGTTCCTTTACGAAACAACCTCATTCCCTGAATGTCACGGCGCTACTATCGTCGAGCTTGACAACGGCGATCTCGTGGCTTCGTTCTTTGGCGGAACTAAGGAGCGCAATCCCGATTGCGTCATCTGGGTGTGTCGTAAACCTAAGGGGGCTACCGAATGGAGCGAACCGATGATTGCCGCCGATGGCGTTTTCGACCTCAATGACCCGAATATCAAGCTTGCAGGTCTCTCAGGCATCAACGCCGAGACAACTCCTGCCACCGCAGGTCCTGTCGGCCCGCATTTCAAGGGCGACATTGCCAATGCCCGCCGTAAGGCATGCTGGAATCCGGTGCTTTTCCAGATTCCCGGTGAGAAAGAGCTGATGTTGTTCTACAAGATTGGTTCGAGCGTTGGTGACTGGACAGGATGGGTGGTCCGTTCGACCGACGGAGGAAAGACATGGAGCGACCGCGAGCCGCTTCCCGAAGGCATCCTCGGTCCGATCAAGAATAAGCCTGAATATATCAATGGCCGTATCATCTCGCCAAGCAGCCGCGAAGGCAAGGGCTGGCGTGCATGGATTGAAATCAGCGATGACAAAGGCAAGACATGGCATACGGCCGGGGCACTTCCCTCGGATTCGGCGATACGCACAGACCGCACTGAACCCGAACCCATCTATGCCATTCAGCCGAGCATCCTGCGTCATTCCGACGGACGATTGCAGATTCTTTGCCGCACACGCAACTCAAAGATTGCGACAAGCTGGAGCAGCGACAACGGCGACACTTGGACTCCGGTCACACTCATCGACATGCCTAACAATAATTCAGGCACTGATGCTGTGACGCTTAAGGATGGACGCCATGTGCTTATCTACAACGATTTCGCAACTCTTAAGGGAACGCCGAAGGGTGTCCGCAATCCTCTTTGCGTAGCCGTCTCAGACGATGGAATCCATTGGGAAAATGTCATGACGCTTGAAGACAGCCCTGTCAGCCAGTATTCCTATCCGAGCATCATACAGGGTAAGGACGGCAAGCTTCATGCAATCTATACATGGCGTCGTCAGCGCGTGAAATACGCACGGCTTGAGTTATAAAAACATTACAAAAAACTACAATAATCACTCGTAGGGACGCGGTGACACCGCGTCCCTACAGAATTTAACCATCATGAAAATATTTGCAGCAGCTATAGCGACCGTCGGGATTGGACTCGGCCTCTATTCATGCAATTCGGGTGCAAACAAGACTGAAACTCAGCCCGAAGACCAACTATATATGTTTACATCCTTCCATGAACCCGCCGACGAAGGTCTTCGCTTCCTTTACAGCGAGGACGGCATACACTGGGACAGCATCGCGGGCACATGGCTCAAACCTGAAATCGGCATGAACATCATGCGCGACCCCTCGATTGTCGTAGGTCCTGACAGCACCTATCATCTTGTGTGGACAATCGCGTGGAAGGGTGATACCGGATTCGGTTACGCAAGTTCGAAAGACCTCGTCAACTGGAGTGAGCAGCGCCGCATTCCCGCGATGGATTCGATTGCGTCAACCCAGAATCTGTGGGCGCCTGAACTTTTCTATGACGATGTCAAGGATCAGTTCATGATCATATATGCTTCATGTGTTGTCGATGCAGGATTTGATGTCGGAATCGAGGACGAGAAGAACAACCATCGTCTCTATTACGTCACCACAAAAGATTTCAACACATTCTCCGAGCCTAAACTTTTCTATGACCCGGGATTCAGCTGCATCGATGCCACACTCGTGAAACGTGGTGATGATGACTACGTAATGGTGGTCAAGGATAACACCCGTCCAAACCGCAACATCAAGGTGGCTTTTGCCAAGTCGGCTGAAGGACCTTATTCTCCGGCCTCAGAACCTTTCACCGAGTCATTCACCGAAGGACCATCGGTTGCAAAAGTCGGAGATGACTACTATATCTATTACGATACTTACAGAAAATTCATCTACAGCGCCCACAAGACAAAGGACTTTGTGACCTTTACCGATGTCACTGACAGTGTGAGCGTTCCCAAGGACCACAAGCACGGCACTATATTCCGCGCTCCGCGTTCAGTAGTCAAAAACCTTATTGAAGCAAGCAATAAAAAATGAAGCTGACAAAATTAGTACTCGTATCAGCCGCCTGTCTGACAGCCTTCGGACTCACAGCTGAGGAACGCATACATTATACAGGCACAAAGCTTTCGAATCCCAACCGCCACGACGGAGCTCTTTCGCCGGCAGTAGGTGTGCATAATATTCAGACAATGCGTGCCAACCGTCGCTATGACCTCTATTCGCCAAACGATAACGGCTGGACCTACAATCATCAGCCGATGATGGCCTATTGGAACGGTAAGTTCTACATGCACTATCTTTCCAATCCGGTCGACGAGCATGTCGGTGGAGGGCGTACTCTGCTCCAGACATCCGAGGATGGTTACAACTGGAGCGCACCCAAGATTCTTTTCCCTGTCTATCCCGTCCCCGACGGTTTTAAGAAGGAGGGAATTGAGAATGTGGCTTCTGGTCAGGATGCAGTCATGCACCAGCGTGTCGGATTTTATGTATCGAAATCCGGCCGTCTGCTTGCAATCGGCAACTACGGCATCGCCCTTCATCACAAGGATGACCCCAACGACGGCAACGGAATCGGACGTGTGGTCCGCGAGATTTATAAGGACGGTTCGTTCGGCCCGATTTATTTTATCTACTACAATCACGACTTCAACGAGAACAACACAAATTATCCCAACTATAAGAAGAGCAAGGACAAGGGTTTTCGTGAGGCATGCGAGGAAATCATCGCTAACCCGCTCTATCGTATGCAGTGGGTTGAGGAGGCCGACCGCAATGACCCGCTGATTCCTCTTGCAAAGCCCTACAAGGCGTTCTGCTGGTACACTCTTCCCAACGGCGACATCGCGTCGCTTTGGAAACACGCCCTTACCTCAATAAGCAAGGATGGCGGCAACACGTGGGCCGAGCCGGTGGAGCGTGCGAAGGGATTTGTCAACAGCAATGCAAAAATCTGGGGTCAGAAGCTTAGCGACGGCACATATGCCACCGTCTACAATCCTTCGGAATTCCGTTGGCCGCTCGCCATTTCTCTCAGTTCCGACGGCCTTGACTACACAACCCTGAATCTCGTTCATGGTGAAGTGCCTCCCATGCGCTATGCCGGACAATACAAATCGTTCGGCCCGCAATATGTGCGAGGTATTCAGGAAGGCAACGGCACTCCTCCCGACGGAGACCTTTGGGTGACCTACAGTGTCGGTAAAGAAGACATGTGGGTGGCTCGCGTCCCAGTTCCTGTCGAGATTGTGGCAACCGGACATGCCGATGAGAATTTCGGAGATTTCAAATCGCTCTCTGATCTCACGATGTGGAATATCTATTCACCTGTATGGGCCCCTGTCTCGCTTCAGGAGAAAGAAGGCAAAACGTGGCTGACTCTTGCGGACAAAGACCCGTTTGACATTTCGAAAGTGGAACGCAAAATTCCGCCGACACGTGAGCTTACAGTCGAATTCGACCTTATGGCCGATCAGAATGACCACGGTAATCTGCTCATTGAGTTTGTTGACGACGAGGGTACGGCCTGTGCGCGTCTCGACCTTACTCCGGAAGGCGAATTCCGTTCGAAGGGTGGCGCTCGCTATGGTAAAATTCTTAACTACGAACCCGGAAAGCCCTATCATGTGAAGGTTGACCTGTCGCTCAACAACCGCAATTCGACAGTCTATGTCAACGGTGAGAAGAAGGCTACACGAATGCTTTTCGCTCCTGTCAAGGAGGTTGAGCGTGTGGTCTTCCGTACAGGCGTTCACTCGAACTTCCCCAACGTCGACACCGAGGCCGACCAGCACAATGATATGCCACGCGCCAACGATGTGGACAAGGAGGCTGTCTATCGTATCGCCAACTTCAAGAGCTCGTCGCGCGACATCGACGGGACTGCTTCAGTGCTTAAATATAATGACTTCTCTCATCATGCCGACTATTTCAACGGCATGGAGGACGAGAATATCGCTCAGGCAATCCCCAATTCGGAATCATCGGAGTGGATGAAGGAAAACATTCCTTTGTTTGAGTGCCCCGACGAGGATATGGAGGAGATGTACTACTATCGCTGGTGGACTCTGCGCAAGCACATCAAGGATACCCCTGTTGGCTATGGAATGACGGAATTCCTTGTTGACCGTAGCTATGCCGACAAATATAACCTGATTGCATGTGCCATCGGCCATCATATCTATGAAAGCCGCTGGTTGCGCGACCGGAAATATCTCGACGGAATCATCAATACATGGTATCACGGCAACGACGGTCAGCCTATGGCCAAGATGATGAAGTTCAGCTCGTGGAATCCCGATGCTATCTATAACCGCTATCTTGTCAACGGTGATTTCGAAGCACTTGCGAAGATGTATCCCGACCTGAAGGCTGAATATGCCCGCTGGGAGGAACAGCACCGTCTGCCCAACGGACTTTACTGGCAGGGCGATGTGCAGGACGGCATGGAGGAGAGCATCAGCGGCGGCCGCAAGAAGAAATATGCCCGTCCGACCATCAACTCCTATATGTATGGCAACGCCAAGGCTCTCGCCGCCATCGCCGGAAAGCTTGGCAAGAAGGATGAACAGGAACTTTACGAAAAGAAAGCCGAGGAAATTAAAAATCTCGTGCAGTCACGTCTGTGGAACAAGGACCATGCCTTCTTTGAGACAGTCAGAGGCGACACCTGTGCGCAGGCACGTGAGGCCATCGGCTATATTCCTTGGTATTTCAATCTCCCCGACAAGGGTAAATATGACGAAGCTTGGCTTCAGCTCAATGATGAGGGCGGTTTCTCAGCTCCTTACGGTCTTACGACAGCCGAGCGCCGTCACCCTGAATTCCGCACACGCGGTGTGGGCAAATGTGAGTGGGACGGTGCAATCTGGCCGTTTGCTTCTGCCCAGACTCTGACCGCGCTCGCCAACTATCTTAATACCGAGGAGAATCCTGCCGTGACCGACAGCACTTATTTCGTACAGATGAAGCGCTATGTTGAGTCGCAGCATCATCGTGGCCGTCCTTATATCGGTGAGTATCTCGATGAGGTGACAGGTTATTGGCTGAAGGGTGATCAGGAACGTAGCCGTTACTATAATCATTCGACATTCAACGACCTTGTAATCACAGGTCTCGTAGGTCTTCGTCCCCGCAATGACAACACCATTGAGGTGAATCCTCTTGTGCCCGATGGAGAATGGGACTGGTTCTGCCTCGACAATGTTCCATATCATGGCCGCAATGTGACCATTCTTTGGGATAAGGACGGACAGCGCTACCACAAGGGCAGCGGTCTGCGTGTCTATGTCGACGGTAAGGAGGTTGGCCACACATCCAAGCTCGAACGTCTCGTCTGCAAGGATGTGCTCTAATAATCATTAATTCGGAATTATATGAAGCGAATACTTTATATAGCAATCCTTCTGCTTGCCTCGCTCCCGATAAGGGCTATAGAGGTAGGCAGGATGACATGCGAGATGACTGACAGACCGCTTGCTGTCGACACCGACACTCCGCGTTTCGGCTGGCAGCTCAAAGGCGATAACGGCACGATGCAGTCGGCCTATCAGTTGGAAATCTTCACCCTCAACGGCAAGAAAACAGCTAAGGTCTGGAATTCGGGCAAAGTCAAATCAGGGCAGAGCCAGCTAATCGCTTATGCCGGCCCGAAGCTCGAACCGATGACTCGCTACTATTGGCGCGTGAAGGTCTGGGATGAAAAGGGTAAGGCTTCTGCATGGAGCGCTCCGGCTGAGTTCCGGATAGCCCCGGATGCCAAATTTCTCGACGGTAAGTGGATTGGTGCTGTCAGCTATGAGCAGGCCAATCTGCCCGAGGGACGTAACTACACTTACGACAAATGGAAGAAGCCTGAAATAAAAGAAGCTTGGGAGCGTGTCGACTCGATGGCATCGCGCAGCATTGTTCTCCGCACAGAGTTCGATTTGCCGAAAAAGATTGCCGATGCTACCGTCTATGTCTGCGGTCTCGGCCACTACGAACTGTCGCTCAACGGCGAGAAGGTCGGCGACGGTGAATTCACACCGCTCTGGAGTGACTATGACAAGACTGTCTACTATAACACCTATGATGTCACCGACATGCTCCATTCCGGAGAGAATGCAATGGGTGTGTTGCTTGGCAATGGTTTCTTCAATGTCGTGCGCGGTAACCGCTACAGCAAACTTCAGATCGGTTTCGGACCTGAGACGCTGTGGGTAAAAATGCTTGTGCGCTACACCGACGGTTCGTCAGAAGTCATAGAGACAGGCGATGATTGGAAATATGACCTCAGTCCCATTACGTTCCATTCGATGTATGGCGGAGAGGACTATGACGCCCGTCTCGAACAGCCTGGATGGGATAAGGCCGGGTTTGACGACAGCAAGTGGCAGCCCGTAGTGATGCAGCGTGCCCCTAAAGGCCGTCTCACACCGCAACTCGCCCCTCCGGTGAAGATTATGGAGCGTTTTGCCGTGAAAAGCCGTCATAAACTGACTGCTGAGGAGATAGAGAAGGGAACGAAGGCCACAAAGCGCACCATCGATTCCTCTGCTATCCTTCTCGATATGGGGCAGAATCTTGCCGGATTCCCTGAAATCACGCTTAAGGGCAAGCCGGGTCAGAAGGTTACAATGATTGTCAGTGAAAGTATCACTGACGACAATGCCGCCAATCAGCGACAGACGGGACGTCAGCATTACTACACCTATATACTTCGCAGCGACAAGCCGGAAACGTGGCATCCGCGTTTCTCATACTACGGTTTCCGCTACATACAGGTTGAGGGTGCGGTCTTTGCCGGAGAACCGAATCCTGAGGGCTTGCCTGAAATTGAGGACATCAAATCATGTTTCATCTACAACTCGGCTGCTGAAGGCGGAGAGTTTGAATGTTCGAGCGAAGTTCTGACAGCCGCACACCGTCTGATCCGCAATGCGGTCAGAAGCAATATGCAGTCGGTGTTCACTGACTGTCCGCACCGCGAGAAACTCGGATGGCTTGAACAGGTTCATCTCAACGGCCCGGGTCTTTTGTATAACTATGACCTTACGTCGTATTATCCAAAAGTGCTCCGCGATATAGCAGACAGCCAGAGGGCCGACGGCATGGTCCCCACTGTCGCTCCGCAATATGTTGTGTTTGAAGGTCCCGGCATGGATGATTTCGCCGAGTCGCCCGAATGGGGTGCGACACTGGTCATTGCGCCGTGGATGTATTATGAAGCCTATGGCGATGACAGCCTTATCCGTAAGTATTATCCCAACATGCTTGCCTATGTCGACTATCTCGGTACTCGTGCTGACGGTAATCTGATTGACTTCGGTCTCGGCGACTGGTATGACTACGGAGATTTCCGTGCGGGATTCTCGCGTAACACGCCCATAGGTCTTGTTGCGTCGGCTCATTACTATATGGACCTTCTTCACGTCATCAAGGCTGCCGAACTGCTCGGCAAGAAGGATGATGCGGCGCGCTATCAGGCTGTGGCCGACAAAGTGCGCGATGCGTTCAATAAGAAGTATTTTGACCCGGCTACTTCTGACTACGGTACTGGCAGCCAGACCTCAAACGCCCTCCCGCTTTTCCTCGATATGATCCCGGAAGGCAGGAAGCAGGCTGTGCTTGATAACCTCGTCGGCGACATCCGAGAACACGGAGTGCGCCTGACCACCGGCGATGTCGGCAACCGTTATCTATTCCGTGCGCTTGCCGACAACGGTCTTGACTCGATAATGTATCGCATGCACAATCATTACGATGCTCCCGGCTACGGTTTCCAGCTCCAGTTCGGAGCTACTACACTCACCGAGCAGTGGGATCCGCGTCAGGGTTCATCGTGGAATCACTTCATGATGGGACAGATTGACGAATGGCTTTTCCGTTCGCTTGCCGGCATCAGGATTGACGAGGCTCGTCCGGGAATGCAGCATCTCATCATCGAGCCATCGGTGGTAGGTGACCTGACAAGTGTCAGCGGCCGCACCGCTACTCTCTATGGCGATGTCGAGGTTCAATGGCGACGCACGGGTGATGATTTCACTCTTGAGCTTTTGCTACCGGCCAATGTCTCGGCTGATGTCATTCTTCCCGGTGATGCGCAGCCCAAGGTTGTTAAATCAGGCAAACATACGTTTTCTTCAAAAATAAAGTAACAGATGAAATCAGCAACTATCATTATCGGCATGGCTCTTGCAGCCATGCCGGCAATGGCTCAGAATAATTATGAGAACCAGTTCAGACGTCCGTTGGGAGAAGTGCTGACTGAGATTAGCGAACGTTTTCATGTCAGATTGAAATATGACATTGATACTACCGGACTTGTGCTTCCGTATGCAGATTCGCGTATCCGTCCCTATTCGGTCGAGGAGTCTCTGACGAATGTCCTCATGCCATTTGACTTTAAGTTCGTTAAGCAGAATGATACGACCTATAAACTGAAACGTTACGAGTATCCGCGCCGGACAGAGGCCGACGGTCGTAAGATGGTCGCATGGCTGACCTCGCTCTATTCCGACAAGGGCTCTTGGGAAGCGCGACGTGACTCCATCCGTCAGGAAGTCCGCGAACTTCTGACGATTGACGATGCGCTCGCACGTCGGGTTGATGCAAAGCCTGTTTTTTCGAAAGTGCGTAAGTTTGACGGATACACCGTCCAGAATTTCTATCTCGAAACTCTGCCCGGACTCTATGTCTGCGGTTCGATTTATGCACCTGCTTCAAAAGGCAAGCATCCGCTGATAATCTGTCCGAACGGGCATTTTGGTAACGGACGTTACAATGACGCACAACAGCAGCGTCTCGCTACGCTTGCACGCATGGGTGCTATCTGTGTCGACTATGACCTTTACGGGTGGGGCGAATCCGCTCTGCAGGTCGGCAGCGAAGGCCATCACAAACCTGAGGCTCATGTCATACAGGCTCTCAACGGAATCTCGATACTCGATTTCATGATTGCTCGCAAGGATGTTGATTCTACCCGGGTGGGTGTCAACGGCGGTTCAGGCGGCGGCTCGCAGTCGGTGCTTCTGTCTGTGCTTGATCCACGCTACACAGCTTCGTGTCCTGTGGTCAGCCTTTCGTCATACTTCGACGGCGGCTGTCCCTGTGAAAGCGGTATGCCGATAATGCGTGCCGGAGGCGGTACGACCAATGCCGAACTTGCAGCCGCCTTCGCTCCACGACCGATGCGCATTGTTTCCGATGGTAAGGACTGGACCAATATTGTCCCTGAAAATGAATATCCCTATCTCCAGCGTGTCTATGGATTTTATGGAGCAAAGGATAAGGTTTCAAACGTCCATCTCCCGACCGAAGGTCATGACTTCGGCCCGAACAAACGCAATGCAGTCTATGACTTTTTCATTGATGTCTTCGGCCTTGACCGTTCGAAACTCGACGAATCGAAGGTGACCATAGAACCGCACGATGCGATGAAGAGCTTCGGTCATGAAGGTGAAAACATGCCTGCCAACGCAATCCGTTATGTAAAGAAGTAGGTTTGCGAAAAAACATATTGTTGTTAAAAAAATACAGGATGACACAGATGTTTCTGATTTCTGTGTCATCCTGTATTTTTATTATGATTTTCAGACGGATTATTCCGCGTATTCGATTTTGCCTACGAGCTTGCGTGAGATGCCGGGATTTTCCGATGCCTTGACTGAGGGCTGGTGAAGGTCTTTCGGGAAATAGAGGAAGAAGCGGTCAGCTCCGGCGGGAACGTATGAAGCGGGGGCGTCGAGAGTATAGAAAGTACGGTCTTTCACCGGGTCATATTCCATAGTCGGGGTAACCTTGTCGGGGTCAGCGAGGCCGTAGAGCTCATCGCCTACGAAAGTGTACTGGAGGTCGATATACTTGCGGTGGTTCTCGGTGCGTGTCTCCTCGATTGACTTCGGGGTGTATTCCTCTGGTACATTGATCCATACACGGCCTTTTTCAAGTTCAATCTTTCCGGGTTCAAGGGTCATAGGGTCGTGCTCGGCAAGGAATTTGAAGAGCTTGTCCCATAGCGGTTTATTACGGTGATACTGGTTTGCGAATTCAACTGCGTCGATGGTTTCGTCGGGATTGACGTTCCATCCGTTTGCCCATTCGCGTGTTTCCATCCACTCGCGGGCCTCTTCCGGGGTCATAACTTTTTCTGTTGACATGGTTGTTGATGATTTATGGAGTTGAAACAATGTTGCATGGTAGCTGCAACTGATTGCAAAATTAGTGAAATGCCACGAATAAAGCAAATTGCATTTCAGAAGTGTCATTCATGCTTCAGGCTGTTGAGAACCGGAAGTATGAACCCGGGGAGATTCCGACAAATTCAGAGTCGGAATCTCTCCGGGTCATTGTTGAGTGTATGTCCTGTCTTATGCTTTAGACTGTTTTTTTCGTGATTTTGGCGGTGTCGCACGACGCAGGCGCAACACCTGAGCAGAACGCGGAGGCAGATAGAGTCGCAGCCATTCTTTGCCTGAAGGAGCGAAAAGCGGGTCGTTCTGAGTCAGATGGCTGACGGTTTCGTCAATGTTGCCATAACCTCCGAATTCAGGATTGTCGGTTGAAAGGACGACGTCATATTCGCCTGCGGGAGCGAGGATGCCGTAGCCTGTAAAGGCCTTGGACGGGTTGAAGTTGAACACAAATGCGAGGTCTCCGCGCATGTAGGCGAGCACTTGGTCGTCGTCTTTCTCCCACAATTTAACCACCGGGAGCGACTGGAAGTTATAGACGCTCGAAATGAGGTGGACCATAGCATTGTCAAAGGCATTGAGCAGGATGTATTTCAGCTCTTTCCTGTCAACAAGATCCCATTGACGGCGCGCATATTTGTAGCTCCAGCCATTGCCTTCGCGCGGGAAGTCAATCCATTCGGGATGGCCGAATTCATTACCCATGAAGTTGAGGTAGCCACCGTTGATAGTCGAGGCGGTGACGAGACGTATCATCTTGTGGAGAGCCATGCCACGGGCAACGACCATGTTGTCGTCGTCGCGCATCATGTGCCAGTACATTTCTTTGTCGATGAGGCGGAAGATGACTGTTTTGTCGCCTACGAGAGCCTGATCGTGGCTTTCGACATACGAGATGGTCTTTTCGTCGGCGCGACGGTTGGTCAGTTCCCAGAAAATCGAGGTCGGATGCCAGTCCTCGTCTTTTTTCTCCTTGAGTATCTTGATCCAGTAATCAGGTATGCCCATTGCCATGCGGTAGTCAAATCCGATTCCGCCATCCTTTATGGGGACTGCAAGACCGGGCATACCGCTCATTTCCTCGGCAATCGTGATTGCGTTGGGATTGATTTTGTGGATGAGTTTGTTGGCGAGCGTGAGATAGGTGATTGCGTTTGTGTCCTGTCCGCCGTTGTAGTAGTCGTCATATCCGCTGAATGCTTGTCCGAGCCCGTGGCTGTAGTAGAGCATTGAGGTCACTCCGTCAAAGCGGAAACCGTCAAAGCGGAATTCCTGAAGCCAGTATTTGCAGTTTGAGAGGAGGAAGTTGATTACGTCGTTTTTCCCATAGTCGAAGCATAGCGAATCCCATGCCGGGTGTTCGCGACGCGAGTCGCCGTAGAAATACTGATTATAGCTGCCGTCGAGCCGGCCAAGACCTTCGACTTCGTTTTTCACCGCATGAGAGTGTACGATGTCCATGATGACGGCGATGCCGAGTTCATGGGCGCGGTCAATGAGGCTTTTCAGTTCCTCGGCTGTTCCGAAACGGCTTGACGGAGCAAAGAAGCTCGACACGTGATATCCGAACGAACCGTAGTAGGGGTGTTCCTGAATGGCCATTATCTGGATTGCATTGTAGCCGTCGGCTGCAATGCGTGGCAGCACGAGGTCGCGGAATTCGGTGTATGTTCCCACACCTTCTTTTTCCTGTGCCATGCCGATGTGGCATTCGTAGATTATAAGCGGGCGCGTATCGGGGCGGAAGCGGCGCACTTTCCATTTATAAGGTTCTGGCGACCATACCTGAGCCGAGAAGACCTTGGTCTGTTCGTCCTGCACCACGCGCGTCGCATAGGCCGGGATTCGTTCGCCTTGTCCTCCGTCCCAGCTGACCATCATCTTGTAGAGGTCGCCATGGTGGATGTCGTTTGGCTTAAGCTTGATTTCCCAGACACCATTTTTCTTTGGCTTGAGGGCATATTTCTTCATGGTCTTCCATTTGGAGAAGTCGCCTATGAGTGTGATTGCTGTTGCGTTGGGCGCCCATTCGCGGAACACCCAGCCTCCGTCGGGAGTGTGGTGGAGACCGAAGAAATTGTGTGCGTTCGCAAAGTCTTCAAGAGTACCGTTCGGTCCGCATAGCTCGGCTTCTTTGTTGAGTGCTTCATTGTGGCGTCCGACGATTACGTCGGTATACGGCTCAAGCCACGGATCGTTTTTAATGATGTTGAGAGTCTTTTTTTTCATGGGGAGAAAAATAGAGATTGTTCCTGCATGCTTCCATCAGGTAAGGTTACGGCATGTCGGGATTGAATATGCTTTACCGATTTAATAAAACCTGCAAGTTGCTTGGTTTGTTTCTACAAACTTAACAATAATTTTCGAATAGTCAGCTATAATCGTCGAATTTTATTTCCGATAGGCCGATGGAAATCTCAGAATAGGCCGTAGATGAACACGAGGCCTATGCAGAGTGGAGCTATATAACGCAGGCATATGATGACGGCTGTGACCATCCACGGTCTGACACCGCTGCGTGGGGTGATGAGTTCATCGCGTATCACACTGCGGTCGAGCACCCATCCGACAAAAATTGAGATGATCATGCCTCCGACCGGCAGGAGAATGTTGGATGAAACATAGTCAAACAGGTTAAATATCGTCATCCCGCATATGGTCCATCCGGAGAGCGAGCCGAATGAGAGGGCACACAGTGTCCCAAAGAGCATTGCGATGGCAATGTTGATTGCCGTGGCTTTCCGACGTGAGAAACCGAACTCGTCGGTCATATAGGCGATGGTGATTTCACTCATAGATATTGTCGATGACAGCGATGCGAGAAAGAGAAGTATGAAAAAGAGTGTGGACCACAGCATTGACCAGGGCATCTGCATGAATATGGAAGGGAGTATCTCGAACACAAGTTTTGGTCCGGCAGCAGGCTCTAAGCCGAATGAAAATACAGCCGGAAAAATGATTATTCCTGCGAGGATTGCTACGAGTGTGTCAAGCGAAGCCATTATTCCGGCTGTGCGCATCAACGGGGTTTCCTTTTTGAAGTAGCTCGAATATGTGATGAGACATCCGAGTCCGAGACTTAGCGAGAAGAAAGCTTGCCCCATTGCTCCAAGCATGACTGACGGTGTGACTTGTGAGAAATCCGGCTTGAAAAGGAAACTCAGACCCTCAGCTGCTGCATCCATGCGGAGAGAGTTGATGCAGAACACAATGAGGATGACAAAAAGCAGTGGCATCATGATGTTTGACATCTTTTCGATCCCTTTCTGTACTCCTCTCGCAAGGATGAAATAGTTTATGGCAAGAAAGGCGAGTGTCCATATGGCGGGTCGGAGGTCGGAAGTGGCGAATGAATCGAACTGGCCGTGCAGCCCGGCTACCGAATTGACTCCTCCGAAGCCGGATATCGACTGGAAGATATATTCAAGCGTCCATCCTGCCACAACTGAGTAGAAACTGAGAATCAGGATTGAGGCCAGCAGTCCGAGATAGCCTACGATTCCCCACGGTTTTCCGGGAGCGAGTTTATGGAATGCTCCGCGGATATTGAGCCCTGTGTGACGGCCGATAATGAATTCGGCGCATACAACCGGCACACCTATTATAAATATGAAAAAGAGGTCAATGAGCAGGAATGCTCCTCCGCCGTGGACTCCTGCCTCGAAAGGGAATCGCCATATGTTGCCGAGTCCTACGGCCGACCCGACTGTGGTCGCTATGACTCCCAGACGGGTCGCAAACTGTGCGCGTTTTTCAGTCATGTTTCAAACTTTGCAAGTTAGACATTTTAGGGTGGTTGAATCCTTGGCGTGACTACACGCTATGATTCAATTTTTACAATAGCGCAAATATAAGGATTCTTTTTTAATGCCGATGGTGAAATATTATAAAAATTTCACCGATAATTTGTAAGGATTACTTTTCAGTATGGTTTATAATTAACAAAAAGCTCAGGATTCGGTATCTGTCAGCAGATTCCTGAATCCTGAGCATTAGCGGTTGTGATTGAGATTTGATTTTTCAGGTGGGATGTAGGGTGGACTACTTGAGAACCACGTTTTCAATCACACAGTTTTCGATGTTCTTGGTGTCGAACGACTTCGAGGGGTCTATAGCCCAGATGTCTTTGAATGTGAAATTTGTAAGCGTGTATTCGTCAATTTTCTTATCCTTATAGAAGTCGCGTGTACATTCGAGCTTGCCGTTTTTGAAAGTGACGTTGTCGACGCCTGATGCCGGCATCGGATCGCGGTCGACTTTATTGAAGAATTGTTTCCAAGTCTGGACTTCGACTGCATTGCGCACGCGTCCGGTAGCTCCGTCAATCAGCACGTTGCGGTATTGCTGAGGGGTATCAGGGCGCATTTTGAAGAGCAATACGTGGTAAGTGTCTTCAAACTTGCAGTCTTTCATTATGACATTTGAGCAGTCCCAAGCCTCGCTGCCGAAAGTCACTCCTGCATTGGTTTTTCCAAAGGTGCAGCGGTTAATGATTACACGACCGACAGGACCGTTTCCGGCAATTGTGTCGACATATGTGCCTTTACCGCCTTTCAGGCAGACACCGTCGTCGTTGACGTTCATATAGCAATTGCTGACAAGCACATCGTTGCACACGTCAAGGTCGATAGCATCGGTGCTCGGGCCTTTGGGATAGCCGTCGGTGGGGGCAAGGATTGTCACACCGATATACTTGATGCGCTCGCAATTATAAAGGTGGTTTGTCCAGAAACCGGAGTTGACCATGCGGATTCCGCTGACAGTGACATCTTTTGAGTTTGAGATATATGCCATTCGCGGACGCAGGGCTTCAAGGTTGGTGCATTTGCGGTTGACTTTGCGGCGAAGCCAGAATTCGTCATAGAAGCGGTGGCCGTTTCCGTCGATTGTGCCTTCGCCTGAAATGGTGAAGCCGTCACATCTGTCGGCATTGACAAGTGCGGCGAAATAGTCGATGGTCTGGCCTTCGAGACGGGTTTTTACAATCTCATAGTTTGTGATAGCGTCGCTTCCTTTCAGCTTGCCACCTTTTTGGATGTGAAGATGAGTTCCGGGTTTGAAGAAAAGAGAACCGCTCAGGAATGTTCCTTCAGGAATGATGATTACTCCGCCTCCTTCACCTGCTGCCTTGTCGATGACAGCCTGTAAAGCCGGGGTCTGGATGATGGTGCTGTCGTTTACCACACCATAGTCGGTTATCACATATTTTTTGCCCAATTTGTCGACCTTCGGGGTTGCCGTATTGTTGAACCATGCGGGGACGGCGCTTCCGTCAGGAAATGTTTTGAATTCAGCACGTGAGTTAACAGCAAAAAGTGAGAATAATGTAAGGGCGATAGCCTTCGTTTTTAAATTCATAAGTTTTCATTTAGAAATAAGTGATGCAAAATTACGAAAAAAAGCGCTTTTTCGATGTATGGTAGCTTTAAGAATCGCACTTTTCAGCTGAAATAAGAGCAAAAAAGATGATTTTATTTGTATGATTGTCATAGGATATTGTCTGTCCTGTACTTTTTTAGTGTATCTAACTTCTTGCGTAGCTGTAATGATATGTCGGGATGTCTCAAGAGCAGATGTTTTTGCATCAGAAAATTGACTCACTAAATTTTAATCGTCTATTGAAGGTCATGTAATAGTCGATATATATCGTAAAAAAAATAAAGGTGGCGATTCGTTTGGTATTCAGTGGGTTTGACTTGTGTTGCTGGTGGAATGATATTTTTTTGCGATAAAAAATCGCAAAAACATTTGGAAGATTCCAATTAAAGCACTAACTTTGCAGTGCTTTTGAGAGAAACGCCTTATGGTGAATGAGGAAAATTTGAAAGCACAGAATTTTAAATAGTTAAAATTCGAAAATATTGGAGAGATGGGTGAGTGGCTGAAACCACCAGTTTGCTAAACTGACGTAGGAGCAATCCTACCACGAGTTCGAATCTCGTTCTCTCCGCTGAGAAGTAGAAGCCTTGTAAACAAAGAGTTTACAAGGCTTTTTTTTGCTTGAAAAAACATCCGGATATAAAGACTGTCGAAATCAGATAGGGCTTATGGCTCGGTCGTTTAGAGAATGGCGCGCTATATTGCAAAGTCGGTGAGAAATAGAGAATTAAAGGACAACGGCTGCACACATATATGTTTTTATGAAATCAAGCATCTTTTGAGTAGCGTTGACAGCACGGATGGACGGGAACTCTATGATTTCTTCGTGAGCATATACCCGATACCACTCTGATTCAACAGTGATATGGAAGTGTCATGGCGAAGATAGAAGCGGAGTTTGTGGATGAATCCGTGAAGAGAGTTTCGGCTGTAAGGGTCGTCACGCTGCCATATAAGTTGCATCATTGTTGAGGCTTCGACTGTCTGGCCGATATTTACAGCGAGTTCCTTTAACAGTTTTGCTTCGATCAATGAAAGTTCGACACTGTCTTTGTCAAGAAATGACAGTGTCTGTGTTGATAAATCCAGAACGTATTTGCCGATTTCAAATTTATGGTCTTCTTCCCGGATGTTTCTGCGCAACAGTGCCTTGATTCGTACTATCAGCTCCAGCATTTTGAACGGTTTCTTGAGATAGTCGTTACCGCCCAGTTCGAATCCCTCAACAATGTCGTCTATGCCGGATTTAGCTGTGAGAAATAACAGCGGTACACTCCGGTTTATCTGTCGGATTTTCCGTCCCATTTCAAATCCGTCCATGCGTGGCATCATGACATCGGCTACTATAAGGTCAGCCCCGTGCTTTGTGAATTTTTGCAGACCATCTTCGCCATTGCATGCTGTCAAGACCTCAAAGCCATCGCGTTGCAATGTCTCCGAGATTATCATTGAGAGTGTTGAGTCATCCTCCACTAATAAAATCCTTGCTGCGCAAACGGTTTTATGATTAATATTGCTCATTGTTTTCTGAATTTTATAGTAAATCTGCTTCCTTTTCCCATTCTGCTTTCAACGCCTATCAACCATCCATGTTTCTCAACAATTGATTTGACATAGAACAGGCCGATGCCATATCCACGGACTTCTGTCGTGTTGCCATGAGGTACACGATAAAATTTGTTGAATATGTCAGGCAACGATTTTTCAGGAATGCCGATGCCGTTGTCGGAGACTGACACCCCGGTTGAATCGGCAGTTATTTTTATTTCCACATTTTCACCTGAGTATTTTATGCTATTGTCAATCAGATTGCTGATGACATTCGAGAAATGAGTCGGATCGGCTTCGACATAGGCATCTTTATGACAAATCAAAGTTATTTCACAATTCTTTTCGGCTCTTAGCTTCTGTTGCTCGATTATGGAGCTGAGAAAAGTCCTCAGGTCAATCATTTCCTTTGACATGGCAAGATGCTTTCTCCGCTCCATGCTCATGGCAAGTATGCTTTCAACCAATCCTGCAAGTTTTGACAGCTGTTCAAGAGATGCCGAAAGATATTTTTTTGTCCGTTCCTCATCATGAGGGTCAGGGAATTGCAGCAACGAATCATTTGCCGCATAGGCTATTGCGATCGGTGTCTTTAGTTCATGCGTCATATTGTTGGTGAAGTCATCTTTCATTTCCTCTATGGTACGAAGCCGTTTTATGACATGAAGAAGATACCAGAATCCGAATGTCAGGACAAGAGCAATCAGGGCGGAGGTAACTATGGCTCCTATCATTTCGCTTAATATGTTTTCAGTCAACGGAGTTATGTAGGCATAATATGTCAATTTTCCATTAACTCTGTATTCTATTTCCCATAAGCCGGAAGGATATTCGAATGTGTCGCCCGGACATGTGACATGGATGTATTCCGGATAGTATCCCGAGAAATTCAGGTCGCGGCGAAAAGCTTCTTCGATTTTGGATATATCGGTTTTTCCAATTCTGTCGGAATAATTGTCATGAAGATGCTGTGCAATTATCGACAAGATTTGCTTGTCAACACGGCGGAAGCCCTGAGAGTAACCCATTTCACGTAATTTTTCAGCACTCATTGTTGTGCCTACATCCGATTTCTGCAAACCGATTTTAATCCATACTACATCATTATCCTCTCCAAGCCCGGCTTCAATTATGCGGTCGACCATTTCTATCTGGTCTGCCCTGCTGAGGCACTGCTCCACATCATTTATATATCGTTCTTTTATTGAATCATATAACTGCACCATGAAAATCACGTTGGCCGCGAATAGCAGCGAAACAAGAATACGGATTGATGTCAGTATTAGCTTAAAGTGTTTCATCTCAGTGCAAATTTATTAAAAATCGGCCAATCCTGATTAGCCCTTGCCGAAAGATTAAGACTAAATAAGGGAGCATAAGGATTGATTAAGACATAACAGGGTAATTTCGCAGCATGAAACATTATATATTTCCATTGATAGTGCTCCCACTTGTTGCGCATGGACAGACCTCCGTGTCCGACTCTGTGGCTGTAAAAGAACTTGGTGAGGTGACCATTGTTGCCGACGCACAGCGCACAAGCGCGACCAAAACAGTCTATATCCCGTCTGCAAACCAGAAGTCGACAGCATCCGGCGGCATTTCGTTGCTTTCGCGGATGAATATTCCGCAATTGAGTGTGAATCCGATTGCAGAAACGGTAAAGACCGTTGACAATCAAGGCGTAAGTCTGTATATCAATTATCATCCTGCAACCGATGAGGATATTAGCGGACTGAATCCGGGTGATGTAAAGCGGGTTGAATACCTTGATTTCCCTGTCGATCCGAGATTTCAGCGTTCACAGCATGTTGTAAATTTCATCACACAATCATATACCTACGGAGGCTACACGAAATTAAATGGTAAAGAGCGATTTATGGTATGCAGTGGCGAGGCTTCATTGTACTCAAAGTTCGCTTGCCGAAAGATGGAGTATGACCTTATGGTATCTGGCGATTATGACTATAATTCCCATATAGGCTCAGTTGCGGATGAAACATACAGGTTGGAGTCGCAGACAATCCGACGTGAGAGCGCTACTGAATCGGCCCGATACCGTCAGCGAGGTTTTTATTCCGCTTTCAGGGCGTCGTGGAACAGAAATGATAAATTCTCATTCAGGAATCTTGTCTCATATCGTCGAATCCATACTCCCAAATATGACACTTCGGGTTTAGTACATGACAAAAATTGAAATCATGCTGTTAAACAGTTAAATTTTAGGTGATTATATTTGCAAAAGTCCCTGAAAATTAGTAATTTAAAGGAAAAGTTTAGCCGCTTTTTCACA
>NZ_CAJTQC010000006.1:0-212 GCF_910578445.1 uncultured Duncaniella sp. | reverse complement strand
CTCCCGATTATGCAAGAGCATTTTGAAAAATCGATGAATCTTGCCCGTATAAAACTTATGGCGCTGCTCATCCACGCACTTTGCGTGGTTCAGACCGTCAGTCTCCATAAGCTGGCTGCCGCCATGCCTGCGGATGCAAAAAGAGATTCCAATATGCGCCGTCTCCAGAGGTTTCTCTCCCAGTATGCGTTGAATCTCGATCTGATAGCACG
>NZ_CAJTQC010000005.1:1641-134404 GCF_910578445.1 uncultured Duncaniella sp. | reverse complement strand
AATGGCTGATTGTTTTATTGGTGAATGGTCTATTGCTTATATCGAACTCACGTTATATAAGATGGCATAAGACAAATCATATTACTCATCCCAAAAACAACTGTTTAAATATGAAGAAATTGCTTTTACCGTTTATTATGCTTTTTTGCATGCTTTTTACTGCTTGCGACAAAGATGATATTTTACCCGGCGGTCCAATGATTTGGTCGTATGAAATCCTTACGCCTGAGAATGTTGAGCATATAGGTTCTGCTGGAGGATGGGTGTCTGAATATCACTTCAAAGGAAACAGCAAGGAAGGCGATATTGTAATGACATGCGAAAATTTCGATGTGCTCAATCCTATATCGGGTGATTCATATACATATGATTGTGGATGGGCGGTGCTTAAACTGGAAGCCAATCGGTTGAAAATACATTTTCCTCCTTGTATTTCCGATGTTCCGGAGGTGTATAAAGGAATTAAGATTTCGGCAAATGACGGAAAGAGAAAAGCACTGGCAATCATCTGTCTGTATAGAACTTTTAAAGACGAACAGCCGTAAGCGATACCCCATAAGACCTACCTAAAGATGGAAATAAATACATTAATCATACAAGAATATGAACAAATTTTTAACAATCATTCTTGCTTTTGTTATTTTTGCTATCACATCATGCAGCAACGATGACGACCTCGGAGGCCGAAAGGTTACCGATTATAAAGAGTACACGCTGACTGTTGCTTCTAAGAAGTTGCAAGGAGTTGTTGTGTCCTGTGGTAATCCCTACCGTGCTGATGTTTATGCCGTTAAAGACGAAGCGCAGCAAGAGTGGCAACCTCTTGCTGACATCTCAAAATTTGACTACGAACCGGGTTATGAATATCAAATCCGTATTAGTAAAACAAGCTATCTGGATTACAGAATGGGCGACCCGTCATGGACTGTATATGAACTTTTGGAAATATTATCAAAGGAGCATAAGGATTCCGACAATCTACCGGCCGATTTTATCCCGGACTGGTTTGAGAATGATTAACAGAATCAATCGCAGTCTCAAAAAAATATCGCCGAGAGCCTCATCTGCCATAGGCCAATTGGGCTGGTGTCTCAACTTTTTTACTCTCTGAAAATTGCAATATAGACAGTGATTGAGTAAATTTGCGCTATGAATACGTCAAAAGATAAAGTGTCTAAGACAAATGCCGCGCGCCTGCTCGACAGGGCTAAAATCAATTATGAACTGATTCCCTATGAGGTTGACCCCGACAATCTTGCGGCCGAACATGTGGCTGAGGAGCTTGGCGAGGATATTGACAGTGTGTTCAAGACTCTCGTGCTTAACGGCGAGCGCTGCGGTCACTTTGTCTGCGTCCTCCCGGGAAACATGGAGGTCGATCTGAAGAAGGCCGCCAAGGCTGCAGGTGCTAAAAAAGCGGAGATGATTCCGATGAAGGAGCTTTTGCCGCTTACAGGCTATATCCGTGGCGGATGCTCGCCGGTGGGGATGAAAAAACCGTTTCCGACTTATTTCCATTCGACAGTGCTCGACCATCCGTTTATCTACGTATCGGCCGGGCAGCGCGGTCTCCAGTTCAAGATTGCTCCGGCTGATTTGATTGCGTATTGTTCGGCTCAGGTAGCCGACATCGCCGTCCCGAAGAGCTGAAACATAGAAATTACCATAGTATTAAAAGTCAAATAGAATAAAAAAATCAATGCCTGACGCATATATTCATAAATATGCCCCCTTCGCGTAGAGCATATTATGAATTATGGATTGAGCATTATGCATTAAATAAAAAATGAACACAATCGGCAAGATATTCACCTTTACAGGTTTTGGCGAAAGTCACGGCGCAGCCATCGGCGGAGTCATCGACGGCATGCCCGCAGGAGTTAAAATTGACCTCGACCGGGTGCAGCGCGAACTTGACCGCCGACGTCCGGGACAGTCGGCCATAACGACAGCCCGAAAGGAAAGCGATACGGTCGAGATTCTGTCAGGCCTGTTTGAAGGTGTGACAACCGGCTGTCCGATAGGATTTATCATCCGCAACGAGAACCAGCATTCAAGCGACTACGGCCAGTTGCGCGAAGCCTTCCGTCCGTCGCACGCCGATTACACCTATACGACGAAATATGGTCTCCGCGACCATCGTGGCGGAGGCCGTTCGAGCGCACGCGAGACTGCTACGCGTGTCGTCGCAGGGGCTTTCGCGCGTCAGGCCCTCGAACAGATGGGTATAATAATCATGGCCTACACATCGCAGGTAGGGGCTATCGCCATCGGAAAGCCGTATTCCGACCTTGATTTATCGCTCACCGAAAGCAACGCGGTGCGATGTCCCGATCAGGCTAAGGCTGCCGAGATGGAGGCGTTGATAATGAAAGTCAAAAGCGAGGGCGACACCATCGGCGGCATAGTCAGCTGTGTCATCAGTGGTGTTCCTGCCGGAGTGGGCGACCCGGTGTTCGGTCGTCTCGGCGCACGATTGTCGGAAGCAATGATGAGCATAAATGCGAGCAAGGGATTTGAATATGGCATGGGCTTCGAAGGTGTCGGTCTTCGGGGCAGTGAGGTCATGGATCCCTTCACACTTGATGATGACGGCAATATCGGCGTATCGGCAAACCATTCGGGAGGAATTCAGGGCGGAATATCGAATGGCGCTGACATATATTTCCGCGTTGCCTTCAAACCGGTGGCCACACTGATGCAGGACATCATGACCGTTGACTGTCATGGCCGTGAAGTGTTGCTCAAGGCGCGTGGCCGTCATGACCCTTGTGTCGTGCCTCGCGCAGTGCCTATAGTCGAGGCGATGGCGGCGATTGTGATTCTCGATGCCGTGTTGTTGAACCGAGCCGCCCGACTATGAAGGCCTACAAGGATTTTTCCGACTTCCTTTCCGGCCATTTCAATGGGAAGGTACAGAAGATAGCGGTCAACGCCGGATTCACCTGTCCGAACCGCGACGGCAGCAAGGGCGTGGGCGGTTGCACGTATTGCAACAATCAATCGTTCAATCCGGGTTACTGTGCGCCTGCTCTCGGAGTCTCCGCGCAATTGTCCGAGGGAAAGGCTTTCTTTGCCCGCAAATATCCTGAAATGAAATATCTGGCCTATTTTCAGGCCTATACCAACACTCATTCCGATGATATCGACCGCCTCATGCGGCTCTATCAGGAGGCATTGGCCGTCGACGGAGTGGTCGGTCTGATTATCGGTACTCGTCCCGACTGCATGCCTCAGGAGCTTCTCGACCGTCTGTCGGCGCTTCCGGCATGGGTCATGATTGAATATGGTGCGGAAAGCGCCTGCGACGAGACTCTCCGGTTTGTGAACCGTTGTCATACGTGGGCTGATACGGCCGATGCGGTCAGGCGCACGCATGCCGCCGGGATTCCGTGCGGGCTTCATCTCATAATGGGGCTTCCCGGTGAGGATGAGGAGGTGATGCTTGCCACAATTGACCGTGTCAACGAACTTCCGGTCGACACCGTAAAGATTCATCAGCTTCAGCTCGTACGCGGGACGCGAATGGCGCGCGATGTCGAAGCCGGACTTTACGACATACCGCGTTTCACGGCTGAATCCTATGCCGATCTGTGTGTCAGGATTCTCCGTCGTCTGCGTAAAGACATTGCCGTTGAGCGCTTCGTTTCGCAGTCGCCTCCGGAATTATTGATTTATCCGCGTTGGAATCTCAAAAATTATCAGTTTACCAATCTTCTCGACAACAAGCTTCGTAAAGAGCTTTTTTGATTTTTTGCACATCGATTTGCCCGGCTCATTTGTTACAGATATGAAAATTCTCTAATTTTGTCTTTGTAAACATAAGTAATCCCACACCTTAATAAAATCATGGAAGTAATCAATTTTGCCGAAACACCTTCGCTGGTGAGTCAATATATGAGTGAGCTGCGCGACGTCAACGTGCAGACCGACATGCTGCGTTTCCGCCGGAATCTTGAGCGCATAGGTGAAATCATGGCCTACGAGATGTCGAAGCGTATGCGCTACAAGACTGTCGATGTAACTACACCTCTGGCTGTCGCCCCGTCACAGATTCTTGACGAGCAGGTTGTGCTTGCCACCATATTCCGTGCCGGCATACCTTTCCATAAAGGTTTCCTCGATTACTTCGACCATGCACAGAATGCTTTTGTCTCGGCCTATCGCAAGTATCGCGAGAAAGAGAATTTCGACGTGTTTATCGAATACATAGCTTCGCCCCGAATCGACGGCAAGACTCTCGTTATCGCAGACCCGATGCTTGCCACCGGTTCGTCGATGGATCTCTGCTACCGCGCGTTGCTGACCAAGGGCGAGCCGGCCCACGTTCATGTGGCCTCAATTATCGCCTCGCGCAAGGCTATTGATTATATCAAGGCCACTTTCCCGGCCGACAAGACTACGGTGTGGGTCGGCGCTATCGACGAGGTCATCAACGACCATTCCTACATTGTCCCCGGGCTCGGCGACGCCGGCGACCTCGCATATGGCATAAAGGAATAATACTTTAGCCGTAAAGGTCTGGAATAAGATACAGAAATAACAAAAATAACAGACTTCGTTTCTTTTGTCAATCGGAGTGATGGGCTGAATCACCCTGCTACCGTCGACGAAAAAACGAAGTCTGTTATTTTTGTTATTTCTGAATTTTTGTACCTCTTATGTTTCAGATGTTTTCTGTTATTTTACAAACCGAAGGCTTCTTTCACGGCTGGAACTGCGTCGAGTTTTTCCCATGTGAACAGTTCGACGGTGCGTGTGAAGGTCGGTTCGTATTTCGAATGGAACTCCTTGGTCACGGTCACCGGCTTGCGTCCCATGTGTCCATAGCTTGCAGTCTCGCGGTAGATAGGGTTGCGGAGTCCGAGGCGCTTTTCAATCGCATAGGGAGTCATGTCGAAACATGGCATATCGTTGACGATTGCTGCTATTTCAGAGTCCGAAAGGTTTACCTTGGCAGTGCCGTAGGTGTTGATGCATAGACTGACGGGACGGGCCTCGCCGATTGCATAGGCTACCTGTACGAGCACGCGGTCGGCCACTCCGGCTGCCACGAGATTTTTTGCGATATGGCGAGCGGCATATGCGGCCGAGCGGTCTACCTTTGAGGGGTCTTTGCCCGAGAATGCGCCGCCACCGTGTGCGCCGTGGCCACCGTAGGTGTCGACGATGATTTTACGGCCAGTCAGACCGGTGTCGCCGTGAGGACCTCCGATGACGAACTTGCCTGTCGGATTGACGAGCAGCTTCACGTCGTCGCCGATGAGAGCCGCTTCCTCAGGGCGTAGTTTGGCCTTGACGCGGGGAATGAGTACGTTGCGCACATCCTCGGTGATTTTCTGCTGCATGGCGCGGTCGGCGGCAGCGCGGGCGCTGTCAGAGTCGTCGGTGGGGAGGATGAATTCATCGTGTTGTGTGGAGATGACGATTGTGTCGACTCGCAGCGGACGGTTGTTCTCGTCATATTCCACAGTCACTTGGCTCTTTGAGTCGGGACGGAGGTATGTGTAGACACGGCCACGCTTTTCGTGGGTCATCTCTTTCTCCTCGCGGCGTATGTCGGCAAGTTCCTGAAGGAGACGGTGGGAGAGGTCGATGGTGAGAGGCATGTAGTCGAGGGTCTCATTGCATGCGTAGCCAAACATCATGCCTTGGTCGCCTGCGCCTTGAGCCTCAGCCTCGTTGCGTTCGACACCGCGGTTGATGTCGGCGCTCTGTTCGTGGAGAGCTGAGAAGACACCGCAAGCCTCGCCGTCAAACTTCAGTGCGCTGCGGTTGTAGCCTATCTTGCGGATGACATCGCGTGTCACCTCCATCAGATCGATGTATGCTTCGCTTTTGACTTCGCCTGCGATTACTACCTGACCTGTTGTGACGAGTGTTTCGCATGCGACTTTCGATTTCGGGTCGCGGGCAAGGAACTCGTCGAGAATGGCATCTGAAATCTGGTCGGCAACCTTGTCGGGATGTCCTTCTGATACGGATTCTGATGTGAAGAGATAAGTTTTCATAAGTTTATGGTGCTTATATAAAAAATAAAATGTCGAAGTCGGCTTGAAAATGCGTGGATTCGCGCTGCCTGCTTCAACATTTCTCATCTGTGGCCTTCATCCTCGCGGATTGCCGGCACGCAATATGAATCTCAAAAGTCTAAATCCTCTATGAAGACAAAGAGGGGAGAAGTTCTGAAATCCCTCGTGGCTATTGACAATGGATTTGTCATGGCACTGTGGCGAGGGGTGCAGTTTTAGCATTTTTTGAAGTGGTTGCAAGCAGCCAAATTTGTCCACTTTGATTTTCGGCTGCAAAGTTACAAAGAAATTGCGGTAACTCCAAAATAAAAAAATATCTTGGAATCACCGCAATGGTTTTGTCGGAATAAAATAGGTAAAAAAAGTGGGGGAACTCTCGCTTTTTCAGAAGTGAAAGGCATCGCCAAACGCCCGAACTGACTGAAAAAGATAGAATGAATGCCCCCCACCGGATTGCTATCTATACGACGGCAATGAGCCGCAGGGTAGGAATGTCGCCTACGTCGATAAGGCAAAATTACATAATTTATTTTGGATTGGCAGCTCTGATTCATATTTTTACATATTCAAAATCATGGCGCTTCTCATCTGTGAGATAAAGAAGCGCCATGATTTTGAAAGTGTGGTATGCTTTGTCCTGTTTCCATGAAATGGATTGGAAATCAGTTTTCGCTGTCAGAGATACGGGTCTCGGGGTTGATTGTGCCTCCGTCGCCTTCGCCCGGCATATCAGCCTGACTTGCTACAATGGTGACGGGGAACTGGGTGACTGCAAAGCCGACTTCCTTGTCGACCTGAAGCACTGTTGCGTTCACGCCGAGGTAGTGTTTGCCAAGTTCCATATCAGTGGTGTTGATGCTGATGGGGAAGGGCGAAAGTGCGGTGCGGCCCTGAGGAATTCCGTCCCAGAAGTAGGCGACAACACCGAGAGTGGCTGTCTTTGTCCCTTCGTCGGGGATGGCGCGGAGCGCTGTGACGTTGAGAGTGTCGCCTTGAACCACATAGAGGCTGCCGTCGGATTCAACAGCACCTGTATAGTCGATAGAGAGGCTGACCTGAGGCAAATCTTTGTCATCGCTGCACGATGAGATGAGTCCGAGCAACGGAAGCACGAGAAGTAGATAAAGGATACGTTTCATAGTTGCTTGAATATAATAAATAGTTTGTAAAAATATGTTTTTTATAGTGTCGTGTCTTATCGGACCGTTTTACTCTCGAGTTCAGTTCTTGAACACGATGTCAGAGCCGTCGTAGTCGATGACTATCGGGCGTTCGCGGTCGACCTTCTGGGCAAGTATGTCTTTCGACAGCTGGTTGAGCACCATACGGTGGATGACACGCTTGACGGGACGTGCTCCGAATTCCGGATCATAGCCTTCCTCTGCGAGATATTTGAGCGCTTCGGGAGTGACTTTGAGCGTGATGCCGTTGTTGGCGAGCATGCGCTGGATGGATTTGATCTGCAATCCGACGATTTCTTCAATCTCCTGCTCGTTGAGCGGGGTGAACATGATGATTTCGTCGATACGGTTGAGGAATTCGGGGCGGATCTGCTGCTTGAGGAGTTCAAGCACTTCGTCCTTTGTTTTCTCGATGACCTCGCCACGGTTTTCAGGAGTCATTTTTGCGAAGTTGTCGCGGATGACGTGTGAGCCCATGTTTGATGTCATGATGATAATAGTGTTCTTGAAGTTGACGAGACGTCCCTTGTTGTCGGTCAGGTGGCCGTCGTCGAGCACCTGAAGAAGTATGTTGAACACATCGGGATGCGCTTTCTCGATTTCGTCGAAGAGCACTACCGAATAGGGTTTGCGCCGCACGGCCTCTGTGAGCTGGCCGCCTTCGTCGTAGCCGACATATCCCGGAGGCGCTCCGACAAGACGGCTGACGGAGTGTTTCTCCTGATATTCGCTCATGTCGATACGGGTCATCATCGTTTCGTCGTCAAACAGGTATTCGGCGAGAGCCTTTGCAAGCTCGGTCTTTCCTACGCCTGTCGTGCCGAGGAATATGAATGAGCCGATAGGGCGGCGCGGGTCGTTGAGCCCGGCGCGCGAACGGCGGACAGCATCGGCTATGGCCGCGATGGCATCGTTCTGCCCGACGACGCGTCCGTGGAGTTCGTCTTCAAGATGCAGGAGCTTTTCTTTTTCGCTCTGCACCATCTTGTTGACGGGGATGCCTGTCCAACGCGATACGACATCGGCGATGTCTTCGGAGTCGACCTCTTCCTTGATGAAGGCTTTTTCGCCCTGCATCACCTTGAGCTGCTCCTGTATGGCTGCGTTTTCCTGCTCCTTCTGCTGTACTTTCGAATAGCGGATTTCAGCCACTTTTGCATAGTCGCCTTCGCGTTCGGCGCGTTCGGCATCGAAGTTGAGCTGCTCGATGTCGATTTTGTTCTGCTGGATTTTGTTGATGAGGTCCTTTTCGGCTTTCCACTTGGCGGTGAATTCCTTCTCCTGATCGCGCAGGTCGGCGAGCGATTTTTCGATTTCCTTCACTTTCTCCTTGTCGCCCTCGCGCTTGATTGCCTCGCGCTCGATTTCCTTCTGGGCTATGAGACGTGTGATTTCGTCAAGCGCCTGAGGGACGGAGTCGATTTCGAGACGGAGTTTCGACGCAGCCTCGTCGATAAGGTCGATTGCCTTGTCGGGGAGGAAACGGTCGGTGATGTAGCGTTCCGAGAGGGTGACGGCTGCGATAATCGCCTCGTCACGGATACGCACCTTGTGGTGGTTTTCATAACGTTCCTTAAGTCCTCGGAGGATGGCGATGGCTGCGGCCTCGTCAGGCTCGTTGACCATCACTTTCTGGAATCGGCGTTCGAGGGCTTTGTCCTTTTCGAAATACTTCTGGTATTCGTCGAGGGTTGTCGCGCCGATCGAGCGGAGTTCGCCTCGCGCAAGCGCCGGCTTGAGTATATTGGCCGCATCCATGGCTCCCTCACCTTTGCCTGCTCCGACAAGAGTGTGGATCTCGTCGATGAAGAGGATGATTTCGCCATCGGCCCCTGTCACTTCGTTGACGATAGCTTTGAGTCGTTCTTCAAATTCACCTTTGTACTTCGCGCCGGCCACCAGTGCGCCCATGTCGAGCGAATAGATTTGCTTTGTGCGGAGGTTTTCGGGCACGTCGCCACGGACGATGCGCTGGGCGAGTCCCTCGGCGATGGCAGTCTTTCCCGTACCGGGTTCGCCTATGAGCATAGGGTTGTTTTTGGTACGGCGCGACAGAATCTGCAATACGCGGCGGATTTCGTCGTCACGTCCGATCACAGGGTCGAGCTTGCCTTCGCGTGCACGCTCGTTGAGGTTGATGGCATACTTCGAAAGTGCCTGATAAGTGTCTTCGGCGCTCTGGTCGGTAGCCTTTTTCCCCTTACGAAGTTCGGCTATAGCCGATTCAAGTTCACGTTGGCTCAATCCGGCGTCCTTTAGAATGGTTGAAGCCGGAGAGTTGACCGTGAAGATGGCTAAAAGTAAAGCTTCGAGGGTGACATACTCATCACCTTGTTTCTTGGCGATGTCGAGCGCTTTCTGAAGGACATCGTTGGAGCTGCGACTAAGATAGGGTTCGCCTCCCGACACTTTCGGCTCGGCGGCGATTTTGGCATCAACCTGACGCATCAGGGTGGCGACATTGGCTCCCACCTTGGAGAAAATAAAGTTGATGAGTGATTCCCCTTCGGTCATGACTCCCTTAAGCAGATGCACAGGCTCTATAGCCTGATTGCCCGCGCCACGGGTAATCTCTATGGCCTTCTGGATCGCTTCCTGTGATTTGATAGTGAAATTATTGAAGTTCATGAGCTATGTTGAAGTTGTGAGTTTTTTATTTAGTTTCGTTCAGATAAGGGATTGTCAGTGATGCCTGTCTCTACTCATGGCCGAAACCATGAAACAGACACGGCGGCAATCTGTTATATCTATCTAACAAAAATCATGCCAATTGGTTGAATTGTCATGCCTGAAAGAGCCGTTTTGTCATGGAAATGATTGTTGTCGTCGATTGTCAATGGTATCCGGTGGCACGGATATGGGCGCATGTTGTGGGGTGGGATTGCCATTGGCCGGGGGGACAAAAAAAGTAACGGCCGCCATGCCCTGAAGGGAATAGCGGCCGTAGCCTTTGTTTAAGTGAGATTCGGAATTAAATGCCCTGAAGCTTGAATGTCACGGGGAGGGTGTACCATACGTTCACCGAATGTCCGTTCATCTTGCCGGGGACGAAGTCGGGGAGAGCTTTTACTACGCGGACAGCTTCTTTGTCGAGGTCGGGGTCCTTTGAACGGATCACCTTTACCTCACCGACCTTACCGGTCTTGGTGACAACGAACTGTACGACAACTCGACCCTGAATGTTGTTTTCCTGAGCCATTGCCGGATAGCGGAGGTGTTCAGCCACCCACTTGAGGAGGGCTGCCTCGCCGCCGGGGAACTGGGGCTTCTGTTCAACCACGGTGAATACCTGATTGTCATCCACGGGTTCGGGTTTCTTCTCTTCGACGATAACTTCTTCTTTGTGTTCACGCACCACGTTGAGGTCGTCAGTACCCTTGTCAAAGTCAGTAGTACCTACGGCGGTGTCAGTGTCCTTGAGTTCGTCCTGAGACTTGATTTCTTCAACAACTTCTTCGTCACGAGTAATCTGGAGCTCGGTGGCCTTTACGGTGTTGAGGATTTCTTCAGGAAGAGCTTCGGGCTGCTGCTCTTCGACGCGCTGCTGTTCGGGCTCTTCGGGTTCTTCTTCTTCAGCTTCGTCAGCTGTGTAGTCGATCATGGCCTGCTCGATCTGGTCTTCAGGACGCTCTTCAGCTTTCTGGAGCACAGTGTTTGCAAGGAGTCCGAGTACAGCTACGAGAAGAAGGACGATGAGGATAACGAGCATCGCGCGGTTGTGGCGCTTTGCAGAGGCCTTGCGGAGCTCATAGGCTCCGAAGTCCTTGTTCTTGCCTTCAAATATAATGTCAATCCATTCTGATGATGAAAGATCTACGTCTTTTGCCATATTTCAATAGAGATTTTTCAAGGTTAATATATCATTCATCAACAGATTATTTCTTGGGATTCTTGGCGAGGTAGTCAAGGATGAGCACTGAGTCATTCTTGTTGATGTTGTCAATCTGATAGCGTGAAATCTGATTGATCTGCATCTCGTCAAGGGCGCTGATAAGGCTTTCCCATGAAGCTTCAGGAGTGGCTTTGATGATCACAACAGGACGTGTGAGCGTAGAGTCGTTACGGATCTCGCGTGCACGTGACTGGTAGATTGAGTCGTTGATAGCTGAAATCGACGAGAACTCTTTGTTGCGCCATTTCGACTTTTCAACTTCGATTTTTTCAAGCACCAGCTTGTTGCGGTCATGGAGGATCTTGCGAATGCCCTGCTGGAGTTTGCCGTCGTTGCCGACAAATTTCTCAGCCTTGAGCTTGTTGTTGTCGAGAAGACCGTCGCCGTTTTCGTCAGTGAAGTCGGGCATACCTTCGTAGTAGTAAACCGTGTTCATCGGACGGCCGCTTTCGTCGTTCTTGACATCGCCGTTGGCATTGCGTTCAGTAGTCAGGATGAGGGTGATTGCCTCTGATTCCTTAGCTTTGTTCATCTGATTCTGCTCTACTTTCTCGTTCGAGGGGAGCGAGATGGTGAGAGTCTGTGACTTAATCATTGTGGTACAAAGCATGAAGAATGTAATCAGAAGCATGTTCATGTCCACCATGGGAGTAAAGTCCACATGGATCGACATTTTCTTCTGGGCGCCTTTTTTCTTTTTGCCGCCGTCTGATTGTTCTATCTGTGCCATAATGATTATTCTTGCTCAGTTTTTAAAGCTGTCATGATGCTGAAGCGGTTCATCTTCATGGTCTGCAGGTTGTCAAGCACGTCGTGGACAGTGTTGTAGGGAGTGTCCTTGTCGGCCTTGACGGCGATACCTTCACCCTTTTTCATGGCTTTCTGAAGGTTGTCGTTTCCTGAGTTGTAGATGGCACGCATCCAGATCTGGAACTCGTTGAGGTGTTCCATGTCCTTGTTGTCGTTGATGGGTATACCGACGCCCTTCTGTGTCATGTCAGTGATAAACTTATCCTGATCGGTCTGTGACATTGAAAGGAACTGCGGAAGTACCTGGAACGGAACACCGAACATATTGATTTTAGAGAATGCTTCGCGCTGTGCTACAGAGAGCTGCACCGGGTTTGAGGGGTGCTGCTTGTTGTAGAGCGTTACTGCTTCATCAAGAATCGTCTTGCGGAGAGCCTCTGATCCCCATGTGTCCTTGGTGTCAGCGTCTGCGTCACCGGCGATGGAGATGAAGATTTTCCCCTCTGGGCTTACGAGTATCGATGCGAGATTCGCGGTCGGCACTTTCTGCTCAGATACAGAGGAGGGGGTCAGTACGGTGACCGGCTCCTTCTGAAGGAAGGTAGATGTCAACATGAAGAAAGTAAGCAAGAGCACAGTCACGTCACTCATCGCGGTCATGTCGATGAGGGTGCTTTTTCTCTTCATTTTTACTTTTCCCATATTACTTTATCTATTATAAGAGGTTTTGCTTTGTTTTATGAAAGTGTTGGTTTAAACCTTTGTTGTGATAACAGTAACGTAGGATTAGTGGGTAGCTGCAAATGTCTGCACGATAGAGAAACCAATCTCGTCGATAGCGTAGGTGAGATTGTCAATCTTGTTAGTGTAGAAGTTGTAAGAGATTACAGCGAATGCACCGGTTGCGATACCGAAGGCAGTGTTGATAAGAGCCTCAGAGATACCGGTAGAAAGTTCGGTTGAGTCAGGAGCACCTGAAGCGGCGAGTGCCTGGAATGACTTGATCATACCCATCACAGTACCGAGAAGACCGACGAGAGTACCGAGAGTGGTGAGGGTTGCAACGATGGGAAGGTTCTGCTGAAGAGCGGGCATTTCGAGTGCGGTTGCTTCTTCAACTGTCTTCTGAAGGTTGGCAATCTTCTGTTCCTTGGTGAGGATGGTGTTCTTGTCCATTTCTTCGTAGCTAACGAGAGCTGCGGCAACAACAGCGGCTACTGAACCCTTCTGGTTCTTGCAAAGGTCTTTTGCACCCTGGATGTTGTTAGCGGCGAGGCACTTCTTCACGTTGGCAACGAACTTTTCGATAGAGCCTTTGCCCTTTGCAGACTTGAGGGCGATCCAGCGTTCAACAGAGAGAACGATAACGGTAAGGAAGAGAGTCTGGAGGATAGGCACGATGAATCCGCCCTTGTAGATTGTTCCCCAGAGGTCGATGGGGTGACCTTCTTCAAAGTGTGATTCGTGACCGAACCAGAAAATGAAGAGACATACAGCTACTACGAAGCAAGCGAGGATCACCAAGAAGGCGTTCTTGATGCCGGCTACGTTGCTTCCGGAGATGTTCTTAGCGTTAGCCTTTGCAGGCTGTGTGGGATTAGGCTTTTGAGCTTCCATAATTTGTAATTACTAAAGATTTTAAGTTTATTGGTTTATTTTGTTATTAGTTTTGATGATTTTCTTGATTAGCTTTTTTAAGGATTAGTTTCTGATGGTATCGATTTTTTGCTTTCACGGGATGAAAGCTAATTTTTAAACGATATTGCAAAATTATAAGGAAAAATCGGTGTTTGCAAACGTTTTGCTCTTTTTTTTGCGTTAAACAAACTAAAATACAAATTGTGATATTTCGGAATCTCGTATTTTTTTATATTTTGCATACTTTTCAGCTAAAACGTATTAAGTTATATTCAAATATATTTATTATCTTTGTGCTTTCCAATTTTTTTATAAGGTACAACTTACATAAATTCCAAGGATGAGAAGGTCTGTCAGCCTGAAAAAAGGCTTAAATCTTAATCTTCAAGGTGGACTCCGCTCAGAGATGCCCGTCGCTATCCCTCTTCCTGCCCATGTTGCTTTGATTCCCGACGATTTTCCGGGATTCGTGCCTAAGCTTGATGTTGCCGAGGGTGACAGGGTCGAGGTTGGTTCACCGTTACTACACGACAAAGCAGATTCGAGAATAAAGCTCGTCGCTCCGGCTGCCGGAACGGTCGAGGCTGTCGTGCGTGGTGCGCGCCGTAAAATCGAGCGTGTCGTCATCAAGCTTGACCCGTCTGTCGCTCAGACTGCTGTCAAGTCTGCTCCGTTTGCCGGCGCGTCGGTCGAGGCTGTTACTGAAGCCCTGATGGCTTCCGGCCTGTGGGCGATGATGCGTCGCCGTCCCTACGACATTGTCCCGCTGCCGTCCGACCGTCCGCGTTCGGTTATGGTGACGGCCATTGATACCGCCCCTCTTGCGCCGTCGCTTGAGGCGATGGTCGATGGACGCATGGCCGATATTGAGGCAGGAGTAGGGGTGTTGGCCAAACTGGCTGCCGGCCCTATATATATAGGTGTGGAAAAAGGCTCGTCAATGCCTGATATTAAAGGCGCTGAAATCGTGGAATTCCCTCGTCTTCACCCAGCGGGAAATGCCGGAGTGCAGATTGCTGCAATAGCTCCTGTCAACAAGGGTGAGGTCGTATGGACTCTCGACATAGTGACGCTTGCCCGCATCGGCCATCTCGCCCTCACGGGTGAGCCTGACTGGTCGGCTCTTGTAGCCGTGACTGGCAGCGAGGTTTGTGAGCCACGCATTGAAAAGAGTGTCGTCGGGGCTTCGCTTGCTACCGTCCTTGATGGCGAACTGAAGGACGTCGGCTGTCACCGGCGCATAATTTCAGGAAACGTTCTGACGGGTGTCCGCGAAAACATCGATGGCTACCTCCGCTATCCCTACCGTCAGGTGACCGTGATTCCCGAAGGCGACGATGCCGACGAGTTCATGGGCTGGGCTTCGATGAGCCCTTCGAAGATGAGTGTCAGCCCGTCGTTCATAGGCCGTTTCCTCGGCCGCAAGTTCGCTCCCGATGCACGCATCAACGGAGGTCGACGCGCCATGATCATGTCGGGTGAATACGACAAGGTGTTCCCGATGGACATACTGCCCGAATATCTCATCAAGGCTATACTCGCAAAGGATATCGACCGCATGGAGGCGCTTGGCATCTATGAGGTCGCTCCCGAGGACTTCGCCCTTGCCGAATATGTCGACCCCTCCAAGCTTGAGCTTCAGAAAATCGTCCGTGAGGGTCTCGACTATCTCCGCAGTGAGGTCTGATTCCTGTTTTTAAGAATTAACATTCCAACAATGAAAGCGCTAAGAAATTATTTAAATAGAATCAAGCCTAACTTCGAGCCTGACGGTAAGCTCCATGCTTTCCGCAGTGTGTTCGACGGGTTTGAAACGTTTCTTTATACACCTAACACCACTTCGACTTCCGGTGTCAATATCCACGACAGTCTCGATTCGAAGCGAGTGATGATAATAGTGGTGCTCGCTCTGATGCCCTGTCTGCTATTCGGCATGTATAACGCCGGCTATCAGAACTGGCTTGCGGCCGGAGCTACGGAATTTCCGTTCTGGCAGCTGATGGCCTACGGCTTTCTCGCGGTGTTGCCACGTATAGTTGTGGCCTATGTGGTCGGTCTCGGCATTGAGTTTGTCGTCGCCCAGTGGCGTCGCGAGGAGATTCAGGAAGGATTTCTTGTCACCGGTATTCTCATCCCCCTCATCTGTCCGATTGAGACACCGCTGTGGATGCTTGCGGTCGCAACCGCCTTCTCAGTCGTTTTCGTCAAAGAGGTTTTTGGCGGTACAGGCTACAATGTATTCAACGTTGCACTTGTCACCCGCGCAGTGCTCTTCTTCGGCTATCCGGCCCAGATGAGCGGCGACAAGGTGTTTGTTTCTACAAATTCAATCTGCGGTCTCGGTTTCGACCTTCCCGATGGATTTTCAGGGGCTACGCCTCTCGGACAGATTGCTTCGTTTACCGGCGGGAATCTTGAACTGCTCAATCTGAAGGGCAATCCTGTCAGCACATGGGATGCTTTCCTCGGACTGATTCCCGGCTCGTTTGGCGAGACATCGACACTGGCGATTCTCATCGGTGCGGTGCTCCTCCTCGCCACCGGCATAGCTTCGTGGCGCATCATGCTCAGTGTCGTTGCCGGAGGCCTGTTCATGGGCTGGGTTGCCAACGTGTTTGAGACTCCTGCCTATCCGGCATCGTTCCTCGACCCGGTTGACCAGCTCCTGTTCGGCGGATTTGCCTTTGCAGCTGTCTTCATGGCGACAGACCCGGTTACGGCCGCACGCACCAATCCCGGCAAGTATATCTACGGTTTCCTTGTCGGAGCGGTCGCTATAATCATCCGTACATACAACAACGGTTATCCCGAGGGGGCAATGCTTGCCGTGCTTCTCGGCAATGCTCTCGCTCCGTTGATCGACTATTGTGTGGTTCAGCTGAATGTCTCGCGCCGTATGCGCCGTCAGAGGCATACAGCCGCATGAGCATGGCAATCCAATTCATCCAACAGCTATAAAGCTTAATTCCACATCGACTTATGAATAAGCAAAGCAATACATATACAATAATCTATATCATCATACTTGTGGTGGTTGTTGGCACAGCCCTTGCAGCCACGTCGCTTGCCCTGCGTGAACGTCAGCAGGACAATGTGAATGCCGACAAGATGAGCCAGATTCTGAATGCCGCACTGATTTCAGCTGACAAAAATGACGTAGTGGCAGAGTTTGACAAATATATTACCGACCAGTTTGTGGTCAATGAGCGCGGAGAGACTGTCGAAGGAGTCAAGGCGTTCGATGTCAATGTAGCCGCACAGAGCAAAGTCGCCGCCGACCGCCGCGAGCTTCCGGTGTTTGTATGCACCACGGCCGATGGCGCTGTCAAATATATCCTGCCGGTCTATGGGGCCGGTCTATGGGGCCCGATCTGGGGATATGTCGCTTTTGACAGTGACGGCTCGACTATCTATGGCGCATATTTCGCTCATCAGGGCGAGACTCCCGGTCTTGGCGCTGAAATCGAAAAACCTGCTTTCAGCAGTCAGTTCGAGGGTAAGAAGGTGTTTAAGGATGGCCGTTTCCGCCCCGTCGCAGTAGTGAAGGCCGGACAGCAGCCACTCAACGGAGAGGATTACGTCGATGGTATTTCGGGTGGTACGATTACCTCGAAAGGTGTCGGCGCGATGCTTGACAACTGCCTCACACCATACAAGAAATTCCTTCAGGGACTCTCTGAAGCCGCTCTCTGAGCATAGCGGCTACGGTGAGAATTAACAAATCCAGTCAACACACTCTCAACACTCAAAAAATTTCATCCGTCATGGCTGATAAAATCAATAATAAAGAGGTGCTTTTCAACCCTCTCTCGAAAAACAATCCGGTAGTGGTGCAGATTCTCGGCATCTGCTCGGTGCTTGCCGTCACTGCCAAGCTTGAACCTGCGATTGTGATGGGTGTCTCGGTTATCGCGGTGCTTGCGTTTGCAAATGTCATCATTTCGATTCTCCGCAACACGATTCCGACCAATATCCGCATCATCGTGCAGCTTGTCGTGGTGGCCGGACTCGTGGTCATCGTCGATCAGGTGCTCAAGGCTTTTGCCTACGATGCCGCCAAGCAGCTTTCGGTGTTCATCGGCCTCATCATAACCAACTGTATTCTCATGGGACGTCTTGAAGCGTTCGCGATGGCCAACAAGCCGTGGCCTTCGTTTCTCGACGGAGTTGGCAACGGCATAGGCTATGCCATCATCCTTGTCATCGTCGGTTTCTTCCGCGAGCTTCTTGGCAGCGGAACTCTGCTCGGCTTTCAGGTGATTCCCCAGAGCTTCTATGATGCCGGCTATGTCAACAACGGTCTCATGATTCTTCCGCCGATGGCTCTTATACTCGTGGCTTGCATCATCTGGGTGCAGCGCAGTGTCAACAAGGATCTTCAGGAAGACAATTAATCAACCACATTCGCCCAACGCTCTAAAATTAAACCCAAGTGGAAAATCTGAATATATTCATACGGTCGATTTTTGTCGACAACATGATTTTTGCCTACTTCCTCGGCATGTGCTCGTTTATCGCCGTGTCAAAGAACGTGAAGACCGCTTTTGGCCTTGGTGTTGCAGTGACTTTCATGCTTGTCGTGACGCTTCCGGTCAATTATCTGCTCCAGACCTACGTCCTTAGCGCAGGCGCGCTCACATGGCTCGGGCCCGAGTATGCCGATGTCGACCTCAGCTTCCTGTCGCTCATCATGTTTATCGCTGTCATAGCCTCGATGACACAGCTCGTCGAGATGACGGTCGAGAAATACAGCCCTGCGCTCTATTCGTCGCTCGGCATCTTCCTTCCGCTTATCGCTGTCAACTGTGCCATTCTCGGCGGGTCGCTCTTCATGCAGCAGCGCGACTTCCCGAGCGTCTGGACTGCTGTCTGCGCCGGTGGCGGCTGGGGACTCGGCTGGCTTCTTGCCATTACGGCCATCGCTGCCATCCGTGAGCGCATCGCAACTTATTCCAACATTCCGCGTCCGCTCCGCGGTGTCGGCATCACCTTCATCCTGACTGCCCTTATGGGAATAGCCTTCATGAGCTTCCTCGGCATCAAGATTTGATATTATTAAGCATTCACACAACTATATTATATAATATATCATGTTAACGATACTTTCAGGTGTGAGCATCTTTCTTATCATCACCCTCGCCTTGGTGCTGATACTTCTGCTCGCAAAGAAATATCTTGTCCATTCGGGCAAAGTCAAGATTACGATCAACTCCGACACCGTTGTCGAGGCTGAGTCCGGCAAGACATTGCTTTCGACTCTCGCCGACCAGAATATTTTCCTTTCCTCGGCTTGTGGCGGAAAGGGCAGCTGCGGTCAGTGCAAGTGTCAGGTGTTCAGCGGCGGCGGTGACATTCTCCCGACCGAGAAGGTACACTTTTCGCGCAAACAGCAGCAGGACCACTGGCGTCTTGGCTGTCAGGTGAAAATCAAGGAGGACTGCTCGATAGGCATTCCGGCTTCTGTGCTCGATGTCAAGGAATGGGAATGCGAGGTTATTTCAAACAAAAATGTGGCCACGTTTATCAAGGAGTTCATCGTGGCTCTTCCCGAAGGCGCTCACATGGACTTCATCCCGGGTTCATACGCACAGATTAAGATTCCGACCTATGAGATGGACTATGACAAGGATATCGACAAGGCTTCTATCGGCGACGAGTATCTTCCTTCGTGGGAGAAGTTCGGTCTTTTCGGACTCAAGTGCCGCAACACGGAGACTACCGTCCGTGCCTACTCGATGGCCAACTATCCGGAGGAGGGCGACCGCATCATGCTCACCGTCCGTATAGCCACTCCGCCGTTCAAGCCGAAACCTCAGGTCGGTTTTCAGGATGTCATGCCCGGCATCGCGTCGAGCTACATCTTCACTCTCAAACCGGGCGACAAGGTGCGCATGAGCGGCCCTTACGGAGATTTCCACCCCATTGTCGACTCGAAGGCCGAGATGATGTGGATTGGCGGTGGCGCAGGTATGGCTCCTCTCCGTGCCCAGATTATGTGGCTGACCAAGACCCTCAATACTCGCGACCGCGTGATGAACTATTTCTATGGTGCGCGTGCGCTTAACGAAGTGTTCTATCTCGACGATTTCCTCCAGCTCGAAAAGGACTTCCCCAATTTCAAGTTCCACCTTGCGCTTGACCGTCCCGACCCGGCTGCCGATGCTGCAGGTGTGAAATATACCGCCGGATTCGTTCATCAGGTCATCTACGAGACATACCTCAAGAACCATCCCGAACCGGAGGATATCGAATACTACATGTGTGGCCCCGGCCCGATGAGCGCCGCTGTCAACAAGATGCTCGACGACCTCGGTGTCGATCCTGAATCAGTTCACTACGATAACTTTGGAGGATAATTTCCTCAGAAAGAAATAATTATTGCAAAAAGCGCTGTTGGCTGTTGTCAATGGCGCTTTTTTTGTTGTTCTGACATGTGTTTGCTGCTTTGCGTACGCTGAGTCTATCGGATAAGGTGATATAATACTTTCAAGAAAAAATATAACAAACGATTAAATTTATTAGTCAAACGTTTTGTGATATTAGTCTAAATGGCTATATTTGCGAATCACAAACATTAAACAAAAATTCATTCCACATTTATATATATATGACAACCATGAGAAATTTTATCTTGACGGCTTTATTTATCTTGACTTCATTAGTGGCAGGAAGTCAGAATGCCAACACGTCCGCACCTAAACGACAGAGTTATGTTTATATCCAAGGTCGCTTTTTTAAAGATACTCCAAAAGAACTTATTGGAAAAAGCCATTCGATGTCAAGGTTTAAATATAAGGATATAACAATCTGGCTTAAGGTTTATAATGATTCTTCGGTTCTGTCCGACGACATTTTTGCACAAGCCATACCGCTGAATCAACTGAAAGACGGGGAGGCTATTTTGAAGGAGGCTCGGAGTCGTGAGAAGTTTATGGATCTTCTGTCGTTTAAACGAAGGCTGCCGATTCATGATGGTGACAGATTTCCTGAATTTAAGGCTATGGACATTGATGGGGTAGAGTGCAGCAACAAAGATATAGAAGGCAAGGTGACAGTGCTGAATCTATGGACCTCAACCTGTGGGCCATGCCGTGCAGAGATGCCTGAGCTTTCGACATGGAAAGAACTCTATCCTGATGTGGTGTTCCTGTCTGCTACATACGAAGATGCCGACAAGGCACGGCCTGTAGTGGAAAAACATGGTTTCACATGGCGTCACCTCGTCAATGATACTCTGTTTCTGCGTTGGAACAATGGCAAAGGTTTCCCGATGACCATAGTGGTCGATAAAAACGGACTCATCCGCCGTGCCGTAAATGGAACAAATGAGGAAATCCGTGCCGGCATACTCAAAACTATCGCCGAGTGTGTAAAGGAATAGGCATAGACAATTTTAGGGGCTGTTTTGGCATTAGCTGAAACAGCCTCTGATATAGTTTTGATATGGTTTCCCGGCGTTTATCCTATACGTTTTATTCGTTGGCGCATTGCGCGTTTTTCTTCACGCAGCTCGCGTCGGCGCTGTCGTCGGTTTGGTTGCATTGTTTGCGCCGGTGTGGATAGAGATTCAGCCTCAGGCATTTCCGTATCTTCCCTGCGCATGGCCGTCGCGCCACACATCGCCTTGAGGCTTTCGATAAAACGCGCCTCTTTTTCCTGTAAATTTCTGCGTCGCTGCAAACCGCGGAGGCGCGCTGCTTTGGAGCGAGATAGCGCACGGTCTATTTCCGAACGCAGTAATGTGAAAATCAGCTGTATGTTAGCATTTAGATTCTTTAGATTAACCTTTTCACCGCCTATGTAGCGGTCTATGACACTCATGGCTTCTTTGGCTGTATCCTTGCTGTCAGGCAGAAGCTTGCATGTTTCCGCCACTCTATCGGAAATTGAGGCATAAAAATTTTTTGAGACATTAAGCTTGCTGCTTGTAGTTGATAATGACTGTTTTGCGTGTTTCTGAGAAGTGGTTGCCGTCTTTTTCATAGCTTTTGATGGTTAATTTTGTTTCCGCAACAAAATTAACATCAACCATGCCATAAAAAGGTGCGATAATACAAAAAGGCTTGTGTGATTTTAGAGGGTGTTTAATAACAATAGTTAAAATCTGAGCGAAAGTTTTGAGATGGATATGGCTCTGAATTGAAGGAGCATAGCGTGCTATGTGACTGAAATGAAGAGTCATAGGCACTCAAAACTTTCGGAGGCAATGGTATTGTCTTTTCTTCTGTATGCTGTTTCATGAATAAAAATTTTTAAGCTACCCAAGCCTTGGTGTCTCTTTTGCTAAATTGTTGAAGTTCGTCAGTCGCATAGCGCGCTATGCTCCTTCCTCGCTTACAACAATTTACCTAAAAGATACACCACTCAGATTTTAACTATTGTTATTAAACACCCTCTTAATAAAAGAAAGGGTCGACTCTATTTGAGGAATCGACCTTGATTCAATCAGATAAAAGTTATAAATTGTAATAATGACCGCCTTTAAGGATTGATTATCAGCTCTTCCGTAGGTCGTTTGGGGACTACATGAGTGGAGTCGGGGGTGCGGTAGTAGCGGATGTCGGCGTCATGAGTGCCGTCTGTGTCGGTTAATCGCACTGTTTCGGCAGGATGGCCGAGGGCAAGGACATAGAGAGGCTTGTATTTCTCCGGGAGTTGGAGTGCCGAGATGATTTCTTGGGCATTGAAAGCCTTGATTATGCAGCCGTGGATTCCCAAAGCTGCCGCACCGAGTGTGATGGCTTCGAGTTGCAGTCCGTCGTCGCAAAGACAATTGGTCGTAAGGCTCGTGTCGAGACACTGTATGAGATAGGCACTTGGCCGTTCGCCCGTAGCAGGGCCATCCCAGTCAGTGAGATATCCGGCCCATTTGAGAGTGGGAAATATGGCTTCGCGTTCTTCGGGGGCTGTCACCATGCGGTAGCGGATGGGCTGAAGGTTGCGTGCTGACGGACAATATCGTGTCAACCCGACCAATTCATGCAGTGTCGATTCGGAAATAAGGCGCGACTCGTCAAAACGACGGTAGCTGCGGTCGCTTTTAAGAAGCTCCCTGAGGGATTCGAGGGTGATTTTATCCATTGTTACGTATTTTTTCGATTATTCCCAGTCATCAGTGCGGAAAGGAATCAATGGCAGATAGTTGCCTGCGTGTAAATTTCCCGGTAGGAAATCCCTCCATCCGTAACGCACGGCGACAGGATCGGGAACATTTTTGCTTGACACAACCATTTCGTTTGTCTGCCAGTGAAGCCACACAGAGTCGGCAGGATGGAACACCCGGTCAGCTCCCGCAACTTCAAAACCTTCAATCATATAGTTTCGGCAGATACCGTCCGACGGCGAATCAATCGCCACCCATGCTGCGCCATCCATGAACCGGTGGCTTTTGTAGCGCGGACTTTCTATAGGGAATTGCTTTTTACCATAGGTCTTGTTTAGCGCGAGGTCACACAGACGTTTGCCGACGGCAGCTTTGTCGGCAGGGTGGATATTGAAGCGTTCGTATGGCTCTACAAGGTCATTCGTCGAAATCATCGCGCTGTTGGGAATCATACCGACGGCCTTCCACTGCGCTTCGCGCAACAACGGTGCTTTGCCCTTTTCTGTGGGGTCGCCATACTCGTAGGGAGCGATTTCTACGGCATAGAATGGAATGTCGCCGATGCCGATATCATCGCGCCAGCGCTTTACCATAGCAGCCAGACGCTCGGCATAGGTGTCGTAGGTTGCAACGTTAGAGCATCCCTGATACCAGATTATACCATTGTAGGTATAGTTCTTTATCGGATTGAACATGGCGTTATACATCAGCATCGGACGGTGGTAGTGGACTATCGGTTCGATGTCCTTGGGGTCGAGCGACACGTCGGGATATTTTTCGAGCATGTCGCGGGGAGTCCAGCTTTCGACTTTCGCACCACCGTAGGCTGCGCTTACGATTCCTACAGGCACGTTGAGTACGTCTGACATCCGCTTAGCGAAATGCCATGCAAGCGCGCTGTATTCAGGCGCTGTATCCGGCGAAGGGACAGTCCATGAAGCAGCTACAGTGTCGAGCGGAGTGTAGCTCTGTGTCAGCGGTACAGTGAAAAATCTCACCTTTCCGGCCTCGTCTGATGCCGAGGCTATCTCGTCGTAACCTCCAAGTGTGCAGCAGCCGGGGAAACCCTTCAGCGGCATCTGCATGTTTGACTGTCCCGATGCGAGCCATACTTCACCGATGAGGACATTGTTGATAGTCAGCGGTTCACCGTCGGACAGAGTGATGGTGTAGGGAGTGAAACTTCCTGCCGGAGTCTTGACGGCGAGCGACCATTCGCCTGTGCGGTCGGTTGTGGTGGTGTAGGCTTTGCCGTCCCACGACGGTGTGACGGTGACAGTCGAGCCGGGATCGGCAGTGCCGTATATGCGGGCGTTGGCGTTCTGTTGTAGCACCATATTGTCTGTAATCATAGACGCAGGGCGGACTTTGGCTTTAGTCTCAAAACCCACGGTGCTTAAAATGACGGCAAGTGTGATGATTTGTGTCTTCATTTCTTGGTACTTATGTTTTATTGATTGGTTTGTTCCGGAATATAATCAAAGTGGTTGAATCCGGCCTCGCCATTGCCATCGGGCGATGTTGCGAAAAGACCGATGAATGTGCCTGTGAAACCTCCGGCTGTCTCGGTGGATAGATAGCGTGTGTTCATCGAAGCGATTTTTTCAAATGTTTTGCCTCCGTCAAGTGAATAGAAGAAGGTGTAGGCGCTTGGCTTACCCTCAACGCGTAGTTCCACTTTTGAATCTCTTTCGGATAGAGGAATGGTTTTCTCCACATGTGTCAGCTCGTTGAGCCGGTAGCGGAGAGCAATAGCCCTGTGGCCGTCGGCAGTGCGTGTGAGATAGAGGTCATAGTGCGACGGCTCGGATGCGTAGACGGTCAGACCGGCTTCCATTCCGGGCGTGGCATCTTTGAGCGATACCTCGGTTGATGCGGTGAAACTGATGTGTTGCTGTCGGCGGAGCACCATTGATGGCGACGCGTTGCCGTCGTCGAGTGTCACATCGGTGGCTTTGATATGAAGAGTGCCGTCGGCAAGGCGGTAATTGGTCATGTCGGGATTTCGTAGCCACACCCATTCGTGTCCGAGTGTCGGTGATGTGAAATCATCGCGCTGTGGCTTTTGGCTGACGGGTGAGAGGGGTAGAGTGGCCACGTCCATTTCCAGTCCGATAGTGCCATTTCCGTTGACCACCGGCCATGCGTCCTTGTCCCATCTCACAGGGGCGAGGTATGTTTCGCGCCCAAGCAGATGGTGTGCGCCGTTTTGTTGCCTGAAAGCAAGACAGACGAGCCACCATGAGCCATCGGAGGCTTGGACGAGGTCGGCGTGTCCTGTTCCTTGTATGGGGTTATATTGAGCCTCTCGGTTGAAATGGCATAGTATCGGGTTGGAAGGATTTGGCGTGTAAGGTCCGTCGATGTTACGGCTGCGGGCAATAGTAACGCTGTGCCCCATTTCTGTACCTCCCTCCGCAATGAGGAGGTAATACCACCCATCTTTTTTGTAGATGTGAGGCGCTTCAGGATGGCGGCCACCTGTGCCGTCCCATATCCTTTTACTTTCGGTAAGCTGACGGCCTGTGAGCGGGTCTATCTCACAGAGCCATATCCCTACATCGGGGTTGCTGACCATGTAACATCTGCCGTCCTCGAAATAGAGCGACGGGTCGATGCCTCCCTGCGCCAGCCATACAGGATCGCTCCAGCCTTTTGACGGATCGGTGGTGTGGACAAGGAAATTGCCTTTGTTGGATACATTGGTCGTTATCATGTAGAAGCGGCCATTGTCGTAGCGTATTGTGGGTGCGTAGATTCCACCCCATACATTCGCGCCTTTTAGATTGAGTTGGCTCTCTCTGTCAAGCACGTGACCTATCTGTTGCCAGTTGACGAGGTCTTTGCTCTGGAATATAGGTACGCCGGGAAAATAACAGAAAGATGAGTTGACGAGATAGAAATCGTCGCCGACAGCCACGACCGATGGGTCCGGGTGGAAGCCGGGTATTATCGGGTTTCGGTAGCCGTCGGCGTTTATTGTGAGCCAGCCGGAGGTCAGGAGCAGGCTTGTGAGGAATTTTTGTGATTTATTCATGGGAAATAGGTTTTGATGTCAGGTAAGAAGTTGTTATAGCCGACCGGCCTATGGCTTATCGGCTGTAATGGTTATGCTATTTGACAGTCTTGTTTTCTTCCTTCCGGCCGTCTTCGCATTCAGGGATGAGGGTGGCTGCATAGCCTATTTTCTTGAAACCCTTCTGAATGTTTTCGACATTGGTTTTCTTTGGGTTGAAAGCCACCTTTACAGTCTGGTTGTCCAGAGATGTTTCGATAGATTTGATGCCTTTTTCGAAACGCAGGTTTGATTTGATTTTGTTTTCGCAGTTCTGGCATGACATTTTAGGCATCACATTGAAGATTACTGTCGTGTCGGCCGGAGCTTTTGCGCCGGCGATTACTGCGAGTGATACGAGCATCAGGGCTAATGAGAGGATTCGTTTCATGAGAATGATTTATGAATTTGTTTATATTTTAGGTGTTATTATAGAAATTTTGTGAAATTATATCGGAAACCGGCATAGACCATAGCTCCGTGGATTGGGGCATGGACCATTGTAGCGTCGAAATTCGGCCCCCAAGGATTGGCTGCGTCGATAATCGGGCGTTTCTGCCGGTAGCCTGTCAGGTTTTCGCCTCCGACATAGATGCTCCAGTGGCGGAAATTGCGTGTGAGCTGTGCATTGAGCTGTGCATAGGGATGGTAATATTTCTCCCACGACAGAGAGCCGTCGGCTGTAGTGTATGGTTCGGGATTCCGTCCCTTTCCGTTTAGTGCGCAGGTGATGTCGAGCTGCCATAGCCCCATGTTCGGAGTGTAGCCGAGTGTCAGAAGTCCCTTGTTGCGTGAGGTCAGCGGTTTTTGGCGCATGCCGTCGCCGTAGTTTGCCTGCACGTCTGTCAGACGGTAGGCTGCCGAGAAGTTAAGGTCGGAGAGAATGTTGTAGCTTGCTTCAATCTGAAACGTATGTGAATAAGAACGGCCTCCGAGATTGCCGATTATGGCTGCATGCGGGTCTGTGTCGAGGTCGAGCAGAAGTTGGTCGGTGAAGCGGGTGTAGTAATATTCACCCGAGAGGCTGAGCGAACGGCCGAAAAGACGCAGTGACGAGGTCACGCCTGCCCCGAAATTCCATGCGCTCTCCTGACGGAGATTATCTTCGATGATGAGTGAGCGCGATGAGGCAAGCATGTAGTGATACTCGGCAAGCGGTTGAGGCGAGCGGTAGCCGCGTCCGGCCGAAAGCTGTAGCGAGAGCGGATCCATGATATTGTAGCGGACATGCAGACGCGGGGTGAACATCCAGCCGTAGCGCGAACTGTAGTCTCCGCGCATTCCGGCCATGGCTATCAGTCTGTTGTCGATGTTGAGCGTATATTGTCCGTAAGCGCCTGAGGTCATTTCATGACTGTTGATGTCGGCGGTCTCGGCGTCCGGAGCGTTTGAGGCGCGCAGGTGCTGGCGGTAATTGTCGTAGACCATGCTGAGGCCTGTGGAGAGCGAGTGGAGGTCGTTCCATTTTCGTTCGAACATGGCCGATACGTATGCTTCGCGCTGGATGACATCGTAGAGCTTGCGTCCGTAACCGGCATTCTGGTCGTGGAAGCTCATAGAGGCTATCATGGCCACGTTGCCGTCATTGTCACGGTCGAAGATATAGGCGTTTTTTGTGAAGGCTTCCACACGGCGTGTCGTGATGTCGATAACATACGGATCGGTGTAGTGCTGACCGTGGGCTATCTGTCCGCTTTTTCGCCTTTCGTCAAGATATTTGACAGCTGCCTGAAACACATAGCTTGTTCCGAGATATGCCCATCGGTTCATTCCGGCAAACTGCCGCAGGCGCGGTGAATCGGCAAAACCGTCGTCGTTTTCGTCATGAGTCTTGAATAAGTTTTCTCCGTGGAGGAGTATGCCGGTGCTCCATTTGTCGCCGAGATGTATGTTTCCGTCAAAATTTCCTTCGAGTTTTCCCATATGGTCGGCATAGACGTTGACAGCGAGGCTCGGGTCGAGCTGAGGTTTCTTCATCTCGATGTTTATCTGGCCTGTGATTGACTCATAGCCGTTTTTGACTGAGCTTGCGCCTTTCGATACCTGAATCGACTGCATCCAAGGTCCGGCGATATATCCGAGCCCTAACGGTCCGGCAGCACCGCGGAAGTTGGGAATGTTCTCAGTGAGCATCTGGACGTAGCTGCCCGACAATCCGAGCAGTTTGATCTGGCGTGCTCCGGTGGCAGCGTCGTTGTAGCTGACATCGACAGACGGATTTGTCGTGAAACTTTCTCCAAGATTGCAGCAGGCGGCCCGTTTGAGGTCGGAAGCCGAGATTACTTCCGTGTTTGTCGCGCGTCCACGCAGTTTGCCAAGAGTGCGTCGTTCGGATATGACCACTTCCTGTAATTCAAGTCCGAGTGAGTCAGGTTCTTCGGTTAAAGTTGTGGATTGGCAGTGTAATGAGGCTGTAAAAGAGGTGAATAAAAAGATGGTTTTTAATATTCTGTTCATTGATTTTTGCGAAATTTATTGCGAATTTACGAAAAATCCCGGAGTTAAGGACTTTTGTCCTGCAATCATAAACGATATGATTATTATCATATGGAACAATTGTAAAATATTTTTTTGATAAATAATGATTATGAATGGTTAATTAGTAGCAAATTTCCATCAGAATGTCGAATTTTAACGTTGTTTAACCGTCTTGAATGTGACAAATCTTATAATCTAAGTATCTTTGCAAAAATATATGAATGTAGTAACGACCCGAAAGGGTTACTTTCGGGTATTTCATATGAATTCATTTTGCAAATAAAACTTGTATCAAAGCTAACAATAAATTGTATGAAAAGACGTATTATCGCGCTTATTCCTCTCGTTGCGCCCATGTTGTGTGGCATATTAACGCCTCAGGAAATGTCCGCAAAATCCAAAAAGGTCACTTTGCCCAAAGTGGAGTTGTCAGGAACGGCTAAGGATAGTGCGGATTTCATGAAAAATTTGAAGGACGCCAAGGTTTGCAAGGGTATGTTCAATACTTATTTGGATAAGAAAAACAAACTGTGGTTTGAACTACCCGACAGTGTGCTTGACCATACATATCTTCTGGTGAACCGCGTCAACAGCCTTTCCACCACCAAGGACTATGTGGCCGGACAGATGGCCTGCAATCCGATGCTCATCAGATTCACGCGCGATGACAACAATGTCTATCTTCATCTCATGCAGACGGCTTCGGAAGTTCCGGCAGATGATCCGATAAAGGTCTCGTTTGACAGAAACTTCGTCGATCCCGTACTTAAGGCATTCAAGATTGCCAATAAGAATAAAACCGGAGTGTTCATCGACGTCACTTCATTTTTCGGAGGCAATGAGAAGGTTATTTCTCCCATCAAGGAGGCCAATCCGCTTGCCAAACTCCTTGGAGGCAAGGAGGGAATAAAGGGCACTTTCTATGCCGACGGTTCGTCGGTCGTGTCGGTGAAATCATTCCCTGAAAATGTCGAGATAAAGAGCCGTCTGGCCTACACCACTTCGACTGCGACCCAGCCCTACACTGTGGTTATGTCGCGTTCGATTGTTCGTCTTCCCGATGAGCCGATGGCAATGCGCATCCATGACAACCGTGTGGGCTACTTTTCAGAACTGAAAAACAAGTATTCATCCTCGATGGACGGTGCGAAGCCCTATGAAATCATAACCCGCCACAGACTTGAACCGCGCGATGAGGACCGTGAGGCCTACTTTGCAGGCAAGCTTGTCGAGCCGAAGAAGAAGATTGTCTTTTACGTGGACTCGGCTTTCCCGGAAAAATGGCGTGGTGCGGTCAAGGAGGGTATCGAGTACTGGAACACAGCTTTCGAGGCTGCCGGTTTCAAGAATGCGATAGAAGCACGTGACTATCCTGTCGACGACCCCGATTTCGACCCGGACGACATTCGCTATTCATGTGTGCGCTATTGCGTGACGCCTACTGCCAACGCCATGGGACCGTCGTACACCGACCCACGCACAGGTGAGATTCTCGGCGCTGATGTCATCTGGTATCACAACATCCTTGAACTTGTCCACAACTGGCGTTTCACACAGACAGCGGCTGTCGATCCGCGTGTCCGCACAAAAGTGTTTGCCGATTCGGTCATGTATGAATCGCTGACCTATGTCGCCGCCCACGAAATCGGCCACTGTCTTGGTCTCATGCACAACATGGGAGCTTCCCATTCGTTTACCCTCGACAATCTCCGTGACCCGGAGTTCACTCAGAAACACGGCACTACTCCCTCCATCATGGACTATGCCCGAAACAATTTCGTGGCTCAGCCCGGTGACTTTGAGCGTGGTGTCCGTCTCACGCCTCCCCCTGTCGGAGTCTATGATATCCATGCCATCAACTGGGGCTACCGTCTTATTCCCGGCGCAAAGACTATGGAGGACGAGAAGCCGACTCTCGAAAAATGGATCAGAGAGAAGGACGGCGACAAAATGTATGAGTTCGGTGCGCAGCAGTTCCTCGGACTCATCGACCCGACCGACCAGACCGAAGACCTCGGCAATGACCACCTGAAGGCAGGTGACATGTCGATTTCCAACCTGAAGATTATCATGGATAACTTCGAGGACTGGGCAGGTGATAAGGGCGAGCACTACGAGTCGCTCAGTGACATGTATAAGGCTGTTGTCAGCCAGTATCTCCGTCATGTCGGACATGTCTACCCCTACATAGGCGGTGTTGAGTTCAAGGAAATCCGTCAGGGCATGAACGATGGCGATGCCCGTAACTTCATTCCAAAGGCGCGTCAGCGCGAGGCTATGAAATGGCTTCTCAATCAGGCTCGCACATGCGACTGGCTCACTCCTCCGAGCCTCATGGCCAAATGGGAAGAGCCTTATGAATGGAAAGAGAAAATGCAGCGCAACATCGTGGCTTGTCTGCTCATCTCGACCAATCTGCAGCGCATAAAGGAGGGTGGCCGACTTGACCCTGTCAACAATTATAAGCTTCGCGACTATATGGACGATGCAATTCGTTCGATTTTCGAGGCGACATATAAGGGTAAGGCGCTTGATGCGACCGAACGCAACCTTCAGGCTTCGGCAATCGGCGTTATGACCAACTATTCAGGTCTCAAACCCAAGGAACAGAAAGCGTCTTCATCAAAGTCACTTTCGATAGTCGACGAATTTGCCATGACCCTTGCGGAAAGCACTGTGCCGCAGCTTCCATGTGGCCTCGCTCATCTTGAGACAGCGGCCGATCCCGACGAAGCCCGCTCGTTCCTGAGAATCCTTCTCAACCAGACCGCACTGCCGCTCACTGAGATGCAGCCCATGATGACCGCACGCCTCAAGGAAATCATGAACCTCTATAAGACGAAGCGTGTCTCAGCTCCTGATGCGGACACACGTGATTTCTATGACTATCAGATTCTTGCAATAGGCAAGCTTCTTAAAAACGACTAAATATACGTAAAACCACTTTCTTACATTTCTGTAACATGCGATTATACCTATTGGGCATAATGCTCGCTATTTCCACTGTGGTTCTGTCGGCGCAGACCCGGCCTCTGACAGGCAAGGTGGTTGATGAGAACGACGAAGGTCTTATCGGGGCTACTGTAAAAGTTGAAGGAACGACACAGGTGACAGCTACCGATGTCGAAGGACAGTACACCGTGGCTGTAAAGACCGGCGGTAAGGTGACACTTACTATTTCATATATCGGATATAAAACTGTCTCTGTCGAGGTTGGACCTGACCAGAACAATATTGTCACCAAAATGGAGGTGAATTCCAATGTGATGGATGAGGTGGTTGTCATCGGCTATGGTACTGCCAAGAAACAATCGCTGACTTCATCGGTGGAGACTATCTCGGGTGATGAGCTTATACGTATTCCCGCAATGAACGTTGACCAGACTCTTGCCGGTCAGGTGGCAGGCCTTGGTGTGATGAACACAACAGGCGACCCGTCATCGGCCAAGGAGGCTACGATGAGCATACGCGGCAATACAGGAAACCCGCTTCTCGTAATTGACGGTGTCCCCCGTCTGGGAACCAACACTTCGGATGGCGAAATGCGTCTTAGTGACCTTAACCCTGACGATATCCAGAGCATCTCGATTCTTAAGGATGCCGCTGCCGCCGCTGTCTATGGTGCGCGAGCTGCCAACGGTGTCATCCTCGTCCAGACCAAACGCGGACAGGATACCGGACGTGCGCGTGTCAATTTCCGCGGTCAGTTCAACCTTCAGGAAGCTACCTATCTTCCTGAATTTCTTGACAGCTATAAGTTTGCCGAGCTCTATAACCGTGCGGTCGAAAACACAGGAAGCTCCATATACAAACCCTATGACCTCTCGCTCCTTGATTCAGACCCGAATATCTACGGAAATTCAAATATGCTCGACTACCTTAACAAGTGGGGAAATTCGCAGCGCTACTCACTTTCGGTATCGGGAGGCTCGAAAAGCGTGCGTTATTTTGTGTCGGGCGGTTACACGCGTAACAAAGGCCTTTATTCCAATGTCAGCCGTGACCGATATAATTATTCGGCAAAACTCGACGCTGACCTTTTCAAAGGGCTGACTTTTTCGGTCGACCTTACCGGTTCTGTATCGGAAAACAAGAATTCGAGCTACACCACCATTGATGCTGCCTACAGTTTCTCGCCTCTTCAGGTATTGACGTTTACCGATGGCCGTCTTGCCAGCATTGACGGGTCGAACCCGCTTATCAATGTCTATGGCAACGGTGGCTACAATAAGGTCAACACTGACTACCATACAGTCAACGCAGTGCTGCGCTATTCGATTCCGAAGGTTGACGGACTGCAGGTATATCTCAAAGGGACTATCGATCTTAACCATCAGAACACCACACAGTTTACCAAACCGGTTGCCCTCTATCTCTATGATCAGGAGACCGGAGCTACTACCGTAGACCCCAATACCGTCTATCCGAAAGCAAAAATAAAGATGGAAGACCGCCATCAGACCATCAATAACAAGCTTATCGAAGCCGGTATCAGCTATGACCATACGTTCGGCGGCAAGCATTCGGTGACAGGTCTGGCAGTTGTCAACTATCAGGACTATCACAACAAGTATCTTACCGGACGCAACGACGACATGCCGGGAGAATTCCCTGAAGTCATCGGCAGCACATCAAACGCGTTTCTTTCGGGAAATGAATACTACAGCGAGCGTGCATCGCTCGTAGGCCGTGCCACTTATGGCTATGATTCTCGCTATTTTGCCGAATTCAGTTTCCGTGTCGACGGTTCAACACGCTTCGCTCCTGAAAACCGCTGGGGATTTTTCCCGACAGTCTCGGCTTCGTGGGTTGTTTCAAACGAGCCGTTCTTCAAGAATGTTTCCCCGGAAGTGATGTCGTTTGCCAAACTGCGAGGTTCATACGGTATACTTGGCGACGACGGTAATGCCGCCGACTATGATTATCTCCGTAAATACATATTCTCAATAAACGGTGGCTATCCTATCGGCGGAATATTCGGACCCGGCATCATGACCGAGTCAGGTTCATATCCTAATCCGGATCTCGAGTGGGGTAAATCGAAAGATTTCAATATAGGTGTTGACCTCGGTTTCTGGAACAACCGGTTCTCGATAACCGGCGAGTATTTCGAGCGTCGTCGCTCGAACATGGTCATGGATGCTCCAGCCTATCTTTTCCCGCCGTCTGTCGGCACAGGCGGTTCAGTGCCCAAGGTCAACATCGGTGAGGTGCTCTATCGCGGTTGGGATATTTCACTGAAACATCTCAACACCATCGGTGATTTCCGCTACAACGTGTCAGTCAATCTGTCGCGCGCGACCGATGAGGTCATCGACTATGGCGATGAATCGGCCTATCTGCCCAATCTGCGCCGCAAGGGCAAGAGCTATTCGTCAAGAGCCATATATGAGGCGGCAGGTCTGTTCCAGAGCTATGAGGAGATTGCCGAATGGCCTGTCGATCAGGACGGTTTCGGTAACACGACGCTTGCCCCCGGCGATATCAAGTATCTGGATCAGGATGGCGACGGAGTGCTCACACGCAACGACCGAATATATGTCAAGACCTCTGCGCTCCCCGATTTGAATTTCGGTATCGGCCTCGGAGCTGAGTGGAAAGGAATCTATGTGAATGCACAGTTTCAGGGAGTTGCAGGCTACAATCAGCTCATCAGCGAGCTATATACGCTTGAAAACCGTTCGCTGCAGCGCTTTCAGGACTATCACTATACCAACACATGGACTCCCGAGAATCCGCATGCCGAATATCCGCGCGTGAAATTCTCATCGTCGTCCGACAACAACCGTCTTGAAAGTACGTTCTGGGTGAAGAAATGCAACTTCCTTCGTCTCAAGGCTCTGACTCTCGGCTACCGTTTCCCGTCGAAGATGCTCAGCAAGGCTCATATCTCGACGCTCGACATCGCTCTTCAGGGCGGTAACCTGTTTACCGTTTCTTCGCTCCATAACATGGATCCTGAGTCGCTCAGAGGCTATCCGCTTCAGCGCACATATGGCCTGACAGTGAATTTCGGCTTCTGATTCGGTTTAGAGTGTCATTCAGGATAATTAATATCGACTATAATCAAAGGAAAACTCTCTGATTTATATGAAAATAACGAAATATATAATAGGACTTCTCTTTCTGCCTGTCACGCTTGTGTCGTGTGATGACATTTTTCGTGACGCTCCTAACGACAAGCTGTCAGAGGAAGTCATCTGGGAAAACGAGCGGCTTCTTGACGAATATGTTCTCCCGTGGTACAGAAACATGGACAACGGCTTCCGAACCTATGTCACGACTCTGATGAAAGGTCTTGGCTACGAGTATGAGCCGTGGTATGGCGACCAGCTCACTGTTGGCCGCAGTGACTGGTATCAGGGTGACTATGGCAACATTCTGAAAAGCTCGCAGCAGGACATCACTACGCGTGGCCGTACGGAATGGTTCAAGTATTACACCCAGATTTCCTCCATCAATACTCTGCTTGAAAATGAAAGCCGTCTGCCCGAAAGCATACGGCAGAGAGTATTGGGCGAGGCGCATTTCTTCCGCGCTTATTACTATTACACCATGCTGCGTATGTATGGTGGCGTGCTTCTTATAAAAGAACCGTATAATCCTCTTAAGAATCCTGTCAAATTCCCGCGTGCGTCATACGAAGAGATGGTCCGTTTTATCGCTGACGAGGCTGAGCTTGCCGCATCGCTCCTTGAAGTGACAAACGCGTCGGACAATGTCGGACGTCCCACTCGTGGAACGGCTCTGATGCTCAAAGGCAAGACATTCTTCTGGGCGGCCGGTGAGCACTATCAGAACTGTGAGAAGGATTATCTCGGATTTCTCAACGACCGCTCGGCCGAGATGCTTGATTCGGCGGCATATAACTATGAGCGTGTGATGAAGCTCGGAGTCTACCGTCTTGTCGAGATTGCCGGGACTACCAAGGATGAAGTGGTGGCAGGCTACCGCAACATATTCCTGACAAAGAATTCGGAAGAGTCGATATGGGAAGTGCAGCATGCCGACGACGGCAATTTCTCAAACGCCAACGGTCATAAGCTTGACCGCGAGGCTTCCGCACCCTCGTTTGGCGCTACGACTGCAGCCTATAACCCGACGCAGAACCACGTCGATGAATACCGCATGGCCAACGGCCTTGCAATTACTGATCCGGATTCAGGCTACGACAAGAATAATCCATATGAAGGACGTGACTACCGTTTCTATGCAAATGTGCTCTATGACGGTGCTGAATGGCGCGGCCACACAATGGATCTCCACTACACGACTATTGACGGAAAAGATGTTGCCGGAGAAGACCTGACACCCTACGGAACATCGACCACCGCTTCAGTGTCGCGCACGGGCTACTACATGGCCAAGTTCCTTAACGAACGTCAGAGCATTGACACGGATAATACTTATGCCAGCTCTCAGAACTGCATCATCTGGCGCTATGCCGAGCTGCTGCTTGACATGGCCGAGATTGATTTCAAGAAGGGACGCACGGCCGCTGCTCTTGACAAGGTCAATCAGATTCGCCGACGGGTTAAGATGCCTGAGCTGCAAGCGGTGACATGGGATGACATTTTCAATGAGCGCCGTGTCGAGATGGCATTTGAAAAGACCACCTACTGGGATTTGATTCGCTATAACATCGCCGAGGAAAGGATGACAGGTACTACCAATCCGCTTTATGGGGTGAAGATTGTGGTTAAAGCCGATGGCAGTCGGAAAATGACCAATCCGGTGGTCAACGGACGTAACACTGTGGTGAGATATTTCCGTGCACGTCAGTATTACTGGCCGCTTGACTGGGACGATGTGCGTTACCACGGGATTGAACAGAATCCTGAATGGGTGGAAATGTAATTGACCTCAAGGGTCTTTTAATCGGATAAAAATATTCTGGTTTGCGGGATTGGAGGCTGATAAGGCTTCTATCCCGCCGACCTTTAACAATTCATCATTTATAAAAATTTATTACATGAAGAAATTTTTACTCTCGGCAGCTCTTTGCGCTGCATGTATGACATCGGCTTCTGCTCAGGAGACATTCAACTATTTCGATGCAGTTGATGTGGATGCTAATGGCTGGCTCTGGTTTGACACTCAGGAAAAGATTGACAAGTATGTCGGCTGGGGAAACAAGTATAAGATACAGCTTCAGTCTGCTACATTTGAGAACAGCGAGGGACAGTATGCCGAGCCCGAATGCGATCCCACGGCTATAGGCTGGAATGAGGCCGGTGAGCTTGGCGGTGAAGGTGCGAAGGTCGGAGCTATCATCATTCCCGGCGGTTCTTCAACAAATGGTTCTGATTCGCCTAATGGCGGCGGCATTCTTCTTCAGCTCCCCGACTGCGCTGAATTCGACCTTTTCCTGTCGACCGAGACTGCCCCCATGTGCGTTGGTCTCCTTGGTGCAAAGGGCTGGGTGGAGTCGATTGACTGTGCTACCATCACTACATATATGAAGCTTGCATTCATCAACAGACCGCTTTCAACCAAAACCCAGTATCAGTGGGATAATATTCAGGATATAAGCAACCAGAATACAAATCTTTCTCTTGCAAGCGCCATCGGTGAGAAGGTTACCGCTCTTGTGAGAAACAATACCAAGCGCAATCTCTATGTTCAGGGCATCAAGGTCCGTACTTATACAAATGACAGCTCTGCCGGTATTTCTGACGTGATTGCCGACGGTGGTCTCAACCTGACATTCGACGGTGAGAATGTCAACGCATCGGCCGATGCCACTATCGAAGTGTACGCGCTTTCAGGCGCACGCGTCGCTATGGGCAATGGTGCGTCGCTCGCCATCGGACATCTTGCTTCTGGCGCTTATGTGGTCAAGGCTACAGCCGACTGCGGTATCGCCACCATCAAGATCATACGCTAATAACACAATCTTTTAATATCAAAGAGTCATGAGACAGTTACTTCTCTCACTGTCGCTGCTCGTTGGACTACCCACGTTTGCCGTCCGAAAGATGGCGAACGTGGTTTGTTTTGTCAAGTTCGCCGATCAGGAGGAGGCCGAATGGCAGCACACGCAGGACTATTATGAGGCGATGTTCAATGACAGCGGCAAGGATGCGAATTCGGTTCGCAATTATTTTTCGGACATGAGCTATGGAGCAATGGAGTGGAATTCCGTGATTGTCCCGCTTGTCTATGTCGACAGTCATCCGCGCAACTATTATTGCAAACAGAGTTCCATCAACCCTGACGGCTATGACAACTATGTCGTGGCCTCCTTGCGCGAGCAGACAATGCTCGATGCGCTATGCAAATATGTCGAGTCGTCGGTCCCTGAGGATGCGGAGATTGACTGCGACGGTGACGGCAAGATTGATAATTTTACGGTTATTATCAACGGAAACTCTGAAATCTCAGCTAATTATAATCTGTGGCCTTCAAACCAGCCGTGTCTGTGGACGTCGCCGACCATCCACGGCAAAAAGGTCGGTTATTATCTCAAGGTGTTCGACAAAGCCAACGGATATAAGGCTCTTGAGCCTCAGGAACTGAACACGGGTGTGTTGTGTCACGAGATGATGCACACTCTCAATGCTTTCGACCTTTATAGCAATGGCAAGCTTGAGCCTGTGGGCATCTGGGATCTGATGAGCGACAATCAGAAAGTGCCGCAAGGTCTCAGCGCGTATATCCGTCAGACATATGGCCGTTTCTATGGCAACTGGATTCCGCGCGTCACGGAAATCAGCGAATCGGGGCGCTACATGCTCAGACCTCTTGATTCTGACAGTCCGGAGGATGTGACTTTCAAGATTGTGCCTGATGCCTCGAAAAGCGAGTATTTCATGGTTGAATACCGTGACAAGTCTACACGCTGGGACAGGTCGTTGCCTTATGCCGGTATGCTTGTCTACAGGATTGATCCATCGCGCGAGGGAAATCTGAACGCGAGCAAGTTTGAGATGTATGTGTTCCGTCCGGGTGGTTCTCCGGAAAAGGCCGGGACTATAGCGAAAGCTCCATTGGGTGAGACGACGGGACGCACTTCGTTTGGTGCGGAAGGCGATGCGGACTATCCTTTTTATGCTGATGGCACGCGTGCGCCGTTTTCAATCACTGATGTGGTGACCACTGATGAGGGGATTGAATTTACGCTTAACTTTGAGAGCAGTGCTATCTCTGACATAGTGGCTGATGGCAATCTTCCGGTGTATGACCGTCTGACATCTGTCATTTCAGCTCCCGATGCGCGCCGTGTCGAGATTTTCAATGCGGCAGGAATCTGTGTGGTCAGTGTCGATGTGACATCTGTGAGTGTTGACCGTTTGCCGGCCGGATTGTATTTTGCCCGCGCGACGTATGACGGTGGCAAGGTTGCTACACTTAAGTTCCTGAAATAGTAGTCGGAATTCGTTCCGGTTTTTAGCTTATACAAAAAATGCCTGTGGCCTCGAATTTGGCCACAGGCATTTTTTTGATGGGAAAATTATAGAAATCAACGGATTTCGATGTGGAGAGGATTGGCTACCGTCCATTTAACAGGGATGGAGACAGTGGATGTTGCCTGATCATATTTCCATGCTTTCTTTGAGAGTGTCTTGCCGTCGATGGTTATTTCAGACGGTTTTACATCTGTAAGATGAATCTTGAAGGTCAGTTTTTTCACGTCGGGTGCGCCGGGATATGTGCCCTTGGAGGTCACGTCGATGTTGATGCCCTCGACTGATGCGTCGCCACGGAAGGTGATGAGCGAGTAGGCGTTGTCGGCGAGCGAGGCGGTCGATGAGCGGTCGTCCTCAAACATCTGATATTCGGATTCTCCGAGATAAGGATAGTAGTTGACGGTGTAGGTGTCGGTGCGATAGTCGCCTGTCGATTCCATAGCGTAGTCGGCCTGCGGGATGAACGCTCCGGCGCGGACGAAAAGTGGCAGTACGTCGAGCGGTGCAGGGTAGGTGATGGTGTCGCCTCCGTGATAGAATTTCGACGGGTTGCTGTAGTCGGCCCAGAGTCCGTCGGGGAAAATTACACGTCGCTCTGTCGCTCCCTGAGTCATGACGGGTGCAACAAGGAGGTCGCGTCCCCAGAGATATTCGTCGGTCACGTCGTCATATTTTCCGCTTCCGGCAGAGTAGAAGTTGAGCGGACGTACGAGGGGCTGGCCCTGCGAGGCGTTTTCATAGGCCAGAGTGTAGTTGTAGGGAAGCCAGCGGTAACGCTCGCGGATGAGGGGCAGGATGAAGTCTTGTTGGTCGGGATATTTGTAGGGTTCGGCTGTCGACTGGGCGTGTGTGCGGAGCACTGGGGAGAAAAGTCCGAGCTGAAGCCAGCGCACGTAAAGCTCTGGGTCGTAGGGGTGGTTTTCGTCGATGGCGAAACCGCCGACATCGTGGCTCATGTAGCCGAGTCCGCTCAGACCTGAGTTAAGCATTATTGTGACCTGTGGCTGAAGTCCGCCCCACGAACGCGACACGTCGGTCGACCACGGGAAGACGCTGTAGCGCTGGAGACCAATCGTTCCGCCACGCATCATGGTCATGAGGCGTGTGTCGGGGAATTCTTTTTTGAACATGTCGTAGATGACCTGACTCCAGTCGTTGCCGTAGAGGTTGTGATATTCGCGTGTCGAGAGTCCGTTGGCGTGTATGCCTGTCTCGGGATGTACTTCGGGTTCGCCGAGGTCGCCCCACCATCCGCCTACACCTTCAAGTGTCAGCTGTCTGTAGCGTTCGGAGAGCCAGCGGCGAGTCTCGGGATTGGCCATGTCGAACATGCCGCCTTCGCCTACCCAGATGGTCACTTCCTGCGGGTTGCCTGTGGAATCTTTGAGCAGAAGTCCTTTAGAGGCAAGTTCGTTGTAGTTGGCAAGGCCGTTGGAGTTGCGGAGGATGTAGGGCTGGGAGATGATGACGGTGTTGACACCTTCTTTTTTCAGGTTGGCAAGCATCTTTTTGTGGTCAGGCCACTGGACGGGATCCCATGCGAGACGACCCATGTCCTGCTCCTTGCCATACCAGTAGAGGTCGAGGACTATACCGTCGACCGGGTAACCGGCGCGTTTGAGAGTATCGACCACGCCAACGGTCTCGTCCTGTGTGCGGTAGCCGTATTTCGAAGTGATGTAGCCGAGCGACCAGAATGGCGGCAGGTCCTGACGGCCTGTCAGCGACGAGAGCTGGCGGGTGGCATCGGCAAGTGTCCCCGCTCCGTTGATGAAGTAATAGGAAATCGGCGAGCGTGATTCGGATGTATAGACAATCGGGTTTGACATCACCATCTCTGCTGCCGCGAAGTCGTCGAAGACCACCGAGTAGCCGTTTGACGAGATGAAGAGGGGCATTGTGATGTTCATCTGGCTGATGCGCGGATCGCCTGCGGTGTAGCCGTAGTTCTGGCGGTTGTACATCACGAGTGTGTCGCCTGCAAGATTGAAACTGTGGCCGCGTTCGCCTGCGCCGTAAAATGAGCCTCCGCCCATTGTCGAAAGCGAGATGCTCTGACGTCCTCCTTCAGATGTGCGCAGACCGCCGTCGCTGATGGCTTTGTTCTTTCCGGCGCTGATGTCGACCGCTCCGCTGATGCTGTCGACGCGCACCACGATGCCACCTCGCGTAGTGAGCAGGGCTATGCCGGGGGCTGTGGTGATATTAGTGCCATCGGCTCTTCCGGTGACGACCGATGCTGTCGAGGCCGGGATGGTCTCGCCGGGTGCGAGGTTTGTTACTTTGATGATGTTGTCGCTGATCGCATCGACCACTACCGAACGTCCCGAGGGAGTGGTGATGTCGATGTTGCCACGTTTGTTGCCGGCTGATGCGTCCGTGACAGCGAAATGCGCGGAAACCATGAACGCCAGTGCGCCCATGACCCTTGCAGGAGCTATGAATTTCATAATTTAAGGAATGGTTTTACTGATAAAAAATTACGCTCTACAAATTTAAGCAAAATTATCGGAACAGAGATGCTTCGGATAGTAAAAAAAGATATGGGATTAAGGTTGTAAATGTAGAGTCTGAGTGTGGGTTCTGAGCCGGAAGCGGTGTGTTGTCAGTGAGGCTTTTAGTTGTGTTTCCGTCGCGTTCATTCTGACGGCGGGTTGAATGGCTCGACGTGGATGTTGGTGATTATGTCAGTTCCGAATACACTGCGGAGCGCTTTTTCGACTTCGGTGGCTATGCGGTGGCCTTCGGCTACATTGATGGTGGGGTCGACTTTGATGTGTGAGTCGATGATTACGGAGTGACCGTTGCGGCGTGTGCGCAGACGGTGGTATGTCTTGACTCCGGGGACTGAAGCTATGGTTTCGGCTGCTTTCCTTACCTGATCGGGCGGGAGGGAGCGTTCGAGAAGCTCGTTGACCGACGGGAGTGCAATCTGTATGGCCGACACGGCTATGAAGACTGCGATGACTATCGAGGCCACGGGGTCGAGGATTCGCCACTGTTGGCCGAGAAAGTAGGCTGCGGAAACTCCGATGAGTGTCGCTACAGATGAGATGGCATCGCTGCGATGATGCCATGCGTTGGCTATGAGCGAGCTTGAATTGATGCGTTTCCCGGTATGGATTGTGTAGCGGTAGAGAAATTCCTTTGAGCCGATTGACGCTAAGGCTACTATGATTGTGAATATATCGGGGCGGTCGAGGACTTCGCCGCGAACCGACGACATTATGGAGTCGACACCGGCTATGCCGATTCCGACGGCTACGGCGAGGAGCACGACTGCGATGAGAAGCGAGGCGAATGTCTCGAATTTACCGTGTCCGTATGGATGGCCCGGATCGGCGCTCTTGTAGGCTATGCCGACAAACACGAGCACTATTGCATCGGTGGCGAAGTCGCTGAGAGAGTGGACTCCGTCGGCCACGAGGGCATCACTGTGGCCGATGATGCCGAAAATTATTTTCAGCACCATCAGCACAGCGTTTACCCAGAATCCGACAAGAGTGACGTGGCGGATTGTATGGAGATATGATTTAGTTTTGTCCGTAGTAAGCTCCGGGGCCATGTTTGCGGCTGTAATGCTTTTCGATGAGGAGTGGGTTCATTGAGAGTCCGGGGTTGACACCGTAGGCGATGTAGGCCATCTTGGCTACCTGTTCGAGCACAACGGCATTGTGGACTGCTTCGGCCGGAGTCTTGCCCCATGCAAACGGTCCGTGGTTCTTGACGAGGACGGCGGGGGTGTCCATCGGGTTCATGCCTTCGAAGCGCTTGATGATTACGTTGCCTGTCTCAAGCTCGTAGTCGCCCATGACTTCTTCCTTGGTCATGTCGGCTGTGCAGGGGATGCCGTGGTGGAAATAGTCGGCGTGGGTAGTTCCGATGTTGGGGAGGTCGATGCCGGCCTGCGACCATGCGGTGGCATAGGTGGAATGGGTGTGAACGATTCCGCCGATTTCAGGGAATGCACGGTAGAGCGCGAGGTGGGTGGGGGTGTCGGACGAGGGGCGGAGCTTGCCTTCGACGACGTTGCCGTCGAGGTCGACCACTACCATGTCTTCGGCTTTCATTTCGTCGTAGTCGACACCGCTGGGCTTGATCACAACGAGTTTTGTCTCGGGATCGATGCCGGAGACATTGCCCCATGTGTAGATGACAAGACCGTGTTTCACGAGGTCAAGGTTGGCCCGGAATACTTTTTCTTTTAATTCTTCAAGCATGTCGGTTAAAAAATTGATGGTTATGATTATCCTTTGGATTGTAAAAGTAAGAATAATCGGGATAACATGCAAATAGAAATTCACAACAGGCCGCTGCCGAGAGGTAGAGGGATGAAGTAGAGTACAATGAACAGTATGAGCATGACGGCGATAAGAGTCACGACGCTCCACAGTGTGAGCGAACGAGGGATTTCGCCCAATATCTGCCTGACTTTTTCAGAGCGGATGTCGATGTCGGTCGTTAACCGTGGAGATTTGTCTTTATGGGAGGTCATGTCAGTTTCCGAGTTCGAGCTGATTTTTAACGAGATTGTAATAAGTCCCTCCTAAAGCTATGAGGGATTCGTGAGTGCCTGTTTCGACAATTCGACCGGAGTCGACTACGATTATATGGTCGGCATTGCGGACAGTCGAAAGTCGATGTGCCACGACCACCACAGTGCGTCCGCGATAAAAATCGTCAAGATTGCTGACGATTTCACGCTCGTTTTTCGCGTCAAGAGAATTGGTGGCTTCGTCAAGGAATATGAATTTCGGGTCGCGGTAGACGGCGCGGGCTATAAGTATTCTCTGTGTCTGTCCTTTGCTGAGTCCTACGCCGTCGCGTCCGATACGGGTGTCGTAGCGTAGGGGCAGGCTCATTATATAGTCGTCAATGCAGGCTATGCGGGCGGCGTGGTGCATACGGTCAGTATCGATTTCGTTGTCATCGACGGCTATGTTACGGGCTATTGACTCGGAAAAAATCACACCGTCCTGCATGACCACTCCGCATTGCCGTCGCCACCATTTCAGATTGTAGTCGGCGATGTCGATGCCTGCTATTGATATTTTCCCTTCCGATACGGGATAGTAGCCGAGCATGAGTTTTATCAGGGTTGTTTTTCCGCTTCCGGATGCACCGACAATTGCTGTGACCTTCCCGGCAGGGATGTCAAAGGATATATCATTCAGGACATTGTTGAGTGCGTGAGGGTCATATTTGAATGATACGTTTCGAAGACTGATGGACAATGGGCTGTCTGTTGGAAAAGATTTTGCACTCTCTGTGGCGTTCTCCTCGTTGCGCCCCTCGTGAATTTCATTAATTCGTTCGAGGGATATTTTGACATCCTGTAGTGAATAGATGAAATTCATAAGCTGTTGCACCGGTGAGTTGAGCTGTCCGATGATATATTGCACGGCGAGCATTGCGCCGAGTGTCATCTGTCCGTTGATTACTGCCGTTGCAGCAAATACGGTTATGAGTATGTTTTTGATTTCGTTGATGAAAATACTACCAGCTTCCTGTGTTTGCTGTAGTTTGAGTGATTTCATCTGCACCGTAAACAGGTCGGCTTGCGTGTCTTCCCACTCCCATCGGCGACGGCGTTCACAGTCCTGAAGTTTTATTTCCTGCATCGAAGTGATGAACTGGTAGGTCTTGTTCTGGTTGATTGCCTGTTGCTCAAACAGTTCATAGTCGATGATTTTCCGTCTTTTCAGGAAAGTCGATATCCAGATTCCATAGATTATGCTTCCGATGGAGAATATAATGAAAATCAGCTTGTCGTAGATGAATAGAACTATTCCGAACACCGCGAAACTCAGAAACGTGAACACGACACTCAGAACCTGTCCTGTGAGGAAGGACTGGACACGTGAATGGTCAGACATCCGTTGCATCAGGTCGCCAATTAGTTTTGTGTCGAAAAACGACATCGGGAGTTTCAAAAGTTTTATGAAGAAGTCGCTTAGGAGCGAGATGTTGATGCGCATGGATATGTGGAGCAACAGCCATCGGCGTATGAAGTCGGTGGCCGTCCGCCCGATGACAATCATAAGCTCACCGAGCAGGATGAGCCATATGAGATTTATGTTGCTGTCACGGATGCCACGGTCGACGATTGCCTGTGTGAGAAACGGCAATATTAGCTGCATGACGCAGCCAGCCAACAGTCCGAGTATTATCAGTGCAAAATACTTCTGATAGCGTCTAAGATAAACGGAAAGGAAGCGAAAAGAGCGTCTTCTATTTATGCTTTTCTCCTTTATACATCCGAATTTCTCTGTCGGCTTCATGAGCAGAGCCACTCCACTCCGCTCCCCGTTTTGGTTTTCAGTCTCAGTCTCCGTGCTCAGCCACTTGTGGATGAATTCGTCAGCAGAATAAACGAGCATCCCCTTGGCTGGGTCAGCGATGTGATACCTTTTGCCTCCGTTTGTTATTCCGTGGAGTACTACAAAGTGGTTTTGATTCCAGTGGAGTACTGCGGGAAGTGGCATCTCGCCGAGCTGTCCGAGATTTAGTTTTGCAGCTACGCAGTCAAATCCAAGTTTTCCGGCTGCCTCCGAAATGCCATTGAGTGATACCCCCTGCGTGTTGCAGTGGCAGAAAGAAGATAGAAACTCTGTGGAATACGAAGCGCCATACGCCCGGCAGACCATTGCCAGAGATGCTACTCCGCATTGCATGGAGTCATGCTGTTTTACAAAACACGATTTTTTCAAAATACAGCTATATTTATAATCTCATTAAAATCAGTCAAGCTTTGTACGGCTATTCAAATCATACACCGCCCTTCTCTCTGATTTGGCTCTCGTGGAAATGCCCCAGTTGTATGAAATTCCTAACGAAAAACCACGGCGAAGATATTCATTGCTGAAAGACATTTCAGAATCGCCCATATATTGATGTCCGCGCGTTTTGCCATGTAGCAGGCAGTCTCCTGAAGCTGTCAATGTCCATTGTGGGTTGATTTTCCATGTCAGGCTTGCATTGAAATTCCAATTTGACTTGATATACATGTCGGCGGTTTTTTCCGGTGTTCGGAAAAAGCCATAGATACGTCCAACAAACCGGCTTTCCTTGTCAAATATGAACTGGATGTTTGGACGCAATGTGAAAGTCACGCTGTTCACGCGCGGACGCAACAACGCTAACTCGGATTTTGTTACGGAATTTGCGAACGAGCCTGTAATTGAAAACCGCAACCAGTCCAATTTGGAGTAAGCCCAGTATGTCATAAATCCGAATGTACGGCGGTCTACGGCATTAGCCCATGTTATGACCTGATTATTGTCGTCGTCAATATAATTGATTTCCTTTATGCCGTTGTTATACCATTCGACGTATGGCCCGAATTGGAAAGACTTATAATAATAGGTTAAATCTATCGTATAGTGACGTCCACGCTTCAAATAGGGATTACCCACGCGGTAATAATCCTTGCCGAGATACAGTCTGGCCGGATTGACTGCTGACAGCGTAGGCATAACGATATTATAGTAATAGCCGCCGCGCAGACTTTGGTTATTGTCTATTTTATATGACAGGTAGAGTGAGGGACAAACGACACTGAAATGTCTGTTTATCTTATCCACCTTCACAGGACTTTCGCTTGAAGTATGGAAATACTGATAGCGTAGACCTCCGTAGACGCTCATTTTCGATGAAATGGTGTAGTTACATCTGCCATAAGCATTGATTTCTTTTTCGGTGTAGTTGAATCGGTCTTCACTCTCAGGGAGATTTATTTGATAAAAATCATAGTCGCTTTTTGTTTTGGTGATAATCCCGTTGACTCCAATATCAAGTTTTATTTTTTCTGAGGCTTTAAGTTCGAGATTGGTTTGAGCAGTAAGGTTTGAAGTCCTGATGTTGTCTTTCTGGTCGAGATATGCCTGCGACTCCGCACTGCCTTCCATCAGAGAACGCTCTGTCGGAGACCTCTTGGCAAGATAATCCAGTGTCACAGTCAGTCTGGCCGATTCCGACAGTCGTCCGTCGATGTCCAATGCTCCTGAATATAATTTTGTGTCATCCTTACGCCGACCGACGATTCTCTCGTCGGCAGGAGCATCAGGAGTTTCCGAATATGTATAGAGATGTGACGACTTCTGACGCATCCGCCCTTGGGAATAGTAAGCTGTCAGGCTGAAGTCCCAATTTACATTCGGTTTATACGATATGTCCCACCTTCCCGCAAAATCCATAGGAGACCTCTTTGTCCATGAATCAGCATCACGTACATAGGTGTCAAACGGAACACGGTTTGACTCTGTAAAACCATAGGGACTGATGTCGCCCGACAGATTGAGCGATGTCTGAAATTTATCCCGGCGAAATGTCGTATAGACAGTGGCATCATTACCGGTGTAATCCGACTGCGTGAGTCTATAGGACACACCTCCGCCTAAAAAATCATTTTCCTGTTTTTTGAGCACGATATTCACCACCCCGACATTCTGCCCCAAAGTGTAGCGTGGAGATGGAACGGTCATAATCTCGACCTTGGCCACATTTTTGGACGGATAGGATTTCAATATCATCATGGCATCTTTGATTGTTCCTTTCTGCTCCTTTCCATTGATATAGAACTTTATGCCGTCCTTTCCGGGCATCACAAGCCCCTCCCCGTTGTCGATGATTCCGGGTGCGACACTTACGATGTCGAGCGCATTGGTCGCATAGCTCACAAAACCCGGATCGAAAACAACTTTGTCGCTCATTACCGTAAATGGCTGTTTTATTCCTTTTACAGTAACTTCTCCCAGCCTTGTCGACTCATCCACGGTCATAAAAATCGTGTCACCTTTCAGTTGCGATATGGTCTGAAAGATATTTTCATATCCCACTGCCGATACTTTTATAAATTTCACCTGCTTGGTCTTCGCGTCAAGCAGACGGAATATACCTTGTTCGTCTGTTATAGCTCCGTCGACATATGTGGAATCTGCCGACAGAAACGCTATTGATGCCAGTTCGATAGGATTGCGGTTCTCTTTGTCGGCAACCACAAGCCCGTCAGAGGCAAAAGTGCACAGACCTGCACACATGCAGGCAATTATTAGGTATAGACGTTTCATCTGCATTTCAAACATGGTATTGTTAATTAAAAAATTTGTTTTCGTAAAGGCAAAATTAGTAAATATTAATAAATAAGTATAAGATTGGACGTCTTTTTGATTAGGATTGTTGTGGATGTAATCTTTTGTGTTATAATGCTTTATAAGGTATTTACGAAAATAAATTAGGAGTCCTATCCAATGGTGAATTGTAAATGGCTGTATATTAGATTGATAGACAGTTAATTAAAAATTAAAAGTCTACATCTTCGTGGCAATTGCTTTAAAGCCAGTCTTTTAGCTAAAAATACTTAAATATAGGTGCTTGTTTTCTCCTTCGAAGGTGGTGAATTTTCGTTTGATTCGTTTGCGTCGGTCGTAGGTTGTTGTGATGCGTTCGTCATGGAGAAGGAATGCAATTGATTGGGTTGAAAAACCGAGACAAGTGTAAAGAATGAATAGGCGGTCGGTTTTAATTAATTTGGGAAAATCGACACTGAGTTTTGTCATTATGCCATTGAATTGTAGATTGGCTATATCTTCAAGCTTCTTTATTTTCGCGTCATCATCAGTGAATCCGTTGATAAATGAATTAACTAAATTTACTATTTTCTTACGAGTTGCAGGAGTATCGTTTTCATATAGTCCCTGACATAGATTATTGATTTCGTCAAATCGGTCACTGATAAGATTGGTTATGATTGTGTTAGCTCTGTTTTCGTTTTCTTCAACTGTTATTTTTAGATTTTCTGTGGTTGTTTGCAGTTGTTCCTCTGATTCGCGAAGTTTGTCAATTGTGATGTATAAACTATCGGATACACGGATATACCTGTCGATGGCTGCTTGTTGATTTCTATGATGGCGTATTGCAAAATAGATTATGGTAGCCATCAGAAAGCATACAATTAGAATCGTAAAAATCGAGACAGTCTTTACATATTTAAGTCTTTCTTGAATTATAGAATGTTTATATGAATTATAGTCAATCAGAGCTCCCGATATGTTGCGTTTGCATGAGGAGTATAAAGCTCTATCGGCATCTTTATACATGGCTGTCATCATATCAAAGGCTTTTTGGGTGGAGTCGAGAGCACTATATACTTCATATCCAAGCCAATGATTTATACCCTTTTTTATGTCAGGGATGGATGTAAGTATATCATAAGCCTTGACAGTATCGCCTAAATTGATGCAGGCTAATCCAAAATATGCAGAATCAGATGGATTTGCCTCTGCAGATTCACATACCTTTTGGTAGATATCAAGAGATTTATCATACTCTTTGTTTGAGAAAAGTGAAAGCCCGAGCAGACGGTATGTAGGAATCAACCAAAACTTATCGCCAGTTTTTGCGATAGTATCAAGAAGTTGGCGGGATAGCCTGACGCTCTTCTCATAATCATGGTTATTATGATAGGCGCTTGCAAGGAAAAACAATCCATCGTCGGTAAATGGCCGTCTGCCGGCAAGGAGGAAATTTTCATAGGCTATTTTAGCAAATTCGAGCTCTTCGGAGAAACAGTAGTTGCTGTGGTATATCTGCGAGATGCCACGTGCGGCCATTGCGATATAGAATTTGTCGTCCAGCTCACGGGCGAGGTCGAGGGCTTCGAAATGGGCGGTCAGAGCCGTGGCGTAGGATTTCAGTTCCAGACGGACGTCGCCGAGATAGTAGTGAGCGAGCATGCGGTGGCGCGTGTCGGAAGTGCCGTCGAAATAATCAGCCGTCTGTCTGATAAGAGAGTCGGAAGGGATTGGAATGAAGTTTTTGCTCCGGGCCTGAGTGATGAGCAGGGAGTGGAGCGCACGGGAGTGTTCCGAGCGCAGGTCGGAAGGTCTGATTGACTGGAGGATTACGAGGGCTGAGTCAGGAGCATCGGCCATGATGTCCTCGGCTTCGGCAAGGCGACGGTCAGTCTCCGCTCCACACGCGGCGACAACGATTGCAAGAATAAATATGACGATTAAGGTTTGTATCTTTGACATTTTGCACTGATTGATGTGGAAATCCAATATCAAAGTTAAGTGGTTTTAAGGATAAATACAAATGGCATGGCAATAAAATTCAGTCAGACAGGTAAATTGGCAAAACACGACGCGATGCGGAATTGCATTGCGTCGTGTTGTTTTATGAACGGGAAACTGACGGACATCGGTCAGTGGGATTGGTCCGGATGGCTATTTGGTGTCGACAGTCTCCTCATAGTCCTGTGTTCCAACAGCGATATTTGTCTTGACCTGCTTGCCTCCACGGAAGAACCACCTGAGGTTCACACCGACGGCATATTCCGGATTGGTATAGTGGAGAGTGACAGTCGTCCCGTTTGTCCGGCGGTCAAGTTTACGTCGTTTTGAGACCGGGGTGAAATTCACACCAACTTCAAGGTCATTGTTAAGGAAAAGTTTGGAGATATTGCCCTGAACTTTGTAGACAGTGTGATATGTGCGGTCAAGACTGTGGAAAGTCGGTTCTAAGTCGGCGTTGAGAGATGCGTTCCATCCTTTTTTGAAGGAGAATGAGTTGTTGAGTATGTACATGTGACGGAATCTGGTCTTGTCGTAGTGGACATTTCCGATGGTTACATCCTCAGGGTTGAGCGAGAAGCGTGTGATGAATTTGAGTCGCCACGGTTTGAGCGGCTTTACGTTTAGTTCAGCGCGCAGTGCCCACGACTGTTCGCCGTCGTAGTTCACGGGTTTGGTATAGAAGACATTTTCGTTGTTGGCATCGGCGAAAGTCTCCCATGTAATGGCGTTGTTGTCGTAGAAATACGATGCGTTGAGGTTGAGAAGATTGTTGAAAAGGTTGACTCCGGCCATGACAAAATGCTCTGTTGTCGCTTTGAGGTCGGGATTTCCGACGCTGTAGTTATAGGCATCTTCCCATCTCACCAATGATGATATGGCGCTGTAAGGAATTTTGTCGAGAACGTGTTTGTAGCTTATTGAAAATGAGTGCTTGTTGCCTGCTCCGAATGGATACATCACCTGAACGGTCGGATTGATTGCCCACTGAGTGTTTTTTGTCCTCTCGCTGCCGTCGAGAGGCTCATATTCGATTTTGTTGAGCATCCAGTTAAGTCCGGCGCTGTAGCGCAGCTGGCCGAATGCGCCGCGCAAAGAGGCAAATGCCATTGGCGAGAGGCCTTTTGTGTTGGTTGAGATGTCAGATGTGTCGAAACGGTCAGAGGTCAGGTATTTGTCGGGACGATAGTGGATTGAGATAATCTTGGCAGACACACCGCCGTTGAACGCCATTGTCCGGTTGATCGGGAGGTCGACATAGGCGTAGGTTTCCCACATGTTGGTTGTGTTTTTGTAGTGAAATACACTTGATTCGACCGGTTGTGTGAGAAAAAGTTGGTTGGCTCGGCCGATGTGGCTGAAATAGTCGCCCATGACAGTCAGTGTAAGCCCTTTGTCGTTGAGCTGTGAATTGAATTTCAGCGTGCCTTCCTGAGAGGTGATGGAATATCGTTGGTTGATACTCTGGTTGGCCTCGTCGGCTTTTGTGAGTGAATTACTTCGCAGATGTTGGGAAGCCACATAGTAGCTTGCTGCGAGATAGGTCCGTTTATTGAAATCGTAGGTCAGACTGAGACGGTTGTGAGGGGTTGCATTGTGGCTGTCGGTCATCTCGTTCATGTGGGTTGTTTCTGACTGAGAGGTGATTGTCTGAGCCTGCCACTCTTTGAAGCGTGTCCAGCTTGCCGAAGCGTAGTCATAGAAGCTGACTTTGCCATAGCGTCCGTTGATTACTCCGTAAAGCGATTCCTTTGACATGCCGATACGGCGGATGGCTTGTGCGTTTCCTCCAAGCGAGCCTGTGAAACCTCCTTCCGGTGGCCGGCGAAGGGTAATCCAGATTGAACCTCCAACCTGAGAGGTGTTCTGGTTAGCTCCGCTGAGATATCTCACCTCGACTTTGTCAATCATGTTGGCCGGTATGTTGTCGAGCTCTGAATAATTGTTGATTTTGAGGCCGTCAACATAGATTTCGCTGACGCCAAATCCGTTTATTTTTAAAGTCTTTGATTCATAGGAGATTGATGGCAGGAGTTTGAGTGCGTCGATAGCCGGCTTTCCTTTGGTGATGTCTGATCCATTGAGATTGACCACATAGCCGTCGGCCTTCTGTATGGTCCGCGAGGCGATTACAGTCACCTCGTTGAGCTGTTCCGAGCTTTCTTGTGAGTATGAAGTAGCTGTAAAAAAACAGATACTTAAGAATACGATTAGGATTCGTGACATGTTTTGGTTTGGATTAGTGTAGATGAGTAATATTATTAATATCTTAGATTCATTTACATATTAATTGAATGCAAAACGGTATAGTATTCTGATAGTGATGGAGAGATGGTTGGTTTCATGTTTATAGATGTGATTTCTTAGTCACAAATTTATGGAGTTTTGCACTTTTCAGCAAGCTTGAAGTGTGTAATAAATTAGGAGTCGTGATTGCTTAATTTTCATTAAATCAATGACTTATAATGGAGATTTTTAGATAAATTAGGACTCCAAGTTTAATCGATTATATAATATGTTGGTTATTAGCGGTTTAAATTGACTTAATAGAGCGTTGAACGGTTTGTAGACGTGAAATGTGTTGTAAAATAGTATGTTAGCTAAATATATCAAGGTACATATCCCTGTTTTCTCCTTCAAACGCTAAGAATTTTCGTTTGATTCGTTTGCGTCGGTCGTAGGTTGTAGTGATGCGTTCGTCGCGTAGAAGGAATGCAATGGTATTTGTCGAGAATCCGAGTCGGGAGTATAGGATAAACAGTCTGTCGGTCTCGATTAGTTTTGGAAAATCGAGCTTTAGTTTTGTCATAATGCCATTGAAGTGTTTGTTGGCATATTCTTCAAGCCAAGCATTTTTTTGAGGGTTTTCCAGATACTCCCGAATAAATGCCTCAATTTCTTGGGATGCCTTTTTCCGGCTTTTAGTCGAATTATGTTCAATCAGTTTCTGGCAGATGGCATCGATATCGTTAAATCTTTCCGCCAGAAGGCTGGAGATTAAGCTTTTTGAATTTTTATCGTTTTCCTTTAAATCTGATTCGGAGTCCTGAAGATTCTTTATGATTGCCCTTAACTCGTTGCCGGTGTCGATGTTGTGGCGAATCAGTTCCTGTTGCCGGTGGCTGTGTCGGATGGAGAAATGTATTATTAGCAAAATGATGAATGCCGATCCGAGTATTACGCACCACATAACAGCTTGCGAAAATTTTAAGTTGGCCTTTGCAATTGCCTCCCTGTTTTCTTTATAATCAATCAAAGAACCTGAAAGATTCTGTTTGCATATCGAGCGCAATACGCTGTCGGTATCAGAGTTAAGTGCTTTCATCATCTCAAGGGCCTTTGCTGTGGAGTCGATAGCGAAATACACACTATATCTTAGCCAATGGTCTTGGTTTGAATTTGTCGTAGGCAGAGATTGCATGATTTCATAGGCTTCTCTTATGTTGCCAAGTCGAATGAGAGAGACACCTAAATATGTGGAGTCGGAATGATTTGCGTCGGGAAACTCACATACAAGACGATAATATTTTTCAGATTCATGAAAATCATTGATGGCGAAATGGGATAGTCCAAGAAGGCGTAAGGTTTGTGGTTTCCAGAACGTATCATTTGTTTTGGATATAGTGTCGAGAAGCTGATGCGACAGGCGTATGCTATTTTGATAATCACCATTGTTATGATAGGCACTTGCCAAGAAGTAAAGTCCATCGTCGGTAAATGGCCGTTTGCCTGCAAGGAGGAAATTTTCATATGCGATTTTCGCAAATTCCAGCTCTTCGGTATTTAGATAGTTGTGGTGGTATATCTGCGATATTCCACGTGCGGCCATTGCGATATAGAATTTGTCGTCCAGCTCACGGGCGAGGTCGAGAGCTTCGAAATGGGCGGTCAGAGCCGGGGCGTAGGATTTCAGCTCCAGACGGACGTCGCCGAGATAGTAGTGAGCGAGCATGCGGTGGCGCGTGTCGGAAGTGCCGTCGAAATAATCGGCCGTCTGTCTGATAAGAGAGTCGGAAGGGATTGGAATGAAGTTTTTGCTCCGGGCCTGAGTGATGAGCAGGGAGTGGAGCGCACGGGAGTGTTCCGAGCGCAGGTCGGAAGGTCTGATTGACTGGAGGATTACGAGGGCTGAGTCGGGAGCATCGGCCATGATGTCCTCGGCTTCGGCAAGGCGACGGTCGGTCTCCGCACCACACGCGGCGACAACGATTGCAAGAATAAATATGACGGTTAAGGTTTGTATCTTTGACATTTTGCACTGAGTGATGGTGAAATCCAACATCAAAGTTAAGTGATTTTAAGAATAAATACAAATGTCATGAGTAAAATATTAAGTTAATAGTTTGGAAACTAACTCTGTGTTGAGTGGTGGAAAATGGATGGGCGGAGAATCGACGGGGCTATTAGCTTGCGGGAGGCATGATGGCATCAACAGCGAAGGAGCGGTGCTGACGGGTGATGATCCGGGGGTGACTTATTGTAGGTTTGATGGAAACCGGTCGTCGTCGCTGCGTGGCTGCAATCGGTCGTGGCGACAATCCTAAAATCAAAACATACTGAAACTTCCATTGATTAAACTTTAGTTGGAAAACATGGCCTGATTATGCGGATTTTTTGTAATTTTGCGAGGAAAACGGCATCGAAATGCCGTCACCTTAACAATTCACTTATCAATCAGGACATGGAATATCATGAAATAGGCAAAACCGGCATGAAGGTGTCGGCTCTCAGCTTCGGCGCATCGTCGCTCGGAGCAGTTTTCCACGACATCAACGAGCCCCGCGCCATTGAGGCAGTGCATGTGGCAGTCGACGGAGGGATGAACTTCATCGATGTGTCGCCATACTATGGTCACTATAAGGCTGAGACAGTGCTCGGCAAGGCTCTGCGCGAGATTCCCCGCGAAAAGTATTATCTCTCGACCAAAGTGGGCCGTTATGGAAAAGACGGTGTCAACACTTGGGACTATTCTGGCCGTCGCGCGACCGAGAGCGTCTATGAAAGCATGGAGCGCCTCGGCATCGACCATATCGACCTCATCAATGTCCACGACATCGAGTTTGCCGACCTCAACCAAGTGGTCGGCGAAACCCTCCCGGCGCTCGTCGAGCTGCGCGACAAAGGCATCGTAGGCCATGTTGGCATCACTGACCTTCAGCCTGAAAATATCAAGTGGGTTCTCGACCACACTCCCGAGGGAATGGTTGAGACAATCATGAATTTCTGCCACTATGCGCTCAACGACGACATGATTCTCGACTATCTCGACTTTTTCGAGGAAAAAGGTGTCGGTGTCATCAGCGCCTCGCCCCTGTCGATGGGTCTGCTTTCGCAGCGCGGAGTGCCTGCGTGGCATCCCGCTCCGAAGCCCCTCGTCGAAGCCTGCCGCAAGGCGGCCGAACACTGCGCCTCGAAGGGTTATCCCATCGAGAAGCTTGCCGTGCAGTATGCAGTCAGCAATCCCCGCATCGCCACTACGCTCTTCTCGTCGGCCAACCCCGACAACGTCCGCCGCAACCTCGAATTTGTCGAAGAGCCGATGGACGAGACTCTCGTCAATGAAGTGCGCGAGATTATAGGCGACCAGATGAGAGTGCGCTGGAAAAACTCATAAACCCATAGAGCCGTTTTCTTTACACCTTTTGTATAATATGGAACATTTCATAATCGACGCCCACTCTCACCTGTGGCTGCGTCAGGACACGGTGGTCAACGGTCGCCGCATCAGTCCGCTCCCCAACGGCCGTGCCGATTTCATGGGCGAGGAGCGCCAGATGCTTCCCCCGTTCATGATTGACGGTCGCAACACAGCCGAGGTCTTTCTCTCGAACATGGACTATGCACAGGTGGCCGCCGCTGTGGTCGTGCAGGAGTTTATCGACGGCGAGCAGAACGAATATCTTGCAGAAGTTGCGCGCCGTTACCCCGACCGCTTCTTTGTCAACGGCATGTGTGAGTTCCGTGAGCCGGGCTTTCTTCCGCAGGCCATCGGTCTGATGGATGCCGGTTTCCGCGGTCTTGCCATCCCTGCCCACCGTCTTCCGCTTGAGGACGGGAAGCGCGTGTGGCTCAACTCGCCCGAGATGATGGAGCTTTTCAAGGAGATGGAGCGCCGTGGGGTGATTCTCTCCATCACACTTGCCGACGGCGACATGCAGGTGGGCGAGATGAAGGAGGTCATCGAGGAGTGTCCCGGTCTCAAAGTGGCTGTCGGCCATTTCGGGATGGTCACCACCGAAGGCTGGATGGAGCAGATAAAGCTCGCGCGGGCAGCGAATGTCATGGTCGAGGCCGGAGGCATCACATGGCTTTTCAACTCGGAGTTCTACCCCTTCCCCTCGGCTGTCAGGGCCATTAAGGAAGCCGCCGACGCCGTCGGCATGGACAAGCTGATGTGGGGTTCGGACTATCCCCGCACCATAACTGCCATCACCTATCGCATGTCGTATGATTTCATCACCAAGTCCAAGGAGCTGACCGACGAGGAAAAACATCTTTTCCTTGGCGACAATGCCATGCGTTTCTATGGCTTCAGGAATCTCCCCGTCCTTCCGTATGTCAAAAACATGTCGGAATGACGAGCTTTGTCAGAAAACACAGAAGATAAATTCAAAAAAACATAACGAAAATGCAGTCTGTAAAAATTGTAGCCCCCGGCCGTGTGGTTGTCGAGGAGCAGCCGATGCCCGTCGTTGGGCCCGATGATGTGCTTGTCAAGATTCACTATGTAGGATTCTGCGGTTCGGACCTCAACACTTTCCGTGGCAAGAACCCTATGGCTATCGATCAGGTGATTCCCGGTCATGAAATCGGAGGCACTGTCGAGGAAGTGGGCTCAAACGTCCCCGCAGGACTTTTTGAAAAAGGCATGAGCGTGACCGTCAATCCCTACACTGCTTGTGGCAAATGTTCATCCTGCCGTCGCGGACGTCCCAATGCCTGCCGTCACAACGAGACTCTCGGTGTGCAGCGCCACGGAGCGATGTCTGACTACATCGCTGTGCCTTGGTCGAAAATCATCCCCGCTCAGGGTCTGACTCCGCGTGAATGTGCGCTTGTCGAGCCGATGAGCGTCGGTTTCCATGCCGTTGACCGCGGACAGGTGACCGATATCGACACCGTAGCCGTCATCGGATGCGGCATGATCGGTCTTGGTGCTATCGTGCGCGCGTCGCTGCGCGGTGCGACAGTCATCGCCATCGACCTCGACGACGAGAAGCTTGCGCTTGCCCGCGAACTCGGTGCGACATATTCGATCAATTCGGCTACGATGAATCTTGCCGACGAGCTTAACCGTCTGACCGACGGCAACGGCCCTGACGTAGTGATTGAGGCCGTAGGCTCGCCGTTCACCTATGTTGCCGCTGTAGACAATGTGGCCTTCTGCGGACGTGTGGTCTGCATCGGATATGCAAAGGACGATGTGTCGTTCCACACGAAACTCTTCGTTCAGAAGGAGCTTGATATCCGTGGTTCGCGCAACGCGATGCCCAACGATTTCGCTGCCGTAATCCGCTATTTCCTTGCCGGCGGTCGCGACAACGCCGAGAAGCTGATTTCCGACACCGTGTCTCCGGCTCAGGCAGGCGAAGCCCTCGAAAAGTGGAGCGCCAACCCCGGAAAGGTATTCAGAATTCTTGTGAAGTTTGCTTGATTAATCCCCCCAGGCGGCGTAAGTTATTTCCCGATACAGAGCTTGCCTCGTTAGTAGAAGGGGATGGTCTCTTCACTATGTAGGAGGCACGGATGGAGAGAATAAAACGCCGATTGTCCGAAATAAAAAAGTGCCGTGGCGTGTTGATGTCTGATTGACATCCGCACGCCACGGTTGCTATTATAAGGTGGTGTCAACGGAGATTAGTAGTGTATCTTGTAGGTCTTGGCGGGAGTCTGTATGAGGTAGATTCCGTGGTTGTAGAGACGGAGGGTGTCGCCGCTGCCTGACGAGGTGATGCGGTCGACGAGCTGGCCTCCGACGGAGTAGGCGCTGACAGTCTGGCCTGCTTCAAGGCCCTCGATGGTCACAAGACCGTCGGCATCTACATAGACTTTGACTGCCGAGGCATCGAGACCGATATTCTCAACTGCCGAGTTGACGTTTTCAAAGGTCACGCGGAGTTCGGAGTTTCGTGTGATGGCAGGGGTGGTGTAGCGGTTGTCGTCTGTCAGGGATGCGGTCACGTCGCTGCCGTTGAATCTCACGTTGTTAATCTGCCATCCCTCTTCGGGGGTGATGAAGCATGAGAATGTGTCGCGTTTTTCAATCTCCACGTCTACCGACCCGCCGACAGCCATGAAAAGCGACAGTCTGACGGGATTTTCGGCAAACTCGGCGCTGACCGTGTAGTTGGCATTGAGATTCTTGATGGTATAGCTGCCGTCGGACATCTCAGAGGTGACATCCTCGCCGTTGATAAGCAGTGATTTGAGGTGGTAACCGTTGTTGGGGGTGGCCGTGATGGTTATTTCAGAGTTCATGGCAAATTCCATCAGAGTTTTGGGCTTTTCGCCGTTGACGCTAAGGTTGCCTCCGAACGTGGATGAAGGGAAGGTAATCTGATAGTTAAGGTTGTCGGGCATGTCCACCTCCTCTATTGCCATGAATTTATTCCAATAATAGTTGGCTTTATACGAATCTCCACTTCCTTTAGGAACATATAGTGTACAGCTATTCCCCTCAGGGATAACAGTTTGAATTGTCCATGAATCTGAAACATAATTCGGAACTACTGCGCGATGCAAATGGATTTTATTTAAAGCACCGACAAAAGAACGATTGTGTACAGTGTTAAGTTGATGATATAGTGTAATTTCTTTTAGAGAAGAACAGCCTTGCAGAACGTTTGAACCAATCTCAGTTAAGCTGTGTGGAAATATTAATTCAGTCAGATTTTCACAACTGGTAAAAGCATAATCATTAATTTTTAAAATTCCTTCCGGTATAGTAAGCTTTGTAAGATTATGACAATAGCTAAATGTATGATCGTTAATAGTCGTAACCTTTGGCGGAAATTTAAAGTCTACAATGCCGGAATATTCGAAGCAATAGCCGCCAATAAATTCTACACTTTCAGGTAAATTTACTCGTGAAAGAAGTTTACAGCCACTAAAAGCGCGAACTCCTATTTTTTCAATTCCACCTGGGATTGTAACTTTTGTCAAATTTATACAGCTTTCACAAATCTCGGTTGGTAGTTCTGACATTCCATTTGAAAATGTAATGGATTCAAGTTTGGCACACTTAGCGAAGCAAGAACTACCGATTGATTTAATGTTATTAGGGAGAATTATGTTTTTGAGAGTGGTCTCTGAGAAACAACGGTCTCCGATAGTGGTAAGTGTCGATGGGAAACTGACCTCTTGAAGGCTTTTAAGTCCGTAAAATAGACATCCAATTGATTCTACTCCTTCTTCAAATGTTACCTTCCTTGTTTTACTAGATGTCAAACTGACTCCCAGAGCATTATCACCTACGGTCTTAACATTGCCGGGTATGGTAATTTCTTCCAGATTGTGACAAGAAAATGTATATGTAGCTAATTGACTTATGGTTTTCGGAATACGTAATGATTTTATAGGTGCATTATGAAATGCATAAGTTCCGATTTCCAAGATTCCGTCGGGGAGAACACAGTTTGTCAGTAACGTTGATTGGAATGCATACGAGCGTATGTATTTCAGAGCTGCCGGATAGTTGACCTCTGCAAGCTGGCTGCCGGAGAAAGCATAGTTTTGGATATCCTCGATGGTTTCGGGCAGTTTTATTGACTGGGTCTTTGCTGCTTTGAAAGAGTTGTAGCCAATGATTGTCACGGTGTATGTATTGCCTTCATAGGTGACTTCCTGAGGAATTTCTACGGAAAGGGCGGTGTATTCCATCGGGCCATAAGTGACGGTGACTGTTTTGCCGTCGGGGTTGATGTTGTAGTAAATGTCGACACCGGTGTCGGTCTTGAGTGAGAAATCGTATGCCGAGGCGAGTTGCGGGCTGATGATAACGGCAAGCAGACAGACGAATCCCTGAAGCAAACGCTGTGAGATGAATTGGTTTAGTTTCATTTTAGTTGAATTTGGGGGTTCTGGTGGTAAAAATAAGTTCTGGTGTTTAAATTGATATGTAAGCATTATGCGATACGTATGTTTATTGCCTCCGTCATCCATATCCTGTTTGTAGGGACGCTTTTTAAAGCGTCCACAGCAGTCTATATGGAACGTATATGGAGGAATAGGCAGGTGATAATCATTGGATTATCCGGAACGGGGAATGTGACGGTGTTGGAATATCCGGTGTCGGTGGGGATTAATGACATGGCGATGTGGACGCTTTAAAAAGTGTCCCTACAAACTAAATGGGGGATAGTGGCTGATGTTGACTGATGTGTGGTTTTACTCCTTTCTGTCCCGCAGTCCCGTGGAGACATTTATGTGGGTATATAAACAGAGGACGTGGAACTGATATGTCCACGTCCTAAAGTGAAGGTGCTAGGAAAACCTTTGAGAACAGATGTGGAAATAACAGCCCCACGCGTATGCGCGGAGACCATTACGCCATCTCTTATTCTCGTGATTGAAAGTTTCCTAGGCTTTTCACTTATAAGATGAAGACATAACGCCTCTGATATGTTACGAAAAAAAATGCAGGTGGGCAACGCTCTCGCGCATTGCTCTGCACAAAAATAAGTATTAAATCTGAAAAACGGAAGCGCCGCAATGAAAAATTTTTGTCATTGCGGCGCTTGTCGGATTGTGTTATCGAATATGTATCTAATCGCTTGTCCTGACTTGGATGTCATTGTTTCGGAAACCGATTTTTTTTATTAGATAGAAAATTATGGTAAAGAATTTAAAATCACGCAAAGGCTTAAAAAATATACTTGTGCCTACAGTCAGATGGCGTGACTGTGGGAATGAGTTTTTTGTTTTTTGCCATATTGTTTCTGTTTTTCGGAATTAATCATTACATTTGCGACAGACAACTGCTGAGGCGGTTGCCGGATTTGATACATATCAGAGGCGTTATGTCTTCATCTTGTTGTGAAAAGCCTAGGAAACTTTAATCACCATAATGTAAACAAGAGTTGGCGTAATGGTCTCCACGCATAATGCGTGGGGCTGTTATTCCCACATCTGTTTACAAAGGTTTTTCCTAGCACCTTCACATAGGACGTGGCATATCAGTTCCACGTTTCTGCATATTTATAACTCCATGTTTCGACGGAACTGCGTGACGGAAAGGTAGTAGCATAATTGTAGCGTTTTTTTACATCCAAGTGATTTATATTCTGTTTGAGCTTTGGATGTGAATGCGTGAAATAATAAAAATGATTCTTGTTGTAGCTTAAGTAACTTATTTCTAACTAAACCGCATTCATCATGAAATTAAACCGATTATTACAACGTTTGTGTTGCAGTGCTTTGGGTCTGTCTGCTTTGATGGCATTCTCCACTTCGGTATCTGCCTATGATTTTTCATCACAAGACCGTAATGGGATAGAGATTTTCTATAATATCAACCCCGACGGCAAAACAGTCACCGTGACTTATGGCAGTGAAAAGTATAATACAGATGTCATATCTGTTCCTGAAAACGTTACCAATGATGGAACGACATACACTGTCACTGCAATTGGAAACAAAGCATTCGAGAGTTCAAAAATTAAAGGTATTTCTTTGCCGAATTCAATTACGGAAATACAGCAATATGCTTTTTATCTCAGCTCTGTTGAGAGCATTAATTATCCAAGCAGTCTGAAATATGTTCGCTTACGTGCTTTTGAGGGTACTCAGATTACTAATGGTATTCTTCCGGATGGACTTTCTATTATTGAGGATGGTGCATTTGCTAAAACTAAAATAAATGTGCTCAGTCTTCCAAAAACACTTAAGGAAATAGGCTCTTCTGCGTTTGGTTCATGTTATAATATTGCAGAAGTAACAATTCCCGGTAGTGTTAAAGTTGTCAGGTCATCGGCATTTTCTTCATGTAGAGACTTAAAAAAAGTAATCATAGAAGAGGGGGTTGAGGAACTTGAAAATGGAGTCTTTGCTGGTGGAACTACAGGCAATAGCTTGGAAGAAGTCGTTTTTCCTTCAACGTTAACCAAAATAGGAAGTTCATGTTTTTATAGTAGCAAAATAAAGGATGTAGTTTTGCCAAATACAATAAAAGAGATTGGTAGTAGTTGTTTCCGGTCTTCTAGTAAGATGGAATCAATCACATTCTCATCAGGCATGGAAGAAATTCCAAATGATGTTTGTAGAGAATGTAGTAAATTAATAAAAGTAAACATTCCTGAGGGTATCACGAAGATTAGTAGTAATGCGTTTTCGTCCACCCCAGTGCTTTCTCACATAACTATCCCTGAAAGTGTCACAGAAATAGGTATTGGTTTATTTAGCGCATCCGGTATTGTAGATTTTAAATTTCCCAAAAATTTGACATATATCAGTGATGAGATGTTTAATGCATGTAATAACCTGACGGAAATTACTATTCCTGAAACAATAAAAAATATCGGCAATAGAGCTTTTAGAAGTTGTGGAAGTTTGAAAATAGTCTCATTGTCTGACTCGCTTGAATCTTTAGGGGAATATGCTTTCTATGGGTGTTCGAGTTTAGAGGAAATCAATATTCCGTCTAAATTGAATAAACTTGGAAAATATACATTCTATTCTTGCAAAAGTCTGACAAAAGTGCTGATTCCGGAAGGTGTTAAAGAAATCGATAGCGATGCTTTTAGTGATTGTACTAATCTTGCCGAGTTGAAATTGCCTAAGACACTCGAAAAGATAGGCTCTTCATTTATTAGTGGATGTGAGAATATCAGAGAATTGACAATCTATCATCAGGCCGGAAATATTGCTCAGTGTGCTTTCAAAGATTGTATAAATCTTGAAAAGTTACACTTACATAGGGCTGTAGTGCCAACCGCGCATATTATAACTATCCCCGGATCTCCTGTAATTCCGGCTGATAATAACTGCACACTCTACGTACCAAAAGGAAGTGCAGAGACATATCGTACGACTCAATACTGGAATACGTTCAAGGCCATTGAAGAAGAAGAAATAACAGAGGAGTTGAACTATCAGCTCTCGTTCCATTCGTCAATTTCCGGCGGAAGCCTGACAGTCAACGGTGAGAAAACCAAGAATGTGATGGAATTTGCAATGAATTCCAATATTGTGATAACGGCAGAACCTAAAAATGGTTATCACCTTGCTGCACTAATGCTTAACGGAAAAGACGTGACCTCTGAAATGACCGATGGAAGCTATATTATCGAAAAGCTTGATGCGAACTATGTTGTCGATGCGGAGTTTGCTGAAAATCCGGTAAAACTTTCGCTTTTCATGGCAGTTGGCGGATCGGTTGATGTTGAAATCGAGAAAAGAGCCACATTCTCATGTGCTATTACACCTGAGGACGGCTGGAAAGTCAACACCTTGACTTTCAATGGTCGAGATGTCACCGCCGAGCTTACCGACGGCAACCGCTATACAACGCCCGCGCTCACCGGCGATTCGGAACTCCGTGTGACCTTTGAAAACATAAATTCATCGGTCGAAAATATCGGGGTCAATGCCACATCGACCAAGGTATATGTCGATAGAAGCGGACTGGTTACTATCGAAGGAATCGAAAGCGGAACTGTCATCAGCGCCTACGCGGTCAACGGTCAGCTGATGGAACGTGTCACTTCGTCAGGCGACATGGCCACCATACAGCTTTGCCAGCATGGAATCTATCTGATACAGACCCCTGTAAAGACCTATAAAATCCACTATTGATACGGACACACTACTGATTCTCGACAGTCTTCCATAAAAAGGAGGCCGTCAATCGAAAAATACCCCTGCCACGAGATTGCTGTGGCAGGGGTAAATTATGTCTGATTCCGATATTTGCAGTGTCGGGCTTAGTCGCGGGCGCGGCGGAGACCGTAGACGATTATGACGAGGAAGCAGATGAGGGGTAGAGTAAATGAGAGATTGACCGCCGGGAAGTTTCCGATAGTCCCGCAGTCGATGATGCTTGCCTGAAGCGGCGGAAGCACCGAACCTCCGAGGATGGCCATAATCAGACCGGCCGCACCGAACTTGGCGTCTTCACCGAGGCCGTTGAGGGCTATGCCATAGATGGTCGGGAACATGAGCGACATACATGCCGACACGCCGACGAGGCAGTAGATGCCCATGCGGTCCTGAAATAGAATGACACCTGCTGTCAGGATGGCCGCCGCTATGGCGAGGACTGCAAGGAGCTTGCCTGCGTTGACGTAGCGCAGGAGGTAGGTGCAGACAAAACGGCTGCAGCAGAAGATGACCATGGCGATGATGTTGTATTTCTGCGACAGCACTTCTGCGGTCTTTTCGTCCATGCCTTCGAGCATGAACACACGTGTGCCATACTGGATGATGAACGTCCAGCACATGATCTGCGCGCCGACATAGAAGAACTGTGCGATTACACCCTCGCGGTAGCGGCTGATGGAGAATATGCGCTTGAGGGTTGAGAAGAAGCGGATGTCGTGTGACTCGTCGCCGTTGTGAGGCATGCGCATCATGGCGATTACGGCAAACATCAGCAGCACGACAACGCCGATTATGAGGTATGGGGTGATGAGCACCATCAGGTCGGCATCGCGTATGGCCTCGAATTCTGCATCGCTCAGTGCGGCGCGTGCTTCGGTCTCAAGCGGGTTGAGCTTTGCCTGAATGAATGTCATGGCGACCCACATGCCCATCAGCGAGCCGACGGGGTTGAACGACTGGGCCATGTTGAGACGCCGTGTGGCCGTCTCTTCCGAACCCATTGCCAGAATGTAGGGGTTGCAGCTTGTCTCAAGGAATGAAAGTCCGCATGTCAGGATAAAGTAGGCTATAAGGAAGGGGTAGTAGCTTCCGGTGAGCATCGCGGGATAGAAGAGGAATGCGCCGACAGCGTAGAGCCCAAGGCCGGTGAGCACGCCTGCTTTGTAGGAAAAGCGACGGATAAACATCGCAGCCGGGAATGCCATTGCGAAATATCCTCCGTAGAAAGCAACCTGAACGAGTGTGCCGTCGGTCACGCTCATGCGGAATATTTTTGAAAATGCCTTTACCATGGGGTTGGTGATGTCGTTGGCAAATCCCCATAAAGCAAAGCAGCTCGTGATCAGTATGAACGGCACGAGATAGTTGATGCCATTGAAGCGAAGGAGTGATTGATTCTCTTTCATCGGTGATTGAAGTAGGTCTTTTTTGATATTAAGGTAAGAAATCAGTTGTTTTGAGTCGATGTTCAGTCATAGAGATGAAACACCCGTTCCATCGGCTGCCATTTTTCGGCTGACGACGCTCCGGGGGCTGCTACCTGAAAAATCGACATGTAGTCTTCCCATTCCTGCTGGCGCGGGAGGGTTGCGAGGCGTGTCATCGCGGCTTCGAGGTCGAGGTCGGCCGGAGCTTCGAGAATCATCATCAGGCGCGTCCCGCGGAGATAGATGTCCATCTCGAGAATTCCGACTTCCTTTATTCCGGCAAGGATTTCGGGCCAGAAATTCTCTTCGGCATGCCGTTTGCGGTATTCTTTGATAAGTTCAGGGTCATCTTTGAGGTCAAGTGTGCGGCAATATCTTCTGACCGGGACTTTATATTCCCTCATGAGATAGCCGGTTTCTTTGTTTTCCATAGGGAGAAATATGTTTTTAGTAAGAAGGGATTTTGCAGAGTGTCATCCGAGTGACATGCTACTGCAAAATCCCTTTCTATGACGAAACGTTAATTACTTATAGATAGGACCGTAGGTTGCACATGCGCGGTAGTCGGCTCCTTCCTTGTCCATTCCGAACGCATTCCATGCAGCGGGACGGAAAATCTTATCGTCCTCTACGTTGTGCATGCAGACGGGGATGCGGAGGATTGAAGCGAGTGTGATGAGGTCAGCACCGATGTGGCCGTAGGAGATTGCGCCGTGGTTTGCTCCCCAGTTGTTCATCACTGAGTAGACATCCTTGAATGCGTCGCGGTCGGGGCAGAGACGGGGCACGAACCAAGTTGTGGGCCATGTCGGGTCAGTGCGCATGTCGAGCACCTTCATGATTTCGGGGTCTACGTCAGCTGTCCATCCTTCTGCAATCTGGAGCACCGGGCCGAGGCCTTTGACGAGGTTGAGTCGCATCATGGTCACGGGCATGCCGCCTTTTGTGAGGAAGTTTGACGAGAAGCCGCCGCCACGGAAGTAGTCGCGGTCAGCGGGATACCATGTGGTAGCGCCGAGACATTTTTCAACATCGCTGTCGGTCATTTCCCATGGCTGTTTCATCACAGGGTTGCCTTCAGCGTCAGCTCCCTGTCCTGTTCCGTCGAGGGTGGTAGCACCGGAGTTGATGAGGTGGATCATACCGTCGGCGGCACGGCCTGTAAGTTCCTTGCCGGTCACACGCTTCACTGCTTCGGGGCTCCAGTATGTGCGGACATCGCTGAAGAACTGTGCGCGGTTAGTCAGAAGGTGGCCGAAAAGCATTGCGATGCCGTTGCAGCAGTCGTTTTCGGTTGCGAATACAAATGCCTCGCGGATACCGTTCCAGTCAAACGATGTGTTGAGGAGCGCTTCGGAGAAATCACCGTTGGGATAGAAGTCGGTCCACTGGCGCTGTCCCTGAAAACCTCCGGCGATTGCATTGTGGCCGAGGGCTTCTTCGAGGAAGCCCATTTCGCGGAGCTTGGGATTGCCTTGCATGAGGTCGCGTATGATGAGGGTCATCTTCACCACGAATTCCCAGTCGGCATCTTTTTCCTCACGGGTCTTTTTCTTTTCAGGACGATTCTTGAAATCCTCGCCTTCGCGTGGCTTGCAGTATTTTTCGGTCCATGCCATTGCCTTCTCATATTCCTCGTGGTCATAGATGCCGAGGGTGATGCGGCGTGCGACTTCGGTCATGTCGACCTGTTCGGCGCGGATTCCGAGGTATTCCTGAAGGAAATCAGGATTTACGATTGAACCGGCGATACCCATTGAGACAGAACCTACCGAAAGATATGACTTGCCTCTCATGAGGGCTACGGCGAGGGCTGCGCGGGTGAAGCGGAGGAGTTTTTCAGCTACGTCGGCAGGGATTGAGTTGTCGTCGAGGTCCTGCACGTCATGTCCGTAGATGCCGAATGCGGGAAGTCCCTTCTGGGCGTGTGCGGCGAGCACGGCTGCGAGATACACAGCTCCGGGGCGCTCTGTGCCGTTGAATCCCCATACGGCCTTCGGCCAGTGAGGGTGCATGTCCATTGTCTCAGAGCCGTAACACCAGCATGATGTCACTGAGATGGTTGCGCCTACGCCTTCGCGTTCGAACTTTTCCGCACATGCAGCCGCTTCTGACACACGACCTATGGTTGTGTCGGAGATTACGCATTCTACCGGCGAACCGTCGGGGTAACGGAGGTTGGCGGATATAAGGTCGGCCACTGCTTTGGCCAGATTCATTGTTTTGTCTTCAAGACTTTCGCGGATACCTCCCTGACGAGCGTCAATGGTGGGACGGATACCGATTTTAGGATAAGTGTTCATGATACTGAAATTATATTTCTTGGTTTTTGTTGACTTATTATCTTTACGGATATTGTGTATGGTGTGCAAATCTACATAAAAAAACTGACAACGCCTTTATTTATGCGACGGAATTTTGCGTTTGTAGCACTGTTTGAAGTCGCACAGTCCGCATGAGTATTCCAGCTTCCTGACGTTTTCCCCAAGACCGATGACTCCGCTGACAGATTTTATTGGGGTCATCAGGCTTGATGAAGATAGCGTCACACCACATGGTTTCTCATCGGGAAAGAGCCTGAACAGTTCCTGCTGTCCGCTGACGTGCCAGCCGCAGTAGCCGGGACTGAAACGGTTGGTGTGTCGCCATCCCGACGGGTCAAGGAGGCGTTGAAGTTCCTCTTCCATGCGGTCGGCTGCTTTTTCGGCGATTACACTGCCTATCGCGTCGGCAATGAACACCTTCACCATGTCGCCGTCGGCCATAAGAGCGTGCTGGAACTCTTCGAACTCCATTCCGGCTGTGGCTATGAAGAATGTGTAGCGTGACGATCCGCGCAACTGCCGGCTGATAATGCGTCCGATGGAGAATTCCCTTCCCATTACGGTAAGGGTGCTGTGGTCGTTGTCAAGTTGGCCGTCCGTGACAAAAAAACAGAATCCGGGACGAACGAATCCTGCTACGCGTGCAATCATCTCGTCGGTTTCGCCGACGGTCATAGCGTCCGGTTCAGCCGTGCCATAGCCCATCTGCTCATAGATTTCAGACGGTTCGATGGCAAGGTCGTTGAAACTTAGCTCGCGTTTGATCATTGGACGGTTCTGATTATGTTTTTTCGCTTTATGAGTTTTTGTTATTATATGCGTCAAGCGCTTCGAAAAACGCGTCGATGTTTGCGAACGGAGTGTGGGGAGGAGTGTCGCAACCGCTCGACAGGACGAAGTTTGGATAGTCGCTCATGCGTCCGAGCAATTCGGCTGTTGCCGCGCGCATCTCATCCGGAGTGGCTTCCTTGAATGCCGAAACCGGGTCGAGGTTGCCCATTGCGAGGGCCGTGGGAGGAATCTCGCGGATCACTTCGGCCATGTCGCATTTGTTACCGAAATGATATGCTCCCGAGCCGGTGGCAGCCATTGCCTTGGTGCAGTGGCCGGTGTTTCCGCAGTTGTGGAGTATGACTGTGAAATAATCGTCCTGCACCTGATCGACTATCTGTCTTACATAGTCCGACGAAAAGCGCGTGCAGTCTTCGTCCGACATGAGTCCTGCAGCCGGTTCGGCCATCACGACACCGTTGACACCTGTTTCCTTCAGAGCCTTGCAGTAACGGAGTATGTATTCCGTACATTTCGAGAGGAGCGAATGTGCGGCTTCGGGATTCTGATAGATGAGAATCATGATTTCCGACATGTCGTAGAGTCGTCCGGCGAGAGAGAAAGGTCCGATACATCCGGCAAGCACAGGGCGGTCGGTTATCGTGCGTGCAGCTAGAAGGTTGGCTTTGATGTATTCAGGCACTCGCCCGGCGCGGAGCGACGGGACTTTAAGTCGTTCAATATCCTCAGGCGAGTTGAGCATGTGGCCTATGACAGCCGGGACTTCATTCTCAGGAAACGAGATTTCAGCGCCGAAAGCCTCGGCCTCGACCGTAAGATCCATTATGACGGTAGCGGCTGCCGTGGGATATTTCTTAGCCAGCGCCTCTATCGCTTTGTGGTGTACATTTCCGTCGCTCACGGCCCGGAGGACGGTTTCACCTATTATTTCAATTCCCGGATGAGTCATGACAGGTATCGCAGCCACATCTTTACGCTCGATAATGTCCTGCATCCAGCGGGTCATATTAATTTTCATGGTTTGTTACAATATGTTGTAGTCACATGTTTTTGATTTCCGGTTGCAAATATACTTCTTTTCAGCTGAATTCTCTATAAATATTTTTCAAATTCATTGAGAATTTGTACTTTTGTCATACATTATGTAAGAATATAGTTTAGGGCTAAACAAAATACCATGAGATTTTTAAATCTACTTATAACTTTAGTACTTGCGTCGTCGATGGTATCACATGCAGGTAATATCTACGTATCGGCATCCAAAGGTGACGATACTGCTTCCGGGACGGTCGCCGAACCGTTGAAGTCGGTAGGCGAAGCGTTGAAACGTGCACGCGAATGGCGACGTCTTAACGCCAAGGAAGCTGCCGGCGACATAAGGATAATCCTTGATGGTGGTGTCTATCGTCAGGGAACTCCGCTTTTTTTACGTCCCGAGGACAGTGGCACTCCTGAATCAGTCACCGTAATCTGTGCGCCTGAAGGAGAGACGGCGGTCATTAGCGGAGGTCTGGAGGTCAAAGGCTGGACCAAGGGATGTGACGATCCGCGTGTCGCAGGTCATCTGCGTGACAAAATCTGGGTGGCTGAAGCTCCGCTGTCTGGCAACCGCATTGTCGAGACCCGCCAGCTCTATGTCAACGGTCGCAAGGCACAGCGCGCTTCGCAGTTCGCGCCCGGAGTGATGGAACGCATGGTTGATTTCAATACTTCCGACCGCACTATAACAGTCCCCACTCCCGGTATTGACCTTTCGGCCGCACGCCAGCTCGAAATGTTCGTGCATCAGCGTTGGGCCATAGCGACACTCAGGGTTAAAGATATGGTTTCCGACGGCAAAGGCAACACGGTTGTTTCATTCCACGACCCCGAAAGCCGTCTGGAATTCGACCACCCGTGGCCTCAGCCCGTGATTGGAGGCGAACGTGGAAATTCATCATTTTTCTTTGCCAATGCGCTTGAGCTGCTCGACACACCCGGAGAATGGTATCAGGACTATCCTTCGGGACGCATCTACTACTATCCCGAGGAGTCCGATGGCGACATGAACAGTTCGGAGGTGACAATTCCACTGCTTGAGACAATTGTCGCTGTCGAAGGAAGCCGTGAGCGCAATGTCGGCAATATCCGTTTTGAGAATGTCGGATTCGAGCATGCTGCATGGCTGCGCCCGTCGGTCGAAGGCCACGTGACATTGCAGGGCGGTTTCCGGCTGCTCGATGCCTATAAGCTCCATATACCCGGTCTGCCTGAAAAGGCCGAACTTGAGAATCAGGCTTGGATAGCGCGCCCGGAGGCTGCAATCACAGTAAGCCATGCGAGCAATATAGATTTCAAGGACTGTTCATTCCGTCATCTCGGTGCTACGGGACTTGACTATGTGACCGCAGTCAGTGATTCGGAGGTTTCCGGCTGCTTGTTTGAGGATATAGGTGGCACAGCCTTGCAGATGGGCGCTTTCCCCGATGGAGGATTCGAGACCCATGTCCCCTATATCCCTGCCGTGGCCGGTGATATATGTCGCAACATCAATGTGAAATCCAACATTGTCCGCGACGCTACCAATGAGGACTGGGGATGTGTCGGTATTGGCGCTGGCTATGTGAGGGATGTCACGATAGCCGACAACGAAGTCTCCCATCTGAATTATTCAGGCATCTGCGTGGGGTGGGGGTGGACTCCGCTTGAAAGCGGCATGTCAAACAACCGCATCACCGGCAACCATGTGCACCATTTTGCCGCACAGCTCTATGATGCCGGAGGTATCTACACGCTCTCGAATCAACCCGGCTCGGTGATCAGTGGCAACCGTATTGACAATCTCATCGACGCACCCTATGCCACCAACCACCGTGCGTTCTATATATATTTCGACGAGGCCACCGACGGCTATACAGTCGACGGCAATCACTGCCCCGACCCGGAATTCGGCTACAACCGTCCCGGACCGAAACTCGTCGTGGGTGACAACGGCCCTCACATCGAGCCGAAACTCAACCTGCCCGGAAAGCGGGATTGACATTATGATTATTTCTGCAATTGCGACATACATATTTAGGAAAAGTAACAACGATAATAATCAAAGATGAAACCTACGAATTATCATTTATTTGATTTTCTTGATTTTGACATAGATTTAAAGCGCGACGAATCGCTATGGAAGGCTTGCAGCCCGACAGCGGTCAATGTCAAGGACGGCGATGTCCTTGTAACCGTTCCGTTTCAGAAGCAGCAGCTTGCCAACGATATGGCGGCCGATGAATCAGCCCCGCGCGAGAACCATACACTTATCATAAGGCAATACGGCCCTAAGATCACACGTGTGTTCATGGGCTTCGGAGACATCGAGATGTCCGACGATTCCGAGATGCTCATGCTCAGCGAGCGTGTTGCCAAAATGCCCCTCGATGCGAAATTTAATGATGGCGAGTGGATTATATCGACAGCCGATGGTGTCCGCCGCGCGGTCATCAATCTGCGCGAGCCGCTCCTCGACCGCTGGAGCACACTGCTGCCCGATCCGCAGGAGACTCTTGACCTCCGCCTCTATCCTGACGGAAAGCGTGAAGTTCGTCTCGCGGCCTACGACCATTTCTCGCCTCCACGCTACGATGCTCTCCCTCTTGCCTATTGCAAGCTCGACGGTGAGAAGGAGCGTGCGACTCTTTCGTTTGAATGCAAGCCCGATGAATGTTTCGGCGGCACAGGCGAGCGATTCGCCAAGATGGACCTCAGTGGCCAGACCTTCTTCCTCAAGAATCAGGACGGACAGGGTGTCAACAATCGCCGCACCTATAAGAACATTCCGTTCTATGTGTCGAGCCGCATGTATGGCACATTCTATCACACCACTTCTTGGTGCAAGCTCTCGCTTGCCGGGCATTCGACACGCTCGGTGCAGTTCATGAGCGATCAGGCGCTTGTCGATGCCTTTGTCATCGGCGGCGATTCGATAGAGGAGATTATCAGGGGCTACCGCGACCTCACGGGCTATCCTACCATGCCGCCGCTCTGGAGTTTCGGTGTGTGGATGAGCCGTATGACATATTTCAGCGCTGATGAGGTCGACGGTATATGCGACCGCCTGCGTGATGAGCATTATCCATGCGATGTGATACATCTCGATACAGGATGGTTCCGCACCGACTGGCTCTGCGAGTGGAAATTCAATCCTGAGCGTTTCCCCGATCCCGAAGGATTCCTGCGCGGATTACGTGACAAAGGATTCCGTGTGTCACTGTGGCAGCTACCCTACGTGGCCAAGGATGCCGAACAGATTGACGAGGCACGCGAAAACGACTATATAGCACCCCTTACCAAGCAGCAGGCGTCGGAGGGCTCGAACTTCTCGGCTCTTGACTATGCCGGAACGATTGATTTCACCTATCCCGCCGCTACAGAGTGGTATAAAGGTCTGCTCAAGGAGCTTCTTGACATGGGTGTGGTGTGCATTAAGACCGATTTCGGTGAAAACATCCACATGGATGCCATCTATAAAGGTATGAAACCGGAGCTTCTCAACAATCTCTATGCGCTCCTCTATCAGAAGGCTGCCTATGAGATTACGAAGGATGTGACCGGCGACGGTATTGTATGGGCGCGTGCCGCATGGGCCGGATGTCAGCGCTATCCTCTCCACTGGGGTGGCGACTCATGCAGCTCATGGGACGGTCTGGCCGGTTCGCTGAAGGGCGGATTGCATTTTGGTCTGTCGGGCTTTGCTTTCTGGAGTCACGACGTTCCGGGCTTCCATTCGCTGCCCAACTTCATGAACTCCGTGGTTGACGATGATGTCTATGTGCGCTGGACACAGTTTGGCGTATTCTCGTCGCATATCCGCTATCACGGCACAAGCAAGCGCGAGCCGTGGCACTATCCGGCGATAGCCCCGATTGTGAAAAAGTGGTGGAAGCTGCGCTACGGACTCATTCCTTATATCTACGCCGAGAGCGAGCGCGCCACTGTCAGCGGTTCGACACTCGTGCAGGCCTTGATATTCCATCATCCCGATGACCGTACCTGCCGTCACATCGACGATGAGTATTATTTCGGCGACAGCTTCCTCGTCGCTCCAGTGATGAACTCCGAGAACCGCCGCGACATCTATCTGCCCGAAGGCAAGTGGGTTGACTTCTTCAGCGGTGAGGTTATCGACGGAGGCCGCTGGCTCAAGGATGTGGAAGTCCCGCTCGATGAGATGCCAGTCTATGTGAAGTATGGCAGCGATATTCCGTTCTATCCCGAAGCCGTCGACTGCACCGACCAAATGGACATGGCGAAGACCATAAGCATCCATGTCGACGAGAATTTCAAGGGAATCTGGAACGAAAAACTTTTCAACGAATAAAATCCGCCTATCAATGAATACATGGAAAGAAAATCTTGAGGAAACCAAACAGCACTACATTGACTGGTGGAATCACAAAGGAATTGTTCTCAACATGTGGGAGCATTTTCAGGAAGGTGTGAAGCCTCACGCCGATATTCCTGCACCGGCAGCTCCTATAGACCTCAATCAGAAATGGTTTGACCCGAAGTGGCGTGCCGAATATCTCGACTGGTATGTGGCACACAGTTCGCTGAAGGCCGACATCCTCCCTGTGGCCAACACTCAGCTTGGCCCGGGTTCGCTCGCGGCGATACTCGGCGGAGTGTTCGAGGGTGGACCTGATACAATCTGGATTCATCCCGACCCAAATTATACCGACGAGCTGAAGTTTGACGAAAACCATCCCAACTGGCTTCTCCACAAGGAGCTTCTCAAAGCTTGCAAGGCTAAGGCTCAGGGCCACTATTATGTCGGTATGCCTGACCTTATGGAAGGACTCGATGTGCTTGCCGCCATCAAGGGCACTGACAAGGTGCTTCTCGACACTGTGATGCAGCCCGATGTGCTTGAGCGCCAGATGCAGCAGATCAACGACATATATTTCCGTGTCTACGACGAACTCTACGACATAATCCGCGAAGGCGACGAAATGGCTTTCTGCTACTTCTCGTCGTGGGCCCCGGGTAGGATGTCGAAACTCCAGAGCGACATATCGACCATGATAAGTGTCGATGACTACCGCCGCTTCGTGCAGCCGTTCATCCGCCAGCAGTGTCAGCGGATTGACTACACTCTCTATCATCTCGACGGTGTGGGTGCGCTCCATCATCTCCCGGCGCTTCTTGAGGTCGAGGAACTCAACGCAATCCAGTGGACTCCCGGTGTCGGTGAGCCTCAGGGCGGCTCACCGAAATGGTATGACCTCTATCGCCGTATCCTTGACGGCGGTAAGAGCATTATGGCCTGCTGGGTGACTCTCGACGAGCTGAAACCGCTTCTTGACAACATCGGAGGCAACGGCGTGCACCTCGAAATGGATTTCCACAATGAGGCCGAAGTCGAGCAGGCGATGAAGATAGTTGAGGAATACCGTTACCGCCCGGCTGCAAGACGCGATGATACGGATGTGATGAAGCTTACGTCAGATGGTCAGTTTGATGCTGACGCTGAGGTTGAGCGTATCATTGATAAAGTTGAAAGTGAGGCTCTTGAAGCTGACGGAACTTCAGCACTCGCGATAGATGAGGAATCTCCTCTGGTCAAGGCGATGGAAAGACGTGTGCTCGTGCTTGACGGTGCGATGGGGACGATGATACAGTCCTACGGCCTTACAGAGAATGATTTCAGAGGTGAGAGGTTCAGTGACCACGGATGTGCCTTGCGAGGCAACAATGACCTGCTGTCGATAACAAGACCTGACGTAATCCGTGAGATTCACCGCAGGTATCTCGACGCCGGAGCTGATATAATAAGCACCGACACGTTCAATGCCCAGCGTATTTCGATGGCCGATTTCAGGCTCGATGGAATATGCCGTGAAATAAATCTCTCAGCCGCCCGCATCGCGCGTGAGCTGGCTGATGAATATACACGCAAGACTCCGTGGAAGCCACGTTTCGTTGCCGGCTCAATCGGTCCGACAAGCAAGACCTGCTCGCTGAATTCTGAAAGCGTGCAGCCCGGATGGGCCACTTTCAGCTACGACATACTTCTTGAAGCATACGAGGAGCAGGCTTCGGCTCTTATCGAAGGTGGGGTTGACGTTCTTCTCATAGAGACCATTTTTGATGTCAAGAATGCCGATGCGGCTATAAAGGCAGCTGTCAGAGCCATGCGCAAGGCCGGTAAGACATTGCCGCTGATGTTAAGTTTCACTGTCAAGACTCCCGACGGATACAATATGCTTGGTCAGTCGGTCAGCGGGTTCATAGCCGGACTTAAGGATGTCCCCGTCCTCTCGGTCGGTCTGAACTGCGTGAGGGATATCCGTGAGATGATCCCATTGCTTGTGCGTCTCGGCAGCGAATGCGACTACAGGATAAGCGCCTATCCGAATGCCGGACTGCCTGATGACAACGGTAACTACGGATTGTCGCCCGAGATGCTTCAGTCTGCCATGTGGCCTTTGCTCGACGGACATGTGGTCAACATAATAGGAGGTTGCTGCGGAACTACCGACAAGCATATTGCCGCACTCGTGCGCATCACAGAACCGGTCAAGGGGCTGTGGCTTTCACCTCACTGCCCGGGTCTGAAATCGGATGTGGTAGAGGTAAAAATTGACGAAAAACCGCGTTACCGTGAGCCGGTGATTGCGCATGGTGTGAACTGCGACTGCTGTCCACCGGCCAATGTGAGTCCGGAACAGGAGGCTGTCAGCAACGATGGTGTGTTTGAAGCCATACTCGCAGGCAAGGCTGACGATGCTGCCGCGGCCACCAAAGTCATGATTGACAACGGTGTCGCTCCTCAGGATATAATCAACGGTCAGATGATACGTGCGATGGCTGAGGTCGGACAGCGTTTTCAGGACGGCAAAGCTTTCGTGCCACAGCTTCTCATGGCTGGACGCGCCATGAAGTCTGCCCTTGAGCTGCTGAAGCCGATGCTTGCAGGCGGTGCGGCCGCAACGCTTGGAAAGGTGGTCATCGGAACTGTCAAAGGCGACCTGCATGATATCGGCAAGAATCTTGTAGCCTCTATGCTTGAGGGCTGCGGCTTCGAGGTCATCAATATCGGCATCGATGTCCCTGCCGAGACATTTGTCGATGAAGTCCGTAAGAGCGCAGCTGATATATTGTGTATGAGCGCACTTCTCACCACGACAATGACTTATATGAAAGATGTCATCGTAGCTCTTGAAGAAGCCGGTCTGCGTGACAAAGTGAAGGTGATGGTGGGCGGAGCCCCGGTAAGCCAGAGCTTTGCCGACGAGATCGGAGCTGACGGCTACAGTGACAATGCAAATACAGCGGTTGCACTCGCGCGTCGACTTGTCGGCGCGTGAGTGTGACTCACTCTTTATTGTTGACTTGTCTAATTCACGTAACAGCTTTATTTACCTAAATCTAATAAAATTAAAATGAACGATTTATCAATGCGGCCTATGGACTGGGTGGTCCTCATCGCCTATTTTGTGGTGTTGTTGGCCATTGGCCTCTGGGCCAGTTCGAAAACCAAGAAAGGCGCACACAAGTTTCTTGCCGGAAATTCTCTGAAATGGCATCATATCGGATTCTCCATGTGGGGGACGAATGTCGGACCGTCGATGCTAATCGCATCGGCGAGCGCCGGATTCGCAGCCGGCATCGTGTCAGGCAACTATGCGTGGTATGCCTTCGTGTTTATAGCACTTCTTGCCTTTGTGTTTGCTCCGCGCTATCTTGGCGAGAAGATAACCACTCTTCCCGAATTCATGGGGAAACGTTTCGGCGAATCGACCCGCAACATGCTTGCGTGGTACACGATAGTCACAGTGTTGATTTCGTGGCTCGCACTGACTCTTTTTGCCGGTGGCATCATCATCCGTCAGGTATTCGGGATTCCGATGTGGTTCTCGGCCTTCATTCTGCTTGCGATTTCGGCCTTCTTTACGATTATCGGAGGTCTGAGGGCTATAGCCTATACGAATGTCTATCAGATGGTCCTGCTGATTTTTGTCTCTGCGACGCTGACGGTGGTCGGCATCTGGCATCTCGGCGGCGAGTCGGTTGTTGGCGGTATCAACACCCTTGCCGATTCAAGCGTAGTCCCGTCACACTACTGGAATCTCTTCCAGCCCAACGATCATAAGGAATTCCCTTGGCTGCCAATCCTGCTCGGCTATCCGATTTCAGGTCTGTGGTTCTGGTGTACTGACCAGTCAATGGTGCAGCCTGTGCTTGCGGCGCGAGATCTCAATGAAGGTCAGAAGGGAGCTAATTTCACCGGCTGGCTGAAGATTCTCGACGTTGCCATCTATATCATACCCGGCGTTGTCTGCTTCGCATTGTGGAAAAAAGGCTTTTTCGGCGATGCCGTTATCGAGCCTGACCATGCTTATATGACGCTTGTGTCAAACCTGTTCCCTGTCGGAATGGTAGGTCTTGTGATAGCCGTGCTGACAGCCGCTCTCATAAGCACAATCGGTTCGGCGCTGAATGCCCTCAGCACTGTGTTCACGATGGATATATATGTCAAGAATATCAACACCGGCGCTTCGCAGGCTGAGATTGTGCGTACAGGGCATATAGTGACTGTCGTCGGAGCTCTCGTCTCGATTCTTATCACCATAGCCGTTGACAATATCAAAGGCATGGACCTTTTCAATGTGTTCCAGTCAGTGTTGAGTTTCATCGCTCCTCCGATGGCGGCTGTTTTTGTAATGGGTGTGTTCTGGAAACGCTGTACGACACTTGCAGCAAACATTGTCCTGACGTTCGGTACGATTTTCAGCATCGGTTGCGGTGTCCTCTATCTGTGGGTCATCCCTAACGCCACCGAACATGTCCACTTCATGATGCTTTCGTTCATCATATTCGTAGTTCTGATTATAACGATGATTGCTGTCAGCATGATGGACAAGGCCTCTGTCGAGCGTGCGCCGATGACTGTCATAAAAGGCAGGATGTCGCTCAGCGTACAGATGGCATGGCTTGCCCTCGCAATCGTTATGATAGGGCTTTATATGTTCTTCAACGGCCATTAAAACCACAACCTATGATACAATAAGTCTGTCGGTCGCGACAATATTTGACTTATGTTTGTATCGCCCATCGGAATTTATTATTTTTGCATGTCTATAAAACCAATCCAAATGAATACAACCTTTAAATCTCCACTTAGCGGAATCATTCCTCCCCTTGTGACTCCACTTCTCGGTAACGACACTCTTGATGTCGCAAGTCTTGAAAATCTTATCGAACATCTCATTGCAGGTGGTGTCCACGGTCTCTTCATCCTCGGTACTACAGGTGAGGAACAGAGTCTGAGCTACCGTCTCCGCAAAGAGATGATCAAAGAAACCTGCCGCATAAATGCCGGACGTCTTCCGGTGTTGGTGTGTGTGACCGACACTTCTATCGTCGAAAGCGTCAATCTCGCAAAGGTTGCTGCCGACTGTGGCGCGTCGGCTGTCGTGAGCGCTGCGCCCTACTATTTCGCCACAGGCCAGCCTGAGCTTGCAGAATTCTATGAGGATATGCTCCCGCAGCTTCCGCTCCCTCTTTTCCTCTACAATATGCCCAGCCATGTGAAGGTCAACTTCTCACCGGCAACAATCCATCGTATCGCTGAAAACGAAAAGGTGGTCGGCTTCAAGGATAGCTCTGCAAATATCCCGTATTTCCAGTCGGTGATGTACACAATGAAGGACCGTCCCGACTTCGCGCTTCTCATGGGCCCGGAGGAAGTGACCGGCGAATGTGTGCTTCTCGGCGCTAACGGCGGTATCAACGGCGGTGCGAACATGTTCCCCGAACTCTATGTGGCCATGTATAACGCAGCCAAGGCCGGTGACGTGAAAGAAGTGTGGCGACTCCAGCAGATTATCATGCAAATCAGCACATCAATCTACAGTGTCGGCAAGCACGGCTCAAGCTACCTGAAGGGTCTCAAGTGTGCCTGCTCGCTCCTCGGTGTCATCAAGGATGATTTTGTGGCAGCTCCGTTCCACAAGTTCAATGAGCCCGAACGTCGCAAGATTCAGGAAGCGCTCGACCGTCTCCCGATTGAAAACGGCAAGATAATCCTTTGATTTCAATTCTATTATTGGAAAAATAGCTATATAATTACTCATTCCCCTCTCTCTCTTAAAAATATTACTCTAAAGTTACTATTCCCCTATCTCTCATATCATGAATATAATAGACCTTGTCGTATTCCTTGTTTTTACAGTCGGAACTATATTATTCGGTTATCTTTTCGGACGTAAAAAACAGAGTAGCGATGAGTTTACCCGTGGTGGAGGCAAAGTGCCCGGATGGGTTGTCGGCCTCTCGATATTTGCTTCGTTCTGTAGCTCGATTTCATTTTTAGGATACTGTTCGTCAGCGTTTACAGGAAATTGGAATGCCTTTGTGTTCACAATCTCAATTTTGCCTGCCGGCCTGCTGGCCATGCGTTACTTTGTGCCGTTTTATCGCTCTCTCGGAAGTATCAGCGCATATAGTTTCTTTGAAAAACGCTTTGGCCGCTGGGCACGTCTATATGCGTCAGTGTTTTATCTTTTCACACAGGTGTGCCGTTCGGGGGCGATATTGTTTCTGCTTGCCGTCCCGATGAATGTGCTTATGGGATGGAGCATCCCGCTTGTGGTGACTGTGACAGGTATCGGTATCATACTTTATAGTCAGAAGGGTGGTCTGAAGTCAGTGATATGGACTGAAGCCCTTCAGGGCGCTATTCTCATTGCCGGGGCTATCATCTGTCTTGTCATGCTTTTCAGAGGTATGCCCGAAGGACCGGGACAGGCTTTGGAAATCTGCATGGAGAACAATAAGTTTTCTCTCGGCAGCTTTGGCGACAGCCTTGTCGAGAGCACCTTCTGGGTGTGTCTGATCTACGGTATGTTCACCAATCTGAATAACTTCGCCATTGACCAGAGCTACACACAGCGCTATTGTGCCGCTCCCTCGCTTAGCGAGGCAAGGAAGAGCGCATTCTGGGGTTCGTTGCTCACATTGCCCGTCAATCTCATCCTGTTTCTCATCGGTTCGTGTCTGTTTGCCTTCTATCAGGTTCACCCCGGTGCGCTTCCGGAAGGTATCAAGAGTGACTATGTGTTCCCATATTTTATAATCAACGAACTTCCGGTTGGACTTATCGGTCTGCTGATTGCTTCGATTTTCTGTGCCGGAATGAGTACGGTGGCAACAAGTGTCACATCGTCCGGAACAATTGTCCTGACAGATTTCTACTCACACATGTTCCCCAATGCGAGCGACGAGCGTAAGGTCATCGTGCTCCGTCTTGCAAGTGTGGCTGTCGGTGTTCTCGGCATCGGAGTTGCGCTCTGCTTCCTTCTTGTCGACAATGCGCTTGACGCATGGTGGGCACTGAGCAGCGTATGTTCAGGCGGTGTCCTCGGCATGTTCCTTCTGGCATATCTCTGCCCGAAGGCCAAAAAGCAGCATGTAGTGCCCGGTGTGATTGTTGGTGTGGCATCCTTGATTCTTATCGCCTTGCAGACCAAGCTGACCGATTGGATGGGACTTCCGCAGTTTGTACACATTAATCTAAGCATTGTCATCAGCACTTTGCTCATATTTTTCATCGGTTTTATCCTCGTGCAGTTCATGAACAAGGAGAAAGACTCCGCCGCTACTGTCGCACAGGCTGATTAATTTCATCAAAAACGATATATGTACAGCATCCCTGACGGTAATCCGTCAGGGATGCTGTACATATATCGTTTAGATTCGTCGTGAATATCATGGCCGGTTGGAGAGCTTCAGAGCCTCAATGAAAACAAACAAAGGCTAAATATTGTTATCAAATAAACAAATTTATGTTTTTCCTGATACTGCATGGACGATCTTATAATAATTATCGCACTCATTCTTCTAAACGGCATATTCTCAATGTCGGAAGTTGCCTTGATTTCAGCGCGTAAATCAAAACTCACATCGGATGCCCGCAACGGTAACCGCAATGCGGCCACAGCCTTGCAACTTGCTGGCGAACCCGACCGCTTTCTGTCGACAGTCCAGATAGGCATAACCCTGATAGGAATCCTGACCGGTATGTTTTCAGGAGCGACCATCGCGACTCAGGTTGCCGACTGGCTTGCCGGGGCGGGAGTCGCACCGAGGCTTGCGCTGACGCTGTCGAAAATAGTGATAGTTTCAGTAGTGACCTATCTGTCGATTGTCGTGGGTGAGCTTGTCCCCAAACGCATTGGACTCGGACGTGCCGATACGATAGCGAAAATCGTGGCCGGACCGATGAAAATGCTCTCAATTATCACTTATCCCGTCGTGTGGCTGCTTTCGGTTTCTACTGCCGGGATAGTAAAACTTCTTCGTCTGGGCGAGAATTCGTCGAAAGTGACCGAGGAGGAAATCAAGTCGCTTATTCAGGAAGGCACGGAGTCGGGCGAGGTTCGCGAGGTCGAGCAGGACATCATGGAACGTGCGCTCGTGCTCGGCGATTGCAGGATTGAAGCCATAATGACAAGCCGTAAGGATGTGGCATGCCTGACGGTCGGAATGGATGAAGAAAAAATCCGCAAGGTGCTTGCCGACGAGCTTCATTCGACCTATCCGGTGTTTGACGACGACAGGGAGGAAATCTGTGGAGTGGTTTCGCTCAAACAGCTGATTCTCACGCTCGGACAGCCTGATTTCAATATAGCTCGGCAGTTATCGTCGGGACTTTCGATTCCTGAGAGTATGACAGTCTACGATGCGCTCGATACCTTCAAGAGCACACGCGAGCATCTTGCACTCGTCTATGACGAATATGGCTGTTTTCAGGGCGTTGTCACACTTGGCGACATTCTCGACGGCCTTGTGGGTTGCACTCCTGAGGGGATGGACGGTCCGGTCATCATCAAGCGGCAGGACAAGGATGAATGGCTGGTCGACGGACAATGTTCAGTTTATGATTTTCTTTCATTTTTTGACCGCGAAGATCTCTATCAGCCTGCGTCATATACCACTCTTGCGGGGCTTATTATCGAAAATCTCAAACGCGTACCCTCTGAGGGCGACATATTCGACTGGAACTGTTTCCGCTTCGAGGTTGCCGATATGGATAGGGCACGCATAGACAAAATCGCAGTCTCTTTCCTTACTAAAGAGGATGATGCTTAAGCTTCGAGCCGGCCTTATCATGATTAGGCCGTAGAATAATAAATGTATGTAAATAGCCTGAGGCATGTCGGAAAATCTATCCGGACATGCCTCAGGCTATTATTAGAAAAAATCTACATTAATGTTACACCATAATCCGAGAGTGTTTTAGATAGCGAATATAGATTGAAATTATCGTTGAGGATTTTACCGTCTCGGTCAATCAGTATGTAGCGCGGTATTCCGTTGAATTTGAACAAATCGCGCAAGCGGTTATAGTCTGACTGTGGAATACGGTGGCATGTCTCGTCTGCGAGATTTTTCTCTACGTATTTTCTGTAGGCATCCTCAGGTGACTCATCATCGCCTGTTATGAATATCATTTTGAAGTCGGGATGCTGCCGGTTACGTTCGCGTAGGGAGGCACTACGCTCTATGTTTGCTCGGCAAGGGCCACATCCGGTGCTCCAGAAATCGACAAGCAGTATTTTGCCGGAATGAGGAGCGATGAGGTTGCGCATCACTTCTCCGCGTTTGTCATCAGGCAGATAATATTGCTGTGAATTATAGGCTTCGGTATAGAAATTATTGAGTTCGGACTTTAAAAACGGTTCTGTGAACACCCCTCTGGCTACAGTTTCCTCAAGGACTTTTGTCACTTTGTCCTTTGTGTGATTTGTCGGATTGAGGCTACCGTAGCTGCAAAATGTGGCAGCCTGTGTCAACTGCCAGAGCAATGGTGTGGTTTCGGTTGAGGCAAACACCTTCATGGCCTGTGCTTGTCGGTCGGCGTTCAGTATCTTGTCATTTATTTCATAATCCTGACTATTGCCTTTCTGCAATGACTGTTGGATGTATTCGCTGTATTTTTCTTGCATCCCGCAGCGCTCTGCTATTCTGTTTGCGAGCGACAGGCGGTCATAGATTTCATCCATCTCTTTAAGATTGACCTGAAGCGTAGTGCCGATGTTTTTTTCAATCCATGTTTCTGTTTCTTCCTCTTCTTTTGTAAGTTTCGCACCTAAATTTTTTAGGAAACCGATGCCTGTGTCGGGAATGTAGACCGAATATAATGATTCAGCTCCTATCAGCCTTGGAAGTTCGCAGAAAGCCAGTCGGTTATAGAGGTTTCCTGTTGATTCCCCTGCGATAAACCATTTGTCGTTTTCAGTTAAGATTTCTTTGATGGTGTTGAAATAGTCGAGTCCGATAGGTTCTTTCAGCGATGGTGCGGTAGAATCAGTACGGGCATGATCCCTATAATACATTGCATAGTCGAGTAGATCGTAGGCAGACTTTCCTTTCTCATTTGCACTTAGCAGTTTTATGGTGACAGGATTAAGAGCTGACGATTTTATATATGCCTCGATATTGGCTCGATAGGTGGCATCGCGCTCATTCAGCCGTTTTATGAATTCTGAGGGAACAATGTCGTGCGACAACTTAAAAATGTTCAGATATTCAGGTTCAGGGCATCCTACAAGTTCACGGTTGATGTCGCCGAGTTCGCCTCCGAAATGTAGGGCTCTGTTTACGTTTTTGCCCATACGTTTGTCAAGATTGTCTTGCAACAGTAGCTCCCAGTCTATAGCCAGCTCAAGTGTGCGGCCCGGTTCGGCATATAATTGTAGCCATGATTCGCCGAGTTTCGAGATTGAAAAATAGCCGGGAGAGACGATTGGGAGAGATATTGAAAACTCACCGTCAGGCCCGATTTCAATCTGTTTGGGAGTGCTCTCGCCGGAGATCGAGTTAGTATAGTAGACCAATGCATTGTCAAAACCCAGCTGTCGGTTGTAGCCGTTGATGACACCGGTAATAGTGGCATCAGCTTTCTTGAAAAATTCTGACGGTTCGCCCGGATATGTGACATGGTGTTCGGCCTCCCATCTGTCAAAATCAATGCTCTCTGTCTTGGCGGCTTTCTTGCCGTCGAGTCGCAGGCCGAATATTTTCCATGAGCCGTCGTCGAAGTTCACTTCATCAGTCCCTTCAGGCATAGGTGGGAAATTTATGGTGAAGTCAGCCTCTCCGGTGTCAGGCATACGGAATTTCTTGCTGAGTGTGAGTCCGGTAGCGCTGACTGGAGTATAGCGGACGCCTGACTTCGTGTCAATTATGACGGCAGTGCTGTCGACTCTTATCCAGTTGTGGGGACGGAATGTGGCGTGAAAACTGATTTTGGTTGCATCTTCGGTGCGTTCGACACAGGTCGGTCTGATTACGGCCGTAGTGCGGAATGAATAATCAGGATTGACGTGTCTCTCTGCAGCTATCGGAAGTGAAGCCGCTACAGCCAGTAAGGAGAGTATGAAATTTTTCATGTAATAAAGAAGGTGTGATAATTGATTGATGAATTTAGGTTAATGAGCCGGAGTGCAAAGATAGACAATATAAATCAGAATCCGAATACCTTTTTAGTACTCGGATTCTGACATATAGCATCAAGTATGATTGGATTGGTTGATTTTCGTTATGATTTTTTGTTTTCTTACAGCACTCCAAGTTTGCCTTTAGCTCCGTAGCTGTTGACGGCACGGACTTTAAGAGCCGTGGCGATTTCGGGACGGATGAATGAAGTGGCCGTGGTCGTCGCTATGATTTCATCACCGTCGTAGACGATGTAACCGGCAGCCCCGTCGACTGGTTGCCATGAGAACTTGCCGTCAGCGTATGCCAGATTCTTCGGCGCAGGGAGTTTGACCATGATTTCGCGCGGATTCCATCCGTCGCGCGACGAAATCATGTTTTCGTAGTTATATTTTTCCGCTTCCTCTCTCGTGATTGTGGCCGGACATGAGCCACCGCCCTCGCGTTTGCGATATTTATAGTAAGTTTTTCGTTTGCTGAGGTCTATGGGATTGCCGTTGGCATCACGGCTGCCGTATTCGGCAAAGAGTGCCGGGACGGTGGCCATGTCTGACCAGCCTTCCTCGGCGATTGGGATGCGCATGGTGGTGTTGATGTAGACCGTGCGTGGACTTCCTTTCCACGGTCGTCCAAGTTTTTGCTTGCCGTCGGCCGCTTCGGCGTTGCCGTCGACGGTGCAGTTGATGAATGCGTAGCCATATTTAGGATTATCGTGGCTCGGAGCGACGATTACCGAACCGCTGCGCACGTTGTAGAACGTGCAGTTTTCAGCCAGAACATCGCCACCGCCATAGAAGTAGTCGACAGCACCCTCGATGTAGCAATCCTTGATGTAGTGTCGGCCTGAATCGCTCTTCACAGTGCGCCATGTGTCCTGAAAGGAGCGGAAACTACAGTCGTTGAAAGCTCCGCAGTCGGCGTTGCTATATATTGCAAGAGCCTGCGGACCGTTTGACGATTCCGTGCCCCAGTCGTTGATATAGGATATGCCCTCGGTGTAGAAATGTGGTGCGTTGACGAGCACCACTTCACCATCGAAACCATGTACAGGAGAGGCTGGATTATGGACCGAATGATTCCAGTAGGCGGTCTTGCCGGGTTTCTCCGTTCCGTTTGGCGCGCCGCCTACGTTGAGGTTCAGGCGGATGGCGGTGTTGTCCTTATCCTGACCGATGAGGTGGATGAATGGTTTTGATTCAGGGACAACGACATGTTCGCGGTAGTCACCTTTCTTGACGAGTATCAGCCACGGGGCTGTTCGTCCTTCAGGCGCTGCGGAAATGGCCTCATTGATAGTTTTGTAATCGCCACTGCCGTCAGCGGCCACAATGGCATTATAAGGTGATTCTTGTGCCATCATGATGCTGCATACGGCCAAAAAAGCATGTGAAATGATAATTTTTTTCATGGTTAAGTTTTTAAATAAAAATGGGGACATCGCATGCGATGTCCCTGTATTACAGTTAGTTTAGTTTTTAGCGGTGAGGCTTTCGAGCTGCTGGCGCAGTTTGGGGTCAGACGGACGTTTGGCATAGCTCTCGACTATACGGCCTTCGCGGTCGATCAGCATGATGCGCGGAACACCGTGGATATTGAGGGTCTTGAGCAGCGGAGAGTTGAATCCGTCGGGCAGATTGACGCTCAGCACTCCGGGGGCATGAGGCTTTTCGCGCATCATCTTTTCCCATTCGGCATACAGCTCGTCGCCGGTATCTACCGAAAGCGAGATGAATTTCACTCCTTTGCCGTCAAATGCCTTGGCGACTTCGTCGAAGTAGGGCATTTCCGCGCGGCAAGGCGCACAGCCTGTAAACCAGAAGTCGATTATCACATAGTCGCCTCTGAAATCAGCGAAATTGAACTCCTTGCCGTCGACATCCTTGAACATGAAATCGGGCATCGGTGTTCCGGCTGCGACATTGGCGGCGGTACGAGTCTTTTCGGCAAACTCTTTTTCGAGCTCTTTGAGCCGGGCACTTGCAGAGTCGTCGGTGATGAACTGTCTGATTTCAGGCAGCTGGCGGCTGAAATCGTTCAGATAGTTGCGTTTGAGTGTCAAGGCGAGCAGATTGACGAGGAAATGTGACCTCACTTTTTCATTGTCGATGGCCTTGGCATAGATGGTCATGTATGTGTCGTTTGACACCGGCAGCAGTCCGCGGCTTTCTTTGGTCTCGATTGCCTTGTTGACAACGTCAAACCATTTAGGGATGGTCAATATCCTCTCGTCTTTGAATCCGAGTGTGTCGAGGAAGTTATAGAAATCCTCGCTTACCTCAACCTTCTTGCCGTTAGGACGGAACACTTTTGCGAGTGCCACTCCGCCGAGCCTTTGGTTGAGGAAGGTGTAACGGTTATAGAGTTTGTGGGTTGCCGCAAATTCAGGGTTCATCCCGGCTGCATCAATCAGAGAGTCGAGGCGGACTATTTCATTCTCATTATATTTGACCCACTCCGATGAGTATGGTTTGATTGATTTTGGTGTACGGCACACGTAGGGATTGGCTGCAATGAAATTGTTTTCCTTTTCGTTGCTTCCCTTGATTGTGACACCGTCGTTACCGACAGATATTTCGGTTGATGAGCCGGGGGTGACGAATACGGGATAGAATTCACCGTTGCCACCCATCAGACGGTAGTAGGCCGGAGATTCATTGATGGTGATGAGCGTGTCGTTGGCCATTACCTCTGAATAATTCAGTGATGATTCAGGCTGGAAATAAATCTTTTGGCCGCTGCGGTTACTGATGGAGACTGTGGCCGGAGTCGCGGCACAGGCGGCTGAAGCTGAAATTATAGTGGCTATCGAAATAGTGGCCACATGTGAGGCTATTTTCATTTGCTGTTCTGTTTAAGGTCGCTCGTCTGCATGGCTTTGAGAGGGAAGGGGAAAGTGAGCAGACTTGAATTGGGTGATAATGTGTAGGTCTGGCCTTCAAACTCCTTTGTCAGAGTCTCGTTGAATTCCGCACAGAATCGGCGAAGATCGAAAAATCCGTTGCATGTCAGGAAAAGTTCGCGTTTACGCTCCTCACGGACGAATTTCAGTGCCTCTGCGGCATCAGTGGTGGTCAGACGGGTGTAGCGGCTGCTGATGTTGCGGCGAGAGCGGAGCATGTCGAGATAGTTCATCGCCTGTGCGATATCGGCAGGCGAACCCTTGCGGGCGTAGCATTCGGCAAGCATCAGGTAGACTTCCGAGAGGCGCATGCCCGACGGATTCCAGCGGATGCCCATCGAGGCGAACTCGCGGTCGCCTTCGGGTGCGGTTTCGTGCGAGCGGCGGTAGCGCAGGCAGTAGAGCATGCGGAGATCGGCCTGTTGGTCGAAAAGATTGATGACATCGGCCGTGAGATACATCGGGAAAGGATCGTTGTAGGTCGTACCGAACTGATAGAGGAGGTTTTCTGATGCATCATAATCTTTTTGCACGCCATTTTTCCAGATGCTTTCGATTGCATCGTTCAAGCCCATGAATTCGGGACGGTCGATGGCTCTGTCTGTGCCATAGGCCATCAGGAGCTGAGGGGCATAGCGGTTATATTCGTCGTTCATGTCCCACAGTTCATGCTTTCCGGCCGGTGCTTCGGCGAGAGCGTCGAGGCAGGCAGCGATACACTCGTCGATTTCGCGCTTGAACAGATGGACTTTGGCCTTGAACGCGTAGCCGAAGGTCTTGTCGGGACGGAAAGAGTTGAGGGCTATGTGTGGCAGATCGGCGATTGCATCGTCGATGTCCTGCTGAATGAAGCGGTAAGTGTAGCCTACAGACTGCTGGACACCTTTTTCCTCGATGCTTTCAAACATTTTTTCGCGGACAATGATGCCGTTTGTCTGGTCGGCAGTGGCGGGATCAAACGGTGCTGCGAATGTGTTGACAAGGAAGAAATAGTTATAGGCTCTCATGATTTTGGCCTGTGCCAATGCAAGCGCCTTGTCTGAGTCAGGGCCTTTGGCCGTGTGGATGTTGCTTACGATCACATTGTAGTTCGTGATGCGGTTGTAGCAGCTGTTGTAGAGAGAGCTGTTGATTGTGACGGCGGCGCGGTCATAGTTCTCGTCCCATAGGAAACAAGCCGAGCGCAGCGGTGTGGTATAGTTCTTGAGTTCTTCCACCTTATACCATGAAGCCTCGTTGCAGACATTGAGACTGTTGGCATGGTCATAGTTCGGCGACACTTCTTCGAGAAGCCCGAGATAGTCGTCGGTTGATTCGAGTTGTGTACGCCCCTTTGGTTCGACATCAAGATAGCTGTCGCATGACGAGAATAAGGCTGCTGTACACGCAAGAACCGTTGATATATGAAGTCTGATATTCATCGTGTAATGATTATGAGATTTGGATGGAGAGTTGTTAGAAGTTGAAATTTAGACCGAAGATGTAAGTCGGAGTCTGTGCTGCGGTTCTGAGTCCTGTGTTGGCGTCGAATGCCTCCGGGTCAATGTCGTGCTTGTTGGCCGCCCAGTGGCAAAGGTTGTCAATCTGGAATCGCAGCTGCGCGCCTTTGAACGCATGTGTCTTTTTCAGCAGTCGGGTCGGGAAGGTGTAGGCCACACCGATGTTGCGCAGTTTTATGAAAGATGCGCTGGCGGTGTTGACATCTGCATAGCGCCAATGCTCGTTGCGCTCACCGCTGTCGCCGTGAATGCCCATCACAGGGATGTCGGTGTCGGTGTTTTCAGGAGTCCAGCGGTCTACGATGTCTTCGCTGACAGCTCCGTTGAGCAGTTTGTTGGTCGAGTCGTAGAGGGTGGGGACATCGACGCGCAGAGAGTGGCCGGCATAGTAGACCACCTTGGCGAATGCCGAAAGGTCGCGCCAGCGGAAGTCGAGATTGAGTGCGCCGTTCCATTTCGGTGTCAGCTGTCCGACGCACACCACTGCATCGATGTTGCGGACAGGGTTAATCGACACGATTTCGCCTTTCTCGTTGTAGACCGAAGGATTGCCGTCGGCTGTCAGACCTGCATACTTATATGCGTAAAGCGAATTGTAGGTGTCGCCTTTCAGATAGTTTGAAGTCGGAGTGAGCATCATGTCGAGTGCGTCGGTCGGCTTATAGTCGACTTTTTCAATTGTATTCTTGTTGTAAGCGGCCGAGAATGATGTTGTGAACGAGAAGTCGCGGTTCTTTATCCAGTCATAGCTGAGATGGAGTTCGAAACCGGTGTTGCGCATTGCACCGTTGTTTGCGCGGGCCATGCCGTCGAATCCGAGCGATGGGTCGATGCTCTTGTTGACGAGAAGGTCGGAGCTGTATTTGCTGTAGAAGTCAAAGCTTCCCGACAGGCGGTTGATGAGCATGAAGTCGATACCGGCATTGAATGTCGAGGTCTTTTCCCAGCGCAGAGAGCTGTTGGGAGGAGTGAGGATGATGGTAATCGGGCTGTTGGTGTAGGGCGATGTGGCAAACGATGCGAGAAGATAGGGCGACGATGTCTGGTCGACCATACCTGTGATACCGTAAGTGGCACGAATTTTAAGCATGTTGAGCCATGTCATGTCGCGCATGAACTGTTCTTTGTCGACATTCCAGCTGCCGCCTACCGACCATAGCGGACGGTAGCGGTATTTCGGGTCGCTTCCGAAAAGGTCGGCCTGCTCGACACGCACGCTTGCGTTGAGAGAGTAGCGCGAGTCATAGACGTAGCCTGCGTTGAAGTAGGCTGACACATAGCGGTGTTTCACGTCGGCGATGTAGAGATTTTCGGCTTTCGTGCGCGATGCGGCGTAGAGCTGTCCGACGACACCGGTTTTTGAGAGTGTCATCCAGTCCACCTGTCCGTATGTGAGTCGCTGGGCGTCGAAACCGTAGCGTTCGCCGATATGCACATCGTTCTTGTCCTCGCGTGCCTCAGCTCCGAGAAGGGCTGTCACGTCGTGCTTGTCGCCGAATGTGTTGCGGTAGTTGAACTGTCCGCGCACATTGTAATTGTCATAGTTGGTGTCGCGGTAGAGCATATGGCCTCCCTGCGGGATGTTGTAGTCGAAGCCTCCGCGTGAGTTTGTCGATGCGAATTCGTTAATCATCGAGCGCATCATGTAGGAATCTGCCTCGTCATATTCCGATGCGTTTATCTTACGCTTCTCATACTGTGCCTTGAGTTCGAAGTCAAGTCCGCGACAAAGGGTGAAATTGGCCTGAAGGAAATATTTCATGTAGAGGTCATCTGCCTTATACTTGTTGTAGGCTGATTCCTCGATGGCGTTGTAGCCCATGAAGTTGAGACCTTCGGTCGAGTTGACCTCCTCTGCAAGAGCCTGATTGTAGAGATAGCGGTATGAGAGGTTGCCTTCGTTGTCATAGAGAGTGTCGTAGGGCATTGCCGCAGTCTCACCGAGTCCCGAAGCCTGTGTGTAGGAGGTCTTCTTGAGCATCACGTTCGCTCCGAGGGTCAGTTTCATCCAAGGTGCGACCTTGAGGTCGTTGCGGGTGTAGAACGACAGGCGGTCGTCGCTGTCATACTTCGTGTAGAGTCCCATTTTCTGGTAGCGGACGGCTGCATAGAAGTCATATTTTTCGCTTCCGGCGTTGAGGGTCACGTTGTAGTCCTGCGTGAGACTGTTTTTTTGAAGATGTTTGCGATACTCCTTGCGGTAGTCGTTTTTGCGCAGTGCATCGAGTGACGCGTTAAGCTCTGTCTCGCTGATTTCGTTGCGCGAAAGGCGGTAGTAGAGCATGTCGACCTGCGACATATATGCCGCATTCGTCTTGTTGGTTTTCGTGGAGAAGTAGGCCGACGGACTCTTGATATAATCTGGGTCGGTAAGCAGCATCTCGCGTTCGAGGTCGATGACCGACGATGTCGAGGCGTAGTGCTGGTAGTCGAGCGATGGGAGGGGATTCAGATAATAGCCAAGTGAAAAGTTGGCCTCGAGTTTGCGGTCAGCTCCGCGCTTGGTGGTGATGACGATGACGCCGTTTGAGGCGTAGACACCGTAGAGCGATGTTGCAGCCGCGTCTTTCAGCACCGTCACGCTTTCAATCGTGTTGGGATTTATGTCGTCGATTGTCATGCCGGTCGCAGGCTGACCGTCGACAACGAGCAGCGGGGTGCTTGAGATTGAGAACGACGAGTTGCCTCGGATGCTCACCTGATTGTTATAGATGGTCAGACCCGGAGTCACGCCTTCGAGTTTCGAACTGAGGTCGGGTGCTTGGATTTTGCCCAGTTTCTCAGCTCCGACTACTACGGCCGAGCCGGTGTTGCGTTCGCGCGAGATTGTCTGGAAGCCTGACACGATTACTTCTTCGAGCATGTCGGCGTTGGTTTCGAGCACAATGTCGAGTTTTGAGCCGGATGTGGCCTGCACCTCTTTGGTTTTCATGCCTACATAGCTGACCACAAGCGTCACTTTGCCCTGACGGTGGACGTTGATTTCGAAATTGCCGTCAATGTCTGTGCTGGTTCCGTTTTTTGTACCTTTCACAAAGATAGTCGCACCGGGGAGCGGTTCGTTTATCTCATCGGTGACTGTTCCCCTTATGGTTGTGGCGTTTGGCTGCGGAGCAGTGACGCTTGCGGGGATTTCGGAGGCTTTCATCGGGGTTGTCGGCATGACTAAAAACCCGAATGTTGCAAGCACAAGCGATTTGCAGATAATGTTGGTATGATTATACATTTATGAAAAATTACTTAGCTTCGAAATGAAAAAATTACTTGGCTTCTGATTTTTTTTAACGTGTGCGGATGTTTATTTTTCTGACTTCACGGCTTCCGTCGGCTTTGACGATGGTCAGTATGCAGATTCCGCCTGCCATGTCGTCGGTTGCGATTGATGTTTTTGTGCTGTCAATCTCCTTCGAGAGAAGCAGACGGCCTGAAGTGTCGTGGATTAGCACGCGTGAGAGCGGTGACGGTGAGATTATTGATATAGTGCCTGCAGTCACGGTCACTTCTGTGTGGCCGGCGGTGATTTCGTCGAGTGCCGAGAGCGGGGCGGTCACGAGCAGTGGGACAGAGGCGATGAGGATGTCGCGTCCGGGTGCTACGTAGAGGTTTAATATGTAGTTGCCTTTTTGGAGGTCAAGGTTTTCGCCTCTTAGGAGTGCTGTTGTCGAGCCGTTTGCCCCGACTGTTACATTTGCGCTGAAAAGTCCTTGACACACCTTTCCTGCGGCTGATATGATTTCTCCTTGGAGCATTCCTTCCCATTGAGCTGGGCCCATGTTGGTGACGGTAAGACGGAGAGGAGTATCGGCGTTGTCGGTCATGAGATAGCTTCCGTCGGCCGGTGTGACGATAATCTGTCCGATGGTCACACTGACCGGGGCTGCGAGCAGTGTTATGTCGTCGGCGGTCGGTATATGTGTGTAGCTGTAGAAAGGCACTGCCTCATATGTTCCGGCAGTGATTCCGGCTAACGTTGACTTTATGTCTACGTCGATGGTTTCGCCTGCGGGGCAGAGAACGGGTGTGGTATAGAATGCCTTGTAGCTGCCCGGAGCATCTGCAAGAGCCACACCGGCATATCCTTCCAGACGTATGTCGCCGCTGTTGGCGATTTCAAATGACCATGTGGCCGGAGAGCCTGAGAGAAGATGATTCCATTTGAGGTCTGAGGCGAGTGTTACATTTACAGTCGGCATGCTCGGACGAAGGGTGACGTTACGGCCACTGACTGTCATGTAGCATTCAGATGGCCATGTCTCAGTCGAGCAGGAAATTCGATGCCAGCTGTCGCTTTCGCTTCGGCGGTAGTAGAAACCTATGCGGTGAGTGCCGTCGGACACCGATATGTCGGAAAGCGGAAAACGCACGGTCGCATAAGTGCTGTTTTTAATATCGGTAATGGCGGTGGTGGCTATCGGTGTGATGTTTCCGTCTGTTATGATTGCTGCGCAAACTTCACCGGTGAAATCGTTGAGTCCCTTATTCAGCGAGTAGAAAAAAAGCATTGACTCATCAAGTGATGTCTGTAGTTCAGGTGTTTCGCTTGCAAGATGAAATGCTGTCGCGTCGCGGAAATATAGTTTGTCAATATTGAGCAGGTGGTCTGTCTGCGGGATTAGACCTGAAGTTCCATGCGGTGCGATATTGCAGATGATTGTCTGGCCGAGAGAATAGCCGTTTGACGAACCTCCGGTTGATTGTTCGGAAGGGTTGAGAGCCGACAGCGAGTAATAGCCATCGCTAAGGCCGCTCCATCCCCAGTTGAAATGGAAATATCCGTTTCCGTCATAGCCGTCGCAAACGAAACAGTGACCCATCGCAGGATTTTTACCGCCATAAATCACGGGGCGTCCTGCTTCAAGTTCGGAGAGGATAATGGATGTCCATTCACTGTCAGAGACTAATGACCGCTCGTAGAAGTGCATGTTGCTGTCATATCCGAAATAGTCGATGAGTGCTTTGGCTGCATCGACATAGTAGGCGATGCTTGTGTCGGAACTGTATTGCATTTTTGTCCCATGTCCTACTGCATACAGGAGTGATGCCACTGCTTCCGCGCTGCTGCCTGTCGAGCTGACTGTGTATGTGTCCGACATACTGTTCCACTCAAAAGGTGCGATTGTCGAGAAATCGAGTGTGCGTGTTACATTTTGACTTTTATCTTCATATGTAACAGTGCCTGTTGCCTGTGACGGGTAACGATGGTAGTACATTACTTGTGCAGTCGCTGTAGCCACGCATCCGGTGACACACTGCTGGCCGGTCGTGACATCGACAGGACACAGCATGTTGTATGGCAATTTCTGATCCCATCGGCTTTTCAGAAGAGGTGCGATCTGAGTGGTCTGCTTGCGGTGTGTTTCAGGATTGATGGATTTGTAGTTGCAGGACATGTCTTCCGACGGAAGCGATGAAATCTCATAGGCATATTGTTCCACCCAAGCTCTGCATGCTTCAGGCATGGTTGCGGTTTCGATAGAGCCTGTGTCGCTATAGGCAAGGATTTTCCTTGCACGGTCATCGCCGGCTATGATTACAAAACCATCGCCTTCTCCGATGTTGAAAATATGGACGGCAGAGGTTTGCGCCGCGGTCGCACTGCGGCTTATCGCTGAAAGATTTACCGGACTGAGAGTGGCTGACAAACCGCGTTCTGACAGGAATTCGGTGGCGTATTGATATGCTGCGTCATGATTAACTGTGGCTGCTGTCGCACAGACACCGGTTAACCACGAAATAAAAGCAGCAGTCACTATATGTCGTTTCATGGAATTTAACTGAAAAATTACAATGCTTTGATAAACTTGTGTGGACGGCTGAAAATGAGTTTATGGTAGGAGGTTTGGATTAATTGATACCAATTTGCGATTTTGATAGACAGGGGGATATTTGGATAATGCCCCCCTGCGGATAAGGTTGATAAGATTGTCGATGAATCAGGGGTACTTATTTCACAGAAATCTTGGCTGACTCTGAGTTGCCTTTACCATAGACAACCACTACATATACTCCTGATGCCACATCAAGGTTCATTTCAAGATTTTCTGAACCTTCGGCAGCGACAGCCGATGCGACCTTGCGTGCCATCGTGTCGTAGACGGCTACTTCAGCGCCTGATGCGAGAAGCACGCTCTCTACTCTGAGACGGCCGTTTGAGGCATTGACTTTGAGACCGTTGTTGTCGGCTGCGATTTCATCGATACCTGACACGTCGCCTTTGACTACCATGAGGTAGGGGAGATTGTCAGGTCCTTCACCGATTACACCGAATGCGTCGGACTGCACGAGAACTTTCTCGCCGGCGACGAGATCGTTGACTACGATTGTTGCATCTTCGTTGCCGACAGTTGCATCCTTGATGTCGTTCCAGTCACATTCGTAGGCATATTGGTTTTCCGGATCGGTCAATTTTATTTTGCCAATGCTGAGGATTGTACCCTTTGCGCCATGGTTGATGAAAGTGTAAGTGCCGTCTTCGGGTACAGTGAAGTAGCGGTCGACTGTATAATAGGCGTCAGGATAAGTGTTTTTTGCATCAATGGTCAGGCTCTGGCCTCTGAGGAGATTGTTACCGCAGTTGAGGGTAAGCATTGCGTTGTAGCCGATCTGGAATGTTGCAGCAGCATCGGCTGAAGCTGTGAATCCGACCACATTCTTTCCGGCTTTCACATATGGGCCCATCAGACCGCTGCCGGTGTTTGTGGCTCCGTGGCAATCAATATGGATGGCTTCGATTTTTTCAACAGCCAGAACGGGAGCCATCATGTAGTTGGTGGTTATCTGCGTTGCGTATGGAACAGTGAGTTCAAACCACTGTGTTTCGCCGGCAGCGATGGTTCTTGTCTGTCCGAACTCTTCGGAAGATACACTTATCGGATAGTATTTCTCTTTGCCTTCAAATCGTGAGGCCGGCAGTGGGTTAGCGGGGCTCATTCCAAAGAATCCGGCTACCTTAGGTGTGATTTTAACGAGATATTCCTGACCGGGCATGAGGACGTAGGCATCAGAACCTTCGTTCATCTGGAATGCCTGCTGTCCGCCTTCGCAGAGATAGACGAAAATCTGCTGGCCTGCAGGGACAGGATTTGTATAGTCGGAAGGTGCGTCACCCCAAAGAGCCGGGGTGGCCTGAGGACTGGTGATTTTGAACCATGCTTCAGAGGGTGCGTCTTCAAGATTCGGAACGAACCAACCTCCGGCGGCGGGGAAAGGCTTTGCCGTTTCAGGCGTAGTGCCGTATACCTGACCGAAAGCGGGGGCTACGCATACGCATGCAGCGATAGCGGGGAGTAAAATTTTTTTCATGCGATGAGTGTTGAAGTGAATGATTGGAAATTTGTTTGAAAAACTGTTGCAAATATATTGATTATATGCCGAATATACAATAATATCCAATATAATTTGCCGAAATTATAGCAATTTGCTTATTATTTAAGTGAATTTAATTAAAAATCAAAATCACTTTGTTTTTTTCACGTTCAACACTATTTATTTTACCTGTGATGAAGAGGCGGGTCTGTGGCGGATTTGCGTTGGTGCGCACAAGAATGCTGCGCTTGAAATCTGTTTCGTGGATGGTTGACGGATTCAGTCTACCTGTTATCATTGAGCTGTCTCCGGGCGCAATCGGATGGCGTGGATATTCGATTTTGACACAGCTGCACGAGGCATGGACATAGGTCAGCACAAGCGGCGCATTGCCTGTGTTGACAAAACGGAACTCAAATTTTTTATCGCCTTCTGACTTGTCGACAAGGCCGAAGTTGATATTGTTTTTTTCGAATGATATGACAGGATTGAAGTCATCGACGTTCTGAGGCCCGTCGGCATGTAAGGATACAATAAGCCCCAGAAAATACGTGAAGATTACAATGGCTCTTTTCATGTCGTTGCTTCGTGTGGTTGGACTCGGGGCTCTTAGCCCATCGCTACCATTTTGGCAAACGATGCAGGGACAGGAGTGGTGAAGTTCATGTCCTTGCGGGTGATGGGATGGACGAAGCGGAGTGTCTGTGCGTGAAGCGCCATGCGGTGGATCGGAGAGCTTTTTGCTCCGTAGCGGCGGTCGCCGGCGATGGGGTGGCCGAGGTCCTTCATGTGAACGCGAATCTGGTTTTTGCGTCCCGTGTCGAGCGACACTTCCATGAGCGAGTATCCGTTGCGGCTTTTCAGGGTCGTGTAGCGTGTGATGGCGAGTTGCCCTTCTTCGGGATTCTTGGTGGAGTAGACTTCAAAGCGCGAGTTTTCGGCGAGATAGCTTTTGACTGTCCCTTCGGCCGGATTGGGAGTACCCTCGACCACGGCGAGATATTTGCGCGAAATCACCATGTTGTTCCAGTTGTGTTGCAGACGGTTTTTCGCTTCTTCGCTTTTGGCAAAGACCATGAGGCCTGATGTGTCACGGTCAAGGCGGTGGACGATGAAGAGCTTGTTGCGCGGGTCTTTCCATTTCAGATATTCGCGCAGGATGCTGTAGGCTGTGCCGTCCTTGATTTTATCAGTGCCCATTGACAGAAGGCCGTAGCCCTTGTTGACAACAATGATGTCGTCATCCTCGTAGACGAGTTTCAGACGACGGTTGTAAAACACACGGAACTCGCGTGTCAGGTTGGCTTTGACTTCATCGCCCGGTTTGAGCTCTGTGTCAAACTGAGTCACGGGGATTCCGTTGACTGCAATCTGGTTGTGGCTCAGAAGGTTCTTGATGGCCGTGCGTTTACGTTCGGGCATTGCCTCTATGAGAAATTCGAGCAGGCGTGCCTCTTGCCCGACATTATAGCTTTCGATAACATCGGGTTTGAATGAATTGCGCTCTGCGCCCGGTTTTGTCGAGAACGGTTTCTTTGCCATATTATATATATCAGAGTGGGGTGTTTACGTGTTGATTGTTGATTATGATTTCTTTGTCCGGCCTGAGGCGCGTCGGGCAGGGCGTTTCGGAGCGTTGTCCTGCTCTTCGATGAGCTGGCGGACTTGCTCGATGGTGAGGTCAGCGGGATTTTCTACGGATTTGGGTATCTTGTAGTTGCTTTTCTTATAAGCGATGTAGACACCGTAGCGGCCGTTGAGAATCTGCAGTTCGGGATCTTCGTCGAAGATTTTAATCACCTTGTTGCTGTCGGCCTCACGTTTGGCCTTGATGAGTTCTTCGGCCTCTTCAATGGTGATGGAAGTGGGTGAGAGGTCCTTGGGGATGCTCACGAATTTGCCGTCGTGGCGCAGATAAGGACCGAAACGTCCCACTGCTGCGATGACCTGCTTGCCTTCGAACTCGCCGACTTCGCGGGGGAGTTCGAACAGTTTGAGGGCATCCTCGAGCTGTATGTCAAACACGCTCTGGTCTTTGCGCAGTGAGGCAAAGCGCGGTTTGTCTTTTGACTCTGTTGACCCTATCTGCACGATCGGGCCGAAACGGCCGATTTTGACGGATACAGGTTCACCGGTGGTCGGGTCAGTGCCGAGCAGACGTTCGCCGATTTTGTGTTCGGTGCGCAGTTCGTTGGCTTTTTCGACTTCGGGATGAAAGAGTCCGTAGAAACGGGCTATTTCCTGATTCCAGTCACTTTCGCCTTCGGCTATGCGGTCGAATTTCTGTTCCATGTCGGCCGTGAAGTCATAGTCGAGGATGTCGGGGAAATGTTGGGTGAGAAATTCGTTGACTATTATGCCGGTGTCGGTGGATATAAGCTTGCCCTTTTCAGCTCCGACGTTCTCGCTGCGGGTGCTCGACGAGATGTTTCCGTCGGCAAGAGTCATTACCTTGAACGAGCGCTTTTCGCCGGGTTTCTCGCCCTTCACGATATATTCGCGGTGCTGGATTGTAGAGATGGTCGGGGCGTAGGTCGACGGACGGCCGATGCCGAGTTCCTCCATCTTTTTTACAAGCGACGATTCGGTGTAGCGCGGAGGTGCGAGTGTGAAACGTTCGGTCGCGGTGACGTTTCCGGCTGTGAGAATCTCGCCGGTCTTCAGTGCAGGCAGTGTTCCGTCTTCGTCTTCTCCGTTGTCGTCATCGTCGTTTCCTTCGAGATATACTTTGAGGAATCCGTCGAATTTGATGACTTCGCCCGAAGCGGTGAAATGTTCGGGCCGTTCGGAGGGAGTTATGTCGATAGTGGTCTTTTCGAGTTCGGCGTCAGCCATCTGTGAGGCCATAGTGCGGAGGCGGATGAGACGGTAGAGGCGTTTTTCCTGTGCGCTTCCGTCGATTGTCTCCTTGTCGATATAGGTCGGACGGATGGCCTCGTGGGCTTCCTGTGCGCCCTTGGCATTGGTGTGGTAACGGCGCACCTTGAGATATTTTTCACCAAGCTCTTGGGTGATGAGCTGCGAAATCGAATTGATGGCGAGCTGCGAGAGATTGAGCGAGTCGGTACGCATGTAGGTGATGTGGCCGGCCTCGTAGAGCTTCTGGGCTATCATCATGGTCTGCGATACGGTGAATCCGAGCTTGCGTCCGGCCTCCTGCTGGAGCGTGGAGGTGGTGAAGGGGGGCGCAGGCGATTTCTTGAGCGGTTTCACGCTGATGTCGGTCACCGTATAGATCGATTTCTTGCATGCCTCAAGGAATTCGCGGGCGCTTTGCTCGTCGGGCAGACGTTTCGACAGCTCGGCGCGGAGCAGAGTCCCGCCCGGAATGTTGAAAAGAGCCGTCACGCGGTAGTAGGGTTCTGAATTGAATGCCTGTATCTCGTTCTCGCGGTCGACGATGAGGCGCACGGCGACAGACTGTACGCGGCCGGCCGACAGGGCTGGCTTGATTTTCTTCCACAATACCGGCGACAGTTCGAATCCGACAAGACGGTCAAGCACACGGCGCGCCTGCTGGGCATCGACGAGGTGGAGGTCGATGTCGCGTGGCTGCTCGATGGCGTTGAGTATGGCGTTTTTAGTGATTTCGTGGAATACGATGCGCTTGGTGTTCTCCGGTTTGAGTCCGAGCACTTCGTAGAGATGCCATGCGATGGCTTCACCCTCGCGGTCCTCATCGGATGCGAGCCATACGGTCTCGGCTTCCTTGGCAGCCTTCTTAAGTTCGGCTACAAGCGCTTTCTTATCGGTCGGGATTTCGTAGACCGGCTGAAAGTCAGAGTCGACTTTGATGCTTATGTCTTTCTTGCGGAGGTCACGGATATGACCATAGCTCGACATGACCTTGTAGTCCTTGCCGAGGAATTTTTCAATAGTCTTGGCCTTTGCCGGAGACTCTACTATGACGAGGTTTTTCAACATATTCTTATTTAAGTGCGCGTCCGTTGCACTCAAGCTCCGGATGCTGATGATGAGGCCGTGGAGTTAGGAACACGGCCAGATTCAGAGCGCAAAGGTAAACAATTTCTATTAAATATGTGGTAAATCGTTAACAATTTATCACATTCCGCTCGGCCTCAGCAGTTCGACGAGCTCAGCCACACCTACCGTAGCCGGTTTGGCGATGACCGTCACATTACCGGGGACAGAGGCCGGTCGGGGGTCGATATAATAGACCGGGACACCCGGGCGCACGTAGTGAAGGAGGCTTGCGGCGGGATAGACGGCGAGCGATGTGCCTATGACAGCAAATATGTCGGCTTCCTGTGCCCACTCGATGGCGCGCTCGATGTTGGGGACGGCTTCCTGAAAGAAAACTATGTGGGGGCGCACCGGGTCGCCGTATTTGTCGCGTGTGTCGGGAGAGGTCTCCAGATGTTCTTCGTCGAGGGTGTAGACGCGGGTCTCGTCGCGCATCGACCTTACTTTCATGAGTTCGCCGTGGAGGTGGAGGATTTTTGAGCTTCCGGCGCGTTCATGGAGGTTGTCGACGTTCTGGGTGATTACATATACGTCATACCATTTTTCAAGTTCGACGAGTGCGGTGTGGGCGGCGTTGGGTCGACATTTCACGAGTCCTTTTCGGCGCTCGTTGTAAAACTGGTGGACGAGGGCGGGGTTGCGTGCGAATCCGTCGGCGCTGCACACGTCCATCACCGGGTAGTTTTCCCAAAGGCCGTCGGCGTCGCGGAAAGTCGAGATTCCGGATTCGGCGGAGATTCCGGCTCCCGATGATATGACAAGTTTGGGCTTTTTCATCGTAACATGTATAAATTTAGGTAAAATGATTTGAGAGGCTGTTAAAAAAAATTTATTGTTAATTTTGAGTGGTAGTATTTTAACCCAAAAGACTCCATGAGGCTCTCGGTGATTTTAAACAGCCTCTGAGGGTCTCTTTGATAATTATTATATACCCCCTCCTTACTCAACGTTTTGATTTGAAAAATGTGCGCATAAGCTCGCCACATTCTTCACCCAGAACACCTCCGACAACCTCGGCGCGCGGATGGAAAGGTGATTTCGACGTGAACGTGTGGTAACCGCGCTTGTCGTCGGCAGCGCCGTAGACAATCCTGCTGACCTGCGCCCAGCCGATGGCCCCGGCACACATCAGACACGGTTCGACGGTGACATACAAGGTGCAGTCCTGTAGGTATTTTCCTCCCAAGGTCTGTGCGGCAGCGGTGATGGCCTGCATCTCGGCATGTGCCGACACGTCGACAAGCGCTTCGGTCAGATTGTGACCGCGTCCGACCACAGTCCCGCGCGGCGACACGACGACCGCCCCTATGGGCACTTCGTCCCTTTCCATTGCCTCGCGTGCCTCAACAAGCGCCATGCGCATATATTTTTCGTCTTTCTCAGCTTGTGTCATAGGATTCATTCAGATAGTGTCTGCAAATATAATCCTAAAAATCGAATGAACAAAACCAACCTCTCGATACAACATTGTCGCTTCGAGGTGTACATAGAGGAAAAGAGAGGCATTTTTATGCCTCTCTTTTCCTCTATGTACTATTAACTATGATTGGTGTTGTCAGATACCCGTAATTGGAGAGTAGAGATCTGCGAAATCAGGATTGTTCCAGCCTTGGATGGCTTTGTTGTTGTTACCTTCTGAACGGATGATTACCATGTTCATCCATGCAGGACGGCCGGTTGTATTATAGCGGAAATCCTGTCGCCAGTTAGTCCCAGCATATGCGCGGGTTACTGAATAGTTCAGGCGTTTGATGTCAAATAGAGATTGTCCTTCACCCCAAAGCTCAACACGTTTCTGGAAAACAATTTCTTCAATAATGTCCTCCTGCGATGTAGCCTCGCATTTATATTCCGGATCTCGATAATTTGTCATGAAATTTTCGATAGCGGCCTTTCCCGCTGCTGCATTGCCGTGGGCTGTGGCCTCGGCATAGATGAAGTGCATTTCCTCGATTCGCATCAGAGGTACTGCGGTGGCAGAGCCAACCGACGGTTCCATATAATTGCCTTCACCGGGACGGAACTTGACAGATACCAGCGGACGGCCACTTATCAACGGATTGCAGTATGACACCTTATTGGCGAGAGGACTTCCGGCAGGAGCCACCCATGAGAGCTTACGGAAGTCTGTGTCCGATATGCGCGCATACATGCTTGCATCAATCATTGGCCACGCGCCAGCACCGGCATAGCCATATTTTGCTTCGGGGCTCATCATCGAAGTCCAGTTACAGATACCGGTGATGACTGCGTCGTTTTCCTTCTCAAACTTCATGCCCCACATCCATGAGGTGTTGTTGAGCGAGTTGAAGCCAGTCATCGGGTCGGTCCAGGCGGCCTGGGTCAGAGGAGTGCGTCCGCTTGTCGAAATTGCGAGGTCGGCATACTCGGCAGCTTTCTCATAGTTTTCGTCCCACATGTAGAGGCGTGCGAGAAGACCGTAAACACAGCCGAGGTTGGGAAGAGTGCGGTCATTGAAGGTGGAGTACCGGATATTCTGCTCGGCATAGGTGAGGTCAGAGAGTATGAAGTCAAACATCGCCTTGTGAGTGGCACGCGGATTGTTGCGGGCTTCCTCTTCGGTTGTGGCTTCAGTCACGATGGGAACGGTGAGGTTCATCACGTCGTTGCCATCGTTAGTGATGCTTGAAGTTACTTCGTTTGGCAGAAATTCAAACCAGCGGGCAAGGTCAAGATAGAGCATGGCGCGATAAGCCATCGCTACGGAGCGTGCTCCGCGCGCAGTCTGGTTTTCCGACTCGGCATCATAGGCTCCGGCAGCGATGTTGGTCGAAAGAATCTGCTTGTAGTAATAGTTCCAGATCAGCTGGGTATAAGCCAGTGAGCTTGTCACATATGCCTCTCCCCAGAGACTGTAGCGGTCAAGGCCGGTTGCCGGCTTGGGCATGTCACCGGTCATGCAGTCGCGGACATGCATGAACGATGAATAACCGAAATCGATGTGGGATGTCGAACCGGGGTAATATCCGCTGGTGTCGAAATTCGGCATGAATCCGGGCATTGCATAAATGCCTGATTCAGCAGCCTTGATCGAGGAGTCAAGCTGCCCCTGGCTCACAGAACTTGTGGGTTGCACTTCGTCGATGCAGCCCGTGAGCGAAAAGCCGGCTGCCGACAGGGCCACGATGAATGTCGATTTTAATATATTTTTCATTTTTAAGTCTGCAAATTTAGAATGTTACATTTATACCGCCTGAGATTGTGCGTATGGGCGAATAATAGGCAGAAGATGATTCTCCGTTGAATGAGTTTGTCGCATCAAACGTGAGTGACTGACGTGGGTCAAGTCCCTGACGTTTTGCCCAAAGCGCCACATTGTCGCAGCTGAGATAGAAACGTACACGGTCTACCTGAATCTTCTTTGTGACTTTCGCGGGAATCGTATAGCCGAAGTTGATGTTCTGGAGCGAAAGATATGACGCATCGGTGAGGAAGCGGTCTGAGATTCCGCCGTTGTTCTGATCTCCATACTGGAAGCGTGGAATTGATGAGCTCGGATTTTCTTTAGTCCATGCGTTATAAAGATCTTTGTGCATTGCTGAGCCGAGTCCGCTGCCTGTCGGGCTGCTCATAAGGCTTGCGTAGCTTGAATCTATAACCTTGCCACCGAGCTGATATCCGAAGCTGATTGAAAAATCAAATCCGTATGCCTCAAGTGAAGTTCCAAAGCCTCCGTATGCCCACGGAAGGGCCTTCCCGCAGAGATAGTAGCTTGCCTGACCGAAATCGGTTGTGGTTTCGCGGGTGGTCACACCGTTGGCATCAGTGCGGTTGACATACCATAGGGACTGACCTGTTTCCTGATCGACTCCGGCATATTTCTTCATATGGTATGTATAGATTGAAGAACCTTCAGTGAAATAGAAATTGCCACTTGAATAACCTTCCTTACCGTCTACAGTCATGGTTCGGCGCTCTTCAGGCAGACGTGTAATCTCGTTCTTGTACCATGTGAAATTCAGATTTGCGCTCCAGTTGATGTCGCGGTTACGGAAAATCACGCCGTTGAGGTCTATTTCAAAGCCCTTGTTGGCCATGTCGCCGATATTGTCGTAGTATCCGGTGTAACCGAAGCTCGGGGAGAGCGGGAAGAAGAAGAGCATGTCGGAAGTTTTGCGGTAAAATCCTTCGATAGTACCGTTAAGACGTTCGTTAAACAACGAAAAGTCCACACCGGCATTGAAGTTGCCACCCTTTTCCCATGAAATATTCGGGTTGCCCATCGTCGCAGGGAGTGCTACTGGCTTGCCGCCGCTGTTAGCGATGGTATACATGTTCATGTAGCGGAAATTACCTATGTTGTCGTTGCCCTGCTCGCCGTAAGAAGCCTTGAGTTTCAACATGTCGACCCAAGGAGCCTGGAACCATGATTCCTTATTGACAATCCAGGCAGCGGAGAGCGACCAGAAATTACCCCACCGGTTCTTTGGATCGAAACGCGATGATGCGTCACGGCGATATGACACGCTTCCGAAATATTTGCTATCATAGTCATAGTTCACACGTCCGAACCAGCCTTCGCTGTTGTAGTTGTTGATATATGACGATGAAGAGCCGTCGACCACAGCACCGTCGAGCTCAGTATTGTCGGGCATGAGCATGTTGCTGCGCGATGCGCTGAGGTAATAGTACTTGTTCCAGTAATTCTCGTGGCCGAGAAGCACGTTTACGTTGTGTTCGCCAAACTGGCGTGTCCAGTTGAGAAGCTGCTGATAGGTGTAGTCGATACGGCGTGCGTGGACTTTCTGCACTATACCGTTGGAGGTTGCATACTGTCCGAAGTAGGGATTGGTCACGTCAGTGCCTCGCTGCTCGAAGACGTTTACAGTATTGTTGGTGGTGAATTTGAAGTCACGGAGGAAACGGATTTCTGCAAATCCTGTGGCAGTCATTGTATTGCCCTCGTTCTGATCAACGTTAAGAATATTGTCAGAAATAGGATTGGAATTTGCGAAATACGGACGTTCGAGACCTGCGTTCATTCCGTCGCCATAGTCATAAAGCTTCACGCCATACTGATTATACATGGGCTGGCCGTTGCCGTCGCGGACATAGAGAGGATAAATCGGGGCGAGCTGATTTGCAACTGCAAAGATATTTCCGACAGAACCCGAGCTGCCGTCATCGCCAAGAGCCTTCTGGGTATAGTGTGAATAGCTCATGTTAGCACCGACCTTCAACCATGGTTTGGCCTGAATATCTGCCGATAGACGGCCTGTGAAACGCTCGTAGCCTGTGTTGGCGGTGATACCTTCATTGTTGAGATAGTTGGCTGACACGTAGAATGAATGCTTGTCAGTCGCCTGCGAAACGCTGAGATTATATTCCTGACGTAATGCATGTCTGTAAGCGGCATCTACCCAGCTGTCGGGTCTAAGCAGATATTCCATCCCGTCATAGGTAACCTTGTTGCCAAGTTTTGCGTTGGGATTGAGTTTATAACCGTCGACGAGGAGACCTTCGCCGTTGGGAACGTCATAGACATTGTAAACGAGTGAGAATGTGTTGTTTGGATTAGGATCAACGATATTTCCGTTGACAAGACGGAGCGCCGTGGCCGCATCATAGACATTGCCGCCCTGAGCCACAGGGTCCATGATGAAGTTGCCGAGAGCGCGGCCATACATTTCATAATACGCAGCCGGTGACGAAATAACGTCGTAGTCCTTTACCCCACGCGAGTTCTGACCCCATTTGGCATCAAATGTAACTTTAGCAGTTCCTTTACCACGTTTTGTAGTAATTAGAATGACACCGTTAGCACCACGTGCTCCATAAAGAGCAGCTGAAGCAGCATCCTTAAGCACTGTCATTGATTCAACGTCCTGTGAACTAATGTTATCAACGCTTCCTGCATATGGAGTCCCATCGACAACAATAAGCGGAGATGTGCCGGCTGAGATTGAGGATATACCTCTGATGAATACAGTTGGAGATGATCCGGGCTGGCCTGATGCTGTATTTAGCTGAACACCGGAAACCTTGCCTTTAAGTGCATCAATTGGGTTTGTCACTTGTACCGCTTCGATTTGAGATGCGTCAAGCACGGATGCCGAACCGGTGAATGCCGAACGTTTTGCCGTGCCGTATGCAACGGTGATGACTTCGTCGAGCATGTTAGTTCCGTCGAGGACGATGTTCATTTTCTGTCCGGGGGTGATGTTCACTTCCTTGGTGTTCATGCCAACGTATGACACCTGAAGTTTTTTGGTTTTGGCCGGAAGGGTCAGGGTGAAGTTACCGTCGACATCTGTCGCCGCACCAATCTGAGTACCGACTCCCATTACGGTCGCGCCAACCAGTGGCTCGCCGTCGGCGCTTGTCACCGTGCCGTTGACGGTCTGGTTCTGAGCCATGACCGCAAACGTGGTGATGAGGGCCGCAAGTAGTAGAAACAGCTTTTTCATACCTAGTAGTTAAGTAATACGAAATTAATTAAAGTATTGAAAATAATAATGATTGCGTTGTATATTAGATGGATTGCAGTCGGTGTCACTCCGAGTGCGTTCCGTTTTCCTGAGGGTTAATGGCTTCGGTCTGTATCTTTTGATTACCTTGATTGCCTATGCCGGTTTGTAGCCGGATATTTCAGACAGTTTTCTGCATGCAGAAGGCATCTCTATGCCCATCCGGCAACTGGATATGATGAAAAAAAGTATGAATTATTGCATATTTTTTCACAAATCCTAAACTATCAGCGCACAAAAGTAATATTTTTTGACGAGTATGTTAATTAGTTTTATGTAAAAGAATGTTAAAACACGATGTTAATGCCGTCAAAATGGCATTTTGGGGCAATTAGAAGTAACAAAATGAAAGGAAATTGCAGGATTTTGTTTACAAGGTTTCTTTTGAAGTCAATCGTTAACAAAGATAAAACCATAGTTGTTTCCACGCAACCTATATTTCCATCTGCAATCACCCCGACAGGACAGCTAAAATTCCAATCCTTTATATTAATAAGGTGGTAGATGTTTTTTGAAAAAATTTTTAGCCTTTCGTGTGAAATAATTTACAATTTATTTGTTTTAAATATAGATTGATTATAAATTTGCAGCACAAAAGCTAATAAAACTACAAAATGACAAACTTGTTTAACAGCATGAATTATTGGTGGCACATCGGTAGAAGTATCGGTGGCATTAATTCGTGCAGACAAGTATGACAAGAACTGACAAATAACGATTCAGCAATTATACGCGGAGCGGCCATCGGTAGAAATACCCGGTGGCCGCTCCGTTTGTCGTTCATTCCAATAAAAAATCAGATATACATCATAAGAATATGAAAAAGTACAGATCCCTGCTTCCAATCGATGAGGAAGGCTACTATGGACGTTTCGGCGGAGCATACATCCCTGAAATCCTTCACAGCAATGTTAAGAACCTCCGCGAAGCATTTTACCGCTACGTTGACGACGATGATTTCCAAAAGGAATTCGACACTCTGATGCGCGACTACGTCGGACGGCCGTCGCCCCTCTACCGTGCGGACCGCCTGAGCGAAATCCACAAGACCAACATCTATCTCAAGCGCGAAGACCTCAACCACACCGGCGCTCACAAAATCAACAATGCCATCGGGTCGGCACTCCTCGCAAAGCGCATGGGCAAGAAGCGTATCATCGCCGAGACAGGTGCAGGGCAGCACGGCGTGGCCACCGCGACAGTCTGCGCGCTCATGGGGCTCGACTGCGTGGTCTATATGGGTGCGACAGATGTGGCTCGTCAGCAGCCCAACGTCGAACGCATGAAAATGCTCGGCGCAAAGGTGGTGGCCGTGCATTCGGGCAACAAGACTCTGAAAGACGCGACAAACGAAGCGATACGCGACTGGTGTTGCAACCCCGACAGCTTCTATATAATCGGAAGCACCGTCGGGCCTCACCCCTACCCTGAGATGGTGGCACACTTCCAGTCAATCATCAGCAAGGAGATAAGGCAGCAGCTGAAAGAGAAGGTCGGACGTGAGACCCCGGACTATGTGGTGGCATGTGTCGGCGGTGGAAGCAATGCGGCCGGAGCGTTCTACCATTTCATCAATAAGCCCGAAGTAAGGCTCATCGCAGCCGAGGCGGCCGGAAAAGGAGTCGACAGCGGAGAGACAGCCGCGACGATCCATGCCGGAAGCGAAGGTATCATCCACGGCTCACGCACACTCGTGATGCAGACACCCGACGGACAGATTGTCGAGCCTTACTCGATTTCAGCCGGACTCGACTATCCCGGCATCGGCCCGCTCCACGCCTATCTCGCCACTTCGGGTCGCGCCGAAGTGCTCGCGGTCACTGACACCGAAGCTCTCGACGCAGCCATGACACTCACCCGCAACGAAGGTATAATCCCGGCTCTCGAAAGCGCCCACGCACTCGCCGTACTTGACAAAAAACGTTTCCGCCCCGACGACATCGTGGTCATCAACCTTTCGGGCCGTGGCGACAAGGATCTTCACACATATCTGATGAACAACTCAATCAATGAATGAATATGAAAACTATCACACAATATAGACACACAATTCCGGCAGATCTTGAGACTCCGGTCGGAATCTATCTCAAAATCCGCGACCTCTATCCGCAGTCGGCATTGCTCGAAAGCTCCGACTACCACGCACAGCACAACGCCACCTCCTTCATCGGAGTAGACCCAATCGGCCATTTCAAGGTCGAAAACGATATGGTGGTCATGGCCTATCCCGGCGAGACGGAAATATGCAAAAAGATAGCCGACGGCGTGGACGTGGTCGATGAACTGCGTGACTATATCGAAAGTTTCCGCATCGATGATTGCGACGACTCACTGCCCGACGGACTGCTCGGCTACACGGCATATGACGCTGTTAGATATTTCGAAGATGTGGAAATCAGACACCGTGAGGAAAAATTCAAAGGTGTCCCCGATATGTATTATGTCCTCTATCGGTTTCTCATCGAAGTCAACCACTACAAAAATGAGATGACCATCATCGAAAACTGTCCGGCAGGCGAAACGGAGCAGACCGACGAACTGATTTCGGTGTTACACAATAATAATATGGCGCAATATCCCTTCGTCCCGGCCGACGATCTGGAATCGACGATGACCGACGGGGATTTCATCGAGGCCGTGAAAAAATGTGTTGGCCACTCGCTTCGCGGCGACGTGTTCCAGATAGTGCCCTCGCGCCGGTTTTCGCGTGGATTCACAGGCGACGAGTTCAACGTCTACCGCGCCTTGCGCTGCATAAATCCGTCGCCCTACCTGTTTTATTTCGACTTCGGAAGCTTCAAGGTGTTCGGCTCGTCGCCTGAAACCCATCTCCGCATCACCGGCCGCACGGCATATATCGACCCAATAGCCGGAACATTCCGGCGTACAGGCGATGATGACCGCGACCGCGAACTCGCCAAGGCGCTGCTGACCGACGAGAAAGAAAATGCCGAACATATCATGCTCGTCGACCTCGCTCGCAACGACCTCAGCCGGAGCGGAGGGACTGTAGAGATTGACTTCCTGAAAGAGATACAGTACTATTCACACGTAATCCACATGGTATCGCGCGTAAAAGCCGAACTGCCCGAAGGTGTCAACAACTACCGTCTCTTTGCCGACACCTTCCCGGCCGGGACACTCAGCGGTGCGCCAAAAGTCAGAGCAATGCAGATTATCGACGAAGTTGAGCCTCACAGCCGTCTGCTCTACGGCGGATGTATCGGCTATCTCGGATTCAACGGCGACATAAATCAGGCGATAACCATACGCAGCTTCCTCAGCTATGGCAAACGCCTCTACTCACAGGCCGGCGCCGGTATCGTTGCTCGCTCAGTCCCCGAAAACGAACTTCAGGAAACACGCAACAAACTCGGCGCACTCAGCAAGGCCATCACCTATGCAGTCGAATTCGGAAAATAAGACAAATTTTTAAGACAGAGAACTATGCGACTATTGATATTAGACAACTACGACTCCTTTACCTATAATATAGCACATGCAACGAGGGTGCTCGGCGTGACGCCTAAAGTGGTGAGAAACGACAAAATCACACTTGACCAAGTGGCCGCCTACGACAAAATCATAATCTCACCCGGCCCGGGCATCCCTTCGGAAGCCGGAATCCTCCCGGAACTGCTCGAACGCTACGCCACTGAGAAGCCGATACTCGGAGTGTGTCTCGGACATCAGGCCATCGGCGAACGCTTCGGCGCAAAGCTCCGTAATCTTTCAGAAGTGTATCATGGAGTCATGACTCCGGCCAGACTGACCTCCGATGACTATATCTTCGCCGGGATACCATGCGAATTTGAAGTCGGGCGCTATCACTCGTGGGTTGTCGACCGCCGGACTCTCCCGCCTGAGCTTGAAATCACGGCTCTCAGCCCTGATGGCGAAATCATGGCGATGCGCCACAGGGAACTGGATGTGAGAGGCCTGCAGTTTCATCCTGAATCCGTCCTGACACCCTATGGACTTGAAATTATCGACAACTGGTTAAAACATTGAGTCAAAGACATACAGATATGAAAAATCTACTATACAAAATGTTCGAGCACAAGAATCTAAGCCGCGACGAGGCGCGCGATGTGCTGCTCAACATAGCCGACGGACGTTACAATGATGCCCAGCTCGCGGCATTCATGACCGTGTTTCTCATGCGCAGCATCACTCTCGACGAACTTACCGGTTTCCGCGATGCACTGCTCGAACGTCGCCGCCCGGTCGACATGGGCGGAGTGAAGGCCATCGACATCGTAGGCACAGGCGGCGATGGCAAAAACACATTCAATATATCTACAGCAACATGTTTTGTCGTCGCAGGGTCGGGTCGTAAAGTCGTGAAACACGGCAACTATGGCGCAAGTTCAATCTCAGGTGCAAGCAACGTGCTCGAACACCACGGAGTCAGGTTCACTGACGATAGCGACCGACTCCGCCGTTCGCTCGACGGCTGTGGTGTCAGCTATCTCCACGCTCCGTTTTTCAGCCCGGCGCTCAAAAGTGTAGCCCCGGTGAGAAAGGCGCTCGCAGTGCGTAATTTCTTCAACATGCTCGGCCCTCTTGTCAATCCTACCTTACCGAAACATCAGCTTTTGGGTGTCTACAACCTCAAACTGATGCGACTCTACAACTATATAGCCCAAAACGAAAGGATTAACTGCACGATAGTCCATTCGCTTGACGGATATGACGAAATCTCGCTCACATCACCGTTCAAGGTCGTAGGGACTTCCGAGGAACGTGTCTATACACCCGACGATATCAATCTCCCGATGGCGTGTGAGGCTGATCTTTCGGGAGGAAACACTGTCGGCGAAGCGGCAGCGATTTTCGACGCCGTTCTCGCAGGCCAAGCCACTCCGGCACAGGAGAATTGCGTCGTGGCCAATGCAGCGTTCGCCATCCGCACACTCGAACCGCAACTGTCGCTTGAAACAGCACTCGGAGAGGCGCGTGAGAGCATCCGTTCAGGCCGCGCCGCTGAAGCGTTCAGAAAATTCGTAGAACTCAACAGCTAATTTTTCCTGCCGTCATGCCAAACATACTCGACAAAATAATAGCCAACAAGAGGCGTGAAATCGAAGCCACGTGTCGGCTTCTCGGTGAAGAGGTCGCAATTACAACCGACCGCTCTACGGTGTCAATGAAACAGGCACTTATCGCAAGTCCGACCGGTATCATTGCCGAATTCAAGCGCCGTTCGCCATCGAAAGGTGAAATCCATCCGCTCGCGCTTGTCAACGAAGTCGTCCCCGCCTATGAGAATGCCGGAGCAAGCGCATGTTCGGTTCTGACCGACACGGTGTATTTCGGAGGTGCGTTGACCGATCTGGCCAACGCCCGCTCGGTCAGCAGTCTACCGCTCTTGCGAAAGGATTTCATCGTATCACGCCGACAGATAGCCGAAGCCCGGGCTTATGGGGCTGATGCGATATTGCTTATCGCTGCCGCACTTGAAGCAAATGAAATCGAAGACTTCACCGAATATGCGCATTCACTTGAGCTTGAAGTGCTTTTCGAAATCCATAATATTGCAGAGCTCGACAAGTATTATCCCGGAGTTGATATGGTAGGGGTCAATAACCGTGACCTGACAACATTCGCCACAGATCCGATGCTGGCCGAAAAAGTAGCAGGGGCGCTCCCCACCGATGTGGTCAAAATTGCGGAAAGCGGACTGACATCAATTGATGAAGTGGAACAATTGCGTGGTGCTGGGTTCAGCGGATTCCTCATCGGCGAAACATTCATGCGTCACGAACGTCCCGGCGATGCTCTCAGAAGATTTCTGGATGCGACTCTCTGACATAAATTCCCACCTATATAATATAAAGTGATATGGCTCTCTCAATCAAAATATGCGGTATGACCCATCCGGGGAATATAAGTGAAATCGCCGGGTTAGCTCCCGATTACCTCGGGCTTATATTCCACAGTCCGTCGCCACGCAACGCATGCGCGCTAAGACCTGAAGCCATCGAATCGGCGAGAGCCGGGATTAAACTGACCGGAGTCTTTGTCGACAGGCAGGAAACAGAAGTGCTGCAACTCGCCGAGTCATTCCGCCTGTCGGCCGTGCAGCTTCACGGATGTGAAAGTCCTGAATATTGCCGAAAACTTAAGGGTCGTGGATTTGAAGTGTGGAAAGCCGTCGGGATAGAGGATGAAAACGACTTTCTCCGTATGGAGAGATATGCCGGTTGTATCGACCGCTTTGTTTTTGACAGGAAAAGTCCGTCGCATGGTGGGACAGGAGTGAAATTCGATTGGCAGCTGCTCCGCCACTACCAGCTTCCCATAGGCTTCATGCTCGGAGGCGGCATAGGGCCTGACGATGCCGAAGCAATAGCGTGCATATCTCATCCACAGCTCGTCGGCCTTGACCTTAACAGCCGCTTTGAATCGTCGCCCGGCACTAAAGACTACCATCTTTTAGACAAATTCTTAACCAGAATCAGAAAATCATAAGATTATGAACAGAATAGACCGTCTTTTCAACGAAAAGCAATCCGACATACTTTCCATTTACTTCACCTGTGGCTATCCGCAACTCGACTCCACCGCCGATATCATCAAGGCTCTTGCCTCACGCGGCGTCGATATGATTGAAATCGGAGTTCCGTTCTCCGATCCGATGGCCGACGGCCCTGTCATACAGGACAGTTCGACAGTGGCTCTGCGCAACGGCATGAACCTTCGCCTGCTGCTCGACCAAGTCGAAGAAGCACGCAAAGAAGTGACCGAAACACCTATGGTGCTGATGGGCTACCTCAATCCCATGATGCAATACGGCATAGAACCTCTGTTCAGGCGCTGCAAGGAAATAGGGATTGATGCCATAATCATCCCCGACCTGCCGTTTCACGAATACATGCGCGACATCCGTGACCTTTGTCTGAAATATGAGCTTCCGATGATTATGCTCATCACACCTGAAACATCCGACGAACGCATACGTCTGATTGACGAGAACTGCGACGGTTTCATATATATGGTATCGTCAGCAGCCACCACAGGCACACGCGACTCATTCGGAGATGCGCAAATCGACTATTTCCGCCATGTCAATTCGCTTGACCTGAGACATAAGCGTCTGATTGGGTTCGGAATATCAAATCACTCGACTCTCAGCGAAGCCTTCACTTACTCATCCGGGGCAATCATCGGATCACTTTTCATAAAATGTCTCGCATCGACCTCAAGCCCGACTGAAGCCGTCGACAAACTCCTACTTGCAATCGGCAAATCATAGACTCAATTGTCACCGAAACGTCCGTCAAAAAACTCCGTGAGCATTTGGCTCACGGAGTTTTTTATCCATTAAATACCCGTGATTTACACCTGAAATCCACCTCCCATCCACGACTTCAGGTCATACTCCATCTCCTCAGCGCTATCATAATTAACACTTATATCATTAACGCACAGCAAATTCCGGCAACCGACGCCACCTTTATCACATTGATGTTACCTAACTACTAGGTATGAAAAAGCTGTTTCTACTACTTGCGGCCCTCATTACCACGTTTGCGGTAATGGCTCAGAACCAGACTGTTAACGGCACGGTGACAAGCGCCGACGGCGAGCCACTGGTTGGCGCGACCGTAATGGGAGTCGGTACTCAGATTGGTGCGGCGACAGATGTCGACGGTAACTTCACCCTGACCCTTCCGGCCAAAACCAAAAAACTTCAGGTGTCATACGTTGGCATGAACACCAAGGAAGTGAACATCACTCCCGGACAGAAAATGAACATCGTCCTCGACGGAACCAACATGCTCGACGAAGTCATCACCGTTGCATACGGCACGGCAAAGAAATCGGCATTTACAGGATCTGCCACAGTTATTGACGCAGCCGAAATCGAGCAGTCGCAGGTGACAAACGCCCTTAACGCTCTTCAGGGAAAGGCAGCCGGTACTCAGATATTCAATCAGTCAGGTCAGCCCGGAAGCGGACCGTCATCAATTGTCATCCGTGGTATCTCTTCGCTTAATGCAGGAAACGACCCTCTGATTGTGCTTGACGGTGTTCCATTCGGCGGATCAATCACAAATATCAATACTGCTGATATCGAGTCGATGACTATTCTCAAGGATGCCGCTTCAAACGCCCTCTACGGTGCGCGTGGTGCAAACGGTGTCATTCTTATCACTACAAAGAAAGCCAAATCAGGCTCTAATGCAATCGTGACCCTTGATGCAAAGTGGGGTCAGAACTCACGTGCGGTGCAGGACTACAACACTATTCAGGACCCGCGCCTCTATTTCGAGACCTACTACGGCTCTCTCTACAACTACTTCACCAACGAGCGCGGCATGAGCCCCACTCAGGCTTGGCAGACAGCTAACGCAAACCTGATCAACAGCTCTGACTATGGTCTTGGCTATCAGCCGTTCTCTTATCCTACAAATGAATACTTCATTGGTCGTAACGGAAAGGTGAATCCTCTTGCAACACCCGGCAATGTGGTTTCATATAACGGACAGGACTATTTCATTACTCCCGACAACTGGCTTGATGAAACCTACACAAAGAGTCTCCGTCAGGAATACAATGTGTCTGTCTCAAATTCCACTCAGTCGACAAATTTCTATGCTTCAATCGGCTACCTCAAGAATGAAGGTATCATCGCCAATACAGACTACGAACGTTTTACCGGTCGTCTCAACGCTGATTCTCAGCTCAAATCATGGTTGAAAGTCGGTGCTAACATGGCGTATTCACACACCAACAATAATGCGATGGGGTCAGACGGTTCTGCAACTGCCGTAAACAACCCTCTCGCCATCGCCACTTCAATCGCTCCGATCTATCCGATGTATATCCGCGACGGTAAAGGGAATATCATGACCAACTCTGACGGCATGATTCTCTATGACTACGGTCAGGGACAGAATGCAGGTCTCAGCCGTCCGAACGGTGCATCGTTCGGCAGCAACGGTGTGTCGGATGTCCTCTACAATACCAATAATACAGAAGGAAACTCAGTAAATGCCACAGGATATGCAGAAGTGCGCTTCCTTAAGGACTTCAAATTCACAACAAACAACACTGTATATGTGAACGAATATCGTGGCACAGCTGTCAGCAACCCCTTGACCGTCAACAACCTCAACGACGGTGGCCGTGTAATCAAGCAGCACCAGCGCTACATGACATATACCTATCAGCAACTTCTCAACTGGAATCGTAAGTTTGGTCTTCACGATGTAGGTGTGCTCCTCGGTCATGAAAATTCATGGATTAAAACAACTCTTCTCGGTGCAACCCGTACAAATATGTTCTCACCGGGCAATCACGAACTTAACGGTGCTGTGATTGACAACTCGATGGAATCATACACTACTTCATACGACAACGAAGGCTTCTTCTTCCGCGCTCAGTATGACTACGACAGCAAATATTTCGCATCAGCCTCATATCGTCGCGACGCATCCTCTCGCTTCCATCCGGACCATCGCTGGGGTAACTTCTGGTCGCTCGGCGGTGCATGGATCATCTCAAAAGAAGGATGGTTTGAATCAGCTCCTTGGGTTGACCTCCTGAAAATCAAGGCTTCGTATGGTGAACAGGGTAACGACAACATCGGTAACTACCGCTATACCAACAACTATACAGTTGTAAACGTCAATGGTCAGCCTTCGCTCTCGGCAAGCTCCGTTAAGGGCAATCCCAACATCACTTGGGAAAAGAACGGCAACTTCAACGCAGGTGTCGAATTTGCATTCTTCAACAACCGTCTCTCAGGTAGCTTCGAGACATTCTACCGCAAGACATCCGATATGCTCTATCAGAAACCGCTCGCTGCATCGTCAGGCTTCTCTAACCAGTGGGAAAACTTTGGTGACATGTCGAACACAGGTATCGAACTTGACCTTCACGGAACAGTCATTTCAACACGCGATTTCACTTGGGACCTCAATTTCAACCTTACATGGTATAAGAACAAGGTGACCCGTCTTCCCGAAACAAACAAGGGCAACTATGTCGAAGGTCACTACGGAACTGCATCACGCGGATTCTTCATTGCCGAAGGCCTCCCGATGTACACATACTACCTTGCTCAGTTCGCAGGTGTGGATCAGGAAACAGGTATGCCACTATTCTGGAAGAATGTATATAAGACCGATGACAACGGTGCGGTCATGAAAGACGCTGCCGGACATCCGATTATCGATTCACGTAAAAAAGTCAACTATAATGACGAACCGGACCAGTATCTCTGTGGCTCGGCAATCCCCAAAGCCTACGGCGGTTTCGGCACAGCCTTCACCTTCAAAGGATTCGACCTTTCGGTTGACTTCACCTATCAGATCGGTGGCAAAGTTATCGACGGCAACTATGACAGCTATATGTCAGCTCCTCAGTCGGGAACACGCGGTGCGACATTCCACGCTGATGTCCTCAACGCATGGACTCCCGAAAATCCCTCGGCAACAATCCCCCGCTTCCAGTTCGGCGACAACTTCCAGATTTCATCTGACCAGTATCTCACCGACGCATCTTATCTGAGCCTTCAGAATGTCAACTTCGGCTACACTATTCCCAAGAATGTCTGCAACAAGATTTTCCTCCAGAAAGTACGCGTTTACTTCAGCGGTGAAAACCTCTGGTTGTGGTCGAAGCGTCAGGGTCTTGACCCCCGTCAGTTCGCTCTCGGCGGTTTAAGTGTCGGCGGTGGTAACACTTACTATTCAGCCATCCGTACACTCTCAGGCGGTATAACAGTAACCTTCTAAATAAATTCTCGACTATTTACAATGAAAAATATATTGAAATCGCTTGCGGTCTTAGCCGTGGCAACACCTCTGTTGACGGGATGTATCGAAGAAACATTCCCAACCAATGGTGTGACTTCAGATCAGGTAGCCGGTTCGTCCAAGTCTCTTGAATCAATAGTGAAAGGTATGCCGGCATATATGAAACAGTGGCATATCTGGACCACAAATGTGTTTGACTTCGGTTATCCCTCGATAATAATCGCACAGAATGTCATGACCAATGACATGATCCAGCCATACACCGGCTATCAGCACTTTATGTACTGGCAGGAGGTAACAATTAATATCGACCCGACCTATCTTCTCTCACAGATTAACTGGTACTATCTGAACTTTCAGGTAAAGGCGGCCAACGAAGTCATCGGTATGCTCCCCGACCCGCAGAGCCCCGAACAGATTAAATATCTCGCCGAGGCACTCGCATATCGCAGCGCTACTTATATCGACATGGCCCGTATCTATGAGTTCCTTCCCAATGAGACTGTCAGTGGTGTCAACAGCGACGGTAACGACGTGACCGGACTGACCGTTCCCTATGTCACCCCCGACATGACAAGCGATCAGCTCAGCAACAACCCCCGTCTGCCACATGCCGCAATGTCGGAAAAACTTCTTGCCGACCTCACCCGTGCTGAAGAGCTCTTCAAGTCCACCACTTCTGCCCGCGAATCGAAGGTGTTCCCCGACCTCGCTGTAGTCTACGGTCTTATGGCTCGCGTGTATATGTGGGATGAGAACTATCCTAAGGCAGCCGAATATGCCCGCAAGGCTATCTCGACCGGCACAGGTTATGCACCTCTGACACAAAACGAGTGGTTTGACAAGACAAATGGTTTCAACAGCTCGAATTTCAATTCTTGGATGTGGGCCATTCAGTATGAGAGCAATGACGATGCCGTGACCACAGGTCAGTCATCGAACTGGGGCAGCTTCATGATTGCCGAATCCAACCTTGGTTACAGCGGTCAGTATGGCACAAACATGATGATTGATGCCTCGCTCTACGCTTCAATCGACAATGCCGACTGGCGTAAGCTCTCATGGAAAGCACCTGCGGGTAGCGCACTCTCAGGTCTCGAACCCTATATCTCTGCAAGCAAGGGCGCGTCACTCAAGGATTATGCAGGTATCAAGTTCCGTCCCGGCAGCGGTGTGGTCGACCAGCGTGCGACAACATTTGCTGTAGCTATCCCCCTCATGCGTATCGAGGAAATGTATCTCATCGAGGCTGAGGCTACCGCCCACACCAATGCTTCGCAGGGCAAGGAGCTTCTTGAAAACTTCATGAAGACTTACCGCTATTCAACATACTCTTGTCTCGCATCTGACACCGAGGGCGTTGTCGACGAATGCTTCAAGCAGAAACGCATCGAGTTCTGGGGTGAAAACGTGATTTTCTACGATTTCAAGCGTCTCAACAAGAGTGTGACACGTGGCTACGACGGTTCTAACTGGCCTGCTGCCGCTCAATACAACACCAACGGCCGTCCCGGCTGGATGAACTGGCCTTTCGTTGACTATGAAGGCAACTTCAACAAGGGAGTTGAAGGTTTCTGCAATCCTGCTGTCGGAGATAAATTTAAACCCGCTAATTAACAAGTAGACAATGAAACTATATAAATTATTTTCAGCAATCGGACTGATTGCAGCCATGTCGTTTACGGCATGTACTGATGAGGTCGACTACACACCCGCTCCTGAGGTCAGCACTCCCGGAGTATATTTCTCATCAGAGGAAGAGGTAAACTTCACCATTGACGCACAGGCCGGCGCACAGGTAATCACACTCTACCGCCTGTCAGGCGAAGGCGAGCTCACAGTTCCCATTGCCGCTGCCGGTGACACCGACAAGTTTACCGTTCCCGCAAGCGTGACATTCGCGAGCGGCGCCACTTCGGCCCCCGTCTCAATCACCCCGCTTGTCGACGCGATGGAAAACTTCGCCACCTACAGCCTGAACCTCACCATCGACGATGAATTCACATCGCCCTATATCCTCAACGCATGGGAAGGCACTTTCACATTTGCTGAGGGTGAGGAATGGATCACTATCGGAAACTGCCAGTATACCGATGACATGTGTGGCCCGCTTTTCAGCAATCCCTGTTTCACTTGGGCTGTTGAAATTCAGGAACACTACAACACTGCCGGACTCTACCGACTCGTGAACCCCTACGGATGTGCGACATCTCCGTTCAGAAGCTATTGCACTCTCAGCGAAAACTACGTTGTAGTCAATGCAACCAATCCTTCAAAGGTATTCTTCGGCGATAATCCAAATGCACGTACCACTACAGGTGTGGACATGGGCTATGGAGTCATGACCTTCGGTCTTCAGGCATTCGGTGCTCTCGCCGACGGCAAGATTACATGGCCGGTCAAGGGACTTGTAATTTATGATAACGACGGCGGCTATTATGCCAACCAGAGCGGAGCTTTCTGTATCGACCTTACAGGTCTCAAATAATTCGCTTTTAATCCCCCAAAAACAAACGGATGTGCCATGATGATTGGCACATCCGTTTGTTTTTCAGTCCATTCGCGTAAGATTCTACTGCGATAAATTTAGAATCGTCATATCCTCAAATAAAATGCGGGCCGGTCATTGCCGATCGGTCCGCATTCGCTATTTGTATGGATTCCATTATGTGTCAGCTTTTTCCTTTGGTCAGGACGAGGGTCATGACAGCGCAGATGATGAGGAAGATTCCGATTATTGCACGGACGGTGAGGACTTCGCCAAACAGAAGGACTCCGAACATGATACCTGTGATTGGTTCGAGAGCGCCGAGTATGGCCACGGGTACTGAGCCGATACACTGAATGGAGATGGCCACCGTCATGAGCGAAATAATGGTTGGGACTACTGAAATGCCTATGATGCAACCCCACGGAAGCCATCCTGAAGGAACAGGCTGCACGGCCGTGAAGAAATCAGTGCGCGCAGCAAAGACTATCATTCCGAAAAGCAGCGAATAGAATGTCAGAGTCGATCCTGAAAGGCGCCGTATGCGGCTCTTGTTGATAAGCACCATATAGAGACCATAGGAAAGAGCCGAGAATACGACGAGTGTCACACCTGTTGCTGTCACGTGTGCCCCTTCACCCGGGTTGCAGAGAAACACGACACCCGCGAGGCAGATGGCTATCGATATGATGGTCCACAGCGATATCTTTTCGCGGTAAAAGAACCATAAAATCAGAGCGATGAACACCGGCTCTACAAAAAGCAGCGTCGATGCAAGCCCGACGTCCATATAGTTGTAAGCCTCGAACAACAGAACGGACGACATGGCAAAAAATATGCCGAGGATGACCATGAGTGGCAAATCACGCCGTTCGAGCCGGAAACTATCGCCACGCATCCACATTATGACTCCGAGTATCATTGTCGCGAAAATATATCGGTAGAACAACACCGATGAGACATCCATCCCCATCTCATAGAGCGGGACGGCAAAGAGAGGGTTCGTGCCGTAGCTTACAGCTGCCACCGCACCGAGAATATATCCTTTGGTATTTTTTGTCATTACTGTTTCATTCTCATGAATGGGAGTAAAAGATTGTTGAGCTGGTTGTATTCAACGAGAAAACCGTCATGGCCGAAAGGCGAATGGATTTCGCCATAGACCGCTCCGGGGATTTTCGAGCAGAGTTCCTGCATCTCGCGCGGAGGGAAGACGATGTCGGTTTCAAGGCCGATGACGAGTGTGCGCGCTTTGATGCGCTTGAGGGCTTCGTCAAGACCGCCGCGTCCACGCCCCACATCGTGGGTGTCGAAAGCATTGAGGATGGAATAGTAGGAATAGGCATCGAATCTCCGGCAGAGCTTCTCGCCCTGATATTGCTGATAGCTCGACGCGCGGTGTACTTCGGGGAGTTCCTCCTTGTCGCGCTGGGTCAGATTGTAGCCATAGTAGCCACGGTAGCTCAACAGACCGATCGCACGCGCGGCAGCAAGACCTTTCCGGCCTGCGTCGGCCGACGGCTCGCCGAATGTATGGTCGGCCTCGATACACATGCGCATCGTTTCGTCGATAGCGATGGTCCACGGTGTGGCCACGGCATCTGTGGCCATCAATACCAGCCTATCGAAACGATCCGGTTGCATGACGGCCCATTCGATGGCCTGAAATCCGCCGACCGAACATCCCACCAGAGTGTCGATATGTCCGATTCCGAGTGCGTCGGCAAGGACGCGGTGGGCGTTAACGATGTCACGGATTGTATATTTCGGGAAATCCTTGTAATATGGCTTTCCCGTTGCGGGATTGGTGTGCAGTGGGGCTGTCGTCCCGTAAGGCGACCCGAGGATATTGGCACAGACCACAAAGTTATGTGCCGGATCAAGGAATTTACCCTCTTCGACCGTATGAGGCCACCAGTCCTGAACATCGCTGTTGGCGGTGAGTGCATGACAGACCCAGACGACATTGCTCTTGTCGTCGTTGAGAGTCCCATAAGTGTGATATGCGATACGAAGTTCATCAAGCTGACCTCCGAGTTCGAGCGCGAAAGGCTCGCTGTGGTGATAATAATTGACCATTTTTTCCAATTGACGCTATTAATGGCCACAAAGTTACGCATTTCGGAGGGGAATGCCGGAAAACACGGACTACAAAAATTCAGAAATCACAAAAATAACCTATTCTGCATTTATCCGCCGTATAAAATGCCGGATGACGGACAGAAAAGTCCGCATAAACGTAGAATCTGTTATTTTTGTGATTTCTGAATTTCCGTAGCTGTTATGTTTTTTCAGAAAGTGACGTTGTATTTGTCAAGAAGTTCAACGGGATGATACGATTCCTTGGCGTGACGCAGTCCCGGGTCGCCGACATCTTCCTCGCGGTTGATGTAGATTACTTCCGGATGCCGTTCGGTCATCATTGCAGCAAACAGCTTGTTGACCGTCTCGCCTGCGCCGACAATCTCGTGATTCATTTTCTCAATGTGAGTATAGAGCGTGTCGCCCTTCACCTCGCCGAGTGTGAAAGCCACGATTCCGTTGCCGGGAGTCGAAAGCACCGCCCCCTCGAATCCGTAGGCATCGAGATTGTCGAGCACATGCATCACCTGCGCACGTTCGATGTCGGCCAAAGCAGGTTTTGACAACGGCAGATGTGTGGCGTTGAAAAAATCCCTGACAGCCGGAAGCAGCTCCGGAGTCAGTGGCTCGAAGGTATATCCGGGGTTCTCTGCCTCGAAACGGTTGACGTGGTTGCGCTTCTTGTTGAGTTTTTTGCCGCCAAGAGTGGCAAGGGCTTGCGCGTCATACAGATAGTCGCTCCATCCGTCGAGCTTATCCACTGTCTTTGCGCCAAGAGCCTGAAGAGGTGCGACATAGGCTTCGGGGACAGCCGAAAATATGAGGTCGCAGCCTTCGCGGCGGCAATGTTCGAGCAAAATATTGACCGACTCCTCAATACCCATCTTGCCGACGGGGATTGAAAAAGCCGGTCGTGTAACGTCGTCTTCGGTCACACCCTTGATAAAGAGAGTGTCGTTGAAGATACAGTATTTGTAATCAAAATAGTCAGTCCACATGAACATACCGCCGACAGTGAAATCACACGTGCGGCAACATGCCTGTGAGAAAAACGGACGGAGCTTATCGACATCCGAAAGCGTAAGCGGCCTGAATCTGAGTTGACCCTCTCTGCGCGGACGCGCTGTGATGACAGCGGTGGTATAGCCTGCATTCTGGCGTGGCGTTATCATAATATAAATAGTTTGTGCGTTTTTTCATTATGATAAACGTTTCGCGCTTATGTGAGGTTCACACGCAGTCGTGCCTTCTCCGTCGCGATAATTCTTACTGACGGCCAGAAGTGGCTACTTCGCGGTTGATCTTGTTGACAAGACCCTGAAGCACCTTGCCCGGGCCAAGTTCGATGAACTCGTCAGCACCGTCGGCAATCATGTTCTGCACGCTCTGAGTCCAGCGGACGGGTGCGGTGAGCTGAGCCACGAGGTTTGCCTTGATTTCAGCGGGATCGGTGTGAGGCTTTGCGTCGACATTCTGATAAACGGGGACAACGGGAGTGTGTACCTCGGTCTTTTCGATGGCTTCGGCAAGTTCGGCGCGGGCAGGTTCCATGCAGGGTGAGTGGAACGCACCGCCAACCTTGAGGCGCATAGCGCGCTTTGCGCCGGCTTCCTTGAGCTTGACACATGCAGCGTCGATGGCTTCTTCTTCACCTGAGATCACGAGCTGACCGGGGCAGTTGTAGTTGGCGCAGACAACAACACCGGGAATCTCAGCGCAGATTTCTTCAACCTTTTCGTCGGGAAGAGCGATTACGGCAGCCATTGTCGAAGGCTTGAGTTCACAAGCTTTCTGCATGGCCTGTGCGCGGGCCGACACAAGACGGAGACCATCCTCGAAGCTGAGCGCTCCGGCAGCGACAAGTGCAGAGAATTCACCGAGCGAATGGCCTGCTACCATCGAGGGGTTGAATTCCTCGCCCATTGTCTTGGCAAGGATTACAGAGTGGAGGAAAATTGCAGGCTGTGTCACCTTGGTCTGACGAAGATCCTCGTCTGTACCTTCAAACATAAGGTCAGTGATGCGGAAACCGAGAATTTCATTTGCTTTCTCAAACATTTCCTTTGCCACTTCATTGTTGTCGTAGAGGTCTTTGCCCATTCCGACGAACTGGGCTCCCTGACCGGGAAATACAAATGCTTTCATAAATGAATGGTATATAATCTAATCTATATAATCTGATTGGAGGTGCAAAGTTACGGTTTTCCAATAAGATTTTAAGGTTCAAAAACCATTTTTAACATCAGCGCCTGCAATGCGGCGGAGTGTTTACTCGTTTCATCAATAAAAATTTACGTAACTTTGCAGATGTGCAGGCAGTCTGCGTCGGTGGATTGTCAATCTTAAACCATCTTTTATCCTTATAACCACAATGATACCTTGCTTCCTTAATTTCGGCACAGGCGAAATGATTATAATTTTTTTCGCCATAATCCTGCTCTTCGGTGCGAAACGCATCCCTGAACTTGCACGCAGCATGGGCAAGGGAATAAGCATGTTCAAACAGGGCATGAACGAGGCTGTCGACCAGATAAAGGAAAATCCCGATGCCCGACAACAGTCGGCCGACTCTGCCACGGGCAATACACAAACCAAAAACGAAGCTGACAGGAAGTGAATTCCGAGATGGGATTCTGGGATCACGCTGAAGCTCTGCGCGGAGTCCTGCTCCGTGTGGCGGGGCTTCTTGTCGTGTTGACATGCGTGCTTTTCGCCGCAATGCCCTATATCTTTGATTCAGTGATTCTCGCCCCGTGCAAGTCTGATTTCATTCTCTACCGATGGCTCGCCGAGCTGCCCGGTTCGACACTGCTGCCCGACTCGGCTACTGACACCCACGACATCGAACTCATAAACATCAGACTTGCATCGCAGTTCTTCATCCACATGTCCACATCGTTCTGGCTTGCCGTGGTGCTGGGATTCCCTTTCTGTGTCTATCTCCTCTGGGGTTTCATCGCTCCGGGGCTTTACGAGGAGGAGAAGCGCGGGATGCGGACTGCATTCATCTTCGGCAACATGATGTTTTTTCTCGGTGTTGCCACGGGCTATTTCATAGTCTTTCCGCTGACATTGCGCTTCCTTGCCGACTATCAGCTGAGCGCCCTGATACCGAATCAGATTTCGCTTGACTCGTATATGGACAATTTTCTCATGCTCATCCTCGTCATGGGTATAGTGTTCGAACTGCCGCTGGTGACATGGCTGATCGGCAAGACCGGCTTCCTCTCACGTGCATTTTTCAGCCGTTACCGCCGTCATGCTATTGTCGCCCTTCTTATCGCCGCCGCAGCCATCACTCCGAGTGGCGACCCGTTCACGCTTATGGTTGTCTTCCTCCCATTATACTTACTATGGGAACTTTCAGCCTTTACCGTGCCACACGCTTCGCAGCCTGAGGCTGTATGCAACGTGGAACAACCGCAATAACCTCCCGATAATATCCTCTTCGGAAAAAACATCATTGAAAAAACATAAATAAAAAACGAACCGTGCATAATACATACTATGGATTATGCATTATAAAAAAACGAACATGAAAATAGGCATAATCGTGGCCATGCAGAAGGAACTGGCCCTGATACTTCCTCTTCTCTCTGACCAATCGACCGTAACTCGCGGAACAGTGACCTATCACTGCGGAAAAATCGGTGAAAACGAAGTGGCCGTGATGCAATGTGGCATCGGCAAGGTCAACGCGGCCATAGGCGCAGTGAGCCTTATTGACGCTTTCGGTCCGGAACTCGTCATCAACACCGGCGTTGCTGCCGGAGCAGGCGACGAAGTGGCTGTGATGGATATTGTCATCGCCGACCGTCTCGTGCACCACGATTTCTGGTGCATCGGCGAGGAGTGGGGCCATGTCCCCGGTTGTCCGCTGTATTTTCCGGCACGTCTGCCACAGCTCGGAGGAAACGAGGGCGTGAAACGCGGATTGATTGCCTCGGGCGAGCTTTTCATATCTTCAAAGGATGAAATCGACACTATCCGCGGACATTTCCCCGACGTGATGGCCGTCGATATGGAGTCGGCCGCTATCGCTCAGGTCTGCGACCAGCGTGGCGTTCCGTTCATGTGTCTGCGCGTCATCAGCGACACCCCGTGGTGTTCCCACGACAATTCACGCCAGTATGAAGACTTCTGGACCGAAGCTCCCCGCAAATCGTTTGAGATTGTCAAAGAAATTATTTTTAATGTGTAATCTCCTGACTACGATGAATAAGATTCCGAGTTTCACAATTGACCACAACCGTCTGCTGAGAGGCATCTATGTCTCACGGCGCGACACCACTCCTTCTGGCGACGTCATAACCACATTTGACGTGCGCATGACAGAGCCAAACCGCCAGCCCGCACTCACTCCCGAATCGCTCCATGCGCTCGAACACCTTGCGGCCACTTATCTGCGCAACAATCCCCACTGGAAAGACCGCATAGTCTACTGGGGGCCGATGGGATGCTGCACCGGCAACTATCTCATCGTTCAGGGTGAGCTTGAAAGCGCCGATGTTGTAGACCTCCTGCGTGACACGATGGACTTTGTGGCCAACTTTGAAGGTGAAGTTCCCGGCGCAAGTCCCCGAGACTGCGGCAACTGGTCGTTCATGGATCTCGAACAGGCCCGAAAGGATGCCCGACGCTATCTCCACGAAGTCCTTGCCGACATCAAGCCGGAAAATCTCGTCTATCCGCAATAAAACAATGCAGTGACACGGCAACTTATCGCCGTCCGTCGTCACTGTTTTTCTCATGTCATGCGTGCCTAAGGCCACGCCCCGTTCCACCCCATATCCATTGATATGAAAGATCTCAAAGGTATAAGAGGTAAATACTACATCGCATCGCTCATCGAAGAAGGTGAGCATGAACATCAGGATTTTAAATTCGCCATTTCCGACGCGCGAAAGATTGCACGCAGCATCTCGGCTTTTGCCAACAACGACGGAGGCCGTCTGCTTGTAGGTGTCAAAGACAATGGTGTTATTGCCGGAGTCCGCAACGAGGAAGATATATATGTCATCGAGCAGGCAGCCGAGATGTATTGCCGGCCGGCTCAGGGAATCCGGGTGACCGCTTTCCGTACCGAAGGCGACAAGACAGTGTTCCGCATCGAGATTGACCGCTCTCCGGAGCGCCCGGTGGTAGTGCTTGAAGCCGACGGTTCGCGCCGTGCCTACTACCGCGTCAAGGACGAAAACATCCTTGCGCCCGAACTGATGGTGCGCGCATGGATGGCTTCGGCTACTTCGGAAGGATGCGTCATTTCATTCTCCACGGCTGAAAAATCGCTTGTCGATATGCTCGACAAAGGCCCTGTGGCTGTTGAAGATTTCATGCTCTCGGCCCATGTTTCGCGGGCTGCAGCCGAAGACACCGTCATCCGTCTACATTCGATGGGGCTGATTGACTTCCATTACAATGGCAAGACATTCCTGCTGACCCACCGGAATGAACCGGAATCAGAGGAAAAGTAGAGTTTACGTCAAAATAACAAACCGAACAAGAGGCATCCGGACAGTCCGGATGCCTCTTGTCGATTATGGAAGAATGTCATATCCAACAGTTTCAATTATTATCCTTGGAGACAGGATATATTGAAAATAAGCGGAGACGGCTTAACTGCCGTCTCCGCTGTTATCTAAATGAATGTCTCATTGACATTCATTATTTTAGAGACAAATTAATAGTTGTCGGGGATATCAGGATTGTTCCAGCCGGCGACAGCACGGTTGTTGTTGCCTTCAGTCTGAACGATTACCATGTTCATCCATGCAGGACGGCCGACGGTATTCTTGCGAGAATCCTCATAGAAGTTTGTACCCTCGTAGTCACGGACCACAGAGTAGTTGAGACGCTTGATGTCAAAGAGTGTATGACCCTCGCCCCAAAGCTCTACTCGCTTCTGGAATACGATTTCCTCTACGACTTCGTCAAGAGCTGACACAGAGCATGTGTAGTTGGGATCGCGGTAAGTCTGCATGAATTTCTCAAGTTCTTCCTTGCCTTTTGCAGGATTTATGTGGGCGAGTGCTTCAATGTAGATGAACCACATTTCCTCGACACGCATTACAGGTACTGCAGTTGCTGAACCCTCATTCGGGTCAGTTCCATTTCCTGCACCCGGGCGGAACTTGATAGATCCATAGGGGAAATAGTTGACATAGTAACCACGGTCTCCCTCATTGACCAAGGGGAAGTCATACACGAGACTGGTCACGCCGGGAGTAATCCAAGAAAGCTTACGGAAGTCTGTGTCAGAAATACGGGCATACATCTTGGCATCGACAATCGGACATGCACCGACACCTGCATAACCATATTCTGCTTCGGGGCTCATCATAGAAGTCCAGTTACAGATACCTGTCGCAACAGCATCGTTTTCCTTCTCGAATTTCAGACCCCACATCCAAGATGTATTGTCCATCGAGTTGAAACCGGACTTAGGATTGATCCAAGCATCCTTCGTAAGAGGAGTGCAGCCACTTGCGTTGATAGCCTTTTCAGCATACTCGGCAGCATTGGCATAATCCTCTACCCATGTGTAAAGGCGGGCAAGAACACCGTAGACGCAACCGAGATCAGGAAGCAGACGAGTGCCATAGCTTGCGTTGCTGATATATTTCTCGGCATACTGAAGGTCTGCAAGAAGGAAGTCGAACATTTCCTGACGTGTTGCACGCGGATTGTTGCGGGCCTCTTCCTCGGTAGTGTTTTCAGTTACGATAGGCACTGTTAAGTTAGTGACATCATTACCGTCGATAGTTATAGCCGAAGTGTTGTTGTTGGGAAGGAACTCATACCAGCGGGCCATGTCGAGATAAGTCATCGCACGGAATGTGAGTGCTGTCGCACGTGCACCCTTGCTGTAGTCATCCTCTACATCGGCATGATAGATGCCGAGAGCCTTGTTGCAAGCAAGCACTTGCTGTGTATAGTAGTTCCAGATACGCTGAACCGAAGCATAGTTCTGGCCAAGATATACAATCTGGGTATAGTTGCTCCACTGGTTGTAGTTGAGACCGATGCCGAGAACAGACATGTCGCCTGTCATGCAGTCACGGATGTGCATCATGGACGAGTATCCGAAATCACCGTGCCACTCTGCACCTGTTGTGTTCCAGTTAACCATGAAACCTGACATGGCATACATCATAGCCTCGCCTGCCTTTACTGAAGACTCAAGCTGATCCTGTGTAACATTGCTTGTAGGATAAACCTCTTCGATACATGAGGAGAATGTGAGGCCTGAAGCTACAGCAAGAAGGAGTGTTGATTTAAATATAGCTTTCATTTCTTGTTGTCTGCTGATTAGAATGAAATATTAATACCACCGGAGATAGTACGGATAGGCGCATAGTATGCGTTGGTCACAGCACCGGTGATTGACTGACGGGGATCGAGACCCTTACGCTTTGACCAGATAGCTACATTGTCGCACGAGAGATAGAAACGGATTTTCTCTACGTCAATCTTCTTGGTTGCCTTGCTGGGAAGGGTGTAACCGAAGTTGATGTTCTGAAGTGCGAGATAAGATGCGCTGGTGAGGAAGCGGTCGGAAGTCGATGACACATACTGGTCATTGTAGACCATCTGGGGAATGCTTGAATTCTTGTTTTCGGGAGTCCATGCGTTCAAGAGGTCCTTGTGCATCGCACGGCCGCGCGATGATCCGTAGGGGCTTGACATAAGGCCTGCATAAGTTCCGTCATACACCTGACCGCCGAGCTGATAAGTGAAATCAATGGCAAAGTCAAATCCGTAAGTGTTGAACGATGTGCCGAAACCACCGTAAGCATCGGGCAGAGCTGTTCCGCAAAGATAGAAATCGGCGTTGCCATAGGTCTTGGTTGTAACGATGTTGCCGGTCAGCTTGTTTTCGGCGTCACGTTCGTTCATGTACCACATTGATTCACCGGTTTCCTTGTCAATTCCGGCAAATCTCTTGATACGGAATGTATAGAGCGATTCACCTTCACCGTAGAAATAGCTGCCTGAGCTATAGCCGTCAACACCGTCGACAGTCATAGTCTTGCGCTCTTCGGGCAGACGGGTAATCTTGTTCTTGTAGAAAGTGAAGTTGAGGTTGGCAGACCAAGTGAAGTTACGTGTACGGATGATGTCGCCGCGGAGGTCAAGTTCGAAACCGGTGTTGGTCATGTCACCGATATTGTCATAATAAGAGGTGTAGCCGTAGCTCGGGGGGAGCGGGAACGAGAAGAGCATGTCGGATGTCTTGCGGTAGAATCCTTCGACTGTACCTGAGAGACGTTCGTTGAAGAAGCTGAAGTCAACACCATAGTTGAGGTTACCACCCTTTTCCCAAGTGATATTCTTGTTTCCGAGAGTGTTGGGCTGAGCAGCAGCCTGACCGCCTGAGTTCACGATGGTATAGGTGTTCACATAACGGAAGTTACCGATGTTGTCGTTACCCTGTTCGCCATAAGAAACCTTAAGCTTCAACATGTCGACCCAAGGAGCCTGGAAGAATGCTTCCTTGTTGATAATCCATGCTGCCGATGCCGACCAGAATGTACCCCAGCGGTGTTCGGGATCAAAGCGAGAAGATGCGTCACGACGGAGCGACACGCTACCGAAGTATTTGCTGTCGTAATCGTAGTTCACACGTCCGAACCAGCCTTCGTTGTTATATTCAGTCTGATAAGAAGAGTTACCGTTTTCAATCACAGCGCCATCGAGCTCCTCGTTGGAGGGGAGAAGCATGTTGGAGCGTGAAGCATACATGTAAGAGTATTTGTTCCAATAGTTTTCGTGACCGAGAAGCACATTGATGTTGTGTTCACCGAACTGACGTGCCCAGTTGAGCAACTGCTGGTAAGTGTAGTCGATACGACGGGTAGAATATTTGCTTACAATACCGTTTGAAGATGCGTACTGACCGAAGAACGGGTTTGTCACGTTGGTTCGACGCTGTTCGTAAAGATTGACAGTGTTGTTTGTGGTGAACTTGAAGTCACGGAGGAAACGGATTTCAGCATAACCGGTAGCGGTCATTGCATTACCGTCATATTTGCTTACATCGAGGATGTTCTGTGACAGCGGGTTGGCCTGAGAGAACACAGGACGTGAGGGAAGTCCGAGTCCCATTCCGTCACCGTAGTCATACATTGTGTTACCGTTGACATCTTTAAGGATATTACCTTGTGCGTCACGTACATAGAGAGGATAGATAGGAGCGAGCACATTGTTCACAGCGAAGATATTGCCTGAAGAAGCAGAGCTACCGTCATCACCGTTGAACTTTGATTCATAGTGGGTGTAGCTCATGTTTGCTCCGACTTTGAGCCAGCTCTTGGCCTGAAGGTCAGCAGCCAGACGGCCGGTGAAACGCTCGTAGTCAGAGTTGACAGTGATACCTTCGTTGTTAAGGTAGCTTGCCGATGCGTAGAAAGAACCCTTGTCAGAGCCCTGCGAAACGCTAAGGTTATATTCCTGACGGAGAGCGTTCTTATAAGCAGCGTCGCTCCAGCTGTCAGGAGTGAGAAGATATTGCTCTCCGCTTTCAGCTGTGAAGATATTGCCGAGAGTCGCATTGGGATTAAGCTTGAAACCGTCAACAAGCATATTCTCACCTTCGGGAAGAGTGTAGACATTATATCCGAGCATTGAGATAAGATTGCTGTTGGCATATGCGAGAGCTTTTGCCTCGTCATAACCGCCCACGTTCATTGCATAGTTGCCTACTGCGCGACCGAATGTCTCGTAGTAGAGTGCGGGAGAACTGATTACGTCATAATCGCTGACAGCGCGTGAGTTCTGACCCCACTTGGCATCGAAGGTCACGCGGGCGTCGCCCTGCTTGCCACGCTTGGTTGTGATAAGGATGACACCGTTTGCACCACGTGCACCGTAAAGAGCGTTTGATGCAGCGTCCTTGAGGACTGTCATTGATTCGATATCCTGAGTAGAGATGTTGTCAAGACCTCCGTCATAAGGAGTTCCGTCAAGCACGATGAGCGGAGATGTTCCTGCATTGATTGAAGAGATACCGCGGATAAGCACAGCGGGCGAAGAGTTGCCGGGTGCGCCTGAAGCAGAGTTGATCTGCACACCTGAAACCTTACCTTTAAGCGCGTCTACCGGGTTGGTCACCTGCACGGCTTCAATCTCAGAAGCGTCAAGCACAGAAGCCGAACCGGTGAATGCCGAGCGTTTTGCCGTACCGTATGCGACGGTGATGACTTCGTCGAGCATGTTGGTTCCGTCGAGGACGATGTTCATTTTCTGTCCGGGAGTGATGTGCACTTCCTTGGTGTTCATGCCAACGTATGACACCTGAAGTTTTTTGGTTTTGGCCGGAAGGGTCAGGGTGAAGTTACCGTCGACATCTGTCGCCGCACCAATCTGAGTACCGACTCCCATTACGGTCGCGCCAACCAGTGGCTCGCCGTCGGCGCTTGTCACCGTGCCGTTAACAGTCTGGTTCTGAGCCATTACCGCAAACGTGGTGATGAGGGCCGCAAGTAGTAGAAACAGCTTTTTCATACCTAGTAGTTAAGTAACACTCATGATGTCTTATCGGTATGCGATATTGTAATATTCTTATAATTAGCTGTTTATGCGGCTTGTAAATGTATCTTCGAGACGGCTTGGATGACATTTCTCGGGGATAAGACGTATAAAATCTGTGTAAATGCTGGGGATGTGGAGAGAAAAAAGGATTGGCCGGTGTAACTTTATGTGTAGTCTCTACGTCTTAGAATTATATCCGGGAGTGTTAAGAGGGTGTTTAATAACAATAGTTAAAATCTGAGTGGTGTATCTTTTAGGTAAATTGTAGTAAGCGAGGAAGG
>NZ_CAJTQC010000005.1:0-1503 GCF_910578445.1 uncultured Duncaniella sp. | reverse complement strand
TCTATGACTCTTCATTTCAGTCACATAGCACGCTATGCTCCTTCAATTCAGAGCCATATCCATCTCAAAACTTTCGCTCAGATTTTAACTATTGTTATTAAACGCCCTCTAAATCAATAGGCTTATTTAGCGATTATACGATAGAAAATAACAGATGTCTATTCGGAATCAATAATATAAATTTTTAATCTACATGTGTGATTTATGACGTTTAAACTTTACATTTGCAAGAAGATGAACAGTCGTGGAAATGTTGAAATATCCCTGCGTTTCCGTCATGGAAAAGTTGATCAGCAGTCATGTACAAATCTTTGGATAAAACCGATGTTTGTGGTTAAAAAGGATTGTAGTGATGAGGAAGGGAATGACTCATCGGGCTATGTGCTGAAAATGCCTGACGATGGAATGAGCCCGGGGGATGTCACCGACTACAGGCAGACTGTCGATTCGCTCGCAAGGCTAAAGGCTTACATCGAGGACCGGTTTTGCATGATGCGTCGCCACACGATAGAAGCCGGATGGCTTGCGGAAACCATAGAACGTTTCCATGCCGATGAAATCCCGCGTCTTGAGGAGGAGCGCACAGAAGTACTCGGGCTTATTGACGCGTATATTGAAATAACGTCAGTGATGGATTCGTCAGAGAGCCGGGCCGAGGCCTATGCGCTGATGCGCAGGTCGCTTGCGCGCTACGAGGCCCATCGTCGGCTTAGGTTTCCGCGTTTCAGACTGCTGACAGGGAGGATGAACGAATCATGTCTGCGCGACATTGAGAAGTTTATGCGTAAGGAGCATCAGCTTGTGAGGAAATACCCGCAGATTTCCCATGGCATCGGGCTGGATGGCCGGACTCGGCCGAAAGGACCAAACACGATAAATGACCGGATGAAACTTCTGAAGGCTGTGATGACATGGGGAGTGAAGACGAGACGGATTCCCAGCAATCCGTTTGACACTTTCGTGAGCGGACAGAATGTCTACGGGACTCCTGTCTATCTCACTCTTGATGAACGGAGAAAGGTGGAGCTTTATGATTTTTCTGACGATCCGCGTCTTGCGCTTCAGCGTGACATATTCATTTTCCAGTGTTGTGTCGGATGCCGTGTGTCTGACCTGATGCTGCTGACCACAGGCAATGTTGTCGACGGGGAGTTGAACTACGTGGCAAGAAAGACCCGCGAGGGGAGACCGGTGACAATAAAAGTACCGCTTAACCGGACGGCCAAAATAATCCTTGAACGCTATGCCGACCATGAGAGGAACACGCTTTTTCCTGCCGTTTATTCACGCATGGGCTACAACCGTGTGATAAAGGAGATACTCCGCCGTGTCGGCATCACGCGTAAAGTGGTTGTCATAGACCCTCTTACACGCGAGGCTGTGTGTCGGCGGCTTTACGAGGTGGCAAGCTCCCACATGGCCCGACGGACTTTCATCGGCAATATATTTAACGTGAGTTCGATATAAGCAATAGACCATTCACCAATAAAACAATCAGCCATT
>NZ_CAJTQC010000004.1 GCF_910578445.1 uncultured Duncaniella sp. | reverse complement strand
ATACGTTTACCTCGCGGGCGCAAGACTCAAAAACAGCCGGGGTGTTCCGGAACTTCAGATTCTTGTATGCTTCAATCATCCTCAATACGCCATAGAGACGTATAAGGAGCGTTGGCAGATCGAGACTCTCTTCCGGGCGATGAAATCGTCCGGATTCAATATCGAGGACACGCATCTGCGGGATATGGAACGTATCTCGCGGCTCGTAGCAATGGTCTGCGTGGCTTTGGTATGGGCGTATCTCGTTGGAGAACATAAAGATATAAATGTCAAGAAAATCAGAATGATGAACCATGGCTATCGCGCCAAATCATTGGTCAAGTATGGACTTGAAGAGATTGCAGATGTACTTAACCGACCTTGGCGAAACCCAGATTTCGATGTTTTCAAATTTTTGTCATGTAGTTAAAAACCGGGGAGAAATTTTTGATATGGCCGGTTTTTTATTGCGGTTTTGTATTCAGGTGTATTGAGATTATTAGTAATTTTGTCTCAATCATCAGTTCTTCGAAAGGGAATAATCATGGAATTCCGTACGGTCATACGTCCCGAGTCCGGGATGAGTGGACTTGTCAGACATGGCGAGCCTATAGTGCTTGTGGGCTCTTGTTTTTCTGACAATATAGGGGCTTGTCTGCGCGACGGGCTGTTTGATGCCGATGTGAATCCATTCGGTCCGATCTACAATCCGTTGTCGATACAGAGAGCTTTTGAAGTGTTGACGAACCAGACCGTTGTTAAGTCAGAGAGCCTCATTGAGAACGGCGGTATGTGGCATAGTTTCCTGTTTCATTCGCGATATTCGGCCGTAGATCGGGAAGATGCCGTCGAGAGGATGAACCGCCGGATTGAAACGGCCGCCGGCAACCTGAGAAACGCATCAGTCGTGATTGTCACTTTGGGAACGACACGTGTGTTCACGCTGCGCGATACCGGCGACGTTGTGGCAAACTGCCATAAATTGCCCGGTTCTGTGTTTGATGTGCGCTATCTGACACTTGATGAGGTCGAGGATGCTTTGAACAGTACGTTGGAAGCCATTAGGAGCGTTAATCAGGCAGCGCGGATTATCTTTACAGTCAGTCCTCTGCGCTATAATGAACAGGGGGCTCACGGAAATCAGCTTTCCAAATCGACGCTCCTGCTTGCCGTCGACCGTGTCATAAGTAATGATTCATCCGGGCAGACTTCTTATTTTCCTGCATACGAAGTGATGATGGACGATCTTCGTGACTACCGTTTTTATGCCGACGATATGAAACATCCGTCGATGCAGGCGGTGAGATATATCTATAAACTTTTTAAGGACACTTATTTTGACAACGATACGCTCGCTCTTGCGACAGAAGGGGAGGCCTTTACGCGCAGGCTTGCCCATCGGTCGCTGAGTGGGGCAAACATATCGAGAGAAAAGGAAATGACTGAGAAAATGGCCATTGCAGAGGCATTTATCAGCCGTTTCCCAAAACTCAAATACGCTTCAATGCGTTATTTAAATAGCTTATTTAATGATGGAATATAATATTTCTGAAATATTAGAGATTATAGGCTCCGGAAATGGAAGTCTGATCGGGGATGGCAATTTGAAAATATCACGATTGCTGACCGACAGCCGGTCGCTGACATATCCTTCCGAAACCTTGTTTTTTGCTCTTACCACTCAGTCGGGCGATGGCCACCGCTATCTGCGCCAGCTCTACGACAAAGGGGTGAGAAATTTTGTCGTGTCGGCAATTCCGGATGACATGAGAAGTCTCGATGGTGTGAATTTCATAGTGACCGACAACCCTCTTGCTGTTCTCCACACACTTGCAAGACACCATAGAGACCGTTTCGATGTGCCTGTCATAGCTATTACCGGCAGCCGTGGAAAGACAATTGTCAAAGAGTGGCTCAACAGCTTGCTGCAGGATGATATCGTCATCACGCGCAGTCCGCGAAGCTACAATTCGCAGATTGGTGTCCCTCTTTCGGTCTGGGAATTAAACGACAGGACTCAGCTTGCCATTTTTGAAGCCGGAATATCAATGCCCGGTGAGATGGCGAGACTCAAGGCTATAATCCGGCCGGAAATAGGAATATTCACGAATATCGGAAACGCACACAGTAGCGGTTTTCAGTCAATAGAGGATAAGTGCCGTGAGAAAGCATCTTTGCTCAGCGATTGCAGATGTGTCATATATAACAGTGATGACGCTCTCATAAGCCGCTGCATGCCTGACGTAGCCGTGAAGCTTGGCTGGTCACGGACAGACAGCGGCTCTCCTCTTTTCATCGCAAATGTGGAGAGCGAAAAAGGTGTGTCGCGTCTGACCTACAGCTATCTCGGTGGAGAATTCATGACGGTGGAAATCCCGTTTGTCAATGACCATGACTTAGAGAATGCTGTACATTGTCTGGCCACAATGCTTTATCTTGACATTCCGGCTGATGTGATTGCAGAGCGCATGTCGCGCCTGACACCGATAGGGACACGCCTTGAGGTCATAGAAGGTGTCAACGGCTGTCTGCTCATACACGACAGTTATACGAGCGATTTTAACTCACTCTCTCCGGCGCTTGATTTTATGCGCCGCAGGGCTGTGGCCGGACGTTCTTCCACCCTTATCGTAAGTGACCTCAGCTGTGGCGAAGGCGCTACAGACGACGATTATATCAGGATGGCCGAGCTTCTTGTCATGGCCGGTATCAAACGGTTGATTGGAATCGGCCCGGAACTGAAACGCCATGCCGGATGCTTCAATCTTGAAAAAGAATTTTTCGAAACGACAGAAGAGTTTCTCGAAAAGATGTCGGTCCGTGATTTCAATCGTGAGCTCATTCTGGTAAAGGGTGCTCCTGAGTTCGGTTTCGCACGTATATGCGAGCTGCTTGAGGCGCGTCAGCATGAAACAGTGCTCGAAATCAATCTTGATGCCGTGGTGGATAATTTCAACGCCTTCCGTTCGCGCATCAAGCCGACCACGGGGATTGCCTGCATGATAAAGGCTTCAGGCTACGGAGCAGGGTCTCACGAACTTGCACGCACGCTTCAGGCTCAGGGTGCGACATATCTTGCCGTTGCTGTGCACGACGAGGGTGCTGAACTACGCCGTGCGGGAATTACGATGCCGATACTCGTGCTGAATCCTACGGTCGAGAATTTCCATGCGATTTTCACAGACCGTCTTGAACCGGAAATTTACAGTTTTGATTTCCTTGAGGCTCTGATCCGTGAGGCCGGACATTACGGCATAAAGAATTTCCCGATTCATATTAAGATTGATTCGGGCATGCACCGTCTCGGTTTTCTGAAGGAAGACCTTCCACGGTTGATTGAGATATTGAAGAATACCGACTGTGTGACACCACGTTCGATTTTCTCGCACCTGTGTGCCGCCGATGATCCGATGGAGGATGACTATACGAAAGCTCAGTTCGAATATTTTGATGAATGTTGCCGGACAGTCCTTTCAGCCTTCCCCGGACAGAAAATACTGCGCCACATACTGAATTCGACAGGTATAACACGTTTCCCCGACCATCAGCTTGACATGGTGCGTCTCGGAATCGGACTTTACGGTATAAAAACGATGCACGACGGTTCGCAGGATGATCTCCGTCCCGTATCGTCGCTCCATACAGTCATCCTGTCTCTGAAACATTGGCCAGCCGGTACTACAGTCGGCTATAACAGGCGCGGAGTTCTCAAGCGCGACTCAGTGATTGCGACAGTTCCGGTCGGCTATGCCGACGGCATCAACAGGCATCTCGGCTATGGTAACGCCCGGATGGTTGTCAGAGGAGTCAAATGTCCGACCGTAGGCACAATCTGCATGGATGCCTGTATGATTGATGTGACGGACGTAGCTCAGGTGAGCGTCGGAGACAGGGTCGAGGTCTTCGGCGAGAACATCCCTGTCGATACTCTTGCGGAGACCTTGGGAACTATACCCTATGAAGTGCTGACCTCTGTTTCAAGTCGTGTCAAACGCGTCTATTACAGGGAATAGCCGGTTTGAAAATTATAATCTTTACAAAACACACCCCCAGTCAAAAAAATTTGACAATTAAAAACCGATATTATTATGAAATCGCCCAGTTTATACATCATCGCAGGTTGCAACGGAGCAGGTAAGACAACAGCTTCGTTCACTATATTGCCTGACGTTCTTGACTGCCAGCAGTTTGTCAACGCCGATGAGATTGCTAAAGGACTGTCGCCTTTCCATCCGGAAAGTGTCTCCCTTGAAGCGGGGCGCATTATGCTTCACCGTATTGAGAAACTGTTGCATAACGGCATCACTTTTGCAATCGAAACGACTCTCGCCACACGAAGCTATCACGCTCTGATTTCCAAAGCACATAAGCTCGGGTATCTCGTTCATTTACTCTACATATGGCTGTCTTCACCACAGCTTGCCATCAAACGTGTGGCTCAGCGGGTGAGCGAGGGTGGCCATAATATCCCGACGGATGTAATTATCCGTCGCTATCACCATGGTATCAGTAACTTGTTTAATCTTTTCATGCCTATTGTCGACAGTTGGACTATCATCGACAATACCTGCTGCCGCCCCCGTGTGGTGGCCAATGACACATTGACCTTAGCACCAGAATTGTATGACCGAATTAAAAAAGATGGAGAATATAAAATTGACTGACAATATTTCTGAAAGACTTGCACGAGGCATGGAACTGGCCGTAGAGAAGTGTCTTATCGACAAAGTCGTTAAGGGACAGTCTGTAGTCTATGCTCATGATGACGGCTCAATCTACACGATGTCTGCCAAAGACGCTCTTGACCATTTTCTTGCCGAAGCAGCCCAAGAGGCGCGGAAGTGACAGAAAAGACTCTTTGAAGATTCCGGTCGCGATAATGACATTCGCGACCGGAATTTTTTATGGGGTTCTTTGGGGGGACGCTAAAAAGGCCCGCAATGTATACGGGCCTGAAAATCATTTACCTTGTTGGGGAGATTAATAGTTGTCGGCTTTGCGTTCGAAGTAGCCTTGCTCCTTGCCGCAGACTGGGCAACGTTTGGGTGCAGACTTGCCTTTGTGGACGTAGCCGCAATGCATGCATTGCCATTCTTCTTCCTCATCGCCTGAGAATTCCTGTCCGTTGGTCAGGCGTTCGAGCAGACGCAGGTAGCGTTGTTCGTGCTGGATTTCGACTTTTGCCACCATCTTGAACAGGGCTGCTATGTCGGGAAAACCTTCTTCCTCGGCTGTTCCTGCAAACGATGAGTAGAGATCGCTCCACTCTTCGCGCTCTCCGGCTGCTGCTTCGCGCAGGTTGGTCATAGTGTCGGCCACGACCCCTGCCGGATAGCCGGCTGCGATTTGTACGACTCCGCCTTCAAGACGCGAGAAGAACAGTTCGGCATGGCTGAGTTCCTGTTCGGCGGTGATGAGGAATATTCGTGCGATTTGCTCGTAGCCTTCCTCACGTGCCTTCTTGGCAAACAGTGTGTAGCGTGAACGTGCCTGGCTTTCGCCTGCGAACGATGCGAGAAGATTATGTTCGGTCTTTGTTCCTTTGATTGATTTTTTCTCCATAGGATTCTGTGTGATGTTAAAGTCGGGCAAAATAGTTTGCTTAATATTAACATCCGGAAGACCTAAAGAGTTCGCACATTCGGATTAAAATACTGTCCTTTGTTTCGGGTTGCTTTGCCATACATGACTGCGTGACGTGGACAGATGTGATAGCAGGCAAGACATCCGGCGCAATTGTCGCCCCATAGCGGGTGTTTGCGTGTGCGTCCCGAGCGGTCGGCCATAGCGTCGGGGCTCATCTCAATGTTGCGCATCGGACACACGGCACTGCATCGTCCGCATGAAATACAGTCAGATGTGTAGTGGAACGGTTTCGGTGACATTGCGTTACGGATAAACCAAGGGTAGATTATTTTGGTCTTTATCCAAGCGAATCTCCCTCGGATTACGTCCGTATGGCATTTTCGGTCATCGGTAGCACTCTTGATTCCGGCTGCGATTTCGGCAATGCGTGCGGGGGCAGAGTTCAGTTTTTGCTGTTCGACATCCTTAGGGTCTACATCAAATCCGCTCATGCATACGTAGTTGTTGGGCATTGTCACTGAATATGCGTTACCGTCTTTCCAGCCACGTGAGGAAATCTCCTTGCGCCACATTTCAGGCGCAAGTCCACAGTCGTCGCCACATGTAAGTACAAGATGGTGGACAACAGCGTCGGCATGTTTTTCCGTGACTTTAAACTGTATATTCCTGATGACGGTGCGGATGTAGGGGGGTATGCCCCAAGAATAGACGGGGCATACCCATATGACGGTTCTGTCATCGTTGTCAAGAGCAACCGGAGCCGAGGTAACGGACGGCCGCAGTTCCAAGGGCTTCTGACCGAGTTGCGATGACAGTGATTCGGCTACGAAACGGGAATTGCCTGTGCCTGAAAACCAGAGTATCATTCTAAAAGCCTCTAAAGGATATGTGGTTGAAAGAAATGAGCTTTTAATCCGGTTTTAAATGGTCACTTGCGTCGCACCGAAGCCGAATTCGCGGAATGAGGCATCCTGAACGTCATGGCCCTTGTAGCGATGGTTAAGCTCTTTCATCAGGGCTGCGCGGAGCACTCCTTCGCCTTTACCGTGGATAAAAACGATTTTCTGTCCTTTGTTTTTCAGATTTTCATCCATCACCCTGCGGAATTCATCAATCTGAAGGTTGAGGATGTCGGCCGGTGACAGGCCGGCTATTGTATCGACAAGTTCGTTTATATGGAGGTCGACTTCAATTCGTTCGCCTCGCTTGGGATGTGATTTCTGTACAGGTTTTTTCACCTGACGGTCGATGGCTTTCTTGGCTTTTAGCCCTTTTTCGAGCTGCGACGAGTCAAGGACCATTCGTTGGCGTGGCTTGTCGTTGGTCACAAGGTCAACAGCGATTACTTCTTTGTCGAAATAAGGATTCGAACGGAAGCAGTGGAGTTTGAAAAATTTAGTGGTGTCGAGTGCTGTTTCAATTGCAACCGGCGATTTGAGTTTGAATTCGCGGTCCGATTTGAATGCAATCATCTGGAATGCTATGCGGTCCATCGAGGGGAGATCCGTGCCGGTGATTTCTTCGAGGAATACCTGAATATTAGGCTCGACAACTCCTGCGTAGCGTGTGGTCCAGCCGTCAGCTTCGTCAGAGCGCGACAGATATGTGAAATAGAGATAATAGTTTGAATCGTTGACAAGATAGGTGTCAAAGGTCGATGAGTTGAGGTGTTTTAAATCGGACGGCTCGTAGGCAAGAACGATGTTTAGCTTTTCACCTTCGGGTGTTTCTTCGATGGGAAGTTCCTCTTTAGCGGGTGTTGAAGAGGCCGGTTTTTGTGCTGTCTGCACTTTGGCTACAATCTCGTCTTGCGAGACGGCCACTTTTTTCTCTGTGACTTCGGCCGGAGCTACGACTACACATTCGCGGAGAAGGGTAGGGGTTTCAAAGCCATCGTCGTCAACATATGCTATGTTTCCTTCTATTTTTCTGATGATGCCGCCACCGACTGAGTTTAGGAAGCGGACGCGATCACCTATTTTTGCCATGATAGTTTCAATTATGGTAGTTTGTTAATTATTCTGCAATTTGTCTTTTAAAAATTTGCCTGTATAGGAATTTTCACATGCCGTGATTTCCTCAGGCGTGCCTGTCGCGACGAGGTTGCCTCCTGCATCGCCCCCTTCAGGGCCTATGTCGATGATATGGTCGGCACATTTGATGACATCCATATTGTGTTCGATGATGAGCACTGTATGCCCCATTGATATGAGGCGGTCGAATGATTTCATCAGAGTCGCTATGTCGTGGAAATGAAGACCGGTCGTGGGTTCGTCAAATATATAGAGTGTCGGCTCTGCTTTCTCGTCAGCGAAAAATGACGCGAGTTTCACACGTTGGTTTTCACCGCCTGAGAGAGACGAGGAGTTTTGTCCTACCTTTATATATCCGAGTCCGACATCGCTTAGCGGACGCAAACGTTTGACGATACGTTTTTCTTGTGTGCCGTCACTTTCACTGAAAAACTCGATTGCCTGATCAATGGTCATTTCGAGAATATCGTAGATGTTTTTGCCACGATATTCCACTTCGAGGATTTCTTTTTGATAGCGCTTGCCGTGACATGATTCGCAGGGCACGGTAATGTCGGCCATAAACTGCATTTCAATGGTGATGTAGCCGTCGCCCTTACATTCCTCACACCGCCCTCCGTCGGAATTGAACGAGAAGTCCGACGCGGTGTAGCCCATCTGTTTTGCACCTTGGGTGGAGGCGTAGAGCCTGCGGATTTCATCAAATGCCTTGAGATAGGTTGCGGGATTGGAACGGGTGGATTTGCCAATCGGATTCTGGTCGACAAATTCAATGTTCTTGATGCGGTGTAAATCGCCTTCAAGGCGGCGGAATGTGCCCGGTGCGTCTCCCGGATTGCCGAGGTGGCGGTTGAGTGCGCGGAAGAGGATGTCGCGGACGAGGGTTGATTTTCCTGAACCGCTGACTCCTGTCACGACTGTCATGACACCGAGCGGGAATCGCACATCAATGTCTTTAAGATTATGTTCCATCGCACCGATTACATTTATTGAATCTCTCCACCTTCGTCGTTGTTTCGGGACAGGAATCGAGAGTTCGCCTGTGAGATAGCGGGCAGTGTAGCTGCCGTTTGTCTCGGTGTCGGATTTTGCTGAAGGAATCAGTCGTGACGGTTCACCCTGAAAGATTATTTTTCCTCCGAGGCGTCCTGCGTCAGGCCCGACATCAATCAGATAGTCGGCGGTGCGCATGATTTCTTCGTCGTGCTCGACAACCACGACTGTGTTTCCGAGGTCACGAAGTTTTTTGAGGACTGAAATCAGGCGGTCTGTATCGCGCGAATGGAGTCCGATGGATGGTTCGTCAAGAATGTATAGCGAACCCACCAGACTGCTGCCAAGCGATGTCGCAAGGTTTATGCGTTGGCTTTCTCCGCCTGAGAGGGTCGATGAAAGGCGGTCTAAAGAGAGGTAACCGAGACCTACTTCCTCGAGATAAGAAATTCGGTTGTTTATCTCGCGCATGAGACGGCCGGCAATTTTAGAATCGTTTTCATCGAGAGTCAGATTGCGGAAGAAGACAATCAGTTCACTGACGGGCATGCTGACAAGTTCTCCTATTGTCTTTCCTCCGACTTTGACATAGGATGCAGATTTTTTCAGACGCGAATCGTGGCATTCCGGGCAGACTGTCTTGCCTTGATAGCGCGCTTTCATGACGCGGTATTGTATCTTATATTGATTCTCGTCAAGCATTTTGAAAAAATTGTCGATTGACGGGAATTCACCGTAAGTCGTGGTGACGCCTGTCATGTCGGCCGGTCCGTGCCACAGAAGGTCTTTTTCCTCTTGCGTAAGGTCGAGATATGGTTTGTGGATTGGGAATTTGAATTGAGCCGCGTCAGCGATGAATATCCGTTTCCATTCGCTCATCTTGTCTCCACGCCAGCATGCCACAGCATTGTCGTAGACCGAGAGGGTGTTGTTGGGGATGACCAACCGCTCGTCCACGCCGAGCACTTTTCCGAAACCTCCGCATGTGGGACATGCGCCGACAGGATTGTTGAAGTTGAACATCATGTCGGTCGGAGTCTCGAAACGTATGCCGTCGGCTTCGAAGATTTTGGAGAATTCCTTCTCTACGATTCCGCTTTCGGACCATATGAGAGTTTTAAGGCAGTCACGCCCTTCGAAAAATGCAGCTTCAATCGAATCATTAAGACGGCTGATTTCGTCGGCTTCTGTTGAGATGACCAGACGGTCGACAAGAAGATTATAGTCTGCCGGGTTGAAACTGTCGGGGTCTGTGGACTCTCTGACAATAGGGAGTAGCTCTTCGATATCTATAAATTCGTTCTCTTTGACCACACGCGAGTAGCCGGCCTTGAGATAGACGTCGAGCTGCGAGGCAAATTTTCGGCCTTCGGGGAGAATTATAGGTGAGATGATGGCTGCACGCGTGCCCTCGGGGTAGGAGGTGACATAGTCCACAACATCGTTGATTGTGTGTTTTTTTACCTCTTCACCGCTTATCGGGGAGAAGGTGTGGCCGACGCGTCCGAAAAGCAGACGCATATAGTCGTAGATTTCGGTTGATGTACCTACGGTGCTTCGAGGGTTGCGGGTGTTGACTTTCTGTTCGATTGCGATTGCCGGTGGGAGTCCGAGAATAGCCTTGCATTCAGGTTTGGGCATTTTGCCCATGAACTGACGTGCGTAGCTGCTCAGGCTTTCCACATAGCGTCGCTGCCCTTCGGCATAGAGAGTGTCGAAAGCCAGCGATGATTTTCCCGACCCTGATACACCGGTAATAACGACAAGTTTGCCGCGCGGAATCTCTACATCGACGTCTCTGAGGTTGTTGACCTTGGCGCCTAAGACGATGATATTTTGTTCCTGAGGAGATATGTGGTTTTCTTTCTGCATTTTTAGGATTCCTTCAATTGTAACATACAAAGTTATAAAAAATCCGTTAGAAATGCAAGCTGCTGTCGTGTGTCAGGGCATCAATCGTTTTATGGATTGCGGTGCTATTCCTTCTTTACATCTGGAATTAGTTCAAACCATAGATACTTGTCGATTCCAAATGCCTTGCCCCACTCCGACGGATGCTTTTTGGAAAAGCGTACGCTACAGATGTCGAAGCCGGTGACCTCTTTTCCGTTGAAGTTTAAGATATGAGCAAGTGCTGTATGTGGTTTATGCTCATGCCGTGTAATTTTTTTGTAATTTTGCAGTCGCCGGACTTCATTGAGAATTTGGTGATGTGTCCGGGTGAAAATTGTAATCTGTAACACGGTGACTCAGATATGGTGGTTATTATATGTATGATAGCGCTCGGTATTGTGGCCGGATATTTTCTGCGACGGAGGAAATTGAGGTATCTTGACAATATTGTTATGGGTATCATCTGGCTGCTTCTGTTTCTTCTTGGAGTTGAAGCCGGAAGCGACGAACGGATTGTCAGATGGATTGCATCGTTGGGCATAGAGGCGTTTGCCATAAGTCTCGGAGGTGTGATCGGCAGTTCGGCTCTGGCTTTGATTCTCTGGAGGCTTACATGTACAAATGACAGTGGGAAAGGAGGCGGTCGATGAAGGGTAGTCTTATAATAGTCGGATTTTTTATCATAGGACTTTTATGTGGCTATGCCGGTATAGTCGATATCAGCCGCTTAGGTTTCGATATCAGTTTCGTGGCACTTGCTGTGCTCATATTTCTCGTGGGAATAGGCATCGGACATAATATTTCGGAACTTAAGAAAAATCTGCGTACCCTCAGGCCGGGCATGCTTCTTTTGCCACTTATCACTATTATCGGGACATTGGCCGGGGCTCTGGCGGTTTCACTATTCATTCCGTCGCGAAGCATACCCGAAGTTCTCGCTGTCGGTTCGGGGTTCGGATACTATTCGCTGTCAAGTATCCTTATTACAGAAACTAAAGGCGCTGAATTGGGCATCATAGCTCTGCTTGCCAATATATGCAGGGAAATTATAACTTTGCTCGGCGCGCCACTGCTGTGCAGGTTGTTCGGCCCGCTTGCCCCGATTTCATCAGGTGGGGCTACTTCGATGGATACGACTCTGCCGATAATCACAGCTGTTTCCGGCAATAAGTTTGCAGTTCTTTCAGTCTATCACGGATTTGTTGTCGATTTAAGTGTCCCGTTGCTTGTGACTCTTTTCTGTAATATATGAATAATAGAGGCCGTCCGTTGGTAAATCTCACCGACGGACGGCCTCTAAGTCGTTTTCAGGCTTTGCGCGGTGAAGGGTTTAGCAGGCTTAGAAGCTGATCGTGTATCTCAGATGTGCCACAGACGATTGACACATTGCGGTCATTACGGAAGCGCGTGTATTTTCCTCCGGCTTCTGTCAGAATCAGCAGTCCGGCATTGACATCCCATTCGTGAAGGTTGAGTTCCCAGTATCCGCCAAGAAATCCGGCTGCGGTGTAGCATATGTCGGCTGTGGCTGCGCCGAGGCGACGTATGTCTCTCACACGTGGAAGGATGGCGGCGAGGTTGTCGAGATTGTTGTCGGGATTGGAGTCCTTGTCCACAGGAAAGCCGGTCGAAATTACAGAGCGTGACAGCTTTGATTGGGTGGAGACGTGGATTTTTTTACCGTTGAGAAATGCCCCTTTGCCTTTTTCGGCATAGAAAAGCTCGTCGGTTGCCGGCAGATAGACGACACCGATAACGGTTTCACCATTCCGCTCGACACCTATGCTGATGGCCCATAGCGGGATGCCTGAGAAAAAATTTGTTGTGCCGTCAATTGGGTCAATCACCCATCGGCATTTGTCAGAACCATCTGTCTCGCCCGATTCTTCCGAGAGGATGGAGTGGGTCGGATAGTGCGATTTGATGAAATCAGTGATGTATGATTCACACTCTTTATCAGCGGTTGTGACGATGTCGCTGTCATTTAGTTTGTTGTGCATTTCCATGCGATCGTTGTGACGGAAATATTTCATCGCGATTTTTCCTGCATTACGGGCGCATTCGATTATATTGTCCAAGGTGGGGAAGTCTTTGTGGTCGGTCATCGTGTTATTCATATCTGAAAAGTTAGAATGGTTTTGTGCCAATAAAACAAATAATATCTGTAAGACGGCTTTTGTTTTAAATGTCACGTTTTATCTTATATAACAAAAGAAGCTATGCCTTTCGTATGGCATAGCTTCAGAAACGTTAATTTATGCTTGGTTTAAGCTTTATTGGCGCGTTTGCGTTCGATTTCGTCAAGAATGATTTTGCGGATACGGAGGTGATGGGGTGTTACCTCGACATACTCGTCTTCCTTGATGTATTCAAGCGCTTCTTCGAGCGAGAAGACCACAGGAGGTATGATTCTCGCCTTGTCGTCAGCACCGCTTGCGCGCATATTGGTAAGTTTTTTTGACTTGGTGACATTGACCACGATATCGTTGTCTTTTGCATTTTCGCCCACAACCTGTCCGGCATAGACTTCTTCCTGCGGGAAGATGAAGAAGCGTCCGCGGTCTTGGAGCTTGTCGATAGCGTAGGCATAAGCCGTTCCACCTTCCATGGCTATGAGCGAGCCATTTGTGCGGCGTTCGATATCACCCTTCCAAGGCTGGTATTCATGGAATCTGTGAGCCATGATCGCTTCGCCCGCCGATGCGGTGAGCACATTGTTGCGCAGACCGATAATGCCTCTTGAGGGAATGATGAATTCAATGTGGAGACGGTCGTTCTGAGTTGTCATCGAGACCATTTCGCCTTTGCGACGTGTGACCATGTCGATAATCTTCGATGAGTAATCTTCAGGCACGTTGATTGTGAGCATTTCCACAGGCTCGCATTTCTTTCCGTCGATTTCTTTGATGATGACCTGAGGCTGGCCGACCTGAAGCTCGAAACCTTCGCGACGCATTGTCTCGATGAGGACTGAAAGGTGAAGCACGCCGCGGCCGAATACTGTCCAAGAGTCTTCATGGTCAGCTTTTTTCACACGCAGAGCAAGATTGCGGTCAAGCTCTTTGGTGAGACGGTCGTGGATGTGGCGCGATGTCACGAACTTACCGTCTTTTCCGAAGAAAGGACTGTCGTTGATGGTGAATGTCATTGACATTGTAGGTTCGTCAATGGCAATGCGCGGAAGTGGCTCGGGATTGTTGAGGTCGGCTACCGTGTCGCCGATTTCAAAGCCTTCGATTCCGACGAGCGCGCAGATGTCGCCGCTTTTTACCGATTCCACCTTTTTGCGGCCCATTCCTTCGAAAGTGTGGAGCTCTTTGATGCGCTGGCGGACGGTAGTCCCGTCTTTTTTGCACAGGGCGATATCCATGCCTTCGCGAAGTTCACCGCGGTGTACGCGGCCGATGGCGATACGTCCGACATAGCTGCTGAAATCAAGAGATGTGATCAGCATCTGAGCGTCGCCTTCGAGCACCTGAGGTTCGGGAATATATTCGATTATAGCATCGAGCACCGGGGTGATGTTGTCGGTCGGTTCATTGTAGTCAGTGCTCATCCATCCCTGTTTTGCAGAGCCGTAGATTGTCGGGAAGTCGAGCTGCTCTTCGGTCGCATCGAGATTGCACATGAGGTCAAACACCATTTCCTGCACTTCGTCGGGACGGCAGTTTGGTTTGTCGACCTTGTTGATGACCACTACCGGCTTGAGACCCATCTGGATTGCTTTCTGAAGCACGAAACGGGTCTGTGGCATAGGACCTTCGAAGGCGTCGACAAGCAGCAGGCAACCGTCGGCCATGTTGAGCACACGCTCTACCTCGCCTCCGAAATCGGCGTGTCCCGGAGTGTCGATGATGTTGATTTTGTAACCGTTGTAGTTGATGGAGACGTTTTTCGAGAGGATTGTTATGCCTCGTTCGCGCTCAAGGTCGTTGTTGTCAAGTATGAGCTCGCCGGTCGACTGGTTGTCGCGGAATAACTTTCCGGCCAGGAGCATTTTGTCTACGAGGGTTGTTTTGCCATGGTCGACGTGTGCGATGATGGCAATATTTCTAATCTTCTGCATTGTCCTTAAAAATTTTCGGCTGCAAATTTACTTAATTTTTTGCAAACGGCAGTGTATTGCCTTGAAAAAAGGAGCTAAGTAACTCTTAAAAATTAAACGGCATGAGTTACAATGGTGATACTTGGGCTGAATTTTGTGTTGTCTGCATGATTTTTAAGAGCTTTCTTCATGTAAGATTTATTGTCTGTCGGACATCGACATCGGCTATGAAGCTGTCATCGTGGCTTACGACTATGAGTGTGCCTTGATAGCTGCGCAGTGTCGAGGCGAGTATCTGCATGCTGTCGATATCAAGATTGTTGGTGGGTTCGTCGGCGATAATGATATCGGGAGTGTTGTTGGAAATCATGAGGCAACACAGCAGCAGTCTCATGCGTTCGCCTCCGCTCAGTTTGGCACACGGCTGCTCCCATACGTCGCGGGTGAAAAGAAAGTGCGTCAGATAGGATTTCAGCTCATGGTCATGCAGTTCACGGTTGAAGCGTGAGAGCTGCTCAAAGATTGAAACGTCGTCGGCGATGAGGGAATATTCCTGATCAATGTAGATGATGCTGGTGTCGTCGGCAACGGAAATGTCACCCTGAGAGGCTTTTATCCGGCCTGTTATCATATGAAGGAGGGTGCTTTTGCCACAGCCGTTAATCCCGGTGATTCTTACCCTGTCTCCGCTTGTGATAGTGAAGTCTACACTGTCATTCCAGAGTGGGCCTGACATGGGGAATGTGTGGTTGACATTTGTGGCTTTCACCAGTATTTTCCCTTTATGGATGATGGAGTCTTCAAAATCCATCTTGATTGATGAGCTATCTTTGAGCGACGAACGGAGGGTTGTGATGTCATCGTTAATCTTACTGATTTTAGATGCCATTGTGTCGGCGAGTTGCGAGGTCGTTTTTTCAGCACGGTCTTTGAGGCCGCCCATAAGTATGCGGGGCAAGCCCTCTTTGCGCGAGTGTTGCCTTCCACGTGAATTTTGTTTCTCCTGACGTTCTTTCTGCCGGTTTGCCAGCCGTTTGGTCTTTAGAAGTTCCTTTTCTTTACCGGCCAGTCGCTTTGCGAGGTTTTCCCGTTCGGACTCCACTTCTGCTGAATAGTCATCGTAGGACATGGGATAATATCTGATTGCCCCTCCCGATAGTTCAAACTGGTTGTCAAGCAGGTTTAACAGTGTCCTGTCATGGCTGACAATAATCGTTGTGGCTGTTGAATCACCTATGAACCGATAGAGCTTTTCACGGCCTATGCTGTCGAGATGGTTTGTCGGCTCGTCCATCAGGATTATATCGGGCTTGTGGATGCTTATTGACGCAAGAAAGACTTTTGTCTTCTCGCCGCCGCTCAGTTGACGCATAGGCGTGTCTGCCGATATGTTTTCAGGCAGCCATTGCGCCAGTGCCGATGAGACTTTGTCGGCTATTTCCCAGTCGTCGTCAAGAATGTCGAAATTCTCCGGGGATGTTTCTCCTCGCAGAATGTTGTTGTAAGCGTTGATTTTGTTATGGACTCCGAGTGCTTCGGCGACACACATGTTGTCGTATTGCCCGAAGTGTTGTGGGATGAGCAATGTGGAGTCGCGGTTGAGTATGCACCCGTCTGTCGGATGCAAATGACCTGCTAAAATTTTAAGTAATGTGGACTTCCCACTTCCATTTTTGCCGATTATGGAACATTTACAGCCTTGTGGGATTGAAAAGTTGAGGTCTTTAAATAAAGTGACGCCGTCAGGATGGGTATAGGAAAGATTCTGAATCTGTAGACTCATTGTAGTCGAAAAATATAAAAAAGCAGATATTTTGCCATAACGATTTCGATATGGCTGTTTAATAAAATCACCGATAATAAAAGATTAAGGTGCGCTTTTTACATTTTTTTCGTCTGTTTGATTCCGTGTGCAAATTTACACAATTAATTTCAATCGGCAAAATGCTTGACGCCTATGATTCGGATGTATTCAGAGGTGTCAGCGGATGTCTGATGCGGAGATGCTGTTGATGTCAGGATGCATGGTTTTGATGCGTCGCGGAAGCTTTTTGACCACTTCCGAATAGCTGTGGCGTATAAGCGAGAGGATGAAATCGTCCGGAAGGTTGCCGTGTAGCCGTATCTGATTCCAGTAGCGTTTGTTCCAATGCCATGCCGGTATTATTTCATCGTGACGGTCTCTGAGGTCAAGTGCATAGTCCGGGTCGCATTTGACCACGAAATAATCCTCAAGGTTGAATCCATAGCAGGCAAAAATCTTCCCGCAGACCCTGAAAAGCAGATAGTCCTCTCCGAAGGCCGTGTCCTCGCTTGTCAGCGGTAGCGATAGGCAATAGTCGCGTATTGATTCGATGTCCATTTTTTAGAAAAGTAATCGGCGGATGGTTTAATACATCTGATAGTCCACGGAAAGCACCTGAAATTCGGTTCGGCGGTTAATCTGGTCGGCCGTATCCTGATCTTCAGGGGATAGTGTCATGATGAAGCCTTCGTCGAGGGTCTGTCCCTCTTCAAACTGAGGGAATTCGCGGGCAAGCCGCTTTGTGATGGTCATTGGTCGTGATTCGCCATAGCCCTGATACTGGAGGCGTGCTTCGGGGATGCCGGCGGCAATGAGATAGTCGACCACGCTTTTTGCTCTTCGCTCGGAGAGGGCGATATTGTATTCGTCCGAGCCCTTGCGGTCGGTATGTGAAGCCATCTCGATGGTGATGTTAGGATTGTCGCGCAGCATCTGCACCACGCCGTCAAGAGCTTCTTTTGATTCCGGACGCAGGGTTGCCTTGTCGAAATCATAGAAAATGTTATCGACGATATTTGGCTTGGTGACTGAGGCAAGGATGAAGTCTATTCCATATTCGGCGTCTTCTTCCGCGCTGTCGGAGGTGAATTCCTGCTTGGCGTTGAGATAGCCTTTAGCACCTGCGAGCATCACGTATTTCACACCGCGCTGTAGCGGGAATGAAAATGAGCCGTCGTTGCGTGCCACTGCTTTCTGGTTTGAGCCATCGTTGCCTACGATGCGGATGATGGCATTGGGCACGGGTTCTTCGTCCTTGTCCAATACCCAGCCTGAAATGAGAATTTTGAGGTCGGGAAGTTCAAAGGAGTACAGATGGTCATATCCGCGTCCGTCGCCACGGTTTGAGCTGAAATAGCCGGCCTCTTTTGCCGGGGTCGCGAAAGTGATTCCGAAATCGTCACCTTCGGAGTTCATCGGGCTTCCCAAGTTTTCCACCAGCCATCCGCCCGAAGGGGTCAGTGTGGCTTTGAACAGGTCAAGTCCTCCGAGTCCGGGGTGGCCGTCTGACGAAAAATACATGATTGAGTCGGTCAGCATATAGGGGAACACTTCATCGCCGGGTGTGTTGATGGCTTCGCCGAGATTTTCAAGGCTTCCTGCTCGTTCGCGGAGATTGATGCGCCATATATCCTTTCCGCCTTGACCCGGCATATCGGATGTGAAATAGAGATATTCGCCTGACGGGCTGACTGCGGGGTGGCCGTAGCTTGAGATTGTATCGTGGGTGATTTCAAGTTTCACAGGAGCGCTCCACTGTGCATCCGACCGGGTGGAGGTGTATATGTCTACGCCGGTGTCACGGTCAGGCACACGCACTGAGCGGGTGAGATACATGGTCGAGCCGTCAGGCGAGAATGATGCGATACCCTCGTCCCATTCGGTGTTGAGTTCTCCTTCGACCGGTTCGGGGCGCTGCCATTCGCCACGCTCGTTTTTGCGCACCATCCATATGTCGCTGCGTTTCATGCCGGTGATTTCGCTGCGTTTGGTTCCTGTCACCTTTTCATTGGTGGTGGTGAAATAAAGCACATCACCGTTGAACATTGGCGAGAAATCGGCACGGCGTGAATTGAAAAGTTTTGCATTTCGGACTATGTGGCGTGTTTTGTTACGCTTGATTTCTGCGCTTTTGCGTGCGCCGGACAGACCTTGAAGGGCCTTTCGGTCATCGGGCCATAGATTCAGATAGTCTTCGTAGGCTTTTATTGCCTGAGGATAGCTGCCCTGTCCGTGATGGGCTTTTGCGAGCTGAAGAAGCAGTGTGGAATCGGGATGTCCGTAACGCAATGCGTTCTGATAGGCGGCGGCCGCACGTGCGTTCTGCCCTAATTGCGTGTAGCATTCTCCAAGCTTGGCGGCAACCTCGCCACGAAGTTTCCGCTCTTCGCGTGGATTAAGCTTATTGTAGATTTTGCGATATGTTTTCTGGGCGTCGAAGTATTCTCCGCGAGCCATCTGCTCGTCGGCCACACTCATCTTCGCGCCTGAGCAAGAGGCGAGGATCAGAGTGCAGAGAATTACACATATATAATTAAGGTGATGTCGAGTTGCCATGGGCTGAGATGTGATTATATATTGTTAACGATAAAAACTTGGGAATATTTTATTTTGGAAAAGAGGGGAAATGATTGTATCTTTGCGTAGTTATTGCGCACCCCTCCGCCCGGCCAATTGACTTGACAAGATGACAAGCGCGAGTGCAGATACAATTGTCAAATCTTTAATTTAAATCAACATACCGTTATGGGTCTTTTTGAAAAACTTACCGCTAAGGCCAAAGCCGACCGTCAGCGTATCGTCCTTCCCGAAGGCACAGAATCTCGTACATTAACCGCCGCAGACCGTATTATCGCCGACGGCATCGCCGACATCATCCTCATTGGTGATCCCAATGAAATCATGGCGATGGCCAAGGATCTCAAGCTTGAGAATATCGCCAAGGCAACAATCGTTAATCCTTCCGACGAGAAGGTGATTGACAAATACGCTCCTCTTTATTTTGAGCTCCGTAAAAAGAAGGGCATCACAATGGAGGAAGCCCGCATGACTTCTGCCAATCCTCTGTATCTCGGCTGCCTTATGGTAAAGGCCGGTGATGCTGATGGACAGGTGGCCGGTGCGCTCAACACTACCGGAAATGTGCTTCGCGCCGCATTCCAGATCATCAAGACTATGCCCGGCATTGACGTGGTTTCAGGTGCTTTCGTAATGGTTCTTCCCGAAGGCATGAACTATGGAACTAATGGTCTCCTCATATTTGCCGACTGCGCGGTTGTTCCCGAACCCGATGCAGCTCAGCTCGCACAAATCGCCGTTTCGGCAGGCAAAACCGCACGTGATATCGCCGGAATCGAACCCCGTGTCGCTATCCTCAGTTTCTCTACCAAGGGCAGCGCCAAGAGCGAACGTGTCGACAAGGTTATCGAGGCTACCCGTATCGCCCACGAGCTCGATCCGAATCTCGTGCTTGACGGTGAGCTTCAGGCTGATGCCGCCCTCGTCCCCGGTGTGGCTAACAGCAAGGCTCCCAACAGCCCGCTTTCAGGCCGTGCGAATGTACTTGTGTTCCCCTCGCTCGAAGTCGGCAATATCGCCTATAAGCTTGTGCAGCGTCTTGGTGGCGTAGAAGCTGTCGGTCCTGTGCTTCAGGGTCTGGCTGCTCCTGTCAACGACCTTTCGCGTGGCTGCTTCCCCGAAGATATCTACAAGACAATCATCATCACCTGCAATCAGGCCATCGGTCTCAAGGAGAATAACTAAACAGAATTCTATCGTTAAAACGATAAACAATTAATAAAAACTAAGAAATGAAAATTCTCGTGTTGAACTGTGGCAGCAGTTCAGTAAAATATAAACTTATTGACACTTCAAACGATGCTGTCCTTGCCGAAGGCGGTGTTGAAAAAATAGGACTTCCCGACGGATTTCTGAAATACAAGAAGAACGATGGCTCGAAGGCTGTTGTCGAACTTGGACTCGTTGACCACAACGGTGCGGTGCAGGCCATTCTCAATATCCTGACTGATCCCGTTGAAGGTTGCATCAAATCTTACGATGAGATTGATGCCGTCGGTCATCGCGTAGTGCACGGTGCTGAAAAGTTCAGCGAAAGCGTCCTTATCAATGATGAGGTCAAGGATATGATTAAGCAGTGCTACGATATCGCTCCGCTCCACAATCCGGCAAACATGACCGGTATTGACGCTATCACCACACTGATGCCGTCGACACCTCAGGTTGCTGTATTTGACACAGCTTTCCATCAGACCATGCCTGCGAAATCGTATCTCTACGCACTTCCCTATAAGTATTATGAGGAAGACGGTGTGCGCCGCTACGGTTTCCACGGCACAAGCCACCGCTACGTGTCGCAGCGCGTGTGTGAATTCCTTGGAGTTGACATAAAGGATAAGAAGATCATCACCTGCCACATCGGCAACGGCGGTTCGATTACTGCTGTCGACGGTGGCAAGAGTGTCGACACTTCAATGGGTCTTACCCCGACCGAAGGTCTCATGATGGGTACACGTGTCGGTGATATCGATCCCGGTGCTCTCGTCTACATCATGCTCAAGCACAATCTGTCGGCTGCCGAACTTCAGAAAATCATCAACAAGGAGAGCGGAATGCTTGGCACAACAGGTATCTCAAGCGACATGCGCGAAATCGAGGCCGCTATCAATGCCGGCGACAAGCGTGCACGTCTCGCTCAGGACATGTATGAGCAGCGCATCGTCAAGTATGTCGGAGCATATGCCGCAGAAATGGGCGGTGTGGACATCATCGTGTTCACCGGCGGTGTAGGAGAAAACCAGACTTCACTCCGCGAAGATGTCTGCGCGCCTCTCGCCTTCATGGGTGTAGAGCTTGACAAGGAAGTCAACGCAGGGCTTCGTGGCAAGGAGGCCGTCATTTCAACACCGGCTTCTAAAGTGCAGGTTGTTGTGATTCCTACAGATGAGGAACTCATGATTGCCCGTGATACCGAATCAATTGTTTCGAAGAAATAATTCAAAAAATAGAAACAGTGCCGGGAACATTGATGTTTTTGGCACTGTTTCGTTTTTTACCGGCCTCCCTGCCGGGTGTGTTGGCTGGTCTATCCTCCCTCCGATTATTCAGCCTTTTGTCTGAAGGCTGCCTTTACACGACGTGTTAAACGAAAACAATTAACAATCAATTAATAATAATGCAAATATGACAAAGATTAGAGCTGCGGTGGTTGGCTATGGAAACATCGGCCGTTTCACCGTCGAAGCCCTTGAGGCTGCCCCCGATTTTGAGATTGCAGGCGTAGTACGCCGTAACATCAGCGAAATTCCTGCCGAGCTTGCAGGCTACAAGGTTGTTACTGACATTCGCGAACTTGGTCACGTCGATGTGGCTATTCTTGCCACTCCTACCCGCGAAGTTGAGAAATACGCTCTTGAATATCTCGCAATGGGAATCAATACTGTCGACAGTTTCGACATTCATACTTCGATTGTCAATCTCCGTCGTTCACTCGGCGAGGCTGCCCGCAAGGCAGGCCGTGTAGCGGTGATTTCTGCCGGATGGGATCCGGGAAGTGACTCTATTGTCCGCACACTCATGGAGGCTGCTGCGCCGAAGGGCTTGACTTATACTAATTTTGGCCCGGGTATGAGTATGGGCCATACTGTGTGTGTGAAGTCAAAACCCGGTGTGAAGAATGCGCTTTCAATGACCATGCCCTTGGGCGACGGTGTGCATCGTCGCATGGTATATGTTGAGCTTGAGCAGGGAGCACGTCTCGAAGATGTCGCAAAGGCTGTCAAGGAAGATCCCTATTTTGCATCTGACGAAACCCACGTCATGGCTGTCGAGAGTGTCGACGCTGTGAAGGATATGGGTCATGGTGTGCACATGGTACGAAAAGGTGTCTCTGGTAAGACTCAGAACCAGCGTTTCGAATTCAACATGTCAATCAACAATCCGGCTCTTACAGCTCAGTTGCTTGTCGGAGTGGCGCGTGCTTCGATGCGTCTTGCTCCCGGAGCATATACGATGATTGAGATTCCTGTCATCGACCTTCTCCCTGGTGACCGCGAAGAGCTTGTCGCACATCTCGTGTAATCAGTTTATATTCGCTCGGGGCAGGCATATTGGCTGATTAGCCGAGCGGAATTGACGAAAAAAAATCACAGACATTTTTCATGGTTTAAACTCCAAGGAAAATGTCTGTGATTTAATTTTTTTTATGCCCTTGGTCTATGTCAGAGCAGTCCGAAATGACGGAACGCGTTTACAATTCCGTGGTTAGTGTCTTCAGTGGTCACATAGTCGGCTGCCGCCTTCACGCTGTCATCGGCATTACCCATTGCGACACCTGTCGCCACATGGCGCAGCATGCCGATGTCGTTGCCTCCGTCGCCGAATGCCATTGTCTCGGAGAGCAGAATTCCGAAATGTTCGATGATTTTATCAATGCCGACACTCTTATCGCTTCCTTGAGGGATGATGTCGCAGAAATAAGGATTCCAGCTTGTCGGCTCGCAGTCGGTCAGCACTTCACCGAAAATCCGGCTCTTGACGCGTTCTTCCTCTGTGCCGAAAGCCATCATCTGCACCACCTCTCTGTCGCCTATGGTGTCGAGGTCGCGTTCGTCGATATGTGCTACGCGTAAAAGCTTCATGACATGGCGCACTCCATCGTCAATCCTGTTGATAAAGATTTTTCCGTCATCAGGGATTACGACTAATGGAATTTCTGACCGGTGGGAGAAGGAAATGATACGGTCTATGTCAGTCCTTGGGATAGTCCGGCGGTAAATGCAGGTGCTTTTGTCCGAAAGGAGACATATAGCCCCGTTGACAGTCACATAGCCGTCAAATTCGGTTTCACCGAGATTATCGATCCAGTTCAGGTGTCGGCCTGTTGAAATAAAAACCTTGATTCCGTTTCTGCGTACATGTGCGATGGCTTCGCTTACTTCTTTAGGGATACCATGTGAGCCGAATGGGACTAATGTTCCGTCAATGTCGAAAAATATAGCTTTTATCATTGCGAATGGGATAGTTTTTAGCGACCGCGAAGTTACGAAAAAAGTTTCCAATCGGCAATCATGAGCGCTTTTTGCCTGCGATTTGTCTGTCAGTTCTCACAGAGTTTTGATTCTACATGCCTGTTGTGGTCGTCAATGTCAAATAATGCCAAATTTAATCGCCATATTGGATATTGTGGATTTTTGTGTTAACTTTGTGGGATAAAAACTATAAAGTAAATCAGCAATGAAATTCACAGTTCCAAGCAAGACGCTTCATAATTTTGCCTCATCGGTCAGCAAGGTTATCAACGCCAAAAATGCGCTGACCATACTCAATAATTTCCTTTTCTCGATTGAGGGTAATGTATTGACTATCACAGCCTGCGACGGCGAAAATATGTTATGTGGACGAATTCCCATCATGGATGTGGACGGCGAAGGTGAGTTCTGCATCGACGCCCGTCGCATCGTTGAGCTCCTTAGAGTGATGCCTGAACAGGAACTGAATTTTGAAATCGACGACGTTACGCTTGCGATTGAAATGTCGCATCCCAACGGCTCTTATAAATTCATGGGGCTCAAAGGTTCTGAGTATCCCCATCCCGACCGTGCGGCCAAATCCGACAATATGCTGGTGTTCAAAGCTCCCGGCTCTGCTCTGCTGCGCGGTCTGGAATACACCTCTTTTGCCGCCGGTACTGACATGCTCCGTCCGCAAATGATGGGTGTATATTGGGACATCAAGCCTGACAAACTGATTTTTGTCGCAACCGACACCCATAAACTCGTGCGTTTCGAAGATGCAAGCATCTCGCCTGAAATTGAAGGTGCGTTCATCTTGCCCAACAAGTCTACCAACGTATTCCGCAGCGTGTTCAGCAAGGATGAGGAAGTGACCGTCAAGCTCGAACCGCAGACCGGTGTGACTTTCGAGACGGATACGTTTACATTTGAGAGCCGTCTTGTCAAGGGCCGTTTCCCTGACTATACACGTGTCATCCCTGAAAACAATCCTTTCACCCTTACAGTCAACCGCCACTCGTTTACCACGGCAGTGCGTCGTGTAAGCCTTTTTGTCGATGAAGGCCACGGGCTTATCAAGTTCAACATAATGCCTGAGCGCATGACAATCAAGGCATCCGACAATGAGTATAATACATCCGGTATCGAAACTCTTGCCGCCGATTTTACAGGTAAGAATATGATTGTCGGTTTCAGTTCGTCATATCTTTCCGAATTGGCCGGGGTGCTTTGGACAGAAGACATCGTGTTTAAGCTCGCTGATCCCTCGAAGCCCGCTGTTATCATTCCTACTGAGGACAAGGCCGACACACGTCTCACCATGCTCCTCATGCCGATGAATGTCACCGATTTCTAATTATTCTTGACTTATCATTAAGAAAATTAAGCAAAGTTTTATCAGGAAATGCAACTGAACCTCAAGAAACCGATAGTCTTCTTTGACCTTGAGACCACTGGCGTGGACATTATCCATGACCGCATCGTCGAGATTTCACTCATAAAGGTGCTTCCCAATGGTGAGGAAATCGAAAAGACCCGTCGTGTGAACCCTGAAATGCACATCCCGGAGGAAGCCACGGCAGTCCACCATATTACGGATGAGGATGTTGCCGGTGAGCCAACTTTCCGTCAGCTTGCCCGTTCGCTGGCTAATGAAATGACAGGCTGTGACATTGCCGGATTCAATTCCAATCGTTTTGACATCCCGATGCTCGATCAGGAGTTTCAGCGTGCCGGAGTGAAATTTGATTTTTCAAAAGCAAGGTTTATTGACGTTCAGACCATATTTCACAAGAAGGAACAGCGCACGCTTGTGGCAGCCTACCGTTTTTACTGCGGAAAGGAGCTTGACGGCGCGCACTCGGCCAATGCTGATACACGGGCCACTTACGAGGTGCTGAAAGCCCAGCTCGACCGTTACGACGATCTTCCAAACGACATGGAGGAATTGAGCAAGTATGCCCGCAACAGCCGGAATGTGGATTTTATGGGACGTATCATCCTCGATGACAACGACCGTGAGATTATTAATTTCGGCAAATATAAGGGACGTCCGGTCGACGAGGTCTTTAAAAAGGATTCAGGTTACTACGACTGGATTATGAAGGGCGATTTCGCCCAGAATACCAAAGACTGCTTCACGCGCATAAAACTTCGCATGAAATGAGTGCTCTTTCAGGAAAACATATCATATTAGGCATCTGTGGAGGCATCGCTGCCTATAAATCAGTTACACTTCTGCGCCTGCTTATCAAGGCAGGCGCTGAGGTGCAAGTGGTCATGACCCCAGCCGGCAAGGAGTTCATAACTCCGGTGACCCTTTCTTCGTTGAGTCAGAAGCCGGTTGTCAGTGAGTTTTTCACCGCCAACACCGGCGAATGGCATTCGCATGTCGATTTGGGGCTTTGGGCCGATTGTATGGTCATAGCTCCGGCCACGGCATCTACCATAGGCAAGATGGCTCACGGGATTGCCGATAATATGCTTGTGACCACATATCTTTCCGCCAAGTCTCAGGTTTTTGTCGCGCCGGCGATGGATCTTGACATGATGGCTCATCCATCGACCACAGCCAACATCAATCTTCTCCGCAGCTACGGCAATATCATAATCGAACCTGAAAGCGGGGAGCTTGCAAGCGGCCTCGTAGGCAAGGGGCGAATGGAAGAACCTGAAAAGATTGCTGAGACGCTTGAGCGTTATTTCAGCGCTACTGTCGACATGAAAGGGAAGAAAGTCCTTGTTACGGCCGGTCCGACTCACGAGAAAATCGATCCTGTCAGATTTATAGGTAACTATTCGTCGGGAAAAATGGGCTATGCTCTGGCTGAGGAATGTGCTTCGCGTGGTGCTGAAGTCACCCTTGTCAGCGGTCCGGTCTCGCTGTCTGTCCATAATCCTGCGGTGAAACTTGTCAGGGTTGAGTCGGCGCGGGAAATGCTTGCTGCCTGTGAGGAGGCTTTCCCGTCAAGTGATGTGGCGGTCATGTGTGCGGCTGTTGCCGACTATGCGCCACGCACTGTCGCTGACCATAAAATAAAACGTGAGCATTCCGATGTGCCTGTTATCGAGCTTGTGAAAAATCCTGATATCGCTGCGACGCTTGGGAAGATGAAGCGTTCGGGACAGCTGCTTGTAGGATTTGCCCTTGAAACGGACAATGAGGCTGACAACGCCCGTGAGAAGCTTAAGCGCAAGAATCTCGACATGATTGTGCTTAATTCCATGCGTGACAAAGGGGCAGGATTCGGCACAGACACAAATAAGGTTACTGTTTTTAAGGCCGACGGGTCGCGCGAGGAGTTCGGTCTGAAACCGAAAAGCGAAGTCGCGACTGATATAGTCGACGCGATTATGTCGATATGAAAAAAATCCTCTCCCTCCTGATTGTTGTCCTTTTAATGCCTGTGGCCATCGCCGCACAGGAGCTGAACTGCCGTGTCGAGGTCAATTCGTCACTGCTTGAAGGCACGAACAAGAGCATTTTCGAGACTCTTCAGGGTGCGATTAACGAGTATGTGAATACCACGAGGTGGTCGCCTGCCCAGTTCTCGCCGAATGAAAAGATTGAATGCACCTTACTGTTCACAATCGGGACATATGACGAATCGACCGGGAAAATGGAGGGAACGCTTCAGGTGCAGTCTGTCCGTCCGGTCTACAATTCTTCATATACGTCGACGCTTATAAATTTCAAGGACAACAACATCTCGTTTACCTACACCGAAGGCGAACCGCTGCTTTACTCCGAGACGAGCATGGAAAGCCAGCTGACACAGATATTGAATTTCTACATATATCTGATTCTCGCTGTCGATTTTGATTCATTCTCGCCTCGTGGCGGAGAGCAGTTCTTCGAACGTCTTGAGACAATAGTCCAACAGGGCCAGTCGTCGGGTGAAAGCGGATGGAAAGCTTTTGAAGATACGAAAAACAGGGCGGCTGTGCTTGCATCGTTCACCGATCCTTCGACCCGTGCTATCCGGGATCTATATTACAGTTACCATCTTCAGGGGCTTGACCAGATGTCGGTAAGCCCAGATAAAGGACGAAAGACTATTGATACTTCTCTGGATATACTTGGCGAAGTGTTTAAGGTCGCACCAATGTCCGTGGGACTTTCAATGTTTAAGGATGCGAAACTCGATGAGCTTGTCAACATCTACAGTAAAGCCCCCGCCGATGAGCGGGAACATGCCTATGGACTCTTATCGTCCATGTTTCCGACCGAGCAGACACGTCTTGAAAAAATCAAACGCGGAGCTGATAATCATTAGTGCCTGAACACATAGAAACCATTTTCTCTCACTCAAAAATCAGATATTATCGTGCTTGAATCACTCCATATATCAAACTATGCCCTCATTGACCTGATAGATATCAGGTTTCATGAAGGGTTTAATGTCATCACAGGCGAGACAGGTGCTGGAAAATCGATTATCCTTGGCGCGCTTTCTCTTCTGCTTGGCAGCAGGGCCGACACCCGTGTGGTGACCAATCCTGAAGCAAAAAGCGTCATTGAAGCCGTGTTTACTGTCGATGATTATCCTTCGCTCAAGGATTTCTGTCTTCGGGAGGATATCGAGTGGGATGACGAACGCTGTATCCTTCGGCGTGAGATTTCACCGGCCGGACGTTCGCGCGCCTTTGTCAATGACTCGCCAGTCCCGCTGGCAAAGCTGAGGGAAGTGAGCCTGCATCTCATTGATATCCATTCCCAGCATCAGAATCAGTTGCTTGCCACTCCGGAGTTTCAGCTTGACGTGATTGACACTCTTGCTGCGAATTCGGTGCGTCTGCGCGAATACCGTTTGCGTTTCAACGCATTCCGTGAGGCTGTGAAGCGCCTCAAGATTATGAAAGCCAAAATCGAACGCGCACGTGAGGATGAGGAATTTACCCGTTATCAGCTTGAACAGCTCGACGATCTGAATCTTCAGCCGGGAGAGCAGCCCGAACTTGAGCGTGAGCGCGATGTGCTCAACAATCTCGGGGCAATAAAATCATCGTTGTCTAAAGCGATTTCCACACTTGACAGTGATGAAGGCGGTGCGTTGCGCATGGTCGAGCTTGCCTCTGAAGCCTGTGAGGATCTGGATGAGGTTCTTGATGCGTCCGACGACATTGCCGGACGTCTGGAATCGGTGCGCATTGAGCTTTCCGACATTGCATCGACTCTCTCTGCGATTGACGAGAATCTTGGTGCAGACCCTTCGACTCTTGATGCCATCGAGGAGCGTCTGAGCGCAATCTACTCGCTGTGTCACAAACATCATATGCCTGATGCTGATGCTCTGATTGAATTTCGCGACGGATTGCGCGACAAACTCCGTGCTCTTGACAGTTCGGGTGACGCTATTGAGGAACTTGAACGTGACGCACGGCGGGCCAAGGCTCTTGCCAAAGAGAGCGCAATGGAGATTTCAGCCGCCCGCAAAGAGGCTGCCGAAAAATTCGGCAAACGTCTTGCCGAAGTGGCGATGCCTCTCGGGATGAAGAATCTTCGATGTGAAATCCGTGTATCTCCGGCCGACATGAGCGCGACAGGAATGGATGTGGTCGAATTTATGGTGGCATTCAACAAGAATCAGCCGCTTATGCCTGTCGGCGCGACAGCCTCAGGCGGAGAAATATCCCGTCTGATGTTGTCGATAAAGTCGATTATCGCGTCAAGCATGCAATTGCCGAGCATTATTTTCGATGAAATAGATACCGGCGTTTCAGGCGATGTCGCCAACAGGATGGGGGCGATGATGCTTGACATTTCAAAGAATATTCAGGTCACGACAATAACTCATCTCCCACAGGTGGCTTCAAAGGGGGCTCACCAGTATCGTGTCTATAAGGAGGATGATGAAAATTCGACCCATACCCGTATTGCCCTGCTTAGCGAGGAGGAACGTGTAAGGTCGATAGCATCGATGCTCGGAGGCTCTGAAATCGACGATGCCGCAATTGCCGCAGCGAAAAGCCTGTTGGCTCATCGGTGAGATTGAAATAACTGATTACTAATCATCAATAAGAAATAAGTAAACGTGGAAAAAAGCGATTATATCTATGGCCTTCGGGCTGTAATGGAGGCGATTGAAGCCGGAAAAGAGATTGACAAGATTTTTATAGCGAAAGATCTTCAGGGCGATCTTGCATCAGAACTTATTGCGCTTGCCAGAGCCAATCGCGTAGTCATGCAGCGAGTGCCCGTAGAGCGCATAAACCGTATCACCCGAAAGAACCATCAGGGTGTGCTTGCGATGATGTCGGCTATAACCTATCACCGCCTCGACCATCTCGTGCCTGAGCTTTACGAGGCAGGTATACTTCCTTTTATCGTGATACTTGACGGCATTACGGATGTAAGAAACTTTGGCGCTATCGCAAGAACTTGCGAGTGTGCTGGCGTCGACGCTATCGTTATTCCTGAACATGGTAGCGTCTCGGTTGGCGGTGACGCGGTCAAGACTTCAGCCGGAGCTTTGCACCATATTCCTGTGTGCAGGGTTTCGTCGACAGCATGGGCTGCTAAATTTCTCAGAGAGAATGGCTATAATGTAGTGGCTGTGACCGAAAAGTCCGATATGAACTACACCGAGGGCAAATATTCCGATCCTGTGGCAATTGTAATGGGTGCTGAGGATGTCGGAATTTCTCCTGAGGTCATGAAGCAGTGCGACACACGTGTCGGCATTCCGATGTTTGGCAATATCGGCTCGCTCAATGTGTCAGTGGCGGCAGGCGTGATGATTTATGAAGTTGTCCGTCAGCGACTGGCATCAAATCTGGAGATAATATAAGAAGCTGTTTAGGGCTTAAACGACTAACGCGCGTGATTCCGAATCGCATATCGATTGGTTTCACGCGCGTTTTTGTCGTTATGGAATTGATTGACCGGCTTGTTTGGTTTTGGTAGGCTTAGCCTCAGAGAGCTGTACCCATTGTGGTTACTATCAAGAGCCGGGAGCCGTCGGGGGCGGTTGTCCCGAAAATCATCTTGTCTCCTCCTTCTTTTATTTTGAGTTTTGTCGCAAGCTGCGGAGCTGACAGGGGGAAATTGCGTGTCGCCACATTTATGACTGGATACTCCTTCGAAATCATCTTTACTGTTTGTTTTGAAAAGGGGAGGACTTTGATGATTTCGAAAACTTCCCCGGGGAAAGAATCGAGTTTCTTTTCGGATGTAAACAGATGCGTGTTGGGATGGAGTTTCCCGATGTGATACGTAGCAGATAGTAGCTTCATGCCCCCTGCTTTCATGACGGCAGGGTAGGGCTCGTAGAGGTAAGCGCCATCCTCAGGGGTTGAATAACTCACTGTCGCATCAGTCTCCATTCCGGGTGTGAAGCTGAGATTTGTCCCTTCGGTGGTTAGAGCCTCAAGTTTTGTCAGCTTAGGATTGGATGTAGGCTCTGAGCCGTATGCTATCTTAAAAACAACCTCCTTACATTCTTTTTTTGTCCCGATTACAGTCACCTCGCAGTCGCGTCCAAGCTCGTTTACCGCACTTCTGATGTCAATCATAGGAGAGGCTTTTACAATCAGTGTCGAGCATCGCGACAGAATGAGAGAAAGCGCTGGTATTATGTCCGGGGAGCAGTCGCGCAGGGCGAAGTGTCGTCCTGAGGAGTCACGACGTGCAGGGTCGACGAATATCACATCGAACATGTCGTCGCATTTGGCGAGATAGTCAAGGCTGTCGCCCTCGACTATTTTTACATTTTCAAGCCGGAGGGCTCTGGCATTTTCAAGTGCTACGGTGTAGGCGTGATGGTCAAGTTCGACGGCGGTAACGCTTTTTGCCTTCGTTGCGAAGTGGAATGAGTCGATTCCAAGTCCGCAGGTCATGTCAAGCACCAGTGTGCCGTCATCAATCATGTCGGAATGGAGCTTTGCAACGGCATCGGAAGTCGCCATTTCGGCTACCGCGAGCGACGGAAATCTGAAGCCTTCACACTTAAGTGTTTCAGGCAATTTCGCAGATGTCTTATATCGGCATTCACGTTGCAGGATTTCATCCATCATAGACGGATTGCCGTGATATTTGAGCCGGAGTCTGTTGAAATCCTCCTTCACCCTAAGATGTTCTTTTTGGGGGTTGATGCCTGAAAATCCTTTATGTAGTTGGGTACGCTGTAGGCAATGTCCATGAATTCACGACGTGAATATGCACGTTCGGCAAGTGCGATCATGTCGATTGCAAGCGGATGGATGTCAGGAACAAATGTGACATTCGGGGCGCTTATGATTTCACGGGCCTTGTCTGAGCCGTTGCCGAACAAGAGGACACGGCGGTGGTCAGCAATGATGTCGGCATAGCTTTCGGGGGTCAGAATGAGCGCCTGCTGTTCCATCACCGGTTCAAGTGCGAAGTCGAAGGCAGCCGTATAGACTTCCATGCGTCGCGCATCAATCATCGGGACGAATATTTCGTCGCCTTCAAGTTCCTGTGTGAACATTACGTTGCATGCCATGATGCGGAGGGTGTCAATTCCGATCAGCGGTATGTCAAGCGCGTATGCAAGACCTTTGGCTTCCGAAAGGCCTATGCGCAGCCCAGTGTAGCTGCCCGGACCTGTAGAAACGGCCACAGCTTCGAGTTGCAGCTCTTTCTCGCGGGCGAAATCAAGGCAATATTTGATGTAGTCGCTCAGCAGGGCCGCGTGGTTGCGCCCGCCTCCTTCTTCCTGATGAGCGAGCACCATTCCTTCGGCAGTGAGTGCTACTGAACAATGGTCGGTTGAAGTGTCGATATTAAGTATTACAGCCATAATCTATCATCAGGGGCGTTGTCCGGCATGATTTTAGCGATGCTTCAACCCCCCGCCAATTATTTTAACAATAAATTTTAATCACGCTATAAGCATCAAATTTTGAGGCAAAGTTACTTGTTTATCATGAGAAAATTGTAATTTTGTGAGAAAAATAATTTCGGTTAGTCCCTGCTTTGATTTATTAAGTAGCGGAAATCCGAATGATAAAAACCAAGCCTTATCATGTTATATTCAATGACGGGATTCGGGAAGGCCGTCACAGAGTTTCCCGGTAAAAAGATTACGGTAGAAATCAAGTCGCTAAACAGCAAGCAGATTGACATTGCTGCTCGAGTGCCGTCATCGTTGCGCGCTCAGGAACTTGAAATGAGAAATCACATAGCCGCCCTTCTCGAGCGAGGTAAGGTGGATATGACTGTCTATGTGGAAAATGTAGCAGGTGATGCCTCAGTGAAACTCAATGCAGCTGCTCTGAAAGCTTATAAAGATGATGTTGAGGCCACGGCAAAAGCTATCGGTATACCTGTCCCTCAGGACTGGTATAATGTGCTGATGCGTTTTCCCGATGTCATGAAAAGCGAGACTCCTGCTGAAGCGGACGATAAAGAAATCGAAGGTGTGCTCGATGCGCTGCGCAGGGCCGCGGCACAGCTGATGGACTACCGGCGTGCGGAAGGCGAGAAGCTCGAAGTGTTTTTCAAAGAGCGCATAGAGCGTCTCCGCGAGCTGCTTTCGCTCGTGCCTCAGTTCGAAGAGGAACGTGTGGCCAAAATCCGTCTCCGCATGGAAGAGGGGCTTGCGAAAATCCACGGAGTGGACTATGACAAGAGCCGTCTGGAACAGGAACTCTTCTTCTATATAGAAAAACTTGATGTGAACGAGGAAAAACAGCGTCTTGCCCAGCATCTCAACTATTTCATGGAGACGATGGACGGTCCGAAGGGACAGGGTAAGAAGCTCGGTTTTATAAGTCAGGAAATGGGACGTGAAATCAACACCCTCGGTTCGAAAAGCAATCATGCAGCCATGCAAAAGCTTGTGGTTCAGATGAAGGATGTGCTTGAACAGATAAAGGAACAGGTGCTGAATGTCATGTAATCAGCTAAAAAGTAGTTTATGACAGGTAAAATCATCATATTATCAGCCCCGTCGGGCTCAGGCAAGTCTACAATAATCAATGCGCTTCTTGAAAGAGGCGAGATAGACATGCAATTTTCGATATCCGCAACCAACCGTCAGCCTCGTGGCGATGAAAAGCATGGCGTGAACTATTACTTCCTCAGTGACGACGAGTTTCGGTCATCGATTGAAAACGATGCGTTCGTGGAGTTTGAGGAGGTGTATCCGGGCAGATTTTACGGTACGCTCAAGAGTGAGATTGCCCGGATTACAGACGCCGGCCACAATGTTATACTTGACATTGATGTCAAGGGTGGTGTGAATGTGAAGAGGATGTATGGTGACAAAGCCATCAGTATTTTCATCCAGCCGCCAAGCATCGAGTCGCTCCGCAGCCGTCTCACCGGGCGTGCGACTGACAGCCCGGAGGCTATAGAGCAGCGGCTGGCAAAAGCTGAATATGAAATTCCGTTCGCGCGTGAGTTTGACTGTATCGTCGTAAACGATAATCTTGAAAAGGCTATCTGTGAGGTTGATTGCAGAATCAAAGAATTCATAGCCTGAAAAATAAACAAATGCGCGACTTCCTTTGCCGAATGAACATTCGTGTCTTAGGGGAAGTTATAAATTCAGTGATTTATTATCTCAGCAATGACAATCGGAATTTTAGGCGGATCGTTCAATCCTGTACATATAGGCCATCTGATGCTTGCAAGCTATATGCAGCAGTTCGGTGGTTTCGATGAGGTATGGCTGACCCTTTCACCTCTCAATCCGCTTAAGGCGGGGTCTGACGAGCTGATCCCGGATCTCATGCGTCTAAAGATGCTTGAAATAGCCATCGGCACAAGCAAAGGGCTGAATGTATGCGACTATGAACTTACGATGCCGAAGCCGTCATATACAATCAACACGCTCCGCTATCTGGAAAAACGCTATCCGCGTCACACGTTCAAGCTGATTATCGGCAGTGACAATTGGAAGATTTTTGACCAGTGGAAAGACCATGAGTCTATCCTTTCGGATTTCGGAGTGGTTGTCTATCCTCGTCCGGGTTATCCTGTCGGGACTATATATGAAGACGGCGTGGATGTGATAAATGCGCCTACGGCTGACATTTCGAGTACGTTTCTGAGAAAAGCGATTGCCCGAGGGAAGGATATGAGCCATTTCCTCCCGAACGGTGTATTTGATTACATCAAACAGAATAAACTATATGGAGCTTAGTCCTAATTCTCTGGCTTTCATTGCGCTTTGCAATGAGTTTTGTTATGCTGTCGAAAATGCGCGCGAGTCGACGCGGAGTGCCTTTGTCGCTTCGATGTTGAGGTTGCTTCCACGTATCTATATTTCAGCATCCGATTTAAAGCCTGAGCCTCTGATCGATGAGGATGACGCTTATATCGAGAGTTTCCTTGACGAGGACTATTATGAGTCGATGCGCAGGCAGATTGAAAATCTTCTCGGTGCGGACGATGTCTATCTCGAGGTGTTTGAGGAGGATATGAAATATTCCGACACCCCGATAGGCATGAGTGTTGCCGAAGGTATCTGCGATGTGTTTCAGGTGCTCTACAATTTCATCGTGACTGTGAAGGATGCTCCGGCAGAGGTGGTCAATGCCGCCCTGACGGCTGTCAGGGATGATTTCGGCTCATATTGGAGTCAGCGTGTGTGCAATCTGATGCGCCCTCTGAACCATCTGTTCTATTCGTCGGACGATGATGATGACGACAATGATATGGATATGTAGGAACAATATAAAACCCTAAACATAAATAATCAATACTTATGTCTATTTTAAAGGAAAACTTACCTGTCGGCTTTTGTAGCGACCACGCCGGATATGAAATGAAAATGGTCCTTGAGGGGTATTTCGATTCGATGAATATCGCGTATAAGGATTTCGGGACATATTCGTCGGACAGCTGTGACTATGCCGATTTCGCTCATCCCTGTGCGTTTGCTGTTGAAGACGGTGAGGTCTATCCGGCTATCGCTTTATGTGGATCCGGCAATGGCATCGGCATGACACTCAACAAGCATCAGGGCATACGTGCGGCTCTATGCTGGAATGAGGAGCTGGCTGAACTTGCACGACGTCACAACAATGCGAACGTGCTTGTGCTTCCTGCACGTTTCATTGATAACGTAACGGCTATAAATATCGTTGAAAAGTTCCTGAATACGCCTTTCGATGGTGGCCGTCATGAGCGCCGTGTCGAAAAAATTCCTGTCGCACAGCGATAACATTAGTATATTTAGTCCGAATAACACAACGGCCTGCTACAATTTCTGTAGCAGGCCGTTGTGTTATTCGGACTAATTGTGGGTTTAGTCGCCCATTGTCCGTAAAAGTTCATCGTTGTCGGATGTGCGCTCCATGCGGTCCTTGATGAATTCCATAGCCTCGATTGAATTGCGGTCGCTGAGGAATCGGCGGAGAATCCACATGCGGTTGAGGGTCTCGTTGCGTAAGAGAAGATCGTCGCGACGGGTTGATGAAGCCATGATGTCGACAGCCGGGAAGATGCGTTTATTGGAGAGCTTGCGGTCGAGCTGAAGCTCCATGTTGCCTGTGCCCTTGAATTCCTCGAAGATGACTTCGTCCATCTTTGAGCTTGTTTCGGTCAGGGCTGTGGCGATGATTGTCAGCGAACCTCCGTTCTCGATGTTTCGTGCTGCACCGAAGAAGCGTTTGGGTTTCTGGAGGGCGTTGGCGTCAACACCGCCTGAAAGAATCTTGCCGGATGCAGGCGCACATGTGTTGTATGCGCGGGCGAGACGGGTTATTGAGTCAAGCAGAATCACAACGTCGTGGCCACATTCAACCATGCGTTTGGCTTTTTCGAGGACGATAGATGCTATTTTGACATGACGGTCGGCCGGTTCGTCGAAGGTGGATGCGATTACTTCCGCATTGACACTGCGGCTCATGTCGGTGACTTCTTCAGGGCGTTCGTCAATCAGGAGAATCATGATGTAGGTTTCGGGATGATTCTCGGCAATTGCGTTTGCGATGTCTTTGAGCAGAAGGGTCTTACCTGTCTTCGGCGGAGCTACGATGAGGCCGCGCTGTCCCTTGCCGATAGGTGAGAACATGTCGACTACGCGGGTCGATATGTTGCTTGAACGTCCGGATGTCAGGTCGAATTTCTCGTTGGGGAACAACGGTGTGAGATGTTCGAAAGCAACGCGGTCGCGGATATATTCAGGGCTGCGGCCGTTGATGCTGCGGACTGAGCTGAGAGGGTAGTATTTGTCGCCTTCGCGTGGTGCGCGCAGGGTCGCGTCGACAACGTCGCCTGTACGAAGGGCATATTGTTTGATCTGCTCTTTGGTTACAAGCACATCGTCGGGCGAGGGGAGGTAGTTGTAGTCGCTTGAACGGAGGAAGCCATGACCTGCGGGGTCAATTTCGAGTACACCTGTAGTTTCGATGATGCCATCGAAATTATATGGCTGTAACTGCTGGGCTTTCTGCTGTTCGAACTGCTGGTTCTTATTGCGGTTCTTTTTGTTTTTCTTTCCTTGTGGCTGCTGTTTTTCCATTCCGGGTTCTCCAAGCACTATCGGTGCGGCCGGTTGTGGAGTCTGTGCTGCCTGTTCTTTTTCCTGCTGGGAACGCGGAGCGAATGTCCGGCCTCCGGCGCGAGGGAAGAATGAGCCGAACGAACTGTCTTTAGGACGGAAATCGCGTTTGGGCTGTTGTTGGGCTTCCGGTGCGGGATTTCCGTCGGCATTCAGTGAAAGCATGTCGGGTGACTGGCCGGGGCGGATGAAGACGCCGTGACGGGGACGGTCTTCTTGTGGCTGATCTGCAATCGCAGCGTCTTGGTTGTTGGTTTGGTGGTTGCTTTCAGCCGGCTCTACATCCTGAACATTCATGATTTCTGTCGCCTGCCGGGGAGCCGGCAGGAGGCGTGGCTCTTCTGCTTCACCGATGGCCTCAGTTGGGGCATTATTATCCTGAATCTGAGTTTCATCAGATTTTGATTCATTAAGATTGTCGGCTTCCTGCAGACGTGGATTGCGTGGAGGACGGCCACGGCGTTTTTTGGGCTGCTGTTCGCCATCGGGCTGTTGTGGCTCGACAGGCTGATTGTCGTCGACCTGTGGCTCGGCCTGAGTTTCAATCGTTTCAGGCTGTTGAGACTCGGCTTTAGGCTTGCGTCCGCGACGCTTGGCCGGCTGAGCTTCAGGGGTATTTGTCTCGGATGTTGCTTCCTGAGCCTGCTGCTTGTCGTCAGCGTTGTTTTTCTTTTGTTTCTGGGTAGGCTGCGGCTTGTCGTCCTTGACCTCTTTTTTAGGTCTGCGTCCCTTGGATATGTTGGCGGTAGAAGTGGCAGCCACGTCACGTGCCTGCTGTTCGAGAATGTCGTAGATAAGGTTTTCCTTATCGGAAGTCTCAAATTTCTTTATGCCATGTGATTTTCCGATTTCCCGCAACTGCGAGTCCTCCATGGCTTCAAGTTCGTTGTAGTTATACATATTTATATATGTGTGCGGCAAGCAGAACTCACCGGCTTGGTGGGGGATTATAGTAGTTTTAATATATTGCTGTTTAGCGTAAGAGATTGAACCATAAATCTTAATCCCGGAACTGTCATTTCCGGAACAACTTAACCGATAACAACTGGATTGTTTTTGGAGTGGTGTGAAATAATAGATTTTCCGGGTTAATGGAACAATTGTAAAGTTGTTTTTTTCTTAAATGGCATGATGATTGCCTTTAAAGAAAATATAATGGAGAAAAAAATAGTCGAAACTGCTATTAAGACTAAAAGATGGTAATGGTGAGGATTGTAGTCCAGATGCATCCGCCGAATTGCCGTTGGCCGATAGCGGTGATTTGCAATCAAAATTATCGTCGTTCTGATTGTTTGTGGTCGCGTTATTAGTCGGACTTATTGCTTCCTGCTAATGGAAAATCGGATTGGAATCAGAGACGCAGTATTAGTCAGTGCAAAGTTACAACTATTTTTGTGTTTTAACAAATAAAACAGGAAAAATGTTTTGAGTGAAGTTTTAGTCGTTCAATTATGGGAGAATAAAAGAAAAAAGTCGTAAATTTGCAGCGTTAAAATCAGTAGCAAGATACAAATAGGTCTTTATAATCATGATAAATCGAGTTTTGATACGTATCAAAGTAGTGCAGCTCCTCTATTCTTACCTGTTGACACAGAGTGAATTCAAGATTGAGCCGCCGGCTGAAAATCCATCCCGCGATAAGAAGTATGGCCATGAACTTTATCTTGATTTGCTGATGATGGTTCTGGAGATGTCCGGTTTCGATGTGTCGTCCGGCCGTCGCCAGTCGCCACTGCGGGGCATGGTAGTCAACAGACATATCGAGCGAAACGCTCTTGCCCGTTCGCTCAACGGGCTGGATGAAATCCGTACGATCATATTGCGCGACCGTTCGGGCATCTCGCAGTTCGATGATGTTATTCCTGAGATTTATGAGGCTATCCCGTCGCTTCCTGCTTATAAGAGCTACATACGCTTAAAGAAGCCGGAGCTGAAAGACGATGTGGCTTTGTGGGCATCAATAATCACCAATCTTGTGGCAAACAATCCCGCGTTTGTGGCGGCCGCACGTAAAAATCCTGCTTTTACCGTGGCCGGGTTTACACGTGGCGTCAACTCGCTCTTGCACACCCTTAATGAGTATAATGATAACCGCGGGCTTTTCAATCACGCACGAAACGCTCTCGACTATTCTCTTGACAAGGCTCATGAACTTTACCACAGCCTGCTCCTGCTTGCTGTCGAGATCACTCGCCTGCAGGATCAGCGTCTTGACGTGGCGAAACATAAATTTCTCCCCACTGACGAGGATTTGCATCCCAACATGCGCTTTGTCGACAATAAATATATAAAAGCTCTTACTGAGAATCCGGATTTTCAGGCTTATGTCGATGAAACCAAGATAAACTGGGATTCGGATGCCATCCTGTTGAAAGCTTTGCTTGACCAGATTGTCGAAAGCGAACTTTACAAGGAGTATATGAGCCGCACCGAGGAAACCACTTTTGAGGAAGATGCTGATTTCTGGCGTCAGGTCTACAAGACTATCATTCTTCCCGGTGATGAACTGGCTGAAGCTCTCGAGTCGAAATCCGTCTATTGGAATGACGACCTGCATGTCATGGGTACATTCGTGCTCAAGACAATCCGCCGTTTCGGACAAAGCAAGAATGATGGTGCAGACGTGAGATTGCTCCCTCAGTACAAAGATGACGAAGACAGCCGTTTCGGTGGCGAACTCTTTGAATTCGCTGTCAAGAACTACCAGCAGTATCGCGAAAAAATCGATTCGTTTGTCAACCGTCACCGTTGGGATGCCGAGCGCCTTGCGTTTATGGACACTGTGATTATGGTGACTGCAATGGCCGAAATCCTGAATTTCCCTGCAATTCCTATCGCCGTGAGCCTTAACGAGTATATCGAGATTGCCAACGCCTACAGCACTCCGCGAAGCGGTGCGTTTATCAACGGTATCCTCTATTCGGTGATAAACAGCCTGAAAGAAGAGGGAAAACTTCTGAAGGCATAAAATAAATCAGGTGGCTGTGAGAGAATAGCCATTTCCTGTTGTTATATTGTTAATAATAGATATTAATTACTCATTCCTAATAACTGAAAAATTATGCTTAACACAATTCTCCTCCAGAGCATCGACTCAAGCTGGGCCAACATCCTCATGATTGTAGCGCTTATCGCCGTATTCTATTTCATGATGATCCGTCCGCAGCAGAAGCGTCAGAACGAAATCAAGAAGTTCCGTGAAGGTCTCCGTGTCAATGATCCGGTCGTTACAGCCGGAGGTATCTATGGCAAGATAAAGAGCATCGATGACACGACTTTCTCGATTGAAATTGCCAAAGATGTGCGCATCACTGTTGACAAGGGCTCGGTTTATCCTTCGGCCCAGCAGGCTGCGCGTGATGCCGCTGAGAAGGAAAACAAATAATCGGCTTCTCTGATGAACGAGAAGGCTCGGAAAATACAGACGAAAGTGACCGCGGCTCTTAAATCGAGCCGCGGCCAAAACGTCTTGCTCTATCTGCTTTTCGTGGCGGTAGCTTTTGTTTTCTGGGTCTTTCTTTCGCTTGACACTGAGGTGCAGCGCGATTTTGATGTCCCGGTTGAACTTCAGGATGTGCCCGACAGCGTGACTATCATAGGACAGGTTCCACATTCGTTCGGTGTCAGCGTCAAAGGCAAGGATGCCCAGCTTTTGCGTTTCTTCTGGGGGAAGATGTCGCCGGTCAAACTTAAATGGCACGACAACGTGGAGGGGAATGCCTTGGTTGTCAATCATCAGAAACTCGATTCACGCATGAGGGAATATTTCGGCAACGGCGTGCAGATTGTGTCGTGCCGTCCCGATTCATTGCGTCTGCCTTTCACTACCCAGCCGGGTGTGAAGGTGAAGCTTGTGATTCAGGCTGACATAAGGCCGAATCTACAATATATAATTTCAGGTCCGATTACAGCTGATTTCGATTCTGTGACGCTCTATTCCGTGGCCGATCTTCCTCATTCGCTTAAATTTGTCGCCACAGAGCCTATTGTCAAGTCGGAGCTGAAGGACACAACCCGCTATGAGGTAAAGGTCAAGCCGATAGCAGGAGTGCGTATTATTCCTGATGTCGTCACGGTCACAGTCCCGATCGAGCCGTTGATTATGCGCAAGCGTTCTGTCGGCATTGAAGTGGAGAATATCCCCGAAGGAGCTAATCTGATCACGTTTCCTTCGAAAATAGAGATGAGCTATCTCGTGCCCATGAGCGCATATAATGACGATTATCCGGTTAAGGCGTATGTCGATTTCAATGCTGCAAAGCCATCGAAAAAGAAGCTTCCTGTGACATTGTCGTCGCTGCCCGGGGTATATCATAATGTCAGCTTCTCGCCTGATAGCGTTGAATATATAATTGAAAATGCCAAGTAGACAGCCGGTTTGTATGGCGTGGCTGTCTCGCGAATATTTTTGAATAGAACTCCCTTCCAGCTAAAATCTAAGCCTATGTTAACTGCCATTTCCGGAGGAATCGGATGCGGAAAAACCGTTGTAAGCCGTGTCGTCAGGGCTATGGGTTATCCTGTTTATGACTGTGACAGCCGTGCGTCTCGGATAATGGATACGGATGACTCGATCAAACGGGATATTGCCGAGAAAGTTCATCGCGAATGTATAACGGACGACGGGCGTATAGACCGCCGTCGTCTTAGTGAAGTGGTGTTCGGCGACTACGAAGCGCTCCGGCGGCTTAATGCCATAGTCCATTCTGCTGTCAGACGAGATCTTGCTTTATGGTATGAGCGCAACAGCCCGGCTGATTGCTTTGTGGAGACAGCCATACTCTATCAGAGTGGCCTCGACCGAATGGTCGACGAGGTATGGGAAATAGATGCTCCGCTCGATTTGCGTGTGGAGCGTGTTATGGCTCGCAACAACTTTGATCGCGGTCAGGTCTTGTCGAGAATATCTTCGCAGGATCGTTTCGTGCCTGATTCGGTCCACAGCTGTGTCCGCCGTATTCTCAACGATGGTGTGAGTCCGCTGCTACCGCAGATAGAAGACGCTTTGAATGCAAGATTTATGACCCGCATATAATATTGGCGACCTGTTTTCGTTAAATTATTATAATGCCGCAGGCATTGTAATTTTGTGAAAAAACTCCTTTATGAAAACCAAATCATTATTCCTGAGCATTATTGTGGCCGGTGCGCTCGCATCGTGCAGCAGTAATAAAACCGTATTACCGTATTTCACAGATATATCCACCATAAAAGAGGGAACGCTTCCGGCTGACAACTATCTCCCGGAGATAAAGCCCGACGATGAACTCTACATTGCTGTGACTTCCGCTAATCCTGAAGCTACAGCAATCTACAATATCGCTACGGCCAATCCTTCGACACGTGAACTTTTCGGGCAGACAATCACCCCGACCCCACAGACCTACATCGTGACGAGCGACGGAAATATAGATTTCCCTGAGCTTGGCCGCATCCATGTCGCAGGAATGAACGTCGAGCAGCTTCAAGCCGACCTTACAGCCAGAATCAGCAAGGATGTCGACAATCCTATCGTGGTGGTTGAGCTTGTGAATTTTCAGGTCAATGTTGCCGGCGAAGTCAACAATCCCGGTCCGGTGAAGGTGAGGCGTAACCGATTTTCCATTCTCGATGCTCTCTCGGCGGCCGGCGACATGACCCCGTATGGCGAGCGTTCGAATGTCCTTCTTATCCGTGAGAATAACGGCAAGAAAGAATATGTGCATATCGACATGAATTCATCCGATATTCTTACGTCGCCTTATTATTATCTGCAGCAGAACGATTATATCTACGTCGAACCAAACAAGGTGCGTCAGGCGAACTCGAAATACAATCAGGACAATGCGTTCAAGCTTTCTGTCATCTCGACTGTTGTAAGCGCGGCTTCAGTCATTGCCTCGCTTGTGATAGCTTTGGCTGTAAAATAAATTCATCACAATCACTCGGCTTTTAAATCTATAAAGTAGCTTTCCGAAAAATATGGCTAAAAACAATAAGTCGGATTTTATCGACGTTCACGCCTTGATCAAGACATATCTGTCTAAATGGTATTGGTTTGTTATATCTGTGGTATTATGTGTGGGCTTAGGCTTCCTGTATTGCAGGGTTCATCAGCGTCCCATGGCTATAAGGGCACACGTGCTCATCCAGCAGGATGATTCTAACCCTATGGCCGATCTTGGCGGAATGGGCAGCCTGTTCGGATCGAAAGGCTATGTAGAGGATGAGGTTTTTGTAATTGGCTCTCACTCGTTGTTCAGCAGTGTCACCAAAGAGCTTGGCATAAACAAACTTCATTATGTCCGCGACGGATTTCTTAAGAGCCATCTGGCTTTCCCGGAATTCCCTGTCGACGTGGTCGCCCCCGGAATTGCCGACACTCTTATGTCGACCATCGTGTTTAAAATCAAGGTGGATGAAAACGGTCTTGCCGACATCGAAGCTAAGGTCAAGAGAGATGTGATCGCTGATGTCGAGGATGTTAAGCTGCCTGCTCAGGTCAAGACCATCTATGGCGACTTTACGGTGCTGACCACTCCGGAATATGTAAAAGGTGAAAAATTAAAGACCACTGTGTCGTTTACCGGCTATGGCGTTGCCGCCGAGGAACTCGACACAGAAGTGAGAGCTTTCAGAGGCAGCAAGAAGAGTAATGTCATCTGTCTGACATTCGATACTCCGAATGTTGAATACGGAGTGGCTGTACTCGACAAAATCATAGAGAAGTACAACGAGCGCGGTATTATTGAGAAAAATCTTCAGGGCGAAAAGACTGAAGCATTCTTGAGAGACCGTATCCAGCTGTTGTCCAACGACCTGAATGAGTCGGAATCGGCTATACAGCAATACAAGGAACGTAACGGAATCATTGATGTCAATGCCGAGGCGTCTTATCAGACCGGAAAGAAAGGCCAGACTGAAAACGCTCTGTTCAATGTCGAGAAGGAAATCGAGCTGCTTAAGCTTACCCGCGAGTTTCTTGCCGATTCGTTGAACTACTCCGACCTGATTCCTACGACTGTGGCAAGCGGTGCTGTTCAAGGAGGTATTAATTCATATAATGCCTTGGTGTTCAAACGTCTCGAGCTTAGCCAGAATGCCAAGCAGAACAGCTATGCAATCCGTCAGCTGACAAAGCAGATGGATTTGATGAGGGCAAATCTGCTAAATTCAAGCGAAAAAGCATTGGCAAACGCATCGGTCAATCTCCAGAAACTCATGTCGGAGAAAAATGAGATTACAGGTAAGCTCAGCAACATCCCGACTCAGGAGCGCGAATATGTCAACATGAAGCGTCAGCAGGAAATCAAGCAGCAGATCTATCTTTTTCTTCTCCAGAAACAGGAAGAGAATGCCATGCTTCTTGCAAATGCTGTCCCGAAGGGCCTGATTATCGACGATGCTTTCTCGCTCAGTGAGCCTCTTGGAATGTCGAAAAAAGTGATACTTCTCATCGCCTTCATTTTAGGCATATTGCTGCCTGTTACAATAATATATGTACACAGACTTCTCCGCAGCAAATTTGAGAGCAAAGAAGAGGTTCAGCGCCATATCTCAGCCCCGGTTCTCGGTGAAATGTGCATTGACCGTTCGGGCCGCAGTCTCGTGGTTTCGCCGACCGACACTTCGTCTGCAACCGAGCTGTTCCGCCTGATGCGTACCAACCTCCAGTTTATGCTCGGTGGTGAGGGCGACAAGGTGGTGCTCATGACTTCGACCCGTTCAGGCGAAGGCAAGTCGTTCATCTCTCTCAATCTCGCCGCCACATTGTCGCTTCTTGAAGGCAAGAGAGTCCTGCTTGTCGGAATGGATATTCGTAATCCTCAGTTAGCCAACTATCTGGGAATCAATCCTCCGCTTGGCCTTACGAACTATCTGTCGGCATCCAATGTGACACTCGAATCTATCATCCTGCCTATGCCGGGTGTCAATAATTGCGATGTGATTGTTGCAGGTCCCATTCCTCCGAACCCTGCCGAGCTTCTCGCTTCAAGCAAGGTCGACGACCTGTTTGCTAAACTCCGCACTATGTATGACTACATCATTGTCGACAGTGCTCCTGTCGGAATGGTCAGCGATACTTTTGCCCTTGACCGCATCTCGGATGCCACTATCTATGTGACACGTATCAACTACAGCACATTCACCGATTTGCGTTTTGTCGAGGATATTTATACCGACAAGCGCTTGAAAAAACTTTCGGTTGTTGTCAACGGCACATCCTCGAAGAAGGGGTATGGCTATGGCTACGCTGCGAAAACCTCGAAAAAATAAACTTTTTTCGTCGCTATGTTAGAGAAATACAAAGTTTTCACAGGCTTGTTTTTCGGGGCATTGTGGGTTCTTCTGACTTTCGGATTCATATCAGAGGAACTCCTGCCTCCGTTGATTCCATTACGAAGTGTCGTGATGCTGCTTTGCGATGCTGTATTTCTCATCCTCGGCCTGTATTCTTTGCGCGACAGGCGTGACCGGATTGTGTTTGGTTCGTTTGTCGTGCTTGGATGTGTGGCGTCCTATCTTAATCACCTCGGTGTGATTTTTGTCGTTAACGGAGCCCGTGACTTTTTCGGCATGCTATTCGCAGTGCCTATCTGCCGATTTCTGCTAAAGTCAAAATACCGCGACAGATTCATTGATTCATTTGACAAACAGCTGTGGATATTTCTGCTTCTCCAGACCTTTTGCGTGACATGGCAATTTTTCAGATATGGTCCGGGTGACCATGGTGGAGGGTCGATGGGAAATGGCTTTTCGGGAATCGTCACCACGTTGATTTATATCATATCGTTCTATCTTTTGTCGAAGAAATGGAACTATGGCAATTATTGGATGGAACTGTGGAAAAATAAAGTCTATATTTTCCTCCTTTTCCCGACATTCCTGAATGAGACAAAAATCGGATTTCTTTTCTTGTTGGCCTATTTCCTTCTGCTGTTGCGCGTCGAATGGAAAACCGTATTTAAAGTGCTGATTTCAGTTCCGCTCATTGTGGTTGCAATGATTGTGGCGGGTTATGTCTATCTTGTCGTCACAGGGCAGACGTTTGAATCTGTATTTTCACAATCGGCAATGGATGATTATATGGTAGGCGAAGATCCGGAGGAATTGGTTGAGCTTGGCATGGCTATTCAGGATGGAATATATGATCGTGAGGATATCGGTCAGGTTGACATACCGCGTTTTTCAAAGCTCGTTTTCATCCCGGAAGCGCTGAAAGATGCCGCAGGCGGTAGTCTGTTTGGCGCCGGTCTCGGACAATTCAAGGGTGGTACTACTCTGAGCCTTACGCCTTATGCCGATACGTGGGCGTGGTTGTTGGGAGGTTCTGTGCCCTACATATTTTTTATTGTCATTCAGCTTGGTTTGTTGGGGGCAGTATGGTTGTTTTATAACCTCTTCACTGTCATGTTGCCTCCAAGCCCGATGCCGCTTGGAAGGAATATCAAGATTTTTGTGTGGCTTATCCTTGCATTGATGATGTTCTACAATGATTCGTTAAGATTTTTCCCTTTCTGTGCTATAATATTTTATATTATTTTGTTTGGCTATGTCAATGTGTCGGAAAAGCATGCCAAGATATGATATTATATGGTAAAGTAGTTTAGACTATGAATGATATTCCAGCAATCTCAGTCATTGTCCCGGTCTATAAGGTTGAGAATTACATACATACTTGTGTTGAAAGCATTTTACGCCAGACATTCGCTGATTGGGAGATGATTCTTGTCGATGATGGCTCGCCTGACAGATGTCCTGACATCTGTGACGGATACTCGCGTGCCGATTCGCGCATAAAGGTGATTCATAAGCGGAATGCAGGACTTGGCTATGCTCGGAATTCAGGGCTTGATGCGGCATCCGGGAAATATGTGTGTTTTCTTGATTCAGATGATTATCTGGCATCAAATACATTTGAGCACTGTTACCGTATAGCCGAAAAGGAAGAGGCTGATCAGGTCCGTTATATGTTTGGACGATTCTTGGACCGCGATGGTGTTAATATCAATCCGTTGTCCACGGACGTACCTTATAAAATAGGCATAGGCCGTGATGGTGTCGAGCCTATTCTTGATATCGTTTCGCCTTTGATTTCGGAGCGTAAATTTTTTGCACCTACGACAGCAAGCAGTTGCACTGCGCTTTATCGTCGTGAGCTCATAGAAGCTAATGCCATACGCTTTCATTCCGAACGGGAGCTTATGAGCGAGGACTACATATTTAGTATTGATTTTGGAATGGTATGCAGAAAAATCGTCTACACTCCATATCAGTTTTACTACTATCGCCACAATCCGGCTTCGTTATCGTCAGTCCCTCGTCTTGACAGATTTGACCGGGCCGTCCATTTCGCTGAGTTTCTTGCCGAGAAAATGAAGGGCTATGGCTACGAGAATCCGGAAATTTATGCCATGGGCTATGCGATAGGTGAGATGAGAAGCTCGAACTTGAGAGCCTTTTTTGCAAAAATCCCTTATAGCCAGAAAAAAGCCATATTTATGAAGACATTGCAGCATGGCTATGTCGGGGAAATCCGCCGGCATTATCCGCTCGACCGTCTTCCGATGATGCAGCGTGTCGCGTTTTTTCTCCACATCAATCGTCTTTTCTGGTTAAGTTACTTTGTGACAAAGGTTAGGATGATATGGAAAAAATAGATTCCGCCACATGGGATAGGATAGGGCTGGCGATTGTTGCAAAATATAATCGTTTTTGCTAACTTTGCATTCACAGCGCATTCATTAGATATGGACGCACGATAAAACAAAAATTATTCACACGTCAATCGAAAACACATACATAGTCTACTGAAGACTACCTTGAAAGGACCGCATCGTTTGACCATTTTATTCATAGTTATATGCAAGCTATAATTCTGGCAGCCGGTATGGGGCGTCGCCTCGGAGAGTTGACGAAAGGTAATACGAAATGTATGCTTGAAGTTAATGGCGAAAAACTCATAGACCGGGTTGTTCGTCGCCTTTCTGCGCTTGACCTGAAGAGAATAGTTATTGTCGTAGGTTATGAACGGGAAAATTTAATGGGTTATCTGCGCACTGCCTATCCTTCCTTGGATATTGAATTTGTGGAGAATCCGGTCTACGACAAGACAAACAATATATACTCCCTCTGGCTTGCTAAAGACTATCTGATGGAGGACGACACTCTTCTTCTTGAATCGGATCTTATCTTTGAAGATAGTGTTATCGACTGTGCCATATATTCGTCATATCCAAATCTTGCTTTGGTTGCCAAATACCAGCCGTGGATGGACGGGACTATGATTTGTAAGGATTCAAACGACAATATCGTCACTTTTATCCCCAAGTCGGCGTTTGAATATGATGATACCGACAGCTATTATAAGACGGTAAACATCTATAAGTTCAGCCGTGAATTTTCATCAAAGCGTTATCTCCCGTTTCTTGAAGCATATATCAAGGCGATGGGTAACAATGAGTACTACGAGCAGGTGTTGCGCGTAATGACGCTGATTGACAACTGCGATATAAAAGCGGTCGATATTGCCGATAGGAAATGGTATGAGATCGACGATGTGCAGGATCTCCGCATAGCCGAGACCATTTTTGCCGATGCCTCATTGCGCCTTCAAAAGATGCAGCACAGCTTTGGTGGCTATTGGCGCTATTCCGGAATGCTTGATTTCTGCTATCTTGTCAATCCCTACTTCCCGACACAGAAGATGGTCTACGAGATGAAGGCTAATTTCGATACCCTTCTCCGTCAATATCCTTCCGGCATGGGTGTTAATTCGATGCTTGCAGGTAAATATTTTGGTATCAGGCAGGAATATATCTGTGTCGGCAACGGTGCTGCCGAGCTGATTAAAAGCCTGATGGAGAATCTTGAAGGGAATCTCGGAGTCACTTATCCTACATTCGAGGAATATCCCAACAGAATAGGAGAGTCGGAACGGGTGGTGTACTATCCCGGAAATGACGATTTTTCATATTCAGCCGACGATTTGATGGCTTATTTCGGCGATAAAGACATATCTGCATTGCTCATTGTCAATCCCGACAATCCATCGGGCAATTTTATTGAAAAATCCGAGCTTGTCAGACTGGCCGAATGGTGTGCCGGCAGAAATATCCGGCTTATTGTTGATGAGTCGTTTGTCGATTTCTCCGACGATGGATTTGCCAATACCCTTCTTGATAACGAAATACTTGGACGCTACCCGAATCTGTGTGTGATGAAGAGCATATCCAAGTCCTATGGAGTCCCCGGTCTTCGTCTTGGAGTGCTTGCTTCGTCAGATGAATCGCTCATTAGCCGTCTGAAGAAAGACGTGGCCATCTGGAACATAAATTCCTTCGGGGAATATTATATGCAGATTTATGGCAAGTATGAGAATGATTATGCTGCCTCCTGTGATAGATTCCGTCGCGAACGCGCAATATTTTTTGCTGAGCTGGCCTCTATCCCTTATCTGAGGGTAATACCTTCGCAGGCCAACTATTTCCTTTGTGAAGTGACCGACAGGTTCACATCCTATGAGTTGACATTGCGCCTTCTCGCGGATTTCAATATTCTGATAAAGGATTGTTCGAACAAAAAAGGCTTTGTCGACGGAAGGCAATATGTGCGTATCGCGATTCGCGACCGTAGGGATAACGCCTTGTTGATTGACGCTCTTAAAACATTAGGAAGATGATTGAAGAAAAAACAATATGTATCTGTGGTGGTGGCAGTCTTGGCTCGGTTATTGCCGGAATTGCCGCTTCAGGAGGATATCGTGTCAACATTCTGACTCGTCGGCCTGAAAAGTGGGGCGATGAGATGACGGTGATTGATCCCGACGGAAAGATATTTGCGGGACATCTTAACAAAGTTTCCGATAAAGCCGGTGAGGTGATTCCTGAATCCGACATCATATTTTTTTGTCTCCCGGGGACAGCCCTCTATGATGAGCTTTTAAAAATAAAACCCCATCTCTCCGCTTCGGCTATTGTCGGGAGCGTGTTTTCATCCACCGGATTTTTTATCACCGGAATTGATGTCCTTGGTGAAGACGCGAGACTGTTTGGTTTTCAGCGCGTTCCCTACATTTCTCGCCTGAAGGACTACGGACATTCCGCCTATTTGCTTGGCTACAAAAAATCACTGAATATAGCATACTGGAACGTAAGTGATGCCCCGCTCTATACAAGTCTGTTTGAGGATATGCTTCATACCCGGATAGTTGGTCTGAGTCATCCGCTTGAAGCAATGCTGACAAACAGTAATCCGATTCTTCATCCTGCGCGCCTCTACACATTGTTCCGTGATTTCAATCCGGAGCATCCGTTTGTTGCCCCTCCTCTTTTCTATGAGGATTGGACCGACGAAAGCTCTGAAATACTGATGGCTTGCGACAATGAATTTCAGTCGCTTGTGAAATCAATAGGGATAAAACAGTCTGTCATACCGTCGTTGCTGGACTATTATGAGTCGGTCGATGCGGCATCGCTGACAAGAAAAATTCGTTCGATTGTTGCGTTCAAAGGCATCTATGCTCCGACTAAACCTACTTCCGACGGAATGTATGTCCCGGATTACGACAATAGGTATTTTCAAGAGGATATACCTTTGGGTATGATGCTTATAAAGTATATGGCGCAGATTAATCATATCCCGACCCCGACTATTGATATGATACTTCATTGGTATGAAGGGTTGACCGGGAAACATTTGCTCAGTGGCGCTGAAATAGCAGAGAGTGAAGACACGGCGGCGATCCGGTGTCTTAACGGTCCGGTTATAACGAAACTCATATCGACATTCAATGTCTGATTCGCTTGGTCATAAGGCGATGAAAGGGACTGTCTGGTCGACTGTCGACCGGATAGGCAACATGTGTCTCCAGTTCGGGGTTAATCTCGTGCTGGCACGTCTGCTGCTGCCTCGTGAATTCGGTGCGATAGGAATGATTGAGATTTTCCTTGTCGTTTCCCAAGTGCTCATTGACGGTGGATTTGCGGCTGCTCTCATTCAGAAAAAGAAACCGACTCAGACTGATTATTCCACGATTTTTTATTGGAATATATTTATCGCTGTAATCTTGTATGGCGTAATCTTTTTATCTGCGCCTTTAGTCGCGGAGTTTTTTAATCTGCCGGAACTTTGTAACCTGCTGAGGGTCATTGGCCTGATTCTGATTACCAACGCATTCTCGCTTATTCAGACCAATAGACTTCGCAAGCAGCTTGAGCTTAATAAGCTTGCATGTGCCAATCTCTGTGCCTACACGGTGAGTGGCATATTGGCTATTGTGGCTGCCTATTCCGGACTTGGAGTCTGGAGTCTCGTTGTGCTTCAGCTTGGCTATAGTTCTATTCTGGCTGTCATCCTGTGGGTGGTTACAGGGTGGATGCCGTCGGCGGTTTTTTCTCGCAAGTCCCTGCAAGAGCTGTTCGGTTTCGGCGGCTATCTTCTTGCAGCCGGACTTCTGCAGGAAATATGCAAGAATCTACAGGGAGTGATTATCGGAAAGCGGTTTTCGGCTATAGCGATGGGTCTGTATTCTCAGGCCTCGAAGCTTGACAGAATAGCCTCATACACATTGCCTAATATTCTTGTGCAGGTAATGTTTCCTGTCTATGCTTCAGTTCAGGACGACGATGACAGGTTGATTAAAATGCTTGGTCTCAACACCCGTCTTATATCATCGGTGATATTTCCTCTGATGGCTGTGCTGATTCTTGTGGCACATCCCCTCATCGTATGTCTGTGGGGACATACATGGAGCGCCTGTGCGCCATATTTCCAGATTCTATGCGTAGGAGGCCTCTTCATATGCCTGCAGAACACCAATTTTTTTGCTGTAGCAGCCAAAGGCAAGAGCCGTCTTCTGTTCCATTGGAGCATATATAAATGGAGTTTCCTGTTGCTTTGTTTGTTTGTCGGCATGAATTATGGAATCTACGGGTTGCTTTGGGGAATGACATTGAGTAATTTCAATATATTCATGGTCAACGCATTGCTTGCTTCCCGCCATACAGGCTACAAATTCTCGATGCAGCTCCGTGATGCTCTTCCCTTGCTTTTGCTGACAGCCGTCGCCTTTTCATTGACTTATTTGCTTGGAATTCTGCTGACATGCCACTTTGTTGTGACAGTCGTGATATTTGCTGCCATTTATATTGCGCTTGCTTATGCTTTTAAATTAAAAGTCATAAATGAAATAAAGATGGTGATGATGCGTTTTCTAAGAAAACAAGAAGTTTCTGTCGAATGATTTCATCCTCTATGATAGACCCGATTTTACAGCAGGAATTGCGCAGCCGTTTCAATCCTGACGGATCTCCGTTAAGACGTCATCAGTTACTGATGCTTGACATGTTGAAGAAGATTGACCGCATATGTGTTGAGAACAATATAAAATATTGGTTGAGTTCCGGCACATGTATCGGTGCGCTTCGTCACGGAGGTTTTATCCCTTGGGATGATGATGTGGATTTGGAAATGCTGGAGGACGATTTTAAAAAACTCCGTCGTGTGATGCGTGCCTATGATGGAGGTGACCTCGTCTGGCAGGATTCCCGATCCGATTTCGAATACGTACAGCCATTTGCTAAAATCCGTGATACCCGTAGTGTGATTCATGAGATTCCTGATACTGATAGAAATTATCGGTACAGGGGTGTTTTCATTGACATATTCGCTATCAGACCGAGTGGTTCATTGAACCTATATAAGTTAGGCGGAAAGCTTCAGACATTTTTCCTCTATCGTCCTCAATACATCGGTAATCGTTTTTTGCGCAGGGCTACGATTGCTTTTTCGCGCCTGTTGGTGACCAAAGGGCTTTTGCGTCTTATCTCATTAGTTGACGGCTTAGTAAGTAACGGGCAGTATCGTCATCTCCCGGGCACAGCCTTCCATCGTCCACGGTTCAAAAGTGATGTCGTCTCTACGCGGTTGACAAAATTTGAGGACACCGAGTTGCCCGTTCCGATAAATGCCGAGCATTATCTGGAGCAGATTTATGGTGATTTCCATAAAATCCCCCCATTGGATTCAATTGTCCCACATATCTCGGATATATCTTATAAATGACAGTATATGCACAACATCAGCGGCAGCCCATCGATGGACTGCCGCTGATGTTATGTATATGTGCTGTACTGATTTTATTTGCTTATTTTCTTAAGCGCACCTTTATTGATTTTGACCTTATATTTCTTTCTGAGCGAGCTGACCCAGTTCTGTTCAAGTTCTGCTTGATAGTCGCTTGTGACAGCGCCACGCACGTCGGCTACTTCTTCGGGAGCATTGATTACTCGTCCGTCATAGCTGAACCAAGCCACCCATTTGCCCGGAGCTTCGGGGCGTTGGCCGTTGAAAGCAACATTGTCGACGATTGCATTTTCGCCTTTGCCTGTCACCACACGTTCGAGCTTTATATCGCGTCCGAAATTCTTGCTGAGCTTGCTGACGAGTGAGTCCTTTTCAACCGAGGTCGATGCAAGGTAGCTTTTTGCGGCTTCTGCGATAGAATCGGAGGTCGCGAAAACGACATATCCCTTGTAGTGCGGGGCATCCCATGTGTATTTCGTGCGGTTCGCTGCAAAATAGTTTGCAAGTCCTTCTGTGTCGGTTGTCGAGCGTTCCCACACATTGCGGTTGCTTATCTCGAAGAGAAGGATTCCGTCGCGGTATTCATTGACGATGTTGCGATATTCAGGATTCTCCTGTGCGAGGCGTTCGCGCGTGATTTTCACTGTCGTTTCATCAATCAGATGGTTCAGGCCTTGGTTGAAGACAGTGAATGCGTCTTTCGCGCCATTTTTCACATTGTCGGGTATTGATTCATAGACTTGGGCTGCTGTGATAGGCTTTCCGCCGATGGTTGCAATCACCTCTCCGGCATCCTTGGCCGTGTCAAGAGCTGACGCGGCGTCGTTGCTTCCTGCCATCCTTGCTTTTACAGCCATTAGCGCTGTGGAGTCGACTTTTACGCCATAGCTGTTTTTGAGCTGGGTGAGACGTTCTTTTTCGGGAAGCGACGAACGCATGTCGCGGTTGATTGCAGTCTGGATTGACTGGAGTTCATCTTCGAGGCTCCCTACACCGCGGTGTGCAAGAGTCTGCACGATGTGATATCCGTATGCGGTGCGGAACGGTTTAGAAATCTCGCCGTCCTTAAGTCCGAATGACGTGTCTTCAAATTCTTTGACCATCTCGCCCGGACCGAATGCTCCGAGACGGCCTCCGAGTGCGGCCGAGCCCGGATCTTCGCTTTCCTGACGGGCGAGCGCCTCAAAATCAGCCCCGTTTACAAGGAGTGTATGGATAGAGTCGATTTGAGCTTTCTTCACGGCAGCGTCTTCCGGCGAAAGACCCTGAGTGAGTTTCAGTATGTGGCGTGCCTCGACTTTTCCGGGATTCGGACGCTCATCCTCCACCTTTATTATATGGTAGCCGAAAGGCGCATCGTCAATCACCTGCGATATTTCTCCTACGGGTGTGGTATATGCGGCGAGCTCAAACGGGTAGGGGTAGCGGTTGGCATTTATGTAGCCCATTGAGCCTTTGTTGCGCAGCGCTGAACGGTCCGATGAATATTTCACGGCCATTTCTCCGAAATCAGCACCGTTGACAATGGCATTCCTGATGCTGTCGAGACGCTGGCGGTTAGCCTCGTTTTCATCATATGTTGCGCCGATTGGCAACATGATGTGGCTTACTTTGCGTGAGGTAGACATGCGGCCATATGCCTCGTTGATGAGACGTTTTCTGACAAGCGAATCGCTCAGATAGGGTTTCGACAATTCTGCACAGTAGCTGTCAAATTCCTTGCGGAAATCATCGGTCAGATGGAGACCGGCAGCTTCGGCTTCGGCTACTTTGAGTTTGTAGACCACAAATATATCGACATACTCGTCGAGGGTCTGAGGTGCTAATTGTTGAAGATTGTTCTTCTGATAGAGGTATTCAAATTCGCTTTGTCTGATGTCCTTGCCGTTGACTGTCATCACTACCGGGTCAGTGGTTTTGGCTGCGGTGGCCGAGAGAATTGCCGTGGCTGCCATGGCGGACATGATAAACGTTTTTTTCTTCATGGGAATATGTGACGTATGACCGTGATTGGTTTTAAGGATAGTTACATATATCTAACGTGGATGATTGCTCTTTATTGCCCCCTTTGGTGTGACTTGAACTTGTCGGTAGGTAAAAAACAGAGATGACAGGCAACGGCACAGCCGTGTCTGTCATCTCAGGTATTATTTCAAGACGATTTGAGTCTGTGGCTTATCGTGCAGAAGCGCTGTAGTTCGGTGCTTCTGATGTGATTGCCACATCGTGGGGATGGCTTTCAGCCACGCCTGCATTTGTGATGCGGGTGAACTTGGCTTCGTGGAGGTGTTCGATGTCAGGAGCGCCGCAATATCCCATGCCTGCGCGGAGACCGCCGAGCATCTGGTAGACAACCTCGTAGAGCAGACCTTTGTAGGGGACGCGGGCTGCAATGCCTTCCGGCACAAGTTTTTTCGCATCTGTCTCGTTGGCTTGGAAATAGCGGTCCTTGGAGCCTTTTTCCATTGCCTCGAGAGAGCCCATGCCACGATATGATTTGTATTTACGTCCGTTGTAGATGATAGTGTCGCCGGGAGACTCTTCGACACCTGCGAGCATTCCGCCGAGCATCACTGAGTATGCACCGGCTGCGAGAGCCTTGACGATGTCGCCTGAATAACGGATGCCACCGTCGGCGATGAGGGGAACGCCTGTGCCTTTGAGGGCCTTTGCAACGTCATATACGGCGCTGAGCTGGGGCACACCTACGCCTGCAATGACACGGGTGGTGCAGATTGAACCCGGACCGATGCCGACCTTTACGCCGTCAGCTCCGTTCTCAACAAGGAACTTGGCAGCTTCGCCGGTGGCTATGTTTCCGACCACGACATCAATGTGGGGATATTTTTCTTTGATGGCTTTGAGGACTCCGATCACACCTCTTGAATGACCGTGGGCTGTGTCGATGACAATAGCGTCGACTCCGGCTTCGACAAGTGCGTCAACGCGATCCATCGAGTCGCCTGTGACGCCGACACCGGCTGCCACGCGCAGACGGCCGAGCTTATCCTTGCAGGCATATGGTTTGTCCTTGGCCTTGGTTATATCTTTATAGGTTACGAGTCCGACAAGGCGGTTGTCGTTGTCCACAACCGGGAGCTTTTCAATCTTATGCTGCTGAAGAATCTGTGCGGCTTCGTCAAGGTTTGTCGACTGATTGGTGACAATGAGGTTTTCTGTGGTCATCACATCGTCGATGAGGCGCATTGGATTCTGTTCGAAACGGAGGTCGCGGTTTGTAACGATGCCGACGAGCTTGCGGTCTTCATCGACAACGGGGATACCACCGATATGATATTCCTTCATCATGTTGAGGGCATCGGCAACGGTGCTTCCGCGCTTGATGGTTACAGGGTCATAGATCATGCCGTTTTCAGCACGTTTAACCGCATGTACCTGACGGGCCTGCTCTGCAATCGGCATGTTTTTATGGATTACGCCGATACCGCCTTCGCGGGCGATTGCAATAGCCAACGCTGCCTCGGTCACAGTGTCCATAGCGGCTGAGACAAGGGGTACGTTGAGCGTGATGTTGCGGGAAAATTTGGTGCTAAGGTTGACTTCACGGGGAAGAACTTCCGAATAAGCCGGAATAAGGAGGACATCATCAAATGTGAGTCCGTCCATTTTTACTCGATCAGCAATAAATGACATATAACGATTAGAATTTATTGCGTGCAAAGTTAATCATTTTTTTCACATTTGAAGAAAATCATATAGGGATATTTCATCTAATTTTGAGACCGCTTCCAACTTTTTCGCAGTCTGCCGCTTCGTTTGTCGCTGATACTCTGATGTGTTCAATGACTCTGTGGTCATCGGTTAAATTTACATATGAAAGCCGCTCTGCTTTCACGATTTTTGCATATCTTTGTCTTTTGTTATGAAACGGGTGCTTTAATGTCATATCATTTCCCCGCTATCATACGATGAATTTAACTTAACTAATCCCATCAATTACATGAAACATCAACATCTACTCCTGTCCACTGCATTTTTCCTTACTTTCGGAAGCCTTTCCGCTGCCAACGATATTGTTGTCTCGCCTGCTGCCGGCTCTGATATAGCTGCTGCCGTCTCAGAGGCCAAGGCCGCTCATGAGACTGTAGGCCGGATTACCGTGAATCTTGCTCCGGAAGCCTCTTATACAATTAGTGCTTCCATTGAGCCTGCTGCCGGTCTGATAATCAACGGAAACGGTGCTACTATTGACGCTTCGGCTCTTGAAGCTCCTTTTATTCTCATGAGCGCTACTCCTTCGGTGGAACTTTTGAGTGATTTTTATCGTGTCGACAGTGTGGCGGTCAGCAACCTTACAGTCAATAATCTGAAGAATTCGATTTTCTACGACAATAATGTCAAGTATTGCGTCGTAGACCTCTCCTTTGATAATACCACCATGTCACTCTCTACGACCGCTGTCGAGAATGAAGCCCTCATTTCTTTTAAGGCCGGTGGCGCGAAGGACTTTGCAGTCAGAAATTCGACCATCTGTGGAAACGGTGATGTGGCAAAATATTTTATCCGCTACAATAACAACGCCCGTCTTGACCGCTATGGTTTTGATAAGGAGGCTGATTTTCAGTCAATGACATATCTCGACAATACTTTCTATAATCTCCTTAAGGCTGACGGGCAGTGGGGCAACTATAACGGAATTGCCGGTATGAAGTATTCCAAGTTCGACGTTCAGAAAAATATATGGTTTGACTGTGGCAAGGACATTATCCGCCGTATGGCCGGAGGGCGTTTCAATGGCAGCAACCCGATGGAATTTGCCTACAATACTTATTTTAACGATGGCGAGGACCTTTCGGCAAGTGAGGCTGGCTATGATAAGAGCGAAACTATTTTGACCTCAAATCCCGAATTTGCCGATGCGGCTGCTGGCAATTTCACTATCGGTGCGTCGACACAGCAGGCTCAGTATCAGACCGGTGCTCCACGTTGGCTTGTGCCTTACGATGGCAGTCAGTCGGCAATTGAAAACATTGGAACTGACAATTCCGACCTTCCTGTTGAATATTTCAACCTTCAGGGCGTGCGTGTTGACAATCCCTCCAACGGTCTTTTCATTCGCCGTCAGGGCACTGAGGTGCGCAAAGTCATCATCAAATGATTTGAATCCTGAAAAAATAGATATTTAATAATGAAAACCAGCCGGTTAGCATTCTCGCTAATCGGCCGGTTTTATTTTTTTGCATTATTCTCAATGGATATTCACGTAAATATCGCTAACTTTGTGTCAAATGCAAATGTTCAGAAGAATATGAAAATATCTATTATCGGAGCAGGTGCGATGGGTGGTGCTGTCGCTTCTGGCTTGCTCAAGTATGGCAAGGATAAATACAGTGTTTCAGTATCGAATCCATCATCAGCCCCTCTTGAAGTCCTTTCGCAATCAGGCGCTTATGTGACCTCCGACAATGTCGAGGCATGTAGGGAAGCAGATATTGTCATTGTTGCGGTCAAGCCGTGGGTCGTCGAAAAGGTACTGACCGAAATCAAGGAGTCTCTCGATTATGAACGTCAGAGTGTCGTTGTGATTGCAGCCGGTCTGACGGGGGCTCAGATGGCCGGATGGCTGTCTCGGTCCGATTCAGGAGAAGCACGTCTTTTGATTGCGATGCCTAATACGGCCGTTTCCGTAGCACAGTCGATGACTTTTATTGTGCCGGTAAACTCCACCGACAATCTTACCTCTGAAGTGGTCGGGGTGTTTGATTGCCTTGGTGAGACAATGGTTATCGATGAGGCTCATCTTCCTGCCGCCACGGCTCTTGCTTCGTGTGGCATAGCTTACGCAATGCGCTATGTCCGCGCGGCTGTCGAGGGTGGGGTCGAGCTTGGATTCAAGGCCGATGCGGCTCAGCGGATGGTGGTGCAGACCATTCGTGGCGCAGCCGCTTTGCTTTCGGTCGAAGGCGCACACCCCGAACGTGAGATCGACAAGGTCACAACTCCCGGCGGCATCACCATACGAGGTCTTAACGAAATGGAGCATGCCGGTTTTTCATCTGCTGTGATACGTGGACTGAAAGCATCTGTAAAATAATTTTATGATATTATTGACAGTTATGAATGACGAAAAAGATACCAAGCCATCAGTCGCAGGCAGTCTGCGCATAGTTGTCAAGGTCGGCAGCAATGTGCTGACCCGGCCCGACGGAAAGCCGAATGTCACAAATATGTCGGCTCTTGTCGACCAGATTGCAGCTCTGCGGTCGCTTGGCCATGAGGTGATACTCGTGTCGAGCGGTGCTGTTGCCTGTGGGCGTGGAGCGCTGAAGCCTTCGCGTCAGCTTGATGCGGTAGCACAACGGCAGCTTTTTTCATCCATAGGCCAGATACGCCTTATCAATCTGTATAATTCGCTCTTCGCCGAATATGGCTATGTGGTAGGTCAGGTGCTGACACAGAAAGAAAATTTCTCATCGCGCACTTCCTATCTCAATCAGCGCGCGTGCATGCAGACAATGCTCGAAAACGGTGTGATTCCGATTGTCAACGAAAACGACACGGCGAGTCTGACAGAGCTGATGTTTACGGACAACGACGAACTTTCCGGGCTTATTGCCGCCATGATGGATGCTGATATGCTCGTGATTCTCTCGAATGTCGATGGGATATATGATGGAAATCCATCTGATCCGGATTCAAGTCTGATTCCGGTTGTGAGACCGGGTGAGGATGTCAGTTCCAATGTCGTGTCGACCAAGAGCGGATTCGGTCGCGGTGGCATGGGGACAAAGTGTGGGATTGCCCGTAAGCTTTCTGAAGAGGGCGTGAGTGTCTGCATAGCCCGTGGCGACCGTCCCGGAGTGCTGGTCGATGTGATAATGAAACCTGAATCTACTTCTCACACTCTGTTTGAGCCGCGTCCCGAACCGTTGAGCAATATCAAGCGGTGGATTGCCCATAGCGGAAGTTTTGCCAAAGGCATTGTCCGTGTGAACGACAACGCTGCCTCTGCTCTCCGCAGCGACCGTGCTGTCAGCCTGCTCCCGGTAGGCGTGACGGCAATTGACGGCGAATGGGAGGAGGGCGATATTGTGACGCTCACCACCGACCGGGGTGATGTGATAGGTGTCGGTCGTGCTTCTCTTTCAAGTTCTGCGGTTGCCGGTCTTCTCGGGAAGCGTGGAGGACGTCCGGTGGTCCATTATGATTATCTGTTTATCGAGTGAGCTGAATTGGCCGTTCGTTAGTGATGGTCACTTGGCCTGTTACATGCTGACGGTCTGGAAGCGTATTATTTAATTTGATTCATTGAAATGTCTGATATAAAACTTCTTTTATCAAATGTCAAGAGAGCTTCACGCTCGCTTATGTCGTTGACTGATGCCCGCAGGGCTGAAATCCTGATGCGTCTGGCCGATGCGGTAGATTCATCGCATGATGCCATCCTTCGTGCAAACGCTGAAGACCTCTCGCGCATGGATAGGTCAAATCCCCTTTATGACCGTCTGCAGTTGTCGCCTGAGCGTCTTAACGCAATCGCCGGTGATATCCGCCATGTGGCGGCATTGCCTTCGCCGGTAGGCGAGGTGATTGAAGACCGAACCTTGCCCAACGGTCTGCGCCTGCGTCGTGTGAGAGTGCCTTTCGGTGTTATAGGCGTGATTTATGAAGCTCGCCCCAACGTGACATTCGATGTATTTTCGCTCTGTTTCCGCAGTGGTAACGCCTGTGTCCTGAAAGGTGGCTCTGATGCGTCGGCCTCCAACGAGGCTATTGTCTCGCTGATACATCGGGTGTTGGGTGAATGTGGGGTTGACACTGATTGTGTGTGCCTTCTGCCTTCTACTCACGAGGCCACGGCTGCGATGCTTGGGGCGGTGGGCTATGTGGATGTCTGCATCCCTCGCGGTGGCCGTCGGCTGATAGATTTTGTGCGCGACAATGCACGTGTCCCCGTCATAGAGACAGGAGCCGGAGTCGTGAGCGCTTATTTTGACAAAAACGGAGATATTGAAATGGGGCGTGACATAATCACCAATGCAAAGACTCGTAGGGTCAGCGTGTGCAATGCCCTTGACACTCTGCTCGTCCATCATGACCGTTTGGCTGATCTGCATCTGTTGTGTGAGCGATTGGCTGAAAAAAATGTCGTAATATTCGCTGATGAAGCATCGCGCGAGGCTTTGTCCGGTCATTATCCGGAGACTCTTCTGCACGATGCCGACTCAGAGACTTATTCGACGGAGTGGATGGACTATAAAATGGGAATCCGTACGGTAGGGTCGGTTGACGAGGCTATTGAACATATCGCACGCTATGGGTCGGGACATAGCGAATGTATTATTACTGATAACTCCGAGACTGCCGACCGTTTCCAGCAATCGGTGGACGCGGCCTGCGTCTATGTCAATGCTCCGACAAGTTTCACCGACGGTGCTCAGTTCGGACTTGGTGCGGAAATCGGTATCAGCACTCAAAAACTCGGCCCTCGTGGCCCGATGGGGCTTCGCGAAATCACAACCTACCGCTATTTCATTAACGGCAACGGCCAGACTCGCCCGTAGCGATTATAGAACCTGTAATATAATAGGTATAATAATTAAATATGTGGTAGGTGATTGTCCATTCGCGGAATGGAGGTCCTAACAACGAAAAAGGCTGTCATCCCGACAGCCTTAGTTCGTTAATAAACCAATCATTATCACATTTCTTGCAATGGAAAAAGTAATTTTTCTATATCATTATAACGCAGCTGTCGACAGATGGTTCATTGAGGATAAATATTTTTTCAATTATTTTTTTGTCCTTATTCTGTGGATTTGCTGTGAATGTTAGGATTAGTCCTATATTTTAATTACATTTGTGGCAAGACATGAGAGTTTTGTCGGGTTGAAATAGACGCGAAACGTTATGTTCGCATGATGGTTTGATTAAGAGGTTGTAAAAAAATCATGGTCAGGCATAAGGTGATTTTAGCGCTTATAGAGTGTGGGCTGCTATTGTTAGAGATGCATTCAAATGATTCGCCTTCGGTATTCAAACAGAAAAGTAACATAGTTGACTCACGTTTCATTCTATATATTATAAACGCTAACTTAAAATTCTCTCCAACGGGTCATTGGTGACAAATATCGATACTTTGCTATGAAAAAAGAGCTTTTACCAATCATTTTTCTTGCCGGCATTCTTGCCATAGGCTGTAAGAACGACCATGACAGTCCGGAACTCTCTCCGATTGATACATCTAAGGTAAAAATCATATCCGACGTAACCTCGAATCCTGCTGCCGGCTCGTGGATGACTACTACCGGAGAAGTGACAATCCGCCTGTCGGATGTCAGAATGACAGCGTCGAAGGGAGTTGTGCTGAGGTCTGTCGATCTTATTGCCAATGGTCAAGGAATCATGCAGAAGCCCTTCTCAGGGGAGACGCTTGAGTTTAAAGTCTCGCTTGATAGTTACATAACCAAAGGCAGGGTAAACTTCGCTCTCTATGGAAACTTGATTCAAAAGGATAGTCGCGATGCCCAGATTATAATCGCTGACAACATACAGCATATTGTCTTTGCTGAAATGCCTGAATTTGACTGCATGGTGACGCTCGATATTAATGTCAAGGGCCGTTCTTCTACTGGTGAAGAACTCGATAGGACATTTCAGGTCAGTTCGCTCGATCATTTCACGATTGCCGTACCGCAGTCGGAGATTTATTGGACTCCTGCTTCCGGCACTGCTTCGACCCTTGACCTGACTATAACCGCTTCGGCTCATGCTTCATCGGTTAATTCGACTCTTGAGGCAACAGTGTCAAGGCTTCAATGGAATAAAACTGATAAGTCGTCGCCTGTGATAAAGATGGAAATAGACAATACGCCCGGTTCGCTCAATTCGGCAAAACTTGGCCTGAATGTTTCGACAGTAAGACATGGCACATGGGAAGGCGTGACTGTCAAAGAACAGAATTGTGAATATTTCTATGAGGTCAAGGAGTCCTGATAAAGATTCTACAGTATAGAAATATAAAAGATAGAAATATAAAAAGGCGTTCACCGTATGATTCACAGTGAACGCCTTTTTGGTTTCATTAAGTCAAGATGCTCAGATCATCTCGGCTATGATATCTTTGATTCGCTGAGCGAGAGCGTCGGCTTCGGCCATTGTCGCAGCTTCGCTGTAGATGCGGATGATCGGTTCGGTGTTTGATTTGCGGAGGTGAACCCACGAATCCTCGAAATCAATCTTCACACCGTCGATGTCAGTGATTTGTTCGCCTGCAAATTTGTCTTTGACAGCAGCGAGGATGGCATCAACGTCGATTTCCGGTGTAAGCTCCATCTTGTTTTTAGCGATTTCGTAGGCCGGATAGGTTTTTTTGAGCTCGCTGACTTTCTTTCCGCTCTTGGCAAGCAGAGAGAGGAAGAGTGCCACACCTACGAGTGCGTCGCGACCATAGTGAGCTGCCGGATAGATTACGCCACCGTTGCCTTCGCCACCGATGATTGCTCCGGTTTCCTTCATTTTTGTAGTCACGTTCACTTCGCCGACTGCTGCAGCTGAATATTCGCATCCGTGACGGTGGGTGACATCGCGGAGCGCACGTGAAGAACTGAGGTTCGACACTGTCGATCCGGGTGTATGGGCAAGCACATAGTCTGCGATGGAGACAAGTGTGTATTCCTCGACAAACATCTCTCCGTTTTCCATCACGATTGCAAGACGGTCAACATCGGGATCGACCACAAAGCCAACATCCGCGCGTCCGTCGGCCATGAGCGATGAAATCTGGGTGAGGTTCTGAGGAATAGGTTCGGGCGTATGTGCGAATTTGCCGTTGGGTTCGCAGTTAAGTTCGATTATGTTCTTCACGCCAAGTGCACGCAGCAACTGAGGGATGACCACACCGCCAACAGAGTTGACAGCGTCGACAGCCACTGTGAAGTTCGCTTTGCGGATGGCCTCGGTGTCGACGAGGTCAAGAGCGAGCACCTGCTCGATGTGACGGAGGTTATATGTGTTGTTGGTGTATTCGTGACCGAGGTCGTCGACTTCTGCAAACTTATATGCTTCCTCTTCTGCGATGCGGAGCACTTCTTTGCCTTGTGCGTCGTTGAGGAATTCACCATCTTCGTTAAGAAGTTTGAGCGCATTCCACTGTTTGGGATTGTGGCTCGCTGTGAGGATGATGCCGCCGCAGGCTTTTTCGGCTACCACTGCTATTTCAGTAGTCGGGGTAGATGCCGGTCCGATGTTGATTACATCGAAGCCCATTGCCGTCAATGTGCCGACAACGATGTCATTGACCATTTTTCCGCTGAGACGTGCATCGCGTCCGACAACAATAGTGCGGTTTTCGCGTGTAGTGTTTGCAGCTATGAACGTTGCGTAGGCAGCTGTGAACTTTACGATGTCGAGTGGCGAGAGTCCGTCGCCGGGAGCACCGCCGATTGTTCCGCGGATGCCCGAAATACTCTTGATAAGTGACATGGCTTGGTGGTTTTTATATCATTGATTTGAAATAGCGGATGTGATAGAGATAGGGCACGACGTATGAAATCTCGTCTATCGGGCCGTCCTGCGACTTGATGACGAGGTTCACTTCTGCGTTATAGCCGAGATATTTCATTGGCAACTGGATTCCTGTGCCGTATTGGGTGGATTCCGAGACCGTCAGGTTGTCGAAAAGGAAATAGGTCGAAGCATTGTTCATGCCGTCGGCGTTTCCTGAGCCGAGAAGGGTATTGTCGCCACCGACAACATAGTAGAACATGTTGTAGCGTGTGAAGCGGAAATATACACGGTCGTTCTTTTCCGGCTTTTCGTCCGTGCCGGCTGAAAGCACTTGCATGTAGACGTTGTTTTCCTCGTCAAGTCTGTAGAACGGAGCGTCAGGCCCGATTTCAAATTTTCCGTCTTCAGGGAGGTTGTCGACAACCTGATATTGAACCAGAAATTTGTTGACAGCCTGATTTTCGTCCTGAAGGAGTTCGGCATAGCTCTTTGAGTCGTCACAGGATGTGAAGCCCAGTGTGAGCCCGATAAGCATGATTATTGGAGAAAGAAGTTTCTTCATTGATGGATTATTATCGTTGTTTTAAAATATTCTTGTCTGGATTGATGGTCAGAGATATCTGTCGTATGACGGGATTACTTCAAGCAGTTTTTCCAGTGCTTCGCTGAGCGGTCCGTGGAATTCTCCTCCGGCGGCATTCGTGTGGCCTCCGCCATCGAAGTTTTCCTCGCATATCCGGCTGACAGAAAAATCACCTTTGCTTCTCATCGAAACTTTCACGCAGTCTTTGGCATCCTCGCGCAGAAATACCGAATAGGTTATCTCAGGGATGGAAAGTGGGATATTGACAAGGCCTTCGGTGTCGCCCTTGCTGTAGTCAAACTCCTTCAGTTCCTCTTCGCTTAGAGTGATGATGGCTGCACGGTGGTCTGAAAGAAGCTGCATGCGGTATTGTCCGTAGCCCATGATTCTCACGCGTGATTCTGATGAGGTGTTCATGACAAGTTTGTAGATGTTGTCCTTGTCGATTCCTTTGCGCATCAGGTCGTAGATGATGAGATAGAGGTCGGGGTCGTTTGAATTGTATGAGAAATTTCCCGTATCGGTCATCATGCCTGTGTAGATACATGCGGCTGAGCTGCGGTTGAGGTATCTCGTCCACTGTGCCTGCCAGAGTGTTATATAGAGGAGAGCGCAGGTCGACGACACCTCCGGACGTGAAATTATCACATCGGCCTCGATGCGTGGTTCGAGATGATGGTCGATTACTATTTTTTTCGCTTTTGAGTCCTGTAGCGGGGTAGTAAGCCGGTCAACGCGTGCAGGGTCGTTGAAATCCATGCAGAAAATAAGGTCGGCCTTTGCGATGAGTTCATGTGCGCGGTCGTTCTGGCGGGTTGCAGCGACAAGTTCGCGCACACCGGGGAGAAACAGAAGCGTTTTGGGCGCACAGTCGGCTGTGACCACATTGACTGATTTGCCAAGGGCCTTCAGGACATACCATAAGGCGAACGATGAGCCGAGCGCGTCGCCGTCAGGACTGACGTGGCAGGTTATGACGATGTCGCGCGACACCAGCACATACTGCTTGATTGTCTCGATCAGCGATTGGTCGATTACGGTGTGAAACCGGGGCTGTTTTTTGAATTCTGCCATAATGAGCGCAAAGATACGAAAAAACTTAGAGATTTCAGTCTTTCCGGCTCTCGGCTTTTTCGTGACAGGAGCCGGTTTCGTATATCGGATAAAGTTACCTGTTTATTTCTGAGGCAATATGACGATGAATCGAGCGCCCTTGACATAGCTCGTGTCGAGCTGCACGTCTCCGCCCATTATGCGGGCGAGCATGCGTGATATGGTGAGACCGAGGCCTGCGCCCTGAGTGTCTTTGTCGAGTTTGACAAACCTGTCGAATATCGCATCCTTTTTGTCCTGTTTTATGCCTATGCCGGTGTCTGTGACGCTGAACACCACTGTTTCTTTATCTTCATCGACCCGATAGGAGAGAGTGATTGAGCCTTTGGTGGTGAATTTTGCGGCGTTTGTCAGAAGGTTGAGCAATATCTGATGAAGTCTCTGCGGATCGGTGAAGAGGCTTATTGCCGGAGATTCGGCGTCGAATTGCAGGACTACCTGTGGCGAGAGTCTTTGTCGCACTCCGTCGAGCACCATTGTGCACAGCGACCTCAGATCGGTCGAACGGTTGTGGATGGGGACGGAATTGCTGTCGATTTCCGATATATGGAGCACGTCGTTGACGATTGTGCTGAGCAGTTCGCTGTTAAGTTCAACGAGAGATGTGAAGCGTTCAAGGTATTTGCGGTTTGATGCGTCAGCACAGTCCACAATCAGTTTGCTGTATTCACTGATTGCCTTGAGGGGCGCGTTCACTTCATAGCTCATGTTCTTGATGAAATCGGTCTTCAGGTTGTTGGCCTTCTGTGCCATGTCGCGGGCTTTGACGAGTTCCTGACGTGATTGTTCGAGGTTTTCGCTCTTTTCGCGCAGCTCTCTGTTTGATTTGTCGAGTGTCACGACGAGAGAGCGGTTTCGCCGGTTAAGACGGAAAAGCACGATGACGGAAATGAGAAGTATGATTGTGGCTGCGATGGCTATGATTATAGTCAGGCGCAGCGCCCGTGATTCAGCGCGCTGTTTCTCTATCTGAAGCTGGTTGTAGTTGTTGGTCAGTTCTGAATTGTCGGAAAGCACCTGCAGTTCGCGGTACTTTTCATCGAGGCGCTGGCTAAGGTTGTCTTCAAGCAGCTTGTAGTATTCACATGCGGCTTTCAATAGGGTTTCTTTGTCGCCTATGGCTTCGGCACATTCGATTTCATGTTTCAGCAGCCGTCGGCGGTCCTGAATGTTGTATGGATTGTCGATGCAGCTTTTGATATATCCGAGTGCTTTGTCATAGTTTTTGTATGCGAGGTTGTAGTATATCTGTGGGGTGGGAGAGACCTCGTTTGTTTCAGCCGATGTGTAGTCGCTGGCTGCGAGTTCCATTGCAAGTTTATAGTATTTTTCAATCTCGTGGGGGGCGAGCATCGGGAAATTAGATAGAAGGCGGGTGTAGATGATATAGCGGTTGGCATCGAAAGAATGATACACCCGTCCGATTTCACGATAATGTTTTTCAAGAATCTCGATGCCCTCAAGGGTCTTCATGTCGGCCTGCATGGATTTTTCATATTCCATGTTGTCTCTGTAGATGAGTGCCGCATGTACGTTATAGGCATTACGGATTGATATGGCTGTCGGCGGAAGTTGGTTGATCAGGTCGCCGAGTTCGTCGAGTTTATGTGATAGGATGTCGCTCGCGCCGATCTGCCACAGTAACATGCAGATTGAATGGCCGAGCACTATCCTGTCATAGAGGTTCGTCGGAGGATTGAGTGTGGTGGTCTGCAACAGGTCCATGAGTATATCTCTCTGCTCTTCGTGTTCTGAATAGCGGGCCTGGCAGATGTTGCGCGTGAGTTTTATCAGAGTGCGGGTCTCGCGTAGTTCGTCGAGTTTGCTTTCATATTGCTCTTCGTTCCCGAGTTTTGAGTAGCGAAGCGTGCGGTTATAGAGCTCGACGAGCATCGAGTCGTTGCGTATGTAGCGGTTGGTAAGGTTGCGCAGTGTCTCCAGAGCAGTGCTGACATCGTTTGCCCTGTCGGCTACGTCAAACATCTGTAGCCCGACGAGCGTCCCTTCGTCGCGAGGCAGGAGGTCAAAGAGATTGCACATGATTCTCAATGAGTCCTTTTGCGTGGTGGCGACGGCAAGACGCTCATAAAAAGTGTCGGTCAGAGCTTTTGTGTCGTTGCGTGATACGGCTCCGGCTGTGAGGGTTGAGAGTATGTTGAGCACAATGATCAGTGCGTAATATCTGTGTTTCATGATTGTAGTATCCGTTTGTAGATTGTTGGTGTGATGGGCCGGGCGTTTTGATGGAAAGGTGACCGGTGTGCTGAATAAGGTTTCGGACTGCTTTTAAATGTCAAGTTCGAGACCGGGGCGCTTTGCCACTTTGATTATTTCGTCGGGGGTGTCGACGATGTTGTCGGCATGGTGGTCCTTGAGTTCTTTGAAGGAGCGGAATCCCCACGTTACGCCACATGAGTCCACGCAAGCTCTTCTGGCTGTCTCCATGTCGACTCCTGAATCTCCGACATAAAGCACCTTGGATTTGCGTGCCGGGCATTTCGCAAGAATTTCAAACACGATTGACGGGTCGGGTTTGGTCGGGACTCCCTCTTTCTGCCCCTCGACAGCCTGCCAGTTCACAAAGGGGAAGTAGTGTTTGATGAGAGCTTCGACGGCTGCCTGATATTTGTTGGATGCGACTGCGAGTTTCACCCCCATGTCAGATAGCTCCCGCAGCATTTCGTTGATGCCCGGATAGGGTTGGGTGAGATCGGTCTGATGTTCGTCATAATATTCCTTGAAGTGGGCGCGCACATTCTCGACAGTTTCCGGCGTGCGTTCGTCTTCAGGCAATGCGCGCTCTATGAGGCGGGTGATTCCGTTGCCAACCATTTTGGGATATGATGCGAGGTTGTGTTCCGGATAGCCGCATGCACGGAGTGCATGGTTGGTCGCTGTGCCGAGGTCTGCAATGGTGTTGAGCAGTGTCCCGTCGAGGTCGAATATTATGAGCTGTTTCATCTGTTCCTTTATTTACTATGTTATTTCAGAATAGTTATAATAGGTGTGAATTACATAACGGGTGTTTTTTATCGTCAGAATGGATAACCGACGGCGAAGTGGAATGTCGCGTCACGATGCCAGTCGGGATGGATAATTGGCCATTGTTCCTGCCCCATTGCCGGGTTGTGGGCTTTCATGCCGAGGTCGAGTCTGAGGAGAAAATAAGAGAAGTCAAACCGCAGGCCGAGTCCGTAGGCAACGGCAATCTCTTTCCAGAATGTTTTGAATTTAAACATGCCTCCGGGCTGGTTTTCGTAGTTGTGTATTGTCCAGATGTTTCCTGCGTCGATAAAAGCTCCGGCTTCAAGTACCCAGAATAGTTTTGTCCTGTATTCAAGGCTCATGTCGAGACGAATGTCGCCACATTGGTTGATAAAGTCGCTTACGGAGTTGTGTGAGTCATATCTGCCCGGTCCGAGAGTGCGTACGCCCCATCCGCGCACTCCGTTCGCGCCTCCGGCATAGAAACGCTTCTCGAAGGGAAGCACAGTCGAGTTGCCATATGGCACTCCTATGCCGCCTCCGACATGAAACGCAAGTGAGTGACGTTGGTTATAGTTGCGTGTCAGCGAATAGTCTATTTCTGATTTGACATACTGCGAATAATTTATGCCGAACACTCTGTAGGCTCCGTTGCGGCGTTTGCTGTCAGACAGCGACGATATGGCATAGAGAAGATTGCCGGCGGTCTCGATAGATGCACGGAGCGTGTAGACTGTCGGTTGAAGGGTGTATGTCTTGTTGAGCGACGACGGGATGCGTTTGTTGGTGTCGTAATACCTGTAACCCATGCTCATGATGAAGTGGTCTTCATAGCTGTAGCGGAGCAGCGGGTTGTCGGGGGCGATGAGGTCAAGGAAGTTGTTGGTGCTTTCAGGCAGATAGACATAGTTGATGTCGATCAGGTCGAAATAGTGGCGACGGGTGTTGCTGCGGTTGCCCCACTTGTATTTCCACGCTGCGCCGGCGATTATTCGGGTGTATTCAGGCCGTTCCTGATAGTTGAACGACAGTGCGAATTCCGTGCTGACGTTGAGTCGCTCTCTGAGCCGTTGCGATGCGAACGGGAATTCGAATTTCGGGAAAGTGATGCCCACTTCACCGGCATATTCCGTGTAACGGTCGTTTATAAGGCCGTTGAACGACCCCGACAGGCTTTCGTAGTTCACTCGCAGTCTGGTTGTGAGGAGTTGGGAGCCTTTGGCGAGATTTCGGTGCTGATAAGTAGCTCCGATACCGAAACCGAGGTCTCCTTCCGAGTTTGTACCTTCGACATTGAATGTGATTGACTGCTTTTTGTTGCGCGACAGCTGGATGTAGGCGTTCAGCCAGCGTTTTCCGTCGATATCTCCGACAGGGACAAGCTCGATGTTGATTGTCTTGAGTATGCCGAGACGGGCGAGAGCCTCGTAGGTTCTGTCGACATCAGCCGCGCGATATATCTGTCCCGGTACGAGATAACATTTTTGTCGCAGTGTCCCGGGGTTGATATAGTGGTCTTTGCCGTAGATAACCTTGATGTCATGATAGGTGACCGTGTCGGCATCCTCATGTTTCTGGTTTGATGTCGGTGTCGATCCGTTTGTGACGAAATATATTTGATTGATGTAGTATTGTTGGTGGCGTGAAAGAGAATCGGCCACGATTTTACCTCCGTGCAGGGTGCGTGGAGGCCTGACATTCAATGTGAGGTCTACTTCTTTTGAAAATTCCGCTGTGTCGGCGTAAAATGTGATGTATTCTTTGTTGAACGAATAGTAGCCGTGGTTGCGCAGGCGTTGGGTTATGAGAGTCCGTTCGGCGTCGAGCATGTCGCGGTCGAAGCGGTTGCCGGGGCGCAGTGTGAATAGCGCCGAGTCTTCGAGTACGATTCGTTCGATGAGGGTGTCAGGAATTTCGTAGGCGATAGACGATATGCGTCTTGGTTCGCCTGTAAATACATTATATGTGACATCGATTTTTTTCTTGCCTGTCTGGATTGTGGTGTCGACATCGATCCGTGCTTCGAGATAACCTCGGTTGACAAGGGCCTGACGCAACTGTCGGGCAGATGCGTCAGTGAGTGGCTGTGAATATATGACCGGGGGCTGTCCCATCCGTCTGACCCAGCGGTTATACCATTTGGTTGAGTCCTTACCCGAAAGATTATACGTCCCGAGCTGTAGTTTCCAGAACCCAAGGACTTTATGGTTGGGGCTCTGCTTGAGGTAATTGTCAAGTTCTTCATTTGTCACCTCATTGTCGCCCTCGATGTTGATTTTCACATTGTCGAGCATATAAGACCCTTGTGGGACATGACGGGTCGAACTGCATCCCGACAAGAGCATGACACAGGCGACGGATAGAAATGTGACAATAAAATGCGTGAATCTACACATAATTATGTGCAAAGTTACATTACCTCCGCCAAATAACCAAGCTACCTGTTGCAAAAAAGCATACAGATGTAAAACTGAGGCTTTGGTTACAAAGTTTAAGCCGGTGGATTTGGATTATAGTGACACGTTTCGTAATTTTGCAGCTTGGCTGAAGGAGTGTTTTTCCCCGGCCGGATTTTTGTATAAATTTTCATCAATTGAACATATCTGAATAGAATTATGAAAGGAAAAATGTCACCCATGGTCATCCTGACCATTGTTCTGGCAGCCCTATTGCTCATCGCGGTCGGTTTCGGAGTGACGCAGGTGGCGTCATTGAAATCTCAGGTACAGGAAGCTCAGCTTGAAAACGAGGAATTGAAACTTTCGAACGAACAGCTTCAGCTGTCCAACGAATTTGATGTGCTCAACGCTGAATTCCAGCAATATGAAGATCAGGCTCAGCGACTCGCCAACGACACTATCCTTGCGAAATATACAGCTGCCAAGGCTAAGGTCGAGCAGCTTATGCAGGAACTCAAGAGCGAGAAAGTGAAGTCGCAGGCACGCATCAACGAGCTTCAGAAAGAAATCGCAACCCTCAAAAGCCTTCTGCGTCACTATATCGCGCAGATTGACTCGCTAAACAAGGAAAATGCCGGTCTTAGAGCGGAAAATCAGGAAATAAAAAGCCAGAATGAGCGCCTTTCGTCACGCGTGCAGGAGGTTACACGGACTGCCGAGACTCTGAGCGAGCGTATGACTTTGGCCGAGAAACTCAATGTGACAGGCGTGTCGCTGACAGGACTCAAGAAGAACGGTAAGACAGAAAAAAATATCACAAAGGCCAAGCAGCTGATGGTGACATTTACAATTCCGCAGAACAATTCTACTCCTGTCGGTGAAAAGACTATCTATCTCCGTCTTGTCAATCCTGAGGGGCAGCTGCTCGGAAGCGTAGGGTCGTTCAGCTTTGAGGGCAAGTCGATTCCGTGTACCGCACGAAAGTCAATCGAGTATGCCGGTGAGGAGATTCCCGGTGTGAAAATCTACTGGGATGTCAACACGACTCTCACTCCCGGTGACTACACGGTCGAGCTTTTCACCGACGGTTACCGTCTGACTTCACGTCATTTCACTATGAAAAAATAAACATCAGGAACTTTCGGGCCGATGGCCTTTGTGCCGTCGGCCGGTTTTCTCCTGACAAGTCTCCTGAAAAACAATGGAACAATTCTGGCACATAGTCAATAACGTTGAGCTTAACACGACATCGGCGATATTCCGTATAACGCTCAGTCTGCTCCTCGGCAGTGTGATAGGCATAGAGCGCAAGCGGAAAGGGCAGATGGCCGGATTGCGCACCTTCTCGCTCATTTCAATGGGAGCGTGCATAGCCATGATGCTTTCGATTTACGTGTGTCAGGAGACGGTCGGTCTTCTTCGCGGCGACCCCAGCCGAATCGCCGCTCAGGTTCTGTCGGGCATCGGTTTTCTCGGCGCGGGAACTATCATACAGATGAAAGGGTCGGTCCGCGGACTGACGACCGCCGCCGGAATATGGATAATCGCGACTATTGGCATGGCCGTTGGCTGTGGCCTTTATCTGATTGCGGTCGTGGCGACTATGCTGGTGCTTGTGGTGCTCACCATTCTCGAGCAGATTGAACACCGGGTCAATGTCGGGAATGAGGCGCGCACAATCAGGCTTAAGGTAAGGGGGATAGTGAAGACCATAAAGCCCTATCGCGATGTGCTCGAACGCTACAATATCCATCTCTCAAGGGTCTATGTCGAATATGACTACGAGGCTGATACCACCCGTCTCAATCTTTTGATTCTTATTCGTGAGCATTCCGATTTCATAGAGGTCTTTTCGGCTCTCCACGATGTGCATCCTACAATCTCAATCTCGCTCTCCAATCAGGCTGACCTCTCCTGAGCGGTGAACACGCTAATGAATTCACGCTTCCTATGATACTCAACTTGATTCTCGCAAACGCCGCTGTGGCATCGGAGACATTCAACGTAGAGGGGCTCATCCGTGACCTCGCTTTTATCCTGATTCTCGGGGCTGTCACGACTCTGGTGTTCAAATGGCTCAAGCAGCCTGTTGTCCTCGGCTATATTGTGGCCGGTTTTCTTGCAAGTCCTCATTTCGAATATCTTCCCTCGGTGAGCACGGAGGACAATATCGAGTTCTGGGCTCAGATCGGCATTGTCGTCCTGCTGTTTTCGCTTGGACTTGAATTCAGTTTCAAGAAACTTGTCAATGCCGGCGGATCGGCTGTCGTCACGGCTCTGTTTATCGTATGCGGAATGATGGGGGCGGGTTTCGCTGTCGGTCATGTGCTCGGTTTTTCCCATATCAACAGTCTTTTTCTCGGAGGCATGCTCTCCATGTCGTCGACCACTATTATTATAAAGGCGTTTACTGATTTGAACCTGCGTCACCGCAAGTTTGCATCGCTTGTGTTTGCCGTCCTGATTGTCGAGGACCTTTTTGCGGTGTTGATGATGGTGATATTGTCGTCGATAGCGATAAACAACAGCGTTGAAGGCGGCGAGATGCTCTATAGTGTCAGCAAGCTTGCTTTCTTCCTTATAATATGGTTTGTCGTGGGTGTATTCGTGCTGCCATCGCTCCTCAATTCTCAGCGGAGGTTTCTCAATTCAGAGACTCTTCTCATCGTATCTATGGGGCTGTGTCTCGGCATGGCGGTTTTCTCTGTGGCGTGCGGATTTTCCCTTGCGCTCGGGGCGTTCGTCATGGGGTCGATTCTCGCGGGAACGAGTTTTGCCGAGCGTATCGAGAAGGTGACGCTTCCGGTCAAGGACCTTTTCGGCTCTGTCTTTTTCCTCTCTGTCGGCATGATGGTCAATCCGCATATAATTGTCGAATACTGGGGGCCGATTCTTTTCCTCTCGGTCGTGGTGATTGTCGGCATGATATTTTTCGGGACTACAGGCATGCTGCTGACAGGTCAGTCTCTGCGTGTGGCCATAGAGTCGGGCTTCTCGCTGACGCAGATCGGTGAGTTCGCTTTCATCATCGCATCGCTTGGCATGTCGCTCGGAGTGCTCGACCCGCAGATCTATCCAATCGTGGTGGCTGTGTCGGTGGTGACTACATTTACCACACCGTATTTCATACGCATGGCTGACCCGGCCTGTGATTTTGTCGAATCACATCTGCCGAAGCGTCTCCATTTCCTTATTCACCGTTACACCGAGGACGCGACGACTTCGGCAAGTGCTACGAAGCAGTTGTGGATGTCTCTTTTCAAGCGCTACCTGTGGCGCGTAGTGCTCTACTCGATGGTGCTTATCGCGCTCTGTATCATATCGCTCGACTATCTTTTGCCTCTCTTCACCGGGATTTTCCCCTCGTGGGGTCGTTTCGTGACCACTGTGGTGGCGCTGATGCTCATGTCGCCTTTCCTGCTTGCCATGACCTATCCGGCATCGAAGAAAACTGAGCGCGAGCGCCTTGTTGCCGCCAATGCCCGCTACGATGTGCCTCTTATAATCATGACTATAGTCCGATTGCTGATTGCCATGATTCTCGTTGTCTATCTTCTCAGCTCGATCTATTCTATGACTGTGGGTTGGACCATCGGTGTCGGTCTGTTCTTCATACTTGCGCTCTCGTTCTCCAAGTCAGCCCATAGGCGCATGGTCAGGATCGAATCGCGTTTCATCGACAATCTCAACGAGCGAGAACTGCGCCGCAGCGGAGCAAAAAACCGTCTTGTCCCCAATATGCACCTTGCCTATATGACCGTTGGCTACCAGTGTCCTTTTGTCGGCGAACAGCTGAAGAATTCCGGACTCCGCAGCCGTTATGGTGTTTCGGTTTCGTCGATTCAACGCGGAGGACGCATGATTATGGTCCCGGGCGCGACCGAACGTGTCTTTCCCGGCGATGTGCTCGGAGTGATAGGAACTGACGAAGAGATACAGAAACTCCTGCCTGTTGTCGAGGCCTGCAGTGATGACGAAACCGCAGGTCCGACTTCGACCGACGTAAAGCTTACCGGTATACTTTTGAAATCAACATCCCCCTTGATTGGCAAGACAATCGTAAGCTCCGATTTCCGCAACACATGGGAGGCACTTCTGGTGGCTGTCCAGCGTGGCGACGATTATCTCCAGCCGGACGTGTCGATTGTATTCACTGAAGGCGATACGGTGTGGGTGGTCGGAAATCTGAAGCGCATTTCAGCTATTGAAGGATAGGGGACTCTTATCCCGAAATTCCTGAATTCTGTCTGATATAGGCCTCATTTTTGCGAATTTCTTGGAAAGACCGATAAAACATTGTATCTTTAGGCCGTCAACCCGTGAACTTTTTCCTGTTTACAGTGTTTAAACATTGTAAATTCACAACAACCTTAAAAATTATAAAAAGAATGAAAGCTTTAAACATCGTTCTCGCAGTTATCGGCGGCGCAGTAGCCGGCGCAACAGTTGGTCTCCTTCTTGCTCCCGAAAAGGGCGAAAAGACTCGTGACAATATCGTTAAGTATCTCGAAAGCAAGGGCATCAAGCTGCAGAAGAGCAAACTTGAAGAACTTGCCGACGAAATTGCCGAGGAAATCAAGAAGTAATATCCACGACGGATTGCAGTCTTCAGATTCAGATTTAATCCGGAGGCTAAACATAAACGCTCAATTTGTAACACATAATTAACATTCTTTACCGATATGTCAAATCTGTCATTGCTTTATGCCTTTATCGGCGGTGCTATCGTAGGCGCAGGAGCCGCAGTCCTTTTCGCTCCCGAAAAGGGAGAGGATGTGCGTGCACGCATCACCGAACTTCTCCGCAAGAAGGGTATCATCTGTTCCGACAATGAAATCGATGCCCTCGTCGAGCAGCTTACAACTGAAATTGACGACTAATATATAAAGGTATAATACCGACCCGAATATTTAAGCTTTCAGGCTCGTGTCGCATCCCCATGCCTTTCGTTTGGTCGGATGTGGTGCGGGCCTGAAGTCGGGATTATATAATTCACACGTTCTTATTAGTTATATGTCTGATAAACAAAATCAAATCCATGCTTTCTGGGCCGAAATCAAGGATGCTCTCAAGTTGCATGTCAACTATGCGAAGTTTACCGCAGCCGAAAAGCTGACACTTCTTCTGACAACAGTTACATTTGCCTTTATCGGCTTCGTGCTTATTTCATTATTCATGTTTTTCCTGTCGATTGCCATTGTGCGTTGCATCGCGACAGGGACAGGGATGATATGGGCTTATTTTATAATGTGTGGATTCTACGTGTTTTTGCTTGCTATTGTATTCGCATTCCGCAAGCAGTTGGTCATAAATCCGATTGCACGGTTCGTTTCCCGCCTGTTTTTCAATCCCTGATTTATCCATTATCCTGACATCGACAAAATGAGTAATACTACGACAAAACAACTCCCTCACGAAAAATCGGAGTGGAACGGCTACACTCTTGAAGAACTCCGCTATATGCGGGCATACACAGCGGCACGTATTGAAATCACACGCGACCGCCTGCAACGCAATTTCGGAAATCTCAAGGACTACGGGCCTGTTTCGAAAACAGGCCTGCTCGGCAAGGTGCTGGGGACGCTCAGCTATATTGACATCGCCATCATCACCTACCGTATCGGTAGCCGTGCGCTGCGCACGATGCGTTTCCTTCGCGGAAAACGTTGATTCCATCCGAAGCTCTTTCCTTTTTCGCCTGCCGGCAGAGAAAGGATATATACCCTTGAATGTATAACCCCAAATAGTGCATATATAACCAGTGAACGATTATGTTGAAGTGCGTCTCGAACTGACACCGTGCGACGAGACGCGTACAGATATCCTTGCCGCTATCCTTGCCGACGGCGGCTTTGAAAGTTTTGTCGCAGATTCCGAAGGGCTGACGGCTTATATAAAGGCTGAGTCCTATAGCGCAGATGCGGTCAGGGAGCTGATTGCTGATTTCCCGATGGAAACAGAGTTTGAGATTAGCGCTACGACTGTCGAAGGCCGCGACTGGAACAGCGAGTGGGAGAAAAACTATTTTCAGCCTATCGTGATTGACAACCAGTGTGTCATCCACAGCTCATTCCATAAGGATATTCCGGAATGCCGCTACGACATTGTGATTGACCCGAAGATGGCGTTTGGAACGGGGCATCATGCCACCACTTCTTTGATTCTGCGCCAACTGCTTTCGATGGATTTGTCTGGAATGAAGATTGTCGACATGGGGACAGGCACGGGAATCCTTGCCATTCTCGCCTCAATGCGCGGAGCAGCCCGCATCGATGCTGTCGAAATCGACGAGTTCGCCTTCAACAATGCCGTTGACAATGTACGTCTTAATTTTGCCGAAAACATTTACCTCCACCTCGGCGACGCCTCGACTCTCGGTCTCATCGGAAATGTCGGGCTTTTCATTGCCAATATCAACCGCAATATAATCACTGCCGACCTTCCGGCCTATGTCGCAACTCTTGCACCCGGGGCGACTGTGCTTCTCAGTGGATTCTACGAGGAGGATATTCCTGTGATTCTTGCGGTGGCTGAGCCTTTGGGACTCGCCTACAAGGAACACCATACGCTCGACAGATGGTCTTGTTTGGTGCTTGAACTGAAAAAATGATAATTCCGACTCCGCAGCTCAGGCTGCCGGAGTCTTACTTCGAGTGCGTAAGCAACGATTTTAGGGATCGGTTTTGCCCGGTCGGAAAGAGCAGTCGTAAGGCCGCTCTTTTTTATTTAATGGGGGATTACTTTCTGCCCCATCAACAATTTTAACTTATTTGTCTTTCCCATTGAGGTTTTCAATGCAAATTCAGTAAAAATCCACGATGTAAGCTCTCGATATTCAGATATTTTCGTTAAATTTGCGAGCGGATAGGCATAGTCTGTCCACGACATTTTAGAAAAATAAGAAGCGTTATGCTCAATCTTGTGATTGTGAACGTAGGAAATTCATTAAGGACAAGGATTAGCATAGTGGTTCTCACGCGTATAGGCTGCTATTGTTACATCTGTCCAAACGGTTTCCTACGACCTACAATCACGACGTGGCATAGTTAGCTCACGTTTCCTTTTTTTAACTAATCTCACCATTGAGCCAATAGGAAACAAAAATGTATTATGAATAAACTCTTCATTCCATTTCTTTTCATCGTCTGTCTTTTTATGACGTCATGTCTGGATGACGATGAACCGCGCGACAAGACCAAGGATATCATTATGTCTGTTTCTGAAGAAACTGGAATAATGTATGACATTTTTGACGACAAGAGGGAATACCCCCTTGTGTGCCTTCGCGTTATGGACGAGGATTTCCCCGGCGAGTGGCGCAATCTGGCTATGAATGCTATTGAAGGATTTGATTATGAGTCAGGTCATAGGTACACGTTGAAAGTACGCCGTACTATCCTTGCAAATCCTCCGGCTGATGCAAGTTCATACACTTATCGTCTTCTTGAAATCTTGGAAGACAGAATATGGCCCGAAGAACCTAAGGAGGACAATAAAATAATTGTCAACAAGGAAGAGGATATCCCATATGAAGATAAATGCCCGTATCATATCTATAATCTTTATAAAGATGCGTTTGTCATAGATGGAAATGGGAAAATGCATTATGCCAATTACAAAGACGGCGATATTGAATTCGATTTGAGTACCGCTGCTATTCGGCTGGAATTTGCTATCGAAACGAGTTCCCCCGATTTTATTGAGTTCAATCGTATTGGCAAGAAAGCGACCTCGGCTTATGTCCTATCACCGTTGACCGACAAGATTGAAAGGGTGAGTCTGACAAGAGGAACTCTTTATCTCAAAGACGTGATTTCGCAGGATTTATACGATGAGATAGCCGCTAAGTATGAAAGCGGAAGAACGCTTGAATACTCACTTGTGCTTGCTAACAGCCGTCGTTATGGCCTCCAAAAAGTACATTTTGCTATAAGCAAAGAATAGTGGCATGTCATTAATTTATGTTGTTAATAAGGAAATTCAAACATGGACAATCTGTAAAACATGTTAAAATGATTTCTACTGAGCGAGACGAATAATTTGTTCGTTATAGCAATTTTTTAACGTGGTAGCAGATTATGCAGCTCGAAAAATCGCCGTTATTTTACATAATGGCGATTTTTTTAATCGGATTTAAGAATTTTTATGTAATTTTGCGCCTTAATTGATTCTTATGGCGAGATATGTTTAAAAGCAGTGTTGAATAGCATTGTATCCGATTGGCTTTTTTGACCACTGGTTCTCCGCATCCGCCTGATATAGTAACTTGGTTATTCCATATAAGATAAGTATACAAATGAATTTTAACGGTTCAATTGATTTCAGGCCGAAATTGGTTTCGGCTTTGAAAAATTATTCGGCAGACAAGTTCAAGAATGACCTTGTGGCCGGTATTGTTGTGGGTATTGTCGCTCTTCCGCTTGCCATCGCGTTTGGTATTGCAAGTGGCGTAAGCCCTACAGTCGGTCTGATTACGGCCATAATCGGTGGTTTCATCGTTTCAGCGGCCGGAGGATGTACGGTTCAGATCGGTGGCCCTACGGGAGCGTTCATCGTCATTGTCTATAACATTATAGCCACTTTCGGACTCGAAGGTCTTGCCGTAGCGACATTTATGGCCGGACTGATTCTGGTGGCTCTCGGTTTTTTCCGTCTCGGAACTGTCATCAAGTTTATTCCTTATCCGATTGTGGTCGGCTTTACCGCAGGTATCGCGCTTACGATATTTTCGACCCAGATAAACGACTTCTTCGGTCTCGGACTGAAAAATGTCCCGAGTGAATTTATCCCGAAGTGGGGTGCATACATTTCAAATTTCGGTAATATCGACTGGGTTACCCTTGGCGTGGGACTTGCCGCGCTTGCAATCATCATCATAACCCCGAAGGTTTCACGCCGTCTGCCGGGAGCGCTCATCGCAATCATAATCGTCACTGCGGTCGTGGCTATCGTGCCGGGCATCAGTGTCGAGACCATCGGTGACCGATTCGGATCGTTGTCGACCGACATTCCGCAGCCTCATGGATTTGAGCTCAATATGGCTACAATCAACCGCCTTCTCCCGTCGGCATTCACGATTGCCATTCTCGGCGCTATCGAGTCGCTCCTTTCGGCTACAGTCGCCGACGGTGTGACCGGCACACGTACCAACAGCAACACCGAGCTGATAGGACAAGGCATGGCCAATATCGTTGTTCCTTTCTTCGGCGGAATCCCTGTCACCGGTGCTATCGCCCGTACAATGACCAACATCACAAACGGTGGACGCACACCCGTAGCCGGAGTTGTCCACGCCATTGTGCTTTTCCTTATTTTCCTTTTCCTCATGCCGCTTATCAATCTGATTCCGATGGCATGTCTTGCTGCCGTGCTTATTGTCGTCAGCTACAATATGAGCGGCTGGCGCACAATCCGCTCGATTTTCCACAACCCGAAGAGCGACATCTCTGTGCTTGCGGTGACATTCCTTCTGACTGTCATCTTTGACCTTACGATTGCTATCGAAATGGGTCTGCTGCTTGCGGTCATACTCTTCCTGCGCCGTGTCATGGAAAATACGGAAATCAAGGCCTACTCAGGTCAGCTTGACATCGACGAAGGCTCTGAGATGGCTCACCACGAGGTGCTTGATGTCAATCCCGGAGTGGAGGTCTATGAAATCGACGGTCCGTTCTTCTTCGGTGTGGCTACAAAGTTTGATGAACTTATGCGCAGCGGCATGGGCCGTAAGCCGCTTGTCAGAATCATCCGCATGCGCAAAGTGCCTTTCATAGATTCGACAGGCATCCATAACCTTGAGACACTTATTAAATCCTCTCAGGAAGAGGGAATCCACGTGGTTCTCTCCGGTGTCAAGGATAATGTGCGCACAGCCCTTGTCAATGCCGGCATCAACCGCCTTATAGGTGAGGATCATATATGTTCACATATAACAAAGGCTGTCGAGATGGCCAACAGGATTGCTCCTGCATCATCGACGCTTTCAGCTGCAAATGCGTGAGGTCCGGACGACTTCATTGTTTGAGGCAATCTGTTAAGTTATCCGTAAAGTTATATTAGGTATAGTTTCTATTCTCAGTGGCCTGTCTGTGTCAAGACCGGCCACTGATTTTTTTTGCTGTCAGTGACCGTGATTTGGCAAAGTGGCGGAATTAGGCTAAATTTGTGGTAAATTAACCGGCCTCATTGTCATCGATTGGTTGCCGATGTGGTTAAATTCTATCTCTATGCCTGAAATTACATTTGAAGTTTTCGACAGTATAAAGCCTTTGAAATCATTCTGGAAGGAGTCAGATGAGCTGGCTGCCGCAATGATTGCCGAAGGGAAGATGCCAAGGATTGAATATACCTTCTATCAGACTTTCCGATGGAATGAATTCGTCGAACGCTACTATTCCCGACAGCCTTCTGTCAGACTCGGTCTGAAACATATCGAATATATTCTGGTCAGGAACGACGGAAACCCTGTGGCTATTCTTCCGCTTATGGTCTATAGGTCAGGCAAAGTGGAGATGACCTCATGGCGTACGTCAGGCATAAACAATGTGGTGTCTGTCTACAACAACGAGCGTCATGCCGGCATATTCAAGGCTCTTGTCAATTATATTTGCGGGCGCTATCGTGGGAAAAAGCTGCGTCTGTTTGAGCTTCCGCCTGCGACTCCGTTCACTCAGGAGCTTTCCGCAATTCCGGGTGCGCGTTACACCGAGCGTGGCAGCTATCACATTCCGCTGTCGGATTTCGAGGATTTCGATGCCTACTATCTGTCGCTCAACAAGAAATTGCGCCACAACATCAAGACCCGCAGTAACCACTTCACTCATGGCGATTTGACATCGGAGCTGAAAGTGTTCACGCGTGAAAATCCTCCTGTCGGTAATTATTGGAAAAAGATATGGCGTCTGTTTTTCATGCGTAAGAACGTATGGCGTAAGAGGGACATCACTGCATTCCGTCGGCTTGTCTGCGTGTGGGAGACCCATAAAGAATGTTCCGGCGGTATGAAGACTCTGAGTTTCAGTCAACTTGACGAGACTGTGCTCTTTGTTTTTGAGATAAACGGTGAGCCGGCAGCCTTTGCTTTCCTATATCTGTCGGATGGTTATATCGTCGTGCCCAAACTTGCCATTGACACCGAGCAGCGCGCCCATGCCCCGGGAATACTTATGCTTAAGGAAATCATGAAATGGTGCTACGACAAAGGTGTTAAGGATTTTGACCTCTGTCGTGGTGAAGAGCCCTACAAGCAACAGATGGGCGCTGTCAACCAGCCTGTCAGTCGCGTAGTGGCCACGCTGTGATTGACTCAGATTAAGAAGATGCGGCAACTGATGAAAAAGTTGGCAGAGATGGAAAAGTGAACCTTCTCGATTCATGTACTGCGGGATTAGGTCAAAGAGCGGAGTTCAATGAGTTCGCTTCAGTGGATATAGACTTTTCGCAACCGCATAGTCCGGAATGAGGCTATATGCTTAGATGAGAACGGCATCATCGACATGGCAAGAACACAGAGCAAATACGCTGTATGTCAGCAAAAATATTTAACTTTGCGTATTGGCATATAGTCATATCACAGGCAATGGCAAAAATTACAGTACAAAATACAGACATAGCAGTTGTAAAATACAACGAGGAAGATTATATCAGCCTAACGGACATGGCTCGCAGCCAAATGCAAGAGCATATAATTTTCCGTTGGTTAAGTCTTAAAAGCACCATCGAGTATCTCGGAGAATGGGAAATGCTCTATAATCCCGATTTTAATTGTACCGAATTCGGTACAATTAAAAATGCTGCAGGAAGCAACAACTTTGTGCTATCAGTAAAAACGTGGCTTGAACGTACAAATGCCATAGGCATACGTTCAAAAGCCGGTCGTTATGGTGGCACATACGCACATCGGGATATAGCTTACCATTTCGGAATGTGGATAAGCCCCAAATTTCAGTTATTGCTCGTCAAAGAATATCAGCGGTTAAAGACGGAGGAACAGCGGCTATTGGGTTGGTCGGCGAAACGTGAGTTGTCGAAAATCAACTACCGCATACATACCGATGCCATAAGGCAGAACCTTATCCCCGTTGAGGTTACACCGGCACAGGCGAGCATCATCTACGCTAATGAAGCTGATGTGCTGAATGTGGCGATGTTCGGTGTGACGGCAAAGCAATGGCGCGAATCCAATCCGGACCTCAAGGGGAATATACGCGACTATGCCACAATCAATGAACTTATCTGCCTGTCAAATATGGAAAACCTCAATGCGGTTTTCATCGAGCATGGTATTACGCAGAGCGAGCGACTTGTGAAACTGAATCTGATAGCCATTCATCAGATGAGCGTGTTGGAAAGTGACGATAACAATAGAAAACTATTGAAGTAATTGTGTATGGATAGCCACAACATGATTATTTCGTGCTTAGCGAAATGATTTATTGGCCTAAGGTTGCCGAGAATGGCAATACCTGAAGGATTATAAATGATCTGAAATACCGTGGACACACACAAATTCCCGTCGGGCGGCTTTTTCATGGCCGAGTGCCATGTTTTCGGACTGGTCAGTCCATGAGAGAGGATGCGACAGATGATACTGTACCGCTGCGTTGCGCAATGAGCGGAATTTGAATCCGGCCATTTTGAAACGCCACACAAGGTCTGTGTCCTCTCCGTAGGCCGGTTTCGTGTAATCCTCGTCGAATCCGTTGATCGCCATTATGGCCTTGCGTGAAAACGACATGTTGCAGCCTGTAAGATATTCAAGTTTCCTGAAACGGTTGAGTCCGGGGATATATAAACCCTCCTCGATTCGTTTCATTCCGTTTGGACGTATAAGAGCCAGCCACATCGCCGGTTGCAGCGACGTCACCGATTTAGGGTTTGCAATGAGCTTCTGCGACATAGATTCGTTGAGCATCACGCGCTTACCGGCATTGATGAGATCGGGATTGAAATCTCTTGTGTGGGCTTCGATAAACCGAGGGTGAAGCACACAGTCACCGTCTATGAAAATCAGCTGTTCGGCCTTGGCTGCGATTATCGCACGGTTCAATGCCCTGTTTTTTCTCCATCCGTCGTCTGTTTGCGTGAGATGCCGGAAAGGGTGGATGAAATTGTAGGACTTTACGAAGTCTCTCATTTCATCCGACTCTCCGTCCTCCGAAATAATAATCTCAAAATCATTTTCGGTCTGGTATCTGAGACTTTCGAGCACTATGTTGAGAAACTTCGTGTTGCGGTAGACCGATATGATGAGCGATGCTTTCATTAATTAACGTTTTGAGTTTTTTAGAAGGCTACTTTTTGACTGTCACATCGTCCTTGTCCATGCGCTGCATGTAGCTTTGGATGATGGCACACATGTGGTTGAACATATCCTGCTCTATGTCTTTTGGCATTTTACCTTTGAGGTTTTCTTTGAGCAGCGGGTCTTTTTTATAATTGTAGATTTCTGAAATCTGCTGGTTCTCCATGCGCATCACATAGTCACCCTTGAAATATTGAGGATAGAAGTCCCAGTTGAAAGCCCATGTCTCCTCGGCCGGAGTGTTGAAGATGTCTTTTCCGAATGCAACATAGGGTTTGTCGTAGCCGAGATAGTTGAGCATGGTGGGCATTATGTCCATCTGCTGTACTATGCCGGGCTGACGGCCTGTGGGGAGTTCGCCGGAGGGATCGTAGAAAATGATGGGGATGCGGAAGCCTCCGACCTCACCGAAATAGACCTCATGTGTGCGCTTGCTGCTTGCATGGTCGGCTGTGATGATGAAAATAGTGTTGTTGAACCACGGTTGCTTTCTTGCGCTCTCGAAGAAACGTTTGATCGAGTAGTCGGCATAGCGGATACACTTGTGGAGCTTGTGGAGACCTTCGTCAACAAACACGTCCTTATATTTGTCAGGAACGGCAAACGGATGGTGTGACGACAGTGTGAATATGCTTGCCATGAAGGGTTGAGGCATTTCGTTGAGTTCGGCGCAGAAGAACTGGAGGAAGGGCTCGTCCCAGATTCCCCATTTACCGTCGAATTCGTTCATGCCTCCGAAACGCGGGTCGGCGACAAATTCGTTTTTGCCGAAATATCTGTCGACTCCAGCCTGCTTGATGAATGCGTTGAATCCGAGCGATTCGTTATCACCACCGTGGAAGAAGGCTGTCGAGTAGCCCATGTTTTTCACTTCGCTCGCAAGGGAGTTGATGTGGTTGAGGGAGTGGGGCGACAATACAAACGGACGGTCCATGCGTGGAATCGAGGCGATGACAGCCGGAAGAGCGTCGATACTGAAACCGCCGTTGGCAAACGACTGCTCGAAATACATGCTGTGTTGCAGAAGCGAGTCGGTGAACGGTGTATAACCCTTGTAAGTCCCGTTGTCAAGATCTTTGTTGAGCGCTCCGACAAATTCCTGCGCGAAACTTTCGACTACGAGTATCACTATGTTCTTTTCGCGTTTTACGAGAGAGTCGCCGGGGAGATGGACTGGGTTGTAGACGGCTGAAAGCGCCGCTTCATCCTTGAACAGGATTGGCGTTTTCTCAGCCATCTGGTTGACGGTGCGGATTATTGAGAAAGGAGTGTTGAGGACGATGCCTGTCTGTATGGGTTCACTGGCATACTTGTGTGAATAGTTGACTGAAATCGGTCGGGTGGCGGTGAAAAATGTATTTCCACGCATGCCGAAGATTGCTATCGGGGTCATTACAACGAGTGAGATGACCTGTGTCAGATAGTATCGTTTGAGCGGTTTCACCGGTGTGCCGGGTTTTCGGTAGCACTTCCAGAGAAAGACCGTCATAAGTATGGCAAGTATCACCAGATACCAGTGGCCGGTGATTTCGCTGCCGACGATGCCTCCCAGATTGTTGTCGCCCTTGAATTCCTGAAAAATCGCCATCGAAGTGCGGTGTTTTCTGAACTCGAAGAAGACTGAATCTGCGAAATTCATTACTATACATGCTGAATTTATGATGACATAGATCCATTTGGTCATCAGCCAGAACCATTTTTTCTCTTTAATATGTAGAGGGAAGAGATAGAGAAGTATGACAAGTGAATTGGTATAGAATATGGCTGATGTGTCGAAGCGCCATCCACCGAGTGACAGTGTCCAGAAGGTGCGCCACGAAAGATTTGCACTGTAGAGACTCCAGTTCTCGAATATGAATGCCAGACGGCATATTTCGTAACAGATATACACCCACAAAAGGTTTAATATCAACCTGACGGGGTTTGAGTCAAACCATCTGTAACGTTCTCGTCTATAACTGTAGCTGTAATATGTTTGCATCGGCTATATATTATGTGTTAAGATTGTATTTTATCTGTTGGCTAAATCCTCGTAAAGTTTCTGGAGTATCGCCCGGCCTTTCTTTTCGCGTTCGGTGTCAGCCCCTTCGATGGCTTCACCCGACACGTTGTCGACGATGGTGGCTCCACGTTCGTCGGTAAACATGAAGCCGTTTGTGTAGGTATGGAATGAGAACGGTTCGCGATAAGTGTCGGCGAGCACGTCGCGGCTGAATAAGAATTCGTCGTGAGTGAGGTTCATCTGTCCGAGCAGGGTTGCTGCGAGGTCGGTCTGGCTCATCAGTGTGTCTATGCGTCCGCTTTCGGCGAGAGCTCCTCCTGTGAGAAGAATCGGAATGTGGGCGTATTTCTGACGGGAGACAGGATTGTGTGAGGCGTTATATCCGTGGTCGGCCACGCATATTACAAGGGTGTTGTCCCACGCCGGTGTGGCTTTCAGACGGTCGATGAATTCGCCGAAGCAGTGGTCGGTGTAGGCAAACGAGTTTGCGACTTCATCGTCAGGCAGACGGTTGTAGGGGACGGTGAACGGTTCGTGAGAGCTTAATGTCTGGAAGGTGGTGAACCATCTCTCGCCCTTCCCGGTCTTGGCCATTATGTCGTTGAATATATAGTCGAACATGTATCCGTCCTGAATGCCCCACTTGCATGTCGGTGCTGAGGAAGGAAGATCCTTCTGACTTACGAGAGTGTCGTGGCCCGATGCGAGATAGTAGTCCGATTTGTGCATGATGGTCAGCTCTCCGCCATGTACGGCTGTGGTGACGTAGCCTTCTTTTTTCAGTCTGCGCGGTAGTGCGGGAAGATTAGGGAGCTTGCGTGTGTAGCGGATGACACTTGTGGTCGGCTGGCCGAGGTAGCCGCTGAGCAGGCAGACAAGTCCGCGGTCGGTGCGGAAACTTCCGGCAGTGCAGCGGGTGAAGAGGATTCCACCGTCGGCTGCGATGCGGTCGACATTGACAGCGACATTCTCCTTGCCTCCGAGCGAGGGCACGAATTCCGCTCCGAGGCTCTCCCAGATTACAAGCAGGATGTTGGGGCGCTCGGTCTTGAGAAGTTTTCTTGTCGGATGTCCGGCGGTCGGGAATAGCCGGTCGGTCATCTCGTTGCATTCCTTGTCATCGAAAAATCGGAATTTCCCTTTGAATTCATCCTTTGTACCTAACGAATATATTAGATTGTAGGCCGGATTGAGCGCCCAGTGGTTGAAGAAGGGATTTTTGCTGTAGTAGACCACACTCGGATTGTTAGGCCTGATTTTCAGTCCGCGTATTATCACAAACAGACACCCTGCAGCCACGATGAATATGAAGAATGTCAGCAGGCTTTTCCACCATACCATCCATGTCCCGTCGAGCAACGTGGCAGAGACGCAGGCAGTGATTGTCTGTGCGCCTGCAAAAAATATTCCCGCGACGATGAACGCCACCGAAAATGCAGCGACGAGATACCCGGCCGACACACTGGCAAAAGCGCCTTTGAGTGAACGGAGGTAGACAAAGACCGACGAATCGAGTTTGTAGTTCCAGAATTTGTAGAGCAGTGTGTCCGACACACATATCAGCCCTATGGCGAGCGATATGACTATGTTGTAGACGGTCAGGACAACAGCTGCATTGAAACAGGGCAGCAACGTGTGCACCGCGCTTATGATGAGTGGCAGTGCGGTGAGATAGGATGCAATGATGAAGTCGGAGACAAGTCCGTGGGAATATACCTGTATTACATCTTTTGCCGTTGTCCTTTCAGCATTGACATGCCTGTTATACAGACCGAAAAACGGTTTCTGTATCACTTCGAAGAACAGTGTGCAGAAGATGAAGTATATAAGTGCGAATAATACAAATACAATCATAATGTGTCTGTCGGTTTATGAATGTTTCGGCTCTGAAGTCGGCAATGACGACGCATTCACAGTCTGCCGGATTTTGTCGACGATAGTGTCGGGCGACAGCTTGTTCATGCAGTCGAAATGTCCCTTGGGGCATTCCGGCGACCCTCCGACTGAACAAGGCTGACATGCGATGTCGAGACAGACTGCTCTTTCAGGTGTCTGTCCGTAGCCCATGAATCCGCATGCGGGAGTGGTGCTTCCCCAGATACTGATGACGGGAGTGCCGGCAAGGGCTGCCATGTGCTGGTTGGATGAATCCATGCTGACCATCGCATCCATCGCGCCCATGAGGGCTATTTCGTCTTCGAGCGGATAGAGTCCGGCAAGCGATGTGCATCCGGGTGTCGCCTCCGCCCATTCTTTCAGCTGGTCGGCTTCCTCGCCTCTGCCACCGAAGAGATAGACGTTATATCCTCCGGCTGTCAGCTTTGCGATGACTTCGCGCATCTGTGCGGCAGGATAAGTTTTGTTGAAATAGCGCGCAAATGGTGCAATTCCGATTGCCGGACGTGCAGGCTCAAACGGGAGTGTCGGGGTGTGGTTCTGATACAGGCTTTTGAATGTCAGGCCGACAGAATAGCCGAGTTCGGCAAAAACCTTTGCATAGCGGTCGATGAACGAAGGCTGTGGCTGCCCGGTACGGAACAGTTCGGAGCGTTTGGCGCGCATTTTGTCGACCATGACGACCTTGACTCCGCGCAGACGGAAGTAGCGGTCGATGATCCAAGACCGCAGGACGTTGTGGAGGTCTGCTACGCAGTCGGGTTTCAGTTGACCGAGTCTGCGCAGAAGGCGCAACATCCCTCCGACACCTTTGTAATCTTTCTTGAAGTCCACACCGATGACATTGACGTTGGCCGGTGCGTTGACAAACAGTCTCGCGAAGAATGGGCGTGTGACCACATCTATATTAAGGTCGGGATAGCGTGTGGCCAGTGAATAGATGGCCGGAACGGTCATGGCCACATCTCCGAGGGCTGAAAACCTGATAATCAACATGCGCTTGGATGCCATTCTTTGCAAAGTGTTAAAGGGTTGGAGTTGATGGTTTAAGGATGAAGTGGAAGCTGACCGGTGAGCCTGAAATATCGTCCGGCTGTGAGCCGGGCTATCAGCAGTTCGCGGTCACGGTCGCGGAATCGGTCGACATACTCATGGGCGTGGCGGATTATCGCTTCGGCCTTGTCGGGATTGGCAATGTAGAATTCAAGCTTTTCGATGAGGTCTGAATAATCGGGCTTGATTTCTATATAATGGTAGTCGGGGATGAGTTTCCCTTCCATGAACCATGATTCAATTCGGGGACGGGGCATGACGGCTATGGAGTTTGACGACATCACCCATTTGAGATTTGTCGCGACATCATTGCCTTCGATTGTGGCGATAAATTTGAAATCAAGCTGGTCCTCCATCGGGATGTAGGGCTTGACAAACCGCGGATTGTCTGTGTCGCGGTTTATCTGGCCTGCATCACACATCGGATGGTCGATATATTTTTCAAGGAAAAGCCTGCGGTGGGGCTGACGGCGCACGACGTTGCGAAACACAATCATGTCACGTTTCTCGCTGAAACAACGTGAATCATTGATGAAACGGAAATGGCGCACCTTGTTGAGCGGCATAATCACCGTGTTGCTTTTGCCCTGTGTGATCGGACGCGTCTTTGCGAATGTCGGTGTCGGCAAGTCCCACGCCACATCGCCCATCAGATATGAGAACCGCAGATTTTTTGGAAAACATCTCACACATTCGTAGAGGTCAAAGAAATATGTGGTGTGCTTTTTCTTTGCCCTCCATGGAAAACGGAAACCGCCGACAGTCACTGAATCTCGGCTGTCGACCTCCGAGCCCTCTGCACAACGTGCGTAATAGTCCACACGATGGCCGATTTCGTCAAGCTCCTCCTGCGACAGATGCTTTATTTTAAGCCCGTATATGGCTCTGAACAGCACATCGGGCAGGATGTAGCGTGAGAAGTTCTTCGTGTAGAACGATATGCGCTGATAACCTTTAATGAGAGAGCGGAAGTCTGTGCGGATTCTCATCTGCGCGTCAGTTTTTTATTATGCTTGTTTGTTTAGTTCCCGGAGATATGCTTCAACACCGTCAATGTCCTTGCGGTTGTCGACTGAAAGCGACTTGCAGTGACAGTTGTAGTAGTAGATGGGCATATGGTTCTCAAGGAAGCGGAATGAGTCGTTTTCCTCGATTTTTTCAATCGGTCCGCGAGGGGTATTGTGGTAGAAATCGAGTGCCTTGCGTGTGAAAGCGCCTACACCGACAAACTTGTGGAACACGTAGTCCATCGCTCCCTTGGGATAGGGGATAGGGCTGCGCGAGATGAACAGGCAGCGGTCGTCCTTGGCAGTGACAATCTTAAGGTTGGTTGCATCGACAACTTCGACAGGATTGCTGAAATCGGTCATGAGGTTCGACACGAAGAAGTCGTCGGCCTTAAGTCCGTCGGGGATACACTGTATGATGGCCTCGCGTGTGAGGAGCGGTTCGTCGCCGTTGACCATCACATAGAGATCGGCCTCGATGCGGGTCGACACCTCGTAGAGGCGTTCGGTCGCGGTGTCGTGGTCTGAACGTGTCATCACGACTTTAGCACCGAATTTTTCGGCTGCAACCTTGATTTTTTCGCTGTCGGTGGCCACATAGACCTCTTCGAAGAGTTCAACTTCCTTGCAATGGTCGTAGACCCATTGAATCATTGGCTTGCCACAAATCAGGGCGAGGGGTTTTTCGAAGAATCGGCTTGACTCGGCACGGGCCGGAATCACACAAATTATTTTCATTTGACAGAGTTTACGGTTAGTATGAGTATGTTTGTTTTTGAAATTGAAGTCTTATTTATAGCGCCAGCGTCTGTGAGACCACAGCCATAGTCCGGGACGGCGGCGTATGGTATCTTCAAGCATTTCAAGATAGCGGCGGGTGTATGGTGAATCGCCGTCAGCGCTGTCGGGCTTGATTTCCTTTACTGTGAAATGGTAGTGCCCGCGTCCGGTTTTTTCGACATCCAGATAGAGGTAGGCGGCGTTGATGCGGTTGCCGATTTCCTCTCCGCCGGGGCTGAACGGGGTCATCTGGTTGAGGAACGTTGTGCGGTGGTGTGACACGTTGAGATTGGACCGGTGGTCGGATATGAAGCCGACAATGAACTTCCGGCCTTCGTTGCGCCAGCGGACAAGCGAGCGGAACACCTGTTTCTGCGGGACGGACACAGGATTGAATCGCGAGCGCACTTTGAGCATGAGGCGGTCGAAAGCCTTGTCGTGCAGAGGCTTGTAGACCTGCGCGCAGAATTCGGGAGTTTTGAAGTGGCGCACGATCGACGGAACCCATTCCCAGTTGGCATAGTGGCCGAGATAAAGCACCACGGGATGTCCCTCGTCGATGTATCTGTCGACGATTTCTCCGCCTGTGACAGTGATGCGTTTGTCGACCTGACGGTCCGACATGTTGAGAAGCTTGATTGTCTCGACGATGTTGTCGGTGAACTGATGATAGAAATCCTTCTCTATTTCGAGCAGTTCGTGTCCGCTTTTTTCAGGGAATGAATTTCTGAGGTTTTCGCGGATGACTTTTCGGCGGTACTTCACTCCTTTTGCAATTACGAGATAGAGCAGGTCGCTCAGTCCGTAGAGAAGCGGGAACGGAAGCAGCGAAAGCGCGCCGAAAACTCCCCGGTAAAGTGCATATCTTAATTTTTCGCGCATAGATTCTGTCTGATTTTATTGACAACCCTCCGCGTAGCTCCGGCATTCTTGCTGACATACACGGCTGCTTTTTCGGCTATTTCCCGCAGCCCTTCGTCGTTGTCCTTAAGGTCGCAGAACCATTTGTCGAGAGCTTCGGGGGTTGCCGTTATCCGGCCGATGCCGAGCTCTATCATACGGCGTGTGACCGCCTTGCGGTTGACATTCGGCCCGAATGCCACAGGGAGGCCATAGACGGCCGGTTCGATCACACTGTGGAGCAGGCGTGTGAAGCCTCCGCCAACGTATGCCCATGTGGCGTAGCGGTAGATATAGGCCAGAGCACCGACAAAGTCGATGATCAGCGTCTGTGTGCCGGTCAGATCCGACTCAGGCGTGCAGCGTGAATAAAGTTCGGATTTCCCTTCGAGGTTCTCTTCAAGATGGCGCAATATCGACGGACTGATTTCATGCGGGACAATGATGAAACGGGTGTCGCGATGTCTGTTGGCAAGCGCTGTGACCAGTTTGAGGTCTTCGTCATCGTGAAGGCTTCCGGCGATAAACACCTTTTGGCCGTCGGTGAAACGCTCGATGATTTTATCTTCCCACGGTGTGGAGGCGACAAGAATTACATTGTCAAACAGCGGGTCGCCGTTGACGGTGACATTATCGACCCCGATTTTGCCCAATAGCCGCTGTGATTCGTCGTTGAGCGTGAATATTTCCTTGAAATAACTTACGCTTTTGCGGAAGAGGTGGCCATACCATTTGAAAAACGGCCCGTTTTCACGGATTACCGACGAGACAAGGTAGGCTGGAATGCCGCGTCGGTTCAGTTCGGACAGATAATTGTGCCAGTATTCCGACACCATGAAGACTGCGCATGCAGGCCTGATGCGGTCAAGGAAATGCCGGACATTGGCCGATGTGTCAAACGGAAGATATAGCACCCCGTCAATGCCTTCGGGCATGTTTTTCGTGAGCGCTTCGTAGCCGGTGGGAGAGAAAAATGTCACTACAATGTTGCAGTCACACTCGTCTTTAAGGAGTCTGATTATCGGACGTGCTATGCCGAATTCGCCAAGCGATGCAGCGTGAATCCACACCGTAGGGCGTTTGGTGTCAAGCCTTTCTGCCAGTCTGTCCACCTCGCCTGACACCTGTCGCTGTCCACGGGCGAAACGGATAAATTTTGATGGCTCAGCGCTACGCACCGTCTTCGCTATTGCGAAGATTGCACGCCGTCCTAATCTCATTCCTAAATCATATATCTCAAGCATTAAGCCGGTCGGTAGGGATAAAAAATGAGTGGCTTTCCGACGGATGTGACGGATAAGCCTTGTTTAAGACTACAAAATTACGATAAATGTTTGAATTAATTCAATAATTTTTGGCTAATTTTGCAATGGAAACCCCTACCGGAAGAACATGGAAATAAAATTTGAACCGATAATCGCCGAGGCAGCCCCTGCGCTTCAGGTTGTAACCATTGAGGCGACAGTCAATAACAGCGAGACCTCCGATGAACTCTGGAATATGATTGAACGCGCTGCCGCTGACCTGCGTGAAGTCACCGAACTTTCCGACATCAACAAGCGTCCCGGAATCAGGGCGACACGCGAGGCATACAAAGCCTGCGGGAAAGAGCCGAACCGCTATCGTCCGTCGGCGGAAGCCTTGTCGCGCCGTGCGGTCAAGGGGATGGAGCTTTACCGCATCAATACCCTTGTCGATCTGATAAATCTGGTTTCGCTTCAGTCGGGCTATTCGATAGGCGGTTTCGATGCCGACAGGATTGAAGGCGGTGTCATGACCCTCGGGGTTGGACGCGAAGGCGAACCGTTTGAGGGGATAGGGCGCGGAGAGCTCAACATTGCCAATATGCCTGTCTATCGTGATGCTGTCGGTGGCGTAGGCACTCCGACAAGCGATAACGAGCGCACGAAACTTAGTCTCGATACAACCCGTCTGCTGATGTGTATCAATGTCTACGGAGAGGAAATGCCGATTGACGATACGGTCGCGCTCACGCTGTCGCTGCTTGAGAAATATGCCGAGGCCGACGATGTCAAGGTCGATATTTACAAACCTGAAAAATGATAAGCCATGAAAACACTTAGAATTTATCCAACAAGCATCAACGACAGGTATCTTGACGAGGTTGTCGACTGTCTGCGCGACGGAGGAGTCATCATATATCCTACCGATACGCTCTATGCCATCGGATGCGATGCACTCAACAATTCAGCTATCGAGCGCCTTTGTAAAATCAAGGGTGTGAACCCTCAGAAGCAGGTGCTCTCGGTTGTCTGCGACGGCATATCCATGGCAAGTGAATATGCGCGCATCGACAACGAGGCGTTCCGCATTCTCCGCACCAATCTGCCCGGGCCGTTTACATTTATATTGCCGGCGGCTACGTCGCTCCCCAAGGTTTTCAAGGGGCGCAAGGAGGTCGGCATACGTGTCCCCGACAATCCGATCAGTCGGGCTATTGCCGAGAGGCTCGGCCATCCAATCCTTTCGTCGTCGCTTAAAGTCGACGATGAAGTGCCGGTGTTCGATGCCCACGAGCTTGCAACGGCTTTCGAGGGTGTGGCCTCGCTGCTTATCGACGACGGTGGCTCTAACGCCGATGGAGGTTTTGATGTTCAGCCTTCTACCGTGGTGGACCTTACAGACAGCTCGTCGCCTGAAATTCTTCGCGAAGGGCGCGGAGAACTTCAGTGACAAGTGTCGCAACGGTCTCTCTAATAATTATTTTCGCAAGGACTAATGAAAATTGTAAGATATAGCCCTGAGATGAAAGGTGAGTGGGATGACTTTGTTGAGTCATCGAAAAACGGCACATTTCTTCTCAAACGGGATTACATGGAATATCATGCCGACCGTTTCCCTGACCACTCCTATGTGTTTCTCGACGACAGTGGTTCTGTGGCGGCGCTCCTTCCGGCTACTCTGAGGGATGGAGGAGTGCTTTCGAGCCATGCAGGCCTGACTTATGGCGGTCTCGTGATGAGCAACAGGACTTCAGCTGCCGATCCTCTCGGGATGTTCGCTCTGTTGAGAGACAGGTTGCGCGAAGAAGGCATCTGCAAGCTTGTCTATAAGGCCATTCCCCACATCTATCACCGTCAGGGTGCTGAAGAGGATCTCTATGCGCTGTTCAGAAACAATGCACGACTCAGCATCCGCAACCTTTCGACTGCTATAAATCTCCGCGACCCGATTCCGTCGTCGCGTCTTGGAAAACGTGCTGAGAAACGTCGCCGCAAGTGGGATATACGTGTCAGCGAGCCGGATAGCTCAGATGCGTTCTGGGATATTGTCATCGAGGACCGCCGGCTGCGCCACAACACGCGTCCTGTCCACACGGCCGCCGAACTGAACTACCTGAAAAGCCGTTTCCCTGAAAATATCCGTTTCTACATCGCCACCGATTCTTCAGGCGAAGTGCTCGGCGGAGCAGTCATCTATCTTGACCGGGGTGTCATTCATCTCCAGTATGCCGCATGCACGCAAAAAGGGAAGGATATGTATGCTACCGATGTCATTTATCATGACCTGATATTCAATATCCTTCCCGGGAACAATTATTTTGATTTCGGAATCTCAAATGAGGATGCCGGACGTTATCTCAACGAAGGGATGATTCATCACAAAGAAGAGTTCGGAGGCCGTTCGGTGGTCTACGACATCTATGAGATGGATGTCTGACCCTCGGTTTTCTCAAGCATTCTTACGTTGTGGCGGAAAATCGTCTTCATAGTGTTACAATTTTCGATGGACACTGTGAGGAACGTGACGCTACGTCATCTTGTCAGTTTTGCTGTTTTTTGTATTATCGCATCTTTTTGGCCTTTTTCTATCATTAAATTTGCATAAACTAATGACTGAAAAAAACGAAACTGACATGAAAAAATCAATGAATCTCCCGGTCTCGAAAAATTTTTATGACGATCTCTGTAAGCGTGTGGCAGCTACGTGTCAGGCGGTAGGCTGTTTTGAAGCTTATCAGGCTGCGATGGCGGTGATTGACAATTATTTGATGTCGGTTTCGGTGGGTGATGACGGGGCGTTGGTTGTGCAATCAGGGATTACCGTCGGTAATATATCAGATAATACGATTCTGCTTATTTTCACTCTGCTGCGTAGCGAGATAGACCGTGCAATCGTGCGTTCTGCCTTAGCTCGTAGGCGCGCTGGGAGGAAAGATAAACAATCTCGCCGTGGAAGTGTGGGAGTGCGTACTCAAACTGTCGTTTCGGTCAGCCAATGTCAGGAGACGGCAGTCTGTCCGAATGACCCCTCCGCCGAAGTCAGCCGGAAAGCGAAAGACAACGACTGCCGTTCTGAGATTGGTGACGAGAATGATATTGACGATGATGGTATCCCTGCTGTACCTCTCAAAAACCGCCGTCAGCGTCGGCGTGAACAGCATGCCATGAAACGCATCATGCGCGAACGCATCAAACCATTGTGGAGATGAACGTTGACAGGTGGTAGGAATCGTATGTATATATGAATTGATTGTACGTACACCGTGTACTCGGAATAAGAATGATTATTGCGTTATTCCGGCACGTAGATTATGTCGCCGTTTTCGAGTTCGTAGGCTGTGCCTACGCGCTTGCCTTTGTTTCCTGAAGAATCATTGTTGTCGGAGGGGGTGTAGCGGTTGATTTTTTCGCCTTCTTTGGTGATTATCTCCATGTTCTCTTTCCCGGGATTCTTGACCATTGTAAAGTCTTCCTGCGAGAACATTTCGGTCATATTGTAGCGGCTCACGAGCGCCACCATCAGCGCTACGGCAAACACCATTGCGACATCAAAGAGATTGCTAACAACGCTCATCGGGTCGCTGTCTTCAGCGCGGGTCAGAAGTCGGCGGCGTCTCATCGGTCGTCAGTTTTAGAATCAGACATTTTCACTACCTCGGCAAGATATTCAAGCATAGTGATGTTTTTCACGGCCCAACGCTCCTTGACCTGCTGTGTCAGGAATCCTATGGCGCTCACGACGAGCCCGACAACCGTTGTGGCAAAAGCCACCTGCATGTTGTAGGCCATCGATGCGATGTCGCCTGTTGCGAGTCCGACCAGAGCCGGGCCCATGGGGATAAGAGTGCCCATAAGTCCGAGAATCGGCCCCATTTTTGTAAGCACTTTTGATGTCGACAGATCTTTGTCAGCCTCAATCTCGTATTCCGAAAGCAGCAGGTCGATTCGCGCATGGTTTTCGCGGTTGGCAATGATTTTTTTTGCATAGGCGGTCACAACCGTGTCGGATTTTTCGGGGAGCGATTCGCTGAACGTGTCGAGGGTGGCAGGAGTGAGTTTTACGATGCGCTTATGAAACGATTCGGAATGCTTTTTGACTTGTAGATACTGGCCGAAGAATGTCCCTATGAGGATGATTGCACGGATGAAGAAAAATATGAGGAGGACGATTACGGGGACGAGCAGTCCTGTCGAAATCCAGTAGAGAATGTTGGAAATTACGTTCATTGTATTGTTTTTTGTAATAAAGTTTTAATGTTTCTGAAAAGCCTCTTATTGAAGTTTTGAGATTGTTTTACGTATCGAGCGTCGATTGACCAGTATTCCGGCCACAGTTCCGGCTGCTATGATTAGCAAGAACCCTGCGAGGGCATCCCACTCGACACTGTTAGTGCCCTTGACCGCAGTGCGTCCGTTGACGGTGGCGATTATCCCGAGAATAGCCGTGATGGCATTGACCACAAACATGAGTTCAAGCCTGAGGTCTTTTTCGGGCAGCAGGAATCTGATGAGATATGAGAGGGAAGGAGTAGCGATAAGCACACATGTAGCCGTCGCCCATGAGAGTGTAGAGAAATCATTACCCGGAAATGAAAAGATTATCTCCACGAGCAATGCGAACAGAACCGGGAATATCAGTAGTCCCGGAAACCATAGCGCTACGGCGTAAATCGCCCTTTGGACTACCGACAGTTGTTCGCCGGCAATTTTCTTGGCCATCATCACGCAGAAGGTAATCTGGAAAAAGACATCGACGGTGAGGAGTACCGAGGTGTCGAGCATCAGGTCGGGGGCATTAAGCCAGTCGGTTATCTGTGTCTTTGACTGACTGGCTGCATAAGGCCACACCAGACCTACAAACAGTGCTGCGAGCATACAGGTGGCGGTTATGCCGACAGCTTTATGGTAGGTCAGTTTCAATGCGAAATTGAAACTGACCATAAGCATTATTATGAGGACAACCGTTTCCATCACTCAGCCTGTTGTTTTTTCCGACGGCGCAGAATCACAGCCACCACTATGAGGACCGCCACGACAAATATACCGACAATCACACCGTTGATCCGGCTTGTAGTCTTCTCTGTGTTGTTCAGTTCCTCTTTCTGCATCACCATGCCGTCGTTGTCGCTTCCTGCCACAGCTTCAGCGCGGACAGACCCGATGGCCTGACTGTATTTCGCAGCGGTCTCTTTCGATACTTTCGAAGCGATGAAGTCGCGTAGCTTTGCGTTGTCGCAGACGAAACCGGAGCAAGAGGGGGAGTATTCATTGACAATCTCCGTGTGTAGACTCGCAAGAGCCTCGACCTGTTCGGGTGATGCGTCCCACATCCCTTTGCGGACAGTCTCCAGCATGACGGCCGTCATTTCCTCTATGGCGGCGGGATTGGTGGAAGTGAAGTAGTCCTTGATTCCGAGGCCATGTCTGTCGGTAACATATGTATCATAGATGTCATTCCAAAGCTCATCGTCGATTGCCGCGGGTTTCATGACGTTCCATCCGTAGGTGTTGCGGATTATGTCGGCAAATCCCGAGGCATCGCCCGCACCGCCTTTCATCTTTTCCTTGATATAGGCCGGGTTGAGGATTGTGGTACGGCTTTCGACACCGATGGCTTCCTTTACTTCCTGCATGCGAGCGTTGTTGCGGTTACGGTAGTCGCTCAGGTAGGCTTCAGGGTCTTTGCCGGTCACGTTTCTGACGGCAAGATTCATTCCGCCCATGAATTCATACACATGGTCGAGGCTGAGCGCTCCCCAAGTGTTGCTCTGGCGGGGCTGCACCACTACGTCGGTGCGCGTGAGGGCTGCTTCAAACGCATAGTCGTGCATCTTTTCCCAGTCTTCCTCACTGCCATAGGCCGCACCCATATTGTTTATGTAGGTTTCGGCTATTTCAGACTCGTTTTCCCAGCGGTCGCCGGCCTCTACCATTCCCTGAATACCGCTTCCGTAGTTGCCGTTGACACCGCCGAATACGCGAGCCGTCGACAGCTCACGGGCCTCTTTGGGTGTCACGCCTTTCTCAACAAGATGACGTTCCGATTCAACCACTCCTTCAGCCACATAGTTGGGATATTCCTTATCGGTGGCTTCGGCTGCCATCCTGACGGCACGGCTGATGAGGAAGAGGCGCGAGGCTGCGAGGTCGCGCAGCTGACCGCTCGTCTGGACCACGACGTCGATGCGCGGACGGCCAAGTTCGGCCGAGGGTATGAGGCGAAGGTCGGTGACACGTCCGAACGGGTCGCGGACAGGTTCGACTCCGAGCATATAGAGCACCTGAGCGATTGTTGTTCCCTCTGTTTCGATGAATTCGCTGCTCCAAAGTGTGTAGCTGACCTTGCGTGGAACGGAGTCACCGTGCATTTTACGATACATTGAAATCGTGTTGTCGGCAAGGCTTTTGCCTTTTTCCCAAGCAACGGCCGACGGGGTTTCCTCGGCATTGACTGCAAACATGTTGCGGCCGGTCGGAAGTATGTCGGGGTTAAGCACCGGGTCGCCACCCGATGTCGGGGCTATGTAGCCGCCTGCAAGAGCGTTGACTACGGATGAAAGCTCTGCTTCGGGACTTTCGGTCAGCGCCGCACGGTAGTTCCCGACATTTTTGACCGCACGCTCCACTTCGGTGACGGCATTGGCGAAATCAAGTTCTCGCTTTGTGTATTCGGAGCGCTTCATTCCGTGTGGCTTTCCATGTGAGCCGGATTGAGTGGCGACACCTCCGGGGTGGCCTTGTCCGTTGCCACCGTCGGCAATCCGGCCTGTCTGTTGCTTGCGCTTCATGGCAGCTTCCATTTTTTTGACAGCTTCCTCGTCTGCACCCATTTTCTTGGCCATTTCAATGGCTTTTTCAGGCGACATGCCCGATCGGGCCATCATCCGTTTCATGCCTGATGTCGACTTCCGGTCTGAAAGCTTCAGGTTCTGTTCGGCCGGAGGTGTCATCATCGCTCCCATGACCATCATGCGCGAGAGCATGTCTTTAGAGCCGCTGACAGCGGCTGTTATTGCCCGGGCGCTGTCGAGTTCAGCCTGTGTTATGCCGGCAATCCGACACAGGTATTGGTCTGTAATCTCCTGACCACCTGAAGCGAGAAGCCGGCTGACGAGAGCACGTGCCTTGGCCTGATATGTACGTGTGAATTGCGAACGGTTCTTTTCATAGTCGATAGCGGTGCGTCCGCGTTCCTTGTCGAGCCCATAGAGACTGTAGGCAACGGGGTCGACAGTCATGGCATGTACCGTCGAACTGATATGCTCATCCGAATATGGGACTCCCATTACATAGAGCGCCCCGGTGATTTTCTCATTGGCAAGTTCCTCGGCAAAATTTTCGATGCGTACAATATCGTCGGCGCTGTAAGGCTGCGAAAGAGTGCTGTCCATGCGAAGTTCGCGATGGATACCAAGCTCTACGGTGTATTTTTTGACAAGAAGCGAGGCTCTGTGTAAGGCATTCACGTCGGGACGGTCAGCGCCTGAGAGACGGTTGTAGTCATTGATTGCATCTGAAAGATTCTTATAGATGCCACGCACCTCGCTTTCCATGAATGGCGGTGTGAGATAGTTGATGATACCTGCGTATGAACGGCGTTTCGCCATCATCGCCTCACCGACATTGCTTGTCGAGTAGACATAGAAGTGGGGGATTGTCCCGACGAGTCTGTCGGGCCAGTCATCACTGCTGAGCGCCACCTGCTTGCGAGGTGTGAATTCGAGACTGCCGTGCGCACCGAAGTGGATGAGTGCGTCGGCATTGAATCCGTAGCGGGCCCAGAGATAAGAGGCCACGTAGTTGTGTGGCGGGGCAGCTTCCGTCCCATGTACAATCTTGAACTCGTCGTCGCCAAGTCCGGCAGCGGTCTGCGGTATGAGAACTGCGTTGCCGAACCGAAGGCGTGCGAGCGCGAGCTTCCCATCGTCAGTTTTCAGGCCGTGACCCGGGAAACTGCCGTCGACAGCGTCGATTTCATCACGCATTTTTTTCGAAAAGGCAGCTTTACACCAGTTGTCATAGTTTTCCTCGGATATGATTTCAGGAGAATGGGTCTTTACGAAAGAGTCTTTAGCCCCGAGAGCATACCGGTTGAACACTTTTCCTTGGTCGTTGATGAGTTTTTCAAGTTCCGCAGGGGTCGGTGGTAGGTTTTCAATCTTATAGCCCTCTTTTTTCAGGCGTGTGAGCAGATTGAATAGCGACGGGCCGACTTCCATTCCTTCCGCGACCAGTGAGTTCTGACCCGGACCTTTGAAATAGAAGATGGCAATTTTTTTGTCACGGTTGTCGGACTTCCGGAGCGAGATGTAGTTGCCGACTGTCTCGACGAATTCTTCAAGTCTGTCGGGGATAGCTGCCACGTAGGGGAGACCGTCTTTTCCATCGTAGTGAGCGAAAAGAGTGAATGGACGCACTGCACCGTCGATTTCAGGTGTCACTACGCTTTGTGAAAGGAAACCACCGTTCATACCCATCTTGTCGGCCATCCATTCGTCATAGTCACGGTTGACGTTGAGAGGTGAGAACAGCGGGATGTTATTGGCCTTCAGATAATTCACCACCATGTCGCCCATGCGTCCGTGAGCCATGTTTATCATGGCTGCCGGGGTAATGGAGTCGGCATGACCGTTTTTGATGAAAAGCTGGATTGTATTGACTGGATAGACGGTGTTGCCTGCACGTTCGAGGGCTGTAATCAGACTGTCAGGCACACCCATCTGTCCGGTGAGTATGATTGCTGGGGCGTTTTCATTGAAACGGCCTTTGGATTTCAGGTATGATTCATATTCGCTGACCGACGGGAAGTTGAGGTCTTCTTCATCGGAGGGATAATAAAGGAGCGATGACACTGATGTCTGCGGATCGGCAGGCTCATCGGTGAAGAGTTTTTTACCGTCGATATACTTGCGTACATAGCGGAGCAAGTTGCGGTAATTGTTCTTTCCGCCGTTGAGATATTGCTTTAGGAATGCCTGATCGACCGAATCGACCGATACAATGAGGTTCTGCGGATTTGTGGCGGCGGTCGTGAGCACCGGCGTGTCATTGTCGGCGGCTGATGCAAGCGACCGGCGCTGTTCGTCGGTGATTCTGAGACCCATGCCGTTGACAAAAATCATGTCGTAGTCCGACGCTTTGTCAAGTTCTTCGACAGGAAGTTCTTTGATTCGGACAAAAGAGTTGTCGTTTGCCTTTGAAATCTGTCCGAGATTTATAGCCTGATAGTTGACAAAAGCGATGCGTGTGGGTGAGGCGAAAATATTCCAAAGCAACAGGCCTGCGGCTACGATGAGCACACAGACCGATATGATAGTGATTACTTTACGTTTATTTTTCATTGCATGTTTAACGATAATGTTTTGATGTAAGCTCTTGGTCTGCCTATTTCCTGAAGAACCCGTCAATGTCGACCGACATTCCTATCGAGAAGGTAGTGCCGTTGGTGGTCGGCGAGTTGTTGTAGTAGTATTCGGGTACATAGTTGAGCAGATTGTCCACGGCCATTGTCAGGTCGAATCCTTCCCGGAAACTGTGGCGCATGTTCAGTTTCCATATCATGTAGGAAGGATAGGTGACGCGCTGTGTTTCCTCGTAGGATGAGACAGAAGTATATTCATCGACCTTTACTTTCGAGAGGAAACGTCCGTTGAGAGCGGCCATCAGTTCATAGTTTTTCCAACGTTTTGTGTAGTCGAGGCGTAGTGTGGCGGTGTGAGGGCGCGTCGAAGAGGTGTAGGGCTGTCCTTTTTTCACTTTTTCATATGTGAACATATATGAAAGTCGTGTCCCGAAGCCACAATCTGTTCGCCATGACATATTTGCGTCCACGCCCGATATTGTGACATCATCTATGTTGGTGTAGACCTGTCCTTTGAGAGCCTGACTCCAGCCGGTGGTGATGCGGTCGCTGACACGATTGCAGAATGTCCCGATGTTGAAATTGAACAATCTGCGGGTATATTCTGCGGATAGCTGGAAATTATGGCTTGTCTCGGGTTTCAGATCCGGATTACCGTAAATCATGAAGATACCGGCCATATCGAAGTCCATATACATTTCTTTGAGTGTAGGTGCGCGGAAACCGCCTGAATATGAACCTCGGAGTGCTACGCGTGGCAGCTTGTACATCATGCTCAGGCGCGATGACGCATGGCTCATTTTCGCTTCCGAAAAATAGTCGTAGCGCATTCCGGCGATAATGTTGAAGTTACGGACAAAATTCATGTCGAACTGAGCGAAACCGTCGGCTGTAATCTGGCGCTTGTTTCCATTGTCGGTAAACTGGTAGGTCTGGAGATAGTCGCGCATCACATCTCCGCCGAGAGTCAGGATGTGGCGTTTGGCGAACGTGTGATTGTACAGGGCGCGAGCGCCGTGCTGCACATTGCTGTATTTTCTGACATCCTTCGACGTGATGGTGATATAATCGCTTTTGTCATACTGGTCGAAGTTATAGGAGACTTCGAGGTTATCCTCATCGGAGAAGGTATAGAGTCCGCGCAGACCGCCTGAAAAGTCGCGGTATCTGTCTCTCGACGCGGCTTGGGCATTGCGCTGGCGGAAATAATATCCGGCACGTCCGATCAGTTTCATCTTGTCTGTGACGTTGACTGTCAAACGCTCTTTGACGTTCCAGTTGTGACCTCCATAGAAGCGGTTGTAGTCACCCTCGTTTTTCATGTCGTATGAATCGACGGAGGTGTACTGCATGGTGGTTGCACTGCTGATGCGTCCGGTCTTGAAGCTTACAACACCGCCGTAGCGCTGTTCGTTGTGTGCGCCATAGCGGGCATTGACATTCACTCTCCACGGATTGGTCTCCTCGCGGCTGATGATGTTGACCACCCCTCCGACGGCATTAGAGCCGTAGAGTGACGATGCTCCACCCTTGACAATTTCAATCCTGCCGACGTTGTTGAGATTTAGCCGGTTATAGTCGACATTGTCAAGGGTCTCTCCGGCAAGACGTTCGCCGTCGACGAGAAACAACACCGAGTTGCCTCCGAATCCTTGCATATTGAGCGAGACCTGCTGGTTCATCGAGTAGGAAAACTCGATTCCGGGAAGCTCAAGCTGCAGGAGATCGCTGATGTTTGTGGCATCGGTCTTGCGGATGTCGGTCTCCGAAATGATTCGGGTGAGGATAGGGGAGTCCTTGAGCAGTTTCGGTGTTCTCGTTCCGGTGACCACAACTGTATTCAGCTCGACTTCCCATGATTTTTCGATGGAGTCAATCTGTGCTTTTGTCAGAGACGATGACTGGGCGAAGATGAGCGAGGGAGAGAGGAGAACAAGGCTCAGAAATGTTCGTCTCATATTCTTACAGTTTCAGGGGATACATGTATTCGATGGTCATATAGCCCTTTACCCCGAGTGCGTCCATGTAGTTTGCCAGTCGCACTCCGGCGAGAGTGCCGTCGGAAAGCCTGATGACATATACTTTGTTTGACGGTGTATAGATAGGTGGCATAGAACTCTTGTCGACGTTGAGCCATTTGGATAGCTCGGGGTTATAGAACGACCCGGCATAACTGAGATAGCCGTTCATCATTGTCGACATATCGGTTACGATTGTTGTCTCGGTCCAGATGTCGCTGATATAATCGCTTCCGGCCGGAGTGACTACGTTGGCGAGCGAATAGAAGCTTGTAGCACCGGTCTCCATGACTTCGCCACCGTTTGTCTTTGCATCGTAGCGATGGATTGCTATGTCCCATGAACCGGGAGCGGGAGCGTTGACATCGAGAGCTGTCGTAGTCATGGATTTAAAGTCGATATATGTCCAGACGGTGTAGTTTGTTGCGTCGATATATATCGAGCCGGGCGAAGTGGTAGTAGCCTCGGTTACGAAGCCATATTCTGAAACCGCATCAGCCGCAGGCTCATCGTAGATGTTGCCGAGTATTCCGTTACAAGCGGAGAGCAGCATTGCTGCCACTCCCGCTGTAAGATATGTGGAAAAGTTAGTTGCCATGTGTGTCTGATTTATCATGCTTAAGGTTAATCAGACCTGCGGGGCAGAACCGGGTTTAAAGGTCACGGTCAGGCCTCCCATCACGGCAGGAACTGAAAAGGTGAAAGTCGGATTCTCCTTGTCGGCATCGATTTCTCCGGTGAATGTGCAGGCATACTCGCTGACATTCCCTCCCATGCCCATCAGAGTCTTGCCCGAGCCTTCGAGTCTGAACAGATTGCCGTCGGTGGTGACAGTCGCTTCATCAATGGTGAATTCACCCCAAGTTTCAGACGTAAGGCTTATCTTGTAGGTATTGTTGCCGTTAGATGTGATTTCAATTTTCTGATTGTCGGCATACATGTCCTTAAAATACGCGCAATCAGCCTTGGTGTAGCCTGAGTATGTTCCGGGCACTACTGTCTCTGCCGGAATTTCACCTTGCATGAAGGTTATGTTGAGACCTCCCATTACTGCGGAACATGTGAAGGTAAAGTCAGCTGTTCCGTTGATGATTTTGCCGTTGAGATTGCAAACATAATCCTTGCTTCCGCTTCCCTGCATGCCCATCACGGATGTGCCTGAGCCGGTGATTACATATTCATTGCCTGATTTGACTACAGTTGCATCCGGGATTGAGATTGTGCCCCATGAATCGGATGCGTAGTCGACATTCACTTTGTTTATTTCTGTCGAAGTGATGGAAAGTTTCTGTTCGGATGCCACCTGATTGCTGAAATAGGCGCATGATGCCACGGTGTAACCATCATATTGTCCTGCCACTTCTCTGGCAAGGTCTTTTTCGCTGTCGTCGCTGTCGCTGCACGATGTAAAGGCAAAGGAGGTGAGGAGTAGGAAGAGGAAACCTGATTTTTTCATTGTGAAGATTGGTTTATTATGTAATTGATTATTTTTCCATTGTAAATTTTTCACGATGCAAAATTAGATTTAACATTCCGGGCGGTCAATACTCAGAAATTGGGTTAATTTACCCCGGGTTTTACTTAAAAAATGGCAATTCGTCTGTGAAATGGTCTTTTTTTCATCATTTTTAGGTATAGCGTAGATTGGTTGGTTGCTGTACCTTTGCATGGGTGATTATGCCCGGGAAATTATAATGGAAAAGCAGCAGGAATATGAGTCTCATCATCGGATGAGGGAGATAATAATGGACAATAACTTATTGCTTATGGCGATAAGCAGGTTTGACATAGCATTCGGTTTCGGAGACAGTCCTATTAAAGAGGCTTGCGAGAAACACGGTGTCGATACCGGCACGTTTCTTGCGGTTTCAAATCTTCTGAGCGGTAAGAACTATCGCGGACATACAATACATCTCCCGACCTTGATGGGCTATCTGAAACATGCCCACAGTTCGTTTATCGATTTCATACTTCCCGGCATCCGCAGGAAGCTGATTGAGGCTATAAACTATTCGGATACGAATGATGTCGCTTTCCAGCTGATGAAGTTCTATGACGATTATGTCGTTGAGGTGCGCCGACACATGGAGTATGAGAATGAATATATATTCACCTATGTAGAGAAACTCCTTGGAGGAACAATTGATGAGGCTTTCAGTATATCGCAGTTTTCTGTAAACCATAGCCACATGACATCAAAACTCAACGAACTGAAAGATATATTCATTTATTCATATAACCAGCGCGATAATGACTTGTTGAGTAGCGTGTTGTTCGACATTATAGGATGTGAGCGAGACCTGATGGCTCATTTCGATGTGGAAACCAATCTGTTTGTCCCGGCGGTCGAGAGTCTTGAGAAACGTCTGCGCTCACAGCTTGCGGTCATGCACTCGCCCGATGGATGCAAGACGGAGGAGAGCGATCCGCAACTTGAATCGCTCAGTGACCGCGAGAAGGATATAATAAGATTTGTTGCCCTCGGGATGGCAAACAAGGAGATTGCCGACCGGCTGTGTCTGTCGATACATACCGTCACCACCCACCGTCGCAATCTCAGTGCGAAACTCGGCATCCATTCTCCGGCGGGTCTTACGATTTTTGCCATACTTCATCATCTCGTAGACCTTAAGGATGTCAATCCACACCAGTGAAGGAACAGACAACAATTATTTCGGCAGCTTCAAGAACGCCTTGAAGCTGCCGAAATAATTGTTGTCGATTAATCTTTAGAGTTTCAGGGGGCTGACTCTTGTGATTAAGCCTTATCTCATATTTTGAGTCTGAGATTTACGATCGATTTTGCCGGAAGTGTGAGCTGAAGGTTGTTTTTTGAAATTTTTGCCTTGTTGTAGGGGCGGAGTGTGACTTTTTCAGCCGAGTCAAAGTCATTGTAGTCGTCGATGCTGTCGGCCGTGAGAATTTCTCCGGCAATCACGGAGGCTTTCACGCCATCAAGAGGTATGGAGATTTCCGCCGGTGAGTCAAGGTCGATGTTGGTGAGGGTGATATTCATTTCCCCATCTTTCTTAGAAGCTGTCGCGCTTATTGTCGGGACTGTGCGGCCGTCGCGTACTGTGCGTGTCGATGTCTTGATGTCGAGAGGGACAAAAGTGGCATTCTGATGTGGGATATACATTTTGAATACGTAGTAGGTCGGGGTGAGCACCATGCGGTTGTCTCGTGTAAGAATCATCGACTGCAATACGTTGGCAATCTGGGCGATATTGGCCATTTTGACACGGTCGGTGTGGCGGTGGAACACATTGAGGCTCAGTGCGGCCACCATGGCGTCGCGCATGGTGTTCTGCTGATAGAGATGTCCGCGCACAGTGCCGGGCTCTTCGTCCCACCATGTGCCCCATTCATCGACGATGAGCGCCACACGTCTGTCAGGGTCATATGTGTTCATGATAGAGTCATGGTTGTTGATGACATCCTCGATTTCAAGACATTTTCCAAGAGTCCAGTAATAGTCATCGTTGTCAAACTTGGTTGCCGCACCCTTGCTTCCGTTCCATCCCTTGACGGTGTAGTAGTGGAGCGAGAGGCCGTCCATGTGTCTGCGAGCGTTTTTCATCAGCACGTCGGTCCAGTTGTAGTCGTAGTCGCTTGCACCTGATGCAATTTTGTAAAGCCGGTTGCCATTGAAGTTTCGGCAATATGTCTGATAGCGCCGATATTCGTTGGCATAGGCTTCGGGGGTGAAGCTGCCGCCGCATCCCCAGCTTTCGTTTCCGACACCGAGATATTTCAGTTTCCACGGCTTTTCGCGGCCGTTCTTTTTGCGTTGGTCGGCCATCGGACCGTTTTCGGCGGTGATATATTCCACCCATTTCGCGAGCTCCTCGACCGTCCCGCTTCCGACATTTCCGCTGAGATAGGGTTCGCAGCCGATGAGTTCACAGAGGTTGAAGAATTCGTGAGTGCCGAAACTGTTGTCCTCCACCGTGCCTCCCCAGTTGGTATTCACCATGACGGGACGGTTTTCCTTAGGACCGATGCCGTCGGTCCAGTGATATTCATCGGCAAAACAGCCTCCGGGCCAGCGCATCACGGGGACTTTGAGTTCTTTGAGGGCATTGAGCACATCGTTGCGATAGCCCGATGTGTTGGGTATAGGCGAATTTTCACCGACCCATAGTCCGCCGTAGATACAAGTGCCAAGGTGTTCGGCGAACTGACCGTAGATTTCAGCGGGTATCGTGATGCTGTCGGCCACATTGCCGAACAGGGGGGTGACTGTCGCCTTTTCGGCAGCAAGCAGTGGCATGCCGGAAAGAAGACCGGCTGCGAAAGCGAGATTTTTAACGGATGATAGTTTCATGATTGTCAGTCGGGTATGACAGGTGAGATTGTGAATGAATAATTATATGATTTGTCTTTAAGGATATAGTCTTTGTGAGGGCCGCTTCCCCAGCTGTTGTCACCTCCGAGTCCGCGTTGGGCAAAATCCACGTTGAGATACACATGGTGTCGGCTGTGGCGCACGTCGCTGTTGTGCATCTGTGATTTTTTCATTCCGGGGTCGAGGTCGGCCGGAGTTACGTCGAGGGCGCTTACATTCAATGGCTGATGTCCACTGACCTTTATGCCGAAACCGGAGTCGTCGGTCAGGGTCGCCCAGCGGACATCGGTCTTGTTGCCTGTCTCCTGCGGGCGGATGTAGGGATAGAACTGATCGGCGACCTTGCCTTCCCATATTCCCATGAAAGAAGCAGTGTTGCGGTCGGAATAATTTTCCCAAGGTCCGCGGCCATACCAACGGAAGTTGTCTTTTGATCGGTTGAGGGGAAGACGGAGTCCAAGTCGCATTAGTTCGGGCATTTCGTCGCCGTTGGCATTCAAGGTGCTTTCGACTCCGAGCCGTCCGTCGGGATGGATTGTGTAGCTTAGGGTATATGTCGCATTGACTTCGGGGAGGAGATAAGAGGCTTTGACTATGTGGAGCGCTCCGTCCGTATCATGGGTGAGTGAGGTCAGTTTCCGGTTGTGGTCTGCATAGCGCCATGCGTTGAGGCGGCGGTGGGCATTGTTGCCCCAGTCATTGTCGGTCGGCGCACGCCAGAATGACGGTGTAATCGAGCCGTTGAGCATGTTATGGCCATTGACCGTGTAGGCATATACTTCTCCGTTACGGCTGTTGACCTTGATTGTGACATTGCCTTGGCAATTGAAGCTCCAAGTGTTTCTATCTTTGCTGAATGAAGCCGGGGCGGAGTCGGCAGCTTTCGTTAAGGCAAGAGTCCCGTTGGCGATGGTGAATTGCTCGCGGGCTACTTCATGGGCGGCAGGGATGATTTCGTCGCCATTTCGGGTATAGGCGTAGACTGAAAGATGGTAATCGTTGCCGTCGTTCATGTCGACAGACGGTAGCGGCGCTTTGACTGTCTTTTTCTGTCCGGCAGGAAGATTCAGGTCAAACAGACCGTCGGCTATTTTTTCACCGTTGCGCAGCAGTTCCCAGTGGAAATCGTAGTCGCTGAGATTGTTGGCTATAAAATGGTTCTGAACTTCAAATTCGCCGCGTTGCGGGTCGATGGCCGCGAAGCGGATGTCCTGATACACTTTCTTGACCTCCATCAGTCCGGGATGTGGAGTGCGGTCGGGCTGGACGAGTCCGTTGATGCAGAAATTTTCATCATGCGGATAGTCATATGCGCCGAAGTCACCTCCATAGGCCCAGTATTCATCACCGTTTTCATCTTTAGTGAGCAGTCCCTGATCGACCCAGTCCCAGATGAAACCTCCCTGCATGTGGTCGGAACTGCGGATTATGTCGAAATATTCCTGAAAGTTTCCGGAGCTGTTGCCCATCGCGTGGGCATATTCACACATTATGTAAGGACGGGTCACGTCGGTGCGTGAGGCATAGTCCTTCATGCTTTTGATTGACGGATACATCGGGCATATAATATCGGTGTTCTGCGCTTCACCTGCCTGCTCGAACTGCACTGGACGACTTGTGTCACGCGATTTGATCCAGTCGTATGCTGCATAGAAATTTTCACCGTTGCCACATTCGTTGCCCATCGACCATACGATTACGCAAGGGTGGTTCTTGTCTCGTTCGACCATTGTGCGCTGGCGGTCGAGAATGGCATCTTTCCATTGTGGCAGATATGCCGGATGGACTGATTTGTCGAATCCGCCCTGATGTTCCGCGCCCATAGCGTGTACTTCGATGTTTGCTTCGTCGACCACATAGAGACCGTATTCATCACAGAGGTCATACCACAGCGGAGACTGCGGATAGTGGCTCAGGCGCACGGCGTTTACATTGTGACGCTTCATAGTGCGGATGTCGCTGAGCATGGTCTCGCGGTCCACCACATGGCCGTTGGTCTGGTGATGTTCGTGAAGGTTGACTCCGTGGACCTCGACAGGACTGCCGTTGACGAGCAGGCGGCTGTCCTTGATTTCCACCTTACGGAATCCGATGCGTGAGGAAGTCGATTCGATAACGTTTCCCTTGCTGTCGGTGAGCGAGATGACGAGTGTGTAGAGATTAGGCTTTTCGGCACTCCATTTTCTGACATTCCGTAACTTATGGGTCATGTCGACGGCTTGGGATGCGTTGCCGTTCAGTCTGACCTGTTTTGAAAGGCTTGCCACCTGACGGTCTGTTGCATCATAGATGCGTATGTCGAGACGGGTGTCTTTTGGTTTGACTGATTGATTTTGCAGGACGGTGTTAAGTTTCAACACTCCGTCGCGATAATTCCTGTCGAGTCCGGCATCGGCAAAGAAGTCAAGGATGCGTTCGTCGGCAGTGGAGTAGAGATATACGTCGCGGTCGATGCCCGACAGTCGCCAGAAGTCCTGATCTTCGAGATATGAACCGTCGGTCCATCTGTATACTTCGCAGGCAATCGTGTTGTCGCCGTTGCTGACAAGATTCGTGATATCGAATTCGGCTTGATTTTTAGTGCTCTGGACATAACCGGCTTTCTTACCGTTGACCCATACGTACATTCCGGCAGTGCTGCCGTCGAAGTGAAGAATGACACGCCGGCCTTCCCAAGAGGACGGAAGGCGGAATGTATGCCTGTAGCTGCCGACGGGGTTGTCGCGGTGGTCAATGTAGGGAGGGTTCTTAGGGAAAGGATAGGTGATGTTGGTGTAGATCGGAGTGCCGTAGCCAAGCATTTCCCAATTTGAGGGGACAGAAATCTCGTCCCAGCCTGAGTCATCAAATCCCGGAGTATGGAAACCTGCGGGACGGCTGTCGGGTGTTGCCGAAAAACAGAATTTCCATTTCCCGTTGAGCGGCATGACGTAGGGCGATTCATAACCGTTGCCGGCCAAGGCTTCGGCAGGAGTGGGGTATGGGTAAGAAGTTGCTCTTGGTTCGAGACGGCCTTCGGCAAACACCGAAGGATTTTCCCAGTCGGGTGTGACTGCACTCAGGCTGCTTGCGAGCGTGGTCGAGAGCACTGAAAAAATAACAGGTCTTAGAATAGTAATCATGGTTTATTATCAGGGGTTGCGACTGCTTGTGAATATCCACAAAATTAGTAAAAAAGGCCGTTAAAAACCACCATAGGGATGACAAATGAGACTTATATGTATGAAAAAGATTGATAGATATATCGGCTTAACCGACAGTTAACCCGGATTTAATATTTTGTTAACATCTCATTCCTACCTTCGCATTGAAAATAAACAGATAGATATTATTTCTAATAGGTATTTCATTTAACAGACATTTATCAGATGGATATAGTGTTTCTCGGAATTGTAATATTCCTGTTTCTGCTCGCTGTTTTCGACCTTTCGGTCGGTGTGAGCAACGATGCGGTCAATTTCCTTAATTCAGCGATAGGTTCGCGGGCCGCGACTTTTAAAGTAGTCATCACCGTGGCTGCCGTGGGGGTCTTTGTCGGTGCTTCAATGAGCAACGGCATGATGGATATAGCACGCCACGGTATTTTCAGACCTGAGCATTTTACGTTTTATGATGTGATATGTATATTCATGGCTGTTATGGTCACGGATATAATCCTGCTTGATATTTTCAACACTCTCGGCATGCCGACTTCGACCACAGTGTCGATGGTGTTTGAGCTTCTTGGTGCGGCCTTTGCCATATCGCTGTTGAAAATGGCCGGAGATTCCGGCGACCTGAGCTTGGGAGACCTTCTGAATACTGAAAAGGCTATTTCGGTGATTCTCGGTATATTCCTGTCTGTTGCAGTGGCCTTTATTTTCGGTATGGTAGTCCAATGGCTGTCACGTGCGATATTCACCTTCAACTACCGTAGCCGTCTGAAATGGAAAATCGGTATTTTCGGAGGAATCGCATCTACTGCAATCATCTATTTCCTTCTCATAAAAGGTATCAAGGATCTTGCGTTCATGACTCCGGAACTTAAGTCATGGATCAACGATAACACGATGCTTATTATAGGAGGATGTTTCGTGTTTTTCACGGTGGTGATGCAGATTCTTCACATGCTTAAGATCAATGTTTTCAAGGTCGTGGTTCTTATGGGTACGTTCTCTCTGGCAATGGCTTTTGCCGGCAATGACCTTGTCAACTTTATCGGTGTACCCTTGTCGGGTTTGTCGGCCTATAACGACTATATTGCCAACGGGACAGGCGACCCGGGTTCGTTCATGATGAATTCGCTCAACGGTTCGGCCAATACTCCGGTCTATTTTCTGCTTGGCGCTGGAGTGGTGATGGTCGTTTCGCTTGCAACATCCAAGAAAGCGCGTAAGGTGGTGGAAACTTCGGTCAATCTTACCCGGCAGGACGCTGGCGACGAGATGTTCGGCTCATCAAGACTGTCGCGCAATCTTGTCCGCTGGACCATCGGGTTCGTGTCGTGGATCAAAGAGTATATTCCACAGGGAGTGCGGCAATGGATAGGCCGACGGTTCAACACGTCGGAAGCGATTATGGAAAACGGTGCGGCGTTTGACCTCGTGCGCGGATCGGTGAACCTTGTGCTTGCAGGAGCTCTCATCGCAGTCGGCACATCGCTCAAGCTCCCGCTGTCAACCACATATGTCTCATTTATGGTGGCTATGGGCACGTCGCTTGCCGACCGTGCGTGGGGTCGCGAAAGTGCTGTCTTCAGAATCACAGGTGTCATTTCGGTAATCGGCGGCTGGTTTATCACTGCGGGTGTCGCGTTTATTGCGGCCGGAATCATCGTGACGCTTATGCACTTCGGTGGCACACCGGTCATGGTCATCGTGGCCATAGCTGCCCTCGTATTGCTCGTGAGAAGCAATATTGTGGCGAAGCGCAAGAAGGAGGATTCAGCCGACGACGTATTGTTTCAGACAATGCTCAAGACCGACGATTCGTCCTATGTCTGGGGATTGCTTAAAGAGTATCTTGCCCGTCAGCAGAGTGAATTCCTGCATTTCGCCAAAGATTCCTATGACAAGGTGACATCGGGATTTACCGGTGATGAGGCAAAGACTCTCAATAGGCTTGAGAAGTCATTGACGAAAGAAAAAGATGTGTTGAAGAGCGCACGCCGTAAAGAGACTCTGTGTCTTCGCAAAGCGTCGCCCGATGTGGCCATAGAAAAGAGTGCATGGTTTCATCTGTCTAACAACTGCTGTATGGCCATCCTCTATAACTTGCGTCGAATCAACGAGATGTGTCTTGAGCATGTCAATAATAACTTTCCCCTGCTTCCGGCAAAGTTCGTGGCCGACCTGACACCTCTGAGGGAACGTGTCGATGCTATATTCGACGAATCTGTGGTGTTGATTGAACAACCCGATGTGAACCGCACCATCGCTCTGCGAAAGGAATGTGACCGTGTGAAGGACCATATATCGGAACTGTCGCGCAGTACGTATGACCATTTCCGTGAAGGCGACACACGGAGTCTGACCGTAATGTATGTCTACGTCAATCTTCTGAATGAGACGCAGGAACTTGTCTCTAACATGCGAAAGCTGCTCAGGGCTTCCATGAAACTCAATCTTCCGCCAAGAACACGATAGGTCACTCTGACCGTCTACACCGTCCGCTGCCTCTATAACCCGGCAGCGGACGGTGTGCGTTTATTTCGATAGAGTGAAGTCAAATTCAAGTCCACCGCTGTGGCGGTTGCGGACGCTGATGTGGCCGTCATGGAAAATGACTGCGTTTTTGACAATCGCAAGTCCGAGACCTGTGCCACCGGCCGAGCGTGAACGTCCTTTGTCAATTCTGTAGAACCGTTCGAACAGATGGGGCAGATGTTTGCTTTCAACTCCCGAACCATTGTCGGTAAAGGAGAATGAGTAGTCAGTCGTTGTGTCGGAGGTCATACTCAGTCTGACCTGATTGCATCCGCTGTAGGCTATTGCATTGTCAAGCAGATTTGAGAAGATTGATTTAAGTATGTCAGGGTTTCCATTGATGACCATATTGTCAGGAATGTCGACGTTGAAATCAATGGCCGGAGCTTTGTGGCGTGCGTCGTCGAAACATTCGAGGATTATTGCCGAGAGATTGACGGACGATTTTTCGATGTGGTTGAAGCCGTCCTCCATCCGGGTGATGGTTGCGACATCAGTCAGCAGACTTCTGAGTCTGCTGCAATTGTCGAGTGCCCGACTGATGAATTCTTTGCGTTTCGACAGCTCCATGTCGGGGTGTGAGTCAATGGTTTCAAGACATACTTGTATGGAGGCTATCGGGGTTTTGAGTTCGTGGTTTATGTTGTTAGTAAGCTGTTTTTTGATGCGTATTTTTTCTTTCTCTTCTTTCAAAACCAGAAGATGCTGGCGGTCGCACTCGGCGTTTGCTTCCTGAAGCTTGGCATAGAGCATGACAATGTGGCTTGAAATCTCGCCGAGTTCGTCGTCGGGGAATGACTCGTCGGCATAGATGCGTTCGCCGCGTTCGGCTTTTTTTGCAAAATTATTCAGGCGTGTGATGTTTGTGCCGAGTTTTCTTGTTGCAAAATATGCTACGACGATGAGAATCAGTGTGACCACACACATGAAATAGATGAATCCCTTGTCGGCTTTGAGAAGTTCCGAGATGGAGATTGATGTGTAGGGGATGGCTGAGCGCACGATAGTGTGCCCGTCATACATGGCCGAGTAGAAATATGTCCTGTCGGTCGATTCCGAATGCCGCCGGAGGGTGTAGCCGCTTCCGGTCTTCAGAGCCTTGGAGATTTCACTGCGTGTCAGGTGGCTGGTATGTGGCAGGGTGGTGACGGTGTTGTCAAATGATACATTGCCATCAGGACTGATGACTGATACGCGCAGACTGTCAAACGGAAGTTTCGTCCCGGCAAGAAATTCTTCGGGCGTGATGCCATCCTTTATCGCTTCAGCCATTTTGGCGTTGAACAGCTGTAGCGATGAATTGAGCTGAATGACTTTAAATGATTTTTCCCTTTCGTACTGGAATGTGAGGAAGCATGCCAGAAGCGCCCATGCGAAGAGAACGAGCAGCAGGAAAAGTTTCTGGCTGTAACGGAGTGTTCTATTCGCTGAAACCATATCCGTAGCCTGAGCGGGTTATTATATGATGGCCGTATTCGCCCAGACGTTTGCGCAGTCGTGTGATATGGACGTCCACAGTCCTGTCAACTACTACAGCTTCGTTGCGCCACACGGTGTTGAGGATTTCTTCGCGCGAGAAGACCCTGTTGCGGTTGGAGATGAACAACTGGAGTATTTCAAGCTCCTTTTTCGGAATCTTGATTTCATTTCCGTCGATTTCGAGACGTTTGGAGTTAATGTCGATGGCGATGCCTTGAAATTTCAGTATTTCGTGGTTCGGGGTGCGGGTTTTCGCACGACGCAACACGGTTTCTATCCGTGCAAGGACGTTGCGGATTGAATAAGGCTTCGTGATGTAGTCATCGCCGCCGAGTTTCAGTCCGGCTATCATATCGTCGTCATTATCCTTTGCCGTAAGAAAGATTATAGGGACATCGGCAGTCTTAGGATTGGCTCTCATCATCTGTGCCATCCTGAAACCGCTGATTTCACCCATCATTACGTCGAGTAGAATAAGGGAATAGTTTTCAAGATTCAGTTTCAGCGCTTCTTCGGCACTGTGGGCCACGTCGACATCATAGCCTTCGATTTCAAGATTGAATCTGAGTGCCTCGCAAAGTGTGTCCTCGTCATCGACCACTAATAGTTTATATCGGCTCATGTGATTGTCTGTGATGTTGATAATTGTTATATATATTTAACAATGTGCAGAGCGCAAGAATGGTTCAATCGGGGTAGATGGCTATTTTTATCACACCGTCAAGCTTGTTTTCGAAAATCCGGTAGGCCGATTCAATCCTGCTGAGGGGATAGCGGTGGGTTATCATCGCCGTTGTGTCGATATGGCCTTCGGCAATCAGGCGTAGGATTTCTTCGCAGTCACAGCCGTCGACACCTCCTGTCTTGAAAGTGAGGTTTTTCCCATACATTTCGGGAAGTGGCAGCACCTGCGGACGGTCGTAGAGCGCGACGACGGTGACTATGGCGTTGGGGCGTGCGCATTCCCATGCCATGCGGAATGTCTCGTCAGTCCCGGCTACTTCAATCACCCTGTCTGCGCCTCCGTGCAGGCTGAGCGTTCTCACTGTCTTCAGGCATTCGGCGGGTGTGGAGACTGTGACCTGCGGGTAGTGTTGTCTGACGAAATCGCGTCGTGTCTCGTCGATTTCACATACGATAATGTTGGCAGGATGGTGGAGAAGCACACACTGGAGGGTGCAAAGGCCTGTCGGACCGGCTCCGATTATGAGCACGGTGTCATCGGCCGATATTTCCGAAATCTTTGCAGCCCAGTAGCCTGTGGCGAGAATGTCGCCGACAAACAGAGCCTGTTCGTCGGTCACATTGTCAGGAATCCTGTTGAGTCCGCAGTCGGCATGAGGTACGCGAACATGTGATGTCTGGCCGCCGTCAATCCTGCATCCGAGAGCCCAGCCGCCGTCAGGGTCGGTGCAGTTGTTGACAAAACCGTTTTTACAGAAAAAACATTCACCGCAGTAGGTCTCGACATTGACCGTCACTCTGTCGCCGGATTTGACGGATGTTACTTCACTGCCGGTGGCCTCGACAATGCCGACCATTTCATGTCCGACAGTTATGCCTTTGACCGCACGCGGAACGCTGCCGTGTCTGATATGCAGGTCTGACGAACAGATGCTCGAAAGGGTGACGCGGACTATCGCGTCTTTCGGTGAGGCTATCTGTGGCTTCGGTTTGTAGGTCAGTTCGAAGCGGCCTTGGCTTGTGTAGGTATAGGCTTTCATTGGTGTATTTACGGATTTATTGTGTCGTGCTTACAAAGGTAAGCATTATCCGTGACAAGTGTAGCCCTACAGGTTGTTGTATTTACGATGGCTTTACACTATTCCTGATATTTTTACCTTTATTCGGCCGGATGATAATTTATTGAAAAATAAGCTGTAAATTCGCAATATGGAAAGGAATATAATCAATCTCGATTCAATCGATGCTTATAATAAACTCTATGGTCTGACAACGCGTCATCCGCTTGTCACTGTCATTGATTTGAAAAATGCGGATAAGTATATAAATCATGTGCGTCTTAATTATGGAGTGTATGCCTTGTTTCTGAAAAACAATGTGGCCTGTTCCATAAAGTATGGCCGTAAGCAATATGACTATCAGGAAGGGACAATCGTAAGTTTTTCTCCGGGTCAGGTTATAGATGTCGATATGGATGTTGAAGAGGTTACTCCTGATGTGGTCGGCCTGATGTTTCATCCCGATTTGATTTACGGGACACCTCTTGCCGAAAAGATTTCATCGTTCAGTTTCTTTGATTTCTCAGAGATGGAGTCGCTTCATCTTTCGGAGGAGGAAAAAGAAATCTTTCTTGATTGCCTGCACAAGATTGACCGCGAGTTGCAACACTCTGTCGACCATCATTCTGCGGCATTACTCTCGGCAAACATACAGTTGCTGCTCGAATATCTCCACCGTTTCTATGACCGCCAGTTCATCACCCGCCATAAGGTCAACTCCGATGTTGTCGCTCAGTTCGAGCAGGCGCTGAAATCATATTACGACGGTGACACGAAGCGCCTCGGCACTCCGACTGTGGGCTATTTTGCGGATCTTGCGAATCTGACACCGGGATATTTCGGAGAACTCGTCAAAAAAGAAACCGGTCTCACTGCAAAGGAGATAATCACCCGCCATGTCATTTCCGTGGCAAAACATCGGCTGTCGGTCAGCAGCGACGATGTCAGTATCGTGGCCTATGACCTCGGATTTGAGTATCCGGCTCATTTCACCCGCCTTTTCAAGCGAGTGGTCGGACAGAGCCCGAGTGAATACCGCCGACTGATTGAACAGAATTGAGTTTAGAGGCTGTTTATAATGGAATCAGTACAAAATTTTTGCCAACCCAGCTTATAAGCATTGAATCGTTGAGAGCGGCAATACGATAAAGTGGATATGGCACATTGAAATATCGGTCGATTACTTTGCCGTTCCAGTCTATCTTGTAGATTGTTGGGGCGGTTTTGTCGGCATCGGAATATCCATACCCCCAATGCAACGCATAGATGTAATCGGAGGTATATGTTAAATCCACGGTGTGCAGACTATTCATAGCCTCGAAGTCGGCTTCTTCAAGAGTTTTCGGGTCGAAGGTGTCTTCTCCAATTTTTACCGATTTGATTGTCTTGCCGTCGGTGTCGAATATATCTATAACAGGGTGTAGTTTATAGGCAAAAGCGAGCCTTTTGTTTTTGTCAGAATAGACCATTTCTCCGGCGTTAGGCATCCATGCCTGTAATTCAGGTGATATGTTGATTTGTCTGATTGTATCGATTTTTGATGTAGTAAGGTCGGCGGTCATGGCATATTGACGGCCTCCCTTCGGTTCACGACCGATAAAGACGTATTTGTCAGGATTGGTCATATATACATCCTGAACGTATAGTGAAAGAGGAAACGGCACTGTGCTGTTTCCGTCCATCAGATACTGCCGTGTCCTGACGAATGATGTATCGTTCTCTACGGCATAAATCTCGCAATCGTCCTGACTTATAACGCGGATTGCGCCATTGTCGGAGATAAAAGGATAAGGCATATAGGAAGCATAGTAACCGTCTTCACGTTTGCCCATATCCGGGCTTATCTTGATTGTGTTGTTGGCGCTGTCGATAATTGCACGACGGAGAAGCCGTTGGCCATATCCGTCCTCACATTCAAAGACAAAAAGCAGTGTATCACCTGACATTTTCATGTCTGTTATGTGTCTTATAGCCGGTAAAGGTTCTCCGATTATGTCAAGTTTTTCCGCTACGGTAGTTGACTGTGCGCTGGCATATACTGACATGAACAGGGTGAGACCTATTATCTGTAATATCTTCATTTGATTTCAAGGGGTTTATATGGAATTGACATTTGGGAAGCATCAGCATTATTCATCACTTTACCATCTTTACCGACAATACGAATTCTGCTGCTATCACCGCCCCTTTCTGAAATCATAAAACCTATCGGCGATTTGAAATATCGGACAAGTGTCTTTTCAACATCTGCTGCCGTGCATCGTTTGTCGTTGCCGTCACGGTATGTATATTCCATTATAGGGGCGTTTGTACGCTCAAATCCTACAGCCTCCCATACAAACTGTTGTTCAGCATCTTCGACTTTTAGAATCAGACCCGGCAGACCTCCGAACTTGTAAGGGCCGAAAGGTAAAGGAATTTCAGGCGTAAACCATGCCGTATAGATGCGTCCGGCAAATTCAACAGTTGCCTTACGACAATCATAGCCCATAATTGAATCGGTGTTTTCATCGCTGAAATTCCATTCCATCGACGGAACAGAATCTGAATAAACAAAAAAACTGGACAATGACAGCCGGTATTTCAAATCGGCTTTCTCTCCACGAATGGGTCTGATGATTTCCAAAGGCCACGGATTGCCCGACACATTGGAATACGATTCCGCACCACGTCTGACCTGTTCGGTTGCCAACGAATCGAAGTGGTTGATTATGTCGCTGTAATCTTTGACACTGCGTTTCCCTATCTGCACTATTCGAGTGTCGTTGTAGGCATCTCTTTGGTCGGGGTGGAATTTATATTTAAGCAAATATGTAACCTTGTATCGGGCTGTATCAACAGTGATAGCTTTATCGATAATCCGAGAGCAGGATTCCTGTGCCGTGCCAGTAATCCACAGTAATCCAAAAATTAGGGAGAATAGATATTTCATAATTGTATTTTTTAGAATATTCTGAATCGAATTTTGAGTAACACACTGCGTGGGCGTATGTTGTAGATTGCCTTTGACTCTGTGAGAGCCGATAGGCTGGAATATACATACGACTTGCGGTTGAGCAAGTTATCGCACGACAGCGTAAAGCTGAAGCGCTTTATGGTGTATTTCGCCTCGGCATTGAGAAGAAGGAAAGACTTGTCGCCATCGTTGAAGTTGTTGTAGTAATGGTAGAGCGAGGTAGTTAGCGTAACGCCTCCGGGAATTGTAAAGTCGAGCGATGCCTTGTTCGTTACGGTGCGCAGCCACGGAAATCTGTCATATCCTTTCTGCTGTGTCGCCGACTGTGAGTAGTTACCTTGATAAGATATACCTAACCAATTGAACGGCGTCAGGCTGATGTCGGCGTTCACCCCTATACTGTTGCCGGAGTAGCGCAACATCTCGTCCTGAACGAGCAGTGGACTGTCGTAATAGGAATATGTGACAGAAGCTCCGATTTTCAGGCGTCGCCAGTCGAATCCCTGACTTGCATGGATTTTTGTCGAAATCATATCTCCGTTCTCCGATGTTCGGCGGCTGATGGTGCGCTGTACGATGCCGTCGTAATATGAACCATAAAGCACTTCGGGCGACTGTCTGTTCAACGAAACCTCCGCTCCGGCGAAACTCATTGAAAGAATATTCTTGAAATCGTAGCCTAATGAGTAATGCTGATTCATACCCTCGTAAAGCCCAGCCACATCGTAAGCCGACAACTGGCGGTAAGAGGTCAGTATGTGTCCGGAATACAGCGTTTCAATCGAGGGTGTCATATAATTCAGCATTGCCGCCGCTTTGAGGTTATGGCTGCTGTTGAATTTATATGTGAAGTTGAGCGACGGCTCGATGCGGAAACGGTTTTTGTCGGTGATGTTGCCGTCAAGTCTGTTGTTCAGTCGGAACAGGCGGTATTTCATCGGCAGATAGAGCGAGGCATGGATTTTGCGTGTGCTGAACATAATTTCTGCTCCGACTCCGGCATCGAGATAGTCGAGTGTCAGGTCGTTGTCCGTTGCATCAAGCCGACTTTCGAGAGAATTGCGATGATAGTTGACTATCGCCGACGGGTGCAACGTGAAATTGCCAAGCTTGAAAGCAGACAGCAATCCTGCGCTGTTCTCGGTGGAGATATTGCGGAAGTCCACATGCTGATACAGCATACCGCCCGGTATGATGTCAGGGAACAGATTGGGAGAAACAGACAGGCTATGCGGTCGTTTTTCCAAGTTGACAAGCGATGAAATCTCAAATCCACGGTCGGAGGAATTGCGGTGCGTCATGTGGAATTTATTGAGCAAGCGGTATGTGTCGGTCTTACCAATCTGACTTATGTTGTCGCCTCCGGCTATAATCCGGCTGTCGGCATCGATAGTGCTCCAATCAAATTTAAGCTGTTCTTTGAGATAGTTTTCATCGCCGTTGTTCATATATGTAAGGTCGCCGTATGCCTTCTGTAAACGCGCTGTTCCGTTCATCATTTCGTCAACGGTGTTCATTCCGCCGTCGGGCAGATAATTGGTTGTCGACGAATGGCTCTGCCTCGTGTCGCGGTCGCTGAGATAAGCGGCGTTGATACCGAACTCGCCCGACTTGCCGACGCGATATACGTTGTTGAATGTGGCGTTGTGCGAGCGATTGAAATAGTAGAAACGCTTGTCGATACCCGGAGCGGACGGCATGGAGATTGTCGAGATATTGTTTGTTCGCGAATAGTCGTTGTCGAAGGAATACAGTTCCTGCGACAAGTCCTCGCCGGTGTTATTGCCCTTGTATGTGGCGAGAAACTGACTGTTGCGACGGAAATATGTCGCAATCGCGGAGTTGTTCCACAGTCCTTCGTCGCCATAGCCACCACCGATTGTGGCAATGAGATTGAACACACCCTTTACACCCTCTTTCAGCCGCAAGTTGATTGATGCCTGTTCCTCCGGGCGCAGCCCTTTGAGAGCCTTGATGTCCTGATGGTTTTCAAGCACCTGCACCGTAGCGATGTTGTTGGGGTCGATGTTGTTGGTGGCAATACCGTAATGCCCTTTCATAAGGTCAAGTCCTTCGATGTAAAGATTTTTGATAGGTTTGCCCTGATAGGACACCTGTCCGGCATCCGACACCGTTATGCCCGGCATTTTCTTCAAGACATCGGCTATCGACTGGTCGGTCTGCGAGAGGAAAGAACCTACATTATAATTGATTGTGTCGCCTTGCGAATAGACTTTCTTTGACTTTACGACAACCTCTTTAAGTTCGACAGCGCGGTTCTCCACAATGATTTCATAGCTGCCGGTACGGTTAGGCACTGTAATCTGTGTTGGGGCAATCTCGATACTCGACGCTTTGAGAATAAGGCTGTCGCACTCGCTTTTCACCGACATTTGGAACTTGCCGTTTTCATCGGTGAAGGCAGAAGCCAATATCGTCTTCGGGGCATTGGCATGTGATGCAATCACACTGACAAAATCCACATTGCATCCATCTTTGCTCAAAATCCTACCGTTGATGACAGATTGTGCTATTGCACATGTCGCAATAGCATAGAACAAAAGATATATTATCAGTCGGTTACTCATTGAAAAAGAAATGTGAGCAAATTTAGGTATAAAACTTTAATTTACTCTCAACAAATGTTGAGACCGACTTAAAAAATCAGGATTTTTTTAATCTACTTAAATGAGTAGGGGTAATATTTAGGAGCGAAGCTATATCTTTGAGTGAAAACACAGTGAAAAGATTTGGATCTTGACTGATTAGTTCTTCATAGCGTTGTAGGGGAGATTTGGAATATAGGTTTAAGTGTCTGTCGTAAAGAGTGGAGAATAGTTCCCGTGCAGTAGATTCAACGACTTCTTTGAGTATAGCATCAGTCTGCATTTGTTCGGCGACCCATGACGATGGAATGCAATATATATCACACGGGACTGTAGCGATTATTGAGCATCGCGACTTTTGCCGATAAAGCGAACCGGGAAAATCACATACAAAATGATTGGTAAATTCGAGTCCTACTACGTGTGGTGTGCCGTCAGATGAATAGCATACATATTTCAATGCTCCGGATTTTATATATCCTATATAACGACCTATCGTGCCTGCGGTGATAAATTCCTCACCTTTTTCATAATGACGTAGTTCGCCGTGATTCATACATAGCTGACGCCAAAAGTCTGCGTTGATATTGTCAAGATATGAATAGAATTGCGATGACATTTTTGAAAAGGGAGATTGGCGGTTTTTATAGTTGACTGCGTCTATATTTACATTGTAACGTAAAATTACGTAAAAATATTATATAAATATAACGTGATGCAATTAATTTCTTGTCCAAGAGGTTATTTCTGGATGCTTCCGGGTGACACTCATGTAGAGTCGGACGATAGAATAAAGTGGATATAAGCAACAAAACGAAGAAACGGCAATTATTAAATTGCTGATTCTTCGTTCGTTGGTTTCTTTTGGCGGTTGTTGTTTTCCGCCGGATGTACCTCGGAGGGGAATCGAACCCCTATCTGAAAATTAGGAATTTCCCATTCTATCCGTTGAACTACCAAGGCGATAAATTCGGTGATGCAAAGGTAGGAATTTTTATGGAATAATGCAATCAATCGGACATGTTTAAACGGTTTTTGAAGTAATTCGGGCCTGTTTTTGGGTGGCTTCAGGTGAGTTGGGCCGGTGAGAATGTGATTTTGAATCGTGTCAGGCCGTCGGCGGCAGTGGCAAGCGAGAAGCGACAGCCATGTTTGTGAAGGACTTCGCTGATAAACAGAAGCCCGATGCCATGACCGTTGACTTTGGTCGAGAAGAATGGGCTGAAAATCATGGAGGCGGTCTCGTCGGAGATGCCTGCGCCGTTGTCGGTGACGGTTATCGTCGGTGGATTTGATGATGTCGCGACTATTATCCGGCCTTTATCTGGCGTAGTGAGGTCACTTGTGGCACAATGACAACCGGAATGTCTGCTGTCGATGCTTTCAACGGAGTTTTTGATTATATTTATCATCACCTGTTCCATCAGCACCGGGTCGAGGAGTACAGGGATGTCTTTGGGCGACAAGTCGAATTCAAGCGCTACGTTATGGCCGAGACATAGGCTTTCAAGCATGATTTCCCATCGGCGGAGCTGGGCGTTGAGGCTGATGGGGATAAGGTTGGCTTCAGGGATTTTGACGACATCGGCATAGGCGGTGATGAAGCTGCTCATGTCGCGGCAGCGCCCTTCGCAAACGTTTATGACCTCAAGTATGTCGGCGTTCTTTTCCTGATTTTCATTAAGAATGGCCTCGGCGGTTGTGAGCATGGAATTGACCCCGGCCATTGTGTTGTTGACCTCATGGGCTATCACGCGGATAACTTTCTCGTAGCTTTTCTTTTCGGCTTTCATCACATCGTCGGTGAGTTTTTCGATGAGGATGAACGGATGGGCGAATCCTTTGTCCATGAATGATAGCCGCGAACAGCGGTAAATCATGGAGTCGCTTAGTCTGACGGTCTCGGTCTCTCCGTTGGCGAGCCGTGACAGCGAGTGGGCGAGCTGTGTGTCGATATCCGACAGTCTGATTCCGGGAATCAGGCTGTCGGGGTTGATTTCAAGAAAAGCTCTTGCTGAAGGGTTGGCGTTGGTTATCGTGTTGTTGTCATCAAGAATGACGATACCCATCGGGGAGACACCTATGAGAAGGTCAAGGAAATGGTTTTGCTCACGCATGCGCAGGCGTTCGGTCTTCAGCGAGTCCATCATGCGGTTGAACATGTCGATAATCATGTCGGCCTCGCGTTGGTCGACATGAGCGAGACGGCTGCTGAAATCCTGAGCGCGCAGCAGATTGATGCCATTGGTGATGCTGCGGAGCGGTTTCATGATTTTCAAGTAGAAAATTATCATCAGCAGCAGGGAGAGCGCACACGAGAGGCGGGCGACCCATCCGACGATTGGATCGGCCTCGCCTGAAATCATGAATGTTGTCACAATCGAGGCGACAAGCATCATGATGATTATGAAAATCCATCGTAATCTCATAGGGTAATCCCATATTTTTCAATGCGTCGGTAGAGCGCCTGACGGCTGATGCCGAGCAGGGCGGCTGTGCGTGTGAGGTTACCGCCCGACTGAGCGAGCGCGTTTTCAATCGCGATACGTTCCTTTGATTCGAGGGTCGATGGTTCGGTGGCCCGGACTGTGGGTGATATGGGCAAGCCGGTGTATTGCGCACGGAAGTCACGTGCGTCAAGATTGGTGGCAGGCGAAACAAGCAGTGTGCGTTCCACAAGGTTCTTGAGCTCACGGATATTGCCCGGATAAGGCAGCGAAGAGAGATAGTCCATGGCTGCCGGAGTGATTTCCGGGCGTTCGCGGCCTGAAATGTTGCAGTGACGGTCGACGATATAGTCAACGAGCAACGGGATATCCTCACTGCGTTCACGCAGCGGGGGGAGTGTGACGGTGATGAGGTTGATGCGGTAGAAAAGATCTTCGCGGAATGTCCTGTCGTTGACCATAGCCGGGAGATCGGCGTTGGTTGCGCATACCACGCGCACGTCGGTGCGGCGCGGGTGGCTGTCGCCAAGCATTTCATAGGTGTGTTCCTGCAATACGCGCAGGAGTTTCACCTGACAGTTGAAATCAAGTTCGCCAATTTCATCGAGAAAGATAGTGCCTCCGTTGGCCATGCCGAAGCGACCTTTGCGGTCGGCTACAGCGCCGGTAAACGCCCCTTTCTTATGTCCGAACATCTCGCTTTCGAAAAGCGATGACGAGATGCCTCCGAGGTTGACCTTGACCATCGGTCCGTCGTGTCGCAGGCTGTTGCGGTGGATGGCTTCGGCAATCAGCTCCTTGCCTGTGCCGTTTTCGCCCATGATGAGTACGGGGGCATCGGTGGCGGCAATGCGTTCGATGGTGTTAAGGATGTTCATTAGCGCCGGTGAGCGTCCGATGATAAAAGAGCGGTCGAAGCGGGGCTTTCCCGTTTCGGATTCACTGTCAATGCTCTTTGTCGTGTTGAGCTCCAGTGCGACGTTGATGCGCTGAAGCAGTGACGCGTTGTCCCACGGTTTGGTAATGAAGTCGAATGCTCCTGAGTGGATTCCTTCGACAGCGAGCGGGATGCTCCCCCATGCGGTCATCAGGATGACCGGGACATCGGGGTGGAAAACTTTCATCTGTCTGAGCAGGATAAGCCCTTCGTCGCCTGACGTTGCGCGCGAGAAGTTCATGTCGAGCAATACGAGTTCGGGTTTTGTAGAACGCACGACAGCCATGGCTTCTTTCGGATCGGATGCCATGACTACTTCATAACCGTTGCGTGTCAGCAATAATCGCAGCGATAGTCGAATGCCTGCGTCATCATCAACAATTAAAATCATGATGCAAATTTACAATTTTACAATTTAATATTAACGTAATAATGAGAAAATGATATTTTTGTCTTGGATTCAAACCATATCGTGAAGACGGCGTGTGTTTTTCATGGGGAGGAGAGAGGAAAAGTGACGGCAGAAAAAAGGATTTCTGCCGTGTGACTGGTCGTATCAATTGCGGACTATGGCATCGATGTCGCGGTCGATGCCTGTATTGGTCGAGAAATCCCACAGGGCGACGTTACGGAGCTGGTAGTAATAGTTCCAGTAGAGATAGAGCTGGTTGATGTATGCCTGCCGGCTTTCGTCTTTGCTGACCTGCGAGTCGTTGAGGTCGAGGGTCGAGATTTTGCCGATGAGGAATGTCTCGACGTTTGTGTCGTAGCGGCGTTGGGCTATGGTGTCGGCACGAAGGGCGTTCTCAAGCTGCTGGCGCTGGTTGTTGAAACGTTCGACGAGAATGAATATATTCTGGTCGAAGTCCATCTGTTCTTTCCGCAGACGGCTCATCACCACATCGCGGTTACTTTCGCTCACCTTCACTTGTCCGCGGCGTTTTCCCCAGTCGAGAATAGGAATTTTAAATCCCATTTCAACTACTTGGTTGTCTTTGAGGCGGTCGTAGGCGAGTCCCATCTTGTCGGCAGTTCCGGTATAACCGATCTGCGCGTAGAGAGTTATCTCACGCTGATTTCCCTTTGCCCGGGCAACCTCATAGTCGGCTTCGAGCTGACGGCGACGGATATTTTTGGCGAAACTGTTGTTGGCATGGGCTTTTTCAAGCACGTCTTCGTAGTTTACAAGCGCATATGGAATTTCGGTCGGGACAACGGGGTCGAGTGTAACCTCGTCTTCGATGTCGAGGAATGCCCGGAGCTGGAACATGTCGGACTTATACTGGCTTTCACAGTCCGTGAGGCTCGAACGGGCGTTGAGCAGGTTGAGCTCGAGCTGCAGAAGGTCGTTTTTGCTTATCTGACCCATCTCGCGCTTGGCTTTGGCCACTTCATAGAGTTTTTCGGCGTTTGCGAGATTCTGGTTGGCAATGTTTACGTTTTCTTTTGACAGAAGCAGAGAGAAGTAATAGTTGATGGCGGTCATAGCCACCTGTTCGGTCGCGCTGATGAATTTCGCTTTGGCTTCGGCGTAGCGCACCGGTTCGATACGGCGGTTCCACTTGATGTTGTTGACCCCGAAAATGGGCTGCGAGAGTGTCAGTGCGACCGGAATAGACATGAAGCGGTTGTATTTCGCTCCGTCAAGCTGCTTGAGGAAGTCGAGCGACGTGTTGAGCGATAGCGTTCCGCCTGTAAGCCATATATTCTGGTCGATGGATACTTCGCCCGACATCTGGAGATTGTTGTTGCGGACGAAGGTGTATGAGCCGTCCTCGAGCTGATAGGCGCTGTAGCTTTTGCGGTAGGAGGGGACAGTGGCGTTGAAATTGATTTCAGGCAGGAGGTCGGCGCGGTAGGTGCGATAAGTCCAGTAGGCCGTGCGCAGTTCGTTGAGTGCGACTGCTGCGTCGACGCTGTTGGTGCGCGCACGGATGATGGCTTCGTCGAGAGTTATGGAGCGGACGGTCTCCCCGGTTGCGCTTGCAGTCATGGTGACTGCGAGCGCGAGGGGGAGCATCATTTTACGGATGATTTTCATTGATGGAAAATGAATGTTAGCGGTAACTATATAATATAGAAGGTATGAACCCGATGTTTCGTCATGGCTATTCGTCCATGAGAGCCTTTGCGGGAGCGATTTTCATAGCCCGGTTGGCTGGGATGAGGATACCGAGGATTATCATGAGAGCCATGAGCGCGAATGAGACGAGCAGACAGGTGATAAAACGAATCGGTTCGAAGTAAGCGCTGTGGTAGTAGGTGTTGATTTCGAAGTAGACGAGTACCCAGTCAAATGCAGCTGCAACCGGAGTGATGATGAGCAGGAGGATAAGCCCTTCGCCGATGACGCGCCGGAATATGTCGGTACGTGTCGCTCCGTTGGCCTTTCGGATGGCTATCTCGGGGACGCGCTGCTGTGTGCGGAACCAGAAAGTGCCGAGCAGACCGAGGAAGATGTTGAGCAAGAGGAAAAGGACTCCGACAATGTAGTTGCGCGTGGTGGTGGATTCGTTGCGCTGGTGGATGTAGCGGATGTCGTCAAACGACTTGACTGACGCAATGTAGTAATTTCCGATTCGGAAGTGACGGTCGGCATCTTTCATGAGGTTTTCGATGAAGTCGGTGTCCATATTGTCGCGGACGCGGACGACGATTTCGGTTAGGCCGGTGTAGTCTTCCTTGGGATAGGCTGTCATCATTGAGACGGCCCATTCGAGAGCCGAATAGTCGTTGTAGCGCACGGGGAGATATGCTCCGAGGAGACGGAGTGTGTCGTTGCTCGCTCCATTGAAGAAGTCCTTGCCGATGAAGTCACGCATGTTTTCAATGCCGTAGGAGCGCTTGAAGGCATTGTCGGAGATGAGGAATCCGCGACGATTTTCAAGAAGCTCGGAGAGCTGTTCGGGGGTCTCGCCGTTAGCGCCGTGTATGCGGAACACTTTCGGGAACTCTGGCGAGACGTAGCGGCGCACGAAGTAGCCCGCACCGCTTGTGCTGAAGGTGTCGCATGTCATCAGTGTTCCCGAGTTGGATCCGTTGTAGAAGTAGGCGTTCTGTCCGAGAGCCACGCATTCGATTTCGGGACGCTTTTCAAGACGGTCGATAAATGTCAGGAGATCGGCAGTGCGTTGCTCTTGGGTCTGATCCGGGATATAGTCGGGGCTCTGGTCGGTGAGTTCGCTGCTGTTGATGAGGTAGCAGTGCTCAGTGTCGAATCCGCGCGGTTCGTTCATGATGGAAAACGTGGTGTAGAGATTGTCGATTATATACCACATGACCACGCTTACGATGAGCAGCTCGATGGCGAGCCACACATTGGTGCGCCATTCGTTGCGTATCTGTTTTAGGAGTTTGCGTTTCATTTTATCTTTTGCCGGAGATTGCGTTGACGATGTTGATGCGCGATGCCTGCCACGATGGTATGCCCGCACTGAGAAGATTGAGGATGAAGCAGAAGAGCATGGCCCAGCCGAATGTCGACCAGTGGAAGAGCATGCCGATGCCGACACCTGTCGATGTCAGCGCTCCTGATCCGTAGGATGGGGCGAAGAGTGTGCCTCCCCAGATAAGCGCGAAAACAACGCTGAGAATCAGACCGATAATGCCGGCAAGGATGGTGATGACGAGGTTTTCGATGAAGATGTCGGTGACGATGGTGGAACGCTTCGCGCCGAACGCACGGCGCACTCCGATTTCCTCGCGTCGGCGCTGCAGACGGCTGTGGGTCATGCTGCTGAGGTTGACGGCCGGGACAAGGAGAAGTATGAGATAGATAATGAAGTGGGAACGGTGGACTCTATCCATGTCAGGCGAACTGTTGGCCCACGGTGTATTGGCGGAGACTTCCTGTGTGTATGGACGGTCGCGCATGATGAATTCCCATCCCGAAGCCTTGGCTTCGTCGCCGAGTTTGGCGAATAGACGGTTGTATTCCTCGCGGATTGCAGGGAAATCAGACGGGTCTTTGGCGAGGATGACCGCGCTGAGACCACCCATGTAGCTGCACCATGAATATTTGGCAGTATTGGTGGTGGTAAATGGTATCCATACATTCGCATAGGCCAGTTTGGCAAGGTTGGAGACATCTTTGACCACACCGCTGACGCGGTAGGGGGCATGGTTGATGCTGAACTCGCGGCCTGTGACATCGGTCGAGCCGAAGAGGCGTCGCGCTGTCGACTCGGAGAGGACGGCCATAGGGATGGCTGACTCGAAGTCGGCTTTGGTGAAGGGCTTGCCGGAGATGAAGGTGAAGTCCATCACGTCGAAAAATCCGTGGTCTACGCCGAGTTTCTCTGTCCCGAAAGCAGGCTGCCCGGGGACAGAGAGGGACGCTATTTCGGGATGGACCTCGAAAGCGGTGACGGCTTCAGGAGTCTTCATCTCGTAGAACACAGCCTTGATGGCGTTATAGCCGAGCGGTCCGTTTGATGAATCGTTTTCGCCCCATTGCTTGTGTTTAATTGAGCCGAAGCGTTGCACAAGCCAGCGGTCGCGGTTGCTTTCGGGTGCGAACGGGACAATTTCTATTTCGAGAATCATCACCACGATCATGATTAGGAATATGGCGAGGGCTGTGCCTATGACGCTGACGGTGCTGACCACCGGCTGTTGGCGCATCGAGGCCCATGCCTGCTTGAAATAATTGATTTTCATTTGTCGTAGTTTTGAAATGTCGTTGGCAGGTGTTACATGACCTGACGGCCGTCGAAGAAGCGGATGATGCGGTCGGTGAGTTTTGCCTGCTCCTCATTGTGGGTCACCATCATGATAGTGCGTCCGTCATCTTTGTTGAGCGAGTGGAGGAGGTCCATGACTTCAGCGCCCATTTTTGAGTCAAGGTTACCGGTCGGTTCGTCAGCAAGGATGATTTCGGGATTTCCGACAATGGCTCGGGCGATGGCTACACGCTGGCACTGACCGCCGGAGAGCTGTGAGGGCATGTGGCGCATACGGTGGCTCAGACCCACGCGGTCGAGCACTTCGCGGACACGGCGGGAGCGTTCGGATGCGCTCATGGAGCGGTAGATAAGGGGGAGTTCGACGTTGTCGAGAACGTTGAGCGAATTGATTAGGTGGAAACTCTGGAACACGAAGCCGAGTTTTGCGTTGCGGAAGGCTGCGAGGCGACTGTCGCTCATCTTGCCGAGGGCTGTCCCGTCGATGCTGACAGTACCGCTGGTGGGGGTGTCGAGGAGGCCGACGATGTTGAGTAGTGTTGACTTTCCACAGCCCGACGGGCCCATGACGCTGACGAATTCACCTTTTTCGATGGCGATATTTACGTTTTCCAGTGCGAGAGTTTCGATTTCGTCGGTGCGGTATATCTTGTTGATACCTTTTAATTCAATGATTGCCATGGTTTATGCTATTTTATTTGTTGTTTGATTCGTATGGTTTGACAGGTGTTTTAATTATTCATCCCGGAGTGCGTCTACCGGGTTGATCAGGGCGATTTTGCGGGCCGGGATATAGATGCCGAGGAGGACGCAGACGAGCATGATAGCGTAGATGATGAGGGAGACGATTGCGAAGTGAATTGTGAAATCATCAATCCATGTCGGCGTCATCTGCAGCATGATGGCCGACGGTGCATCGCCAAATGAATAGGCAAGCTGCTCAAGCCCTTCGTCCTTGATATATAGCCAGTAGAGGCCACAACCTAAAATCCACGCCAAGGTTGTGATGATGACCCCTTCGCCAAGCATTTCGCGCACGATGAATCCGCGTGAAGCGCCGAAGGTGCGCATGACACCGGTTTCCTCGCTGCGTTTGCGGGTCTGAAGGTAGAATGTGCCTACCATGCAGAGAAGGATGTTGACAAAGAAGAACAGTGCGACTGACATGGAGATGAAATCCTGATTGTTCATGTCGCGCGACATTGTATCGTTCATCTCTTTAAAGCTCCGCAAAGAGTGGGAATATATGTCGCCTGAACGGAGTTCCTTGGCGACTACCGGAGAAAAATCCTCTATGAATCGGTTGACATCGACTCCCGGCTTGAGGCGCATGACAGGCTTGATGGTTGTAATGCCACCGTTGCGGATAATGTCGCGTATTTTACGGGTCTTATATGTAATAGGTGTAATGGCTAAATCCGGGCGGTAGATGACATCGTTGACCACACCGACGATTCCACTGAATTTTTCCGGGTTATGGTCCTTGTCATTCTCTTCGAGGAAGCGGCCGACGGCGTTTTCGCCGGGGAAGAGGTAGTCGGCGATGCTTTTGGAGATAATCAGGTCGCGGCCCGACATGGAGGTCTCTTCATAGACTTTGCCGGTATTGGCATCAGTGATGCCGAATGTCTTGAAGAAATCGGTTCCCGGCCAGAACTGAACTATGAAATAGTAGCCGGAGTCGTCCTCACGCCCCGATGGAATGGAATTGACATTGATTGATCCGCTCAGAGGTGACAGGTCGTTGACGAATGTAGCGGATTCGACACGCGCGTCGGAACGCACACGGTCGAGGATGCGGTTGATGTGACCAAGGGCAATCTCGCCTTTCCGGTCGGCATCAAGGTTTTCGGTTTCCGCGTTTTCGTCGGTGTCAGGCTTCTGCGCGAGGCGGAAGGTCACGAGGCGGTCGAGGTCGTAGCCTGTCGGGATAACCTTTTTATATGTATCGACTACGACTTCGTCGAGCACCGTCCATGATATGAGCGCGACGAGGCAAAGCTCGATGAATATCCAGCAGTAGCGTCCGCGACGGGCGAGTATGTTTTTATAAATCAGTTTTAGCATGGCGGATAATCAGCGTTTTGAGTTAAGGGATGAGATTATGGGGCGGCGGAGCGACAGACGTACCGGGATGTAGGCCGAGAGGAGGTTGAGCAGGAGGCAGAGGAGCAGGGCTGCGATGAATATGAGCGGTGCAAACATCATCTCGGCGCTGATTTCGGCCGGGGCATCGATACATTCCCATGTCGGGATGATGAGTTTAAGAAGCATATTGCGCCCGAACACAATGATGAGCCATGCGATTATAAATCCGACAAGGCCACCGAAAAGAGTGAGGATGAGGTTTTCAAACATCACTTGCCGGGTGAGGTGTCCGCGTGTAGCCCCGAAGCTGCGGCGCACGCCGATTTCGGCGAGGCGGCGGTCCATCTGTCCGCCTATCATGCCGCTGATGTTTATGGCCGGGATGATGAGCAGCACGAGGAGTGTGATGAGCAGGGGCTTGAGGTATTCAGTCATCGAAAGGTCATCGCCGTTGGTGCGCTGCGAGAGGATGCGCATGGTGTGGCTTATCGGTGCGCTCTGGATTTTAAGCCGCTGGCCTGTGGAATCGGCTGCGTTGGCGCGCCGTACTTTTTCGGTGAGTTCGGCACGGAATCTTTCGGCCTGTCTGCGGTCTTTGAACTTGATGGGCACGGAGTAGTCTCCAAGATAGTCGCGCTTGTCGCCCTTTAATGAGGCGTTGTCTGATTTCGTGCGGATTGTGTAAGGGCAGAATACGTTGGCATACGAGAGATAGGCCACCGGATTGCCGTCGCGGACTATTCCGACGATTCTGTATGGTTTGTAGGTTATTGAAATCTCTTTGCCTACGGCTTGTTCGGGGCTTCCGAACAGACGGTTGGCAACCGAGGTGTCGACGACTATGCTGTTGATGGCCGATTCGGTCTCGGCTTCGTTGAACGGCCGGCCGGCGACGAACTCATAGGAGTAAAGTTTGAAAAAATCAGGATTCGTATCAATGATATTGACAACGATGTCGCCGCTCTGATCAGGAGGCTGGATGAAGCCTTGTTTTTGGTAGACTATTGTCGAATATTCGATATTTTCGGAATTTTTAACAAATTCGCGGATAAACGGGAGTCCGACAGATGACTGACCCATAGAATTTGTCTTATCGTTTCGGACGGTGAGATTGCTGATGTAATATGTCGTCGAGCGGTTATATTCAGGATAGAGTGGCGCGAGGTGGACATAGTAGATGATGGCGAATATCATGGTGAATGCCACGGCAAAGGCCACACCACCGATATAGAGCGAGGTGAAGCCCGGATTTGCGCGGGATTCGACCAGAAGCTGTTTCAATGATGATTTTAACTGCATTGGAGTGAGGATTTATGGTTGAATGTGATATGATTCGGAGTTGGAAGGAAAGGGTCACTTCACTTTGATTGTGTTGGAATTATTGAACCGCTTCATGTCGCTGATGACCACACGGTCGCCGGGTTCGAGTCCGCTGACCACCTCGACAAACTCGAAGTTGCTGTCGCCGAGTTTAACTGTACGTCGCGTGAGCCGGTCGTCGCCGTCGAATACATACATGTCATAAGAGCCCGGGCCGGTGTAGAACGAGCCGTTTTTGATTCGTTTCACATCCTCCATCACGTCACACATTATATATACGTCTGTTTTCAGACCGGAACGCAGTCGCTGATTTGCATCGTCGTCGAGGCGTACGGTGAATGAAATGACTCCATTGCGTGAAAGTGGTGTGACGTTGCTTACGATTCCCGGCATGCGTTCGCGCCCGATGCGGACCACGGCTTTTGAGCCGACACGGATGCGGTCGCCGTAGGAGTCGGCCAGTTCGCCGTCGACCTTGAAGTGGCTTAGGTCGGAGATGATGGCTATCTTTTCACCTTCGGAGATTTTCTGGCCTATCTGGTCGTTGATGAAGGTGAGTGTGGCGCGTCGCGGAGCACGGATTTGCGCGTCGCTGAGTGTGCGGCTCATTTCTCCGAGGCTTTTACGGGCGATGTTGATGTCGAGATTCTTGACATTGAGCCCGGCATCAGTTACGCGATGCTCGTTGGCAAGCTGCTGGCGCATCTGTTCGAGTTCGAGGCGTCCGGTGTTGTAGGCAAGCTCTGCCTGATGCACACGGTCGCCTGTGCCCGAACCGAGGCTGTCGAGATAGCGCTCGTTGCGCAGTTCGACTTCGAGTCGGTTGACGCTCATCTCTTTAACCTTGACTTGCATAGCGAGATCGCTGACTCGGGTTGAGTTGTTGACCTTCTGCTGTTCGAGCTCGTAGCGTTTCATCTCAATCTGGTCCTTAAGCTTGTTGAGCTCGGTCTCGGTGCTCTGGAGGTCAAGGCGGAGTAGGGGAGTGCCTACATCGACGCTGTCGCCGGCCTTGCAGTAGACCTCCATGATGCGTGTGCTGATTGGTGAATTGATGATTTCTTCAAACGCGGGGACTACGCTGCCCGACCCGGTGACGGTGGTCTCGATAGTGCCGCTGTCGACGGTGGACACGAGTAGGTCGTCGCGGTTTACACTTGTGCGGAGCGAAATCATGATGACGGCAAAAATTATGACCACTGCGCCTGCACCTATTATATAAGGCAGGAGTTTTTTGCGTTGTGCTCGTTTGCGTTCGTCTTTGGTGAGTTCTCTATCCATTTTTTCGGTGAGTAAGAAATAATGTGTGAATGACTTTTGTTTGTTATGACTCATAATATAGCATTTATCGTGCCAAAAAATTAAATTGTTGATTGATAATTATTTGTTGTTTCGCGCGCTGTCCGAATGCGGACAGTTTTGTCCGATTGTCCATTACCGGGGGCGGACATTGTACGGATTGTCATGTTACAATTCCGTCGATATGGTAAACTATTTGGCATTCTTGGGGATTATATATTTTAAAACCGCCTTTTAAAGATCATCACGTTTATGTCGACCTCACGTCCAATTACATTTGACCGGGTGATGCGCTTCCTGTTTGCAGCACTTGTCATTGCCGGTATAATATGGCTCGTAGATATTTTGCGTAATGTCTTGTTGCCATTCTTTCTGGCATGCCTGATTTCATATATCCTGCAACCGATTGTCGAATTCTGTATGACCCGGTTGCACATCCGTTGGCGCATAGTGGCGATATTCGTGACATTGATTACGGTTGGTGGCGTCATATTCGGGCTGGCTTATCTGTTTGTGCCTTCAATAGTGAAAGAGATTCATCATATGGGTACTCTGATTAATGACTATGCGAAGCGCGGCGATCCGATTCCGTTGCTTCCGAAGAATATCCACGACTATCTTGTAGGGCGTTTCGACGAGGCGACGATGCAGAGCCTGCTCGAAAATCAGCGTTTCGAGAATCTGATTTCCAAGGGTACTTCGCTGATTTCAGCTTCGATAAGCTTTCTGCTGCACACATTGGAGTGGTTTCTGACGTTTATCTATGTGATTTTTATTCTCCTTGACTACCGGCAGTTGATGAGGGGCTTTTCGATGATAATTCCTCCTAAATATCGCCCGATAGCCAATAAGGTCGGAACGGATATTAAGAACAGTATGAACAGATACTTCCGAGGGCAGGCAGTGTTGGCTCTCTGTGCGGCCGTGTTCTATTGTATCGGTTTTTCCATAGTGGGCATCCCTTTGGCCATTGTTCTGGGAATCCTTGTCGGGATTCTGTATATGATTCCATATTTTCAGTACATCACCGTTATTCCCGTAGCTTTTGTGTGCCTCATCTCTTCTATGGGCGGAGAAGTGACTTTTTGGACTGAGTTTGGCAAATGTCTGCTTGTCTATGCCATAAGCCAGACGATATGCGATTATATGCTTACTCCGAAAATCATGGGTAAGGCGATGGGGCTTAATCCTGCAATAATATTGTTGTCATTATCGGTGTGGGGGACATTGCTTGGATTGATAGGTATGATTATAGCACTTCCGCTTACCACCCTCATTATCTCTTATTATGGTGAATATGTCATCGGACGAGACAGCGATACACAGAATAATAAATCTGCTGCAAGGCAAATTCAAAAAACCGCTGAGAATAAAGATAGGTGATTGAATTTTGTTAATATATTTTAACAATTATATATTTAATTGGTTAACAATTTGTTATGAGATAAATAAACGCAATATTGTCGGGACGGCAGAAAAAGTTGCGAAATAATTTGCACAGTTCAAAAAAACGCTATAACTTTGCACACGTCAAAAGGAAATAAGCCACTAAAGATGACCAAGCGAGGACATCGGCTTAAGAATCTTTAAGACGAAAAGGAGAGATGGCAGAGTGGTCGATTGCGGCGGTCTTGAAAACCGTTGAGGGTCACACCTCCGGGGGTTCGAATCCCTCTCTCTCCGCTTGGAACAATCCCAATCCCCTGTAAATCCTTGATTTACAGGGGATTTTCTTTTGGATGCAATGCCAAGATTTGACACTGTTAGGCCATTGTTAGACAGAGTTGCCTAACAAAAACCTAACAGAAAAATCGGCAAACCTCAAATTGTTAGGTTTTTCAGTATAACAAACTGATTTGTCGTCATTTGGCAATGATTTGTCTACTCATACCTCAGAGTAATCAATTAACTTTGCGTTCGATTACCAATTGGATATGAGC
>NZ_CAJTQC010000003.1 GCF_910578445.1 uncultured Duncaniella sp. | reverse complement strand
TTGATTATTCTTCTTTCGTCGGCCCACATAATAAAGCGCAGACAGTTTTTCAAGCGCAAATAGACACCCGGATACATGTGTCCGGACTGATGTGTCAGTCTAACCGCCCCTTTCTGTCGATGAGGGTTTCAGTTTATCCTCACCTTATTGCTTTATTCTGCCCTTGACATACAGCCGGTGGGGCTTCGAGGCTGCATTTGACAGTATGCGCACAAGCTTTGTGAAATATCCGGCTGAACGACCCGCAGGATTGAATGTTACTACAATTCGGGCGGTATCGCCAGGCATAACCGGCTCCTTCGGGTGTGCAACAGTGGTGCATCCGCAACTTGAATATACTTTGGTGATAACCAGAGGTGCTGTTCCATCGTTGGTCAGTACAAATGAATGAGACAAAATAGTATCGACAGTGATATCTCCGAAGTCGAAGACATCACTGTCGAATTGAATACCCGGAGCATCCTCCACGCTGTCTGCGTTTTCCGTGGCTGCGAATCTGCCGGCGGCCGACACCTCTGAATGTGATGTCAATGGGGCCATAAATCCGGCAATAGCGCACAATACACCGGCGATATATATTGATTTCATTATAGTATTACTTTACGGCGAGCAACACGACCGTCGCTGTCCTTTGCTATGGCAATATAGAATCCTCCGGCCGACACATGAGCCTCGACAAAGCCCTGACTGCCGTTGACGAATGCGACTCGCTTTCCGGCGACATCATACACCGACATTTCTATCACAGCCTTGTTGTCGGGCGACACTGCGCTGATTGCATTACCCGACGAAATGATGCGTATCGCAGCTGTCCACTCCTCCTGAGGCGCACCTTCGCCGGAGGTCAGGAACAGTCTGCCGGAAACCGAACCGTGCACTTGATATTCCATTCCGTCATACAGACGATGCGACTCGCCTGTAACCTTGTCGTAAATACTATACCCGTCAATAGCGGCTATATTATCGAAGCGCAATATATAGTCATCGTCATCATCGGCCAGAAGACCAATCTCGACACCGTCAGCCAGAGGTGTCGAATTTATGCTGGCTGCCTTATTGTCAGACACTGTATAGACCATAGGAGATTCACTTGTAAAGTCGCCAAGCAGAAGGGCATCCTCGCGGTCGTTATAACCGACACCGCTTTCCGATGACACGAGCAGGACAGCCTTCGACAGCGGTGCATACGTGTTGTTGTCGAGTGCCGATAGTGTTATTGCTCCACCGGCAGCAGCGCGTGACCTCAACAATGCCGGTGCATTACTACTGCCCGAAACGACACTTATCATCTCAGGGCTGAACTTTAGTTCAATCGACTTGGTCTCGTTCAGCGCCTCTACGAAGAAGCCCTGCATAGGAGACACCACAGAGGCATCGTCAATTGTGCCGACGAATCCCTCCGAAGCCTTGTCCATGACCGCACACAGCTGTGAACCGGCTGACATAATCCAATATTTCGGAGCGATGACATTTCTGTTTGTCTCGAGGAATGTCTTCATGTCAAGATGTGCCATGAACGGATTACCTACGAGAAAATAGCGTCCGGCCGAATAATTCGACACCGTGACGACAGCGTCAACAGGATTAAGGCGATATGGATTCTCTCGTGTTATCGCGCCGCCGTTCTCGATTCCATGATCCTGACCGTCCTGTGTCCAATACTCATAAGAGTCGTCGTCCTTTGGAAGACGGAACATAACTTTGTCGGGCTTTGCGCCGGACATATAGCTGATGTCAGTCTTGATCGAGAAACCGTTTCCGGCACGATACTGTTCCTTGACGTCATTGTAGACATCGCTCCAGTCAAGAGCCACGGCCACATTGCGTACCTCGGCAGCTGACTCCGACGGCAGTTCATAGACATTTGCGATACCACGATCCCAGCCGCGCTGATAGACAGCGGGACGGAATCTGTCGTAGTGCTTGCGCGAGAAAGTCATCGGCTTGAACAGCTCTGTGGTCTGGCGCGCGGTGGCTGTAGGCAGATACATATCGCCGGCCACTACTGCCTGCAACGGCGACGAGGCCGTGTACCACCGTCCGGGAGTCATTTCCATATCCACCCAAGCTTTGTCATATACGAGATGCTGCTGATTGGCAATCTCCGACCCTGACTTGAAGTGAACCTGATCGCAGGTATTGGGATACCAGACGCGGCAATAAAGCGAGCCGTCAAATTTTTCGGCGGTGAGATCATACTCAATATCGGAGGTAGCCTTGCCGGCCGAGGAGTTGTCAGACAAGTGGTCTGACAGCACAACGTTGATATATTTTTTGCCATCGTACACAGACACCTCACTTTTCCGGCCGGGAGCAAACATATACGGATATTCCTCTCCGGCGGGGACGATTATCTTGGTGAAGGCAAGCGGCGAATAAGAGAACGCTCTGTCGTTGTCACCATCAGTGACAAGCTTGGAGTCCACGCTGTTTCCCGACAGCTCGTCGTAGGAAACGCGACGCCAGTTGTCGTCATTGTTGAAATTTGACGATTCGTCCACCGCGCCTGTCCACATCTGATACTCGGCAACGACCTTGACGGTGAAAACAGCCTGTCCGTCGCAGGCGGCCAGTGACGTCACGCCGGCGGGGATATCCTCGGCGTAGTTGAAACGTAGTGTATAGTAGTATCCCTCCTTGAAGCGTGTTTCATCAAAGTGAACATATGCGTTACATCTGTCGGGATGGGCTTTATCTGCTGTCACTTTTAGAACCTTACCGACGACGCGCAAGCCGGTTCCGTCCTCAGAAGCACCCGGGTCGTCCTCGAGATTTCTGAACTCGGAATCATTGGTCTTGACGAGATACAGGTTATCATCCTCACCGACCTTAAGGGATGTCACGCCCTGAGTCACGATGTAGAGCGAACGCATCGGCATGTACAGATTGTGCAGATTATAGTCAAGTTGCGACAGACCGGCGCGCAGAGGCACATCTTTCATCCCTTCAGGATAGTCTATATTTTCAAATCCGTTGAGCAACCCGGGTGCTCTACGGGTCACTTTTATACGAAGTTCGGCAGGATCGTTACAGATTGTATAGAGATGACCGTCAATCTCACGGTCTTCCTGACGATTTGCGGGAATTACCACCACATGATAGACCGCCGATGTTTCTCCCTCAGCCAGACGTACAGGCTCGGACAGGAAGGAGTATGACGCAAACTCGAGAAGTCCATTGTCGATGAAATGCTGTATGGTATTTCTGTAGGTCTCGTCGTAGCGGAATCCTTTGTCGGATTTATACTCACAGTCGAGAGTCGTGGCCTCGGGATATATGTGGCGGAAATTGAGGAGAGCCTCGTCGAGTCCGACTCCGTTATACTCCATTTTGCCGAAGGAGTCCATGCTACCCTTGAACCAATCGACAAGAGGAGTGCGCTCTACAATTTTGACATCACCTGTGACGGCTTCGATGCCGTATATATCAACCTGAATGACAGGGAATTGATTTTCACATATTTCAAGGTCGGATGTATTGGCCTTTACAATACCGTCGACCTTTATGACTGTCGAGCTAACGATTTCAAATTCGGACTGCTTAGTACATGGATCGGAAATATCGAAGTCAGTCCACTCGGGAACACCAGAGCCTCCGGGAATGCTAAGAGCGGCAATATAGTGCTTTCCGCCATAGAGGCCCCCGTCCTCGAGGAGTACGTTGAAACTTATACATTCGATATCGTCAACCCTAAGTCTCGAAGCCTGATTTACCTCATTGTCCTTATCCCACGGTATGTTATTATTATAATTGGTGTTGAACGTCATTGCCCCCCAGCGGTCATCGCCGCCGTTGGAAAGATTGGGAAGCACAGAGCCGTTGAATACCTCCTCGGTAAATCCGCCATGCTCTGCGAGCAACTTATCGTAACGGTCTTTGTCAAAGATTGCGTAGTAGACAGTGACATTCTCGCCGGGCGCTTTGTCGGTGGCAATGGTCTTGCCGATTGAGTTGACAAGATTGCGGAAAGGCATATCGATACGCTGCCGCACGGCATCATCGCCTTGACATAAAGGCTCAAGCTGCGAAGCCATTACCTTAGGCTTGGACACATATATACGGATATCGTCGATGGCATAGTCGGCTCCGTTGGAGTTCACCGAGTTGTTAACCAACACTACCTGATAGTGGTCTACATCTCTCACATCAAACCGGCCAAATTCTATAATGGAGAAGTCGGGCGTCACGGAGTAATAGACATGCATCCACTTGCCGCAATGCTCAGGATCATTAGGCACATAGCCGGTAGAGAAGTTGTTGATGTTTACCTCTCGGCCGTCTTTCATTATTGCTATCAGGTCGAAGTTGACATTAGCCGGCTCGTTGTTTTTGTAGTCATCATCCATATACACGCCCATAGAGTTAATCCAAGCCGATACATGGATGGTAGAACCCACACAGACGCTCGGTATATCGACTCTCGCAATCACGCCGGGGTCACCGGCGGCGTTGGCGTAGAAGAAGAAACCCTTTTTCTCTCCATTGGTGTTTTTATAGAGGCGGTCATGACGGTCCCATTTGCTTGTTGCCGCCTGATGGTAAGGCACACAGTCGGCATTGGAAGCTATAGTGTACGTACCGTAGTCCTGAAGATGTTTGTAACCGAATGAATATTCACAGTTGAGCCAAGGCACAGGATACTTAATACGCTCGCCTTCGCCTTCTTTCTCCATGAAATCGGGATTTCCCGAAAGCGCCATGTATTTGTCGAAGTCAACTACACTTTTGTTCTGGAAATTCTCGTCAAGGTATTTCTCAGAGTGCTCGTACTTAATATCATCTTCAAGCTCAAACGAGGCATGGTCTTCGTCAAGGAACGTGATTATGATGTCTCGCAACGACATGCCTTCCTCGTCACCGCCATCGATATAAATACGTTCACCGTCGACTGTTTTGGCTACCAGACGTATGAGATATGTGCCTGGCTTGGCATTGGCTGCTTTACATTTGAGCGCACGATAGAACGTCTCGTCGGGCGAAATCCATGCCTGGGTGGGTTCCTTATTCGGATTAAGTTCGGTCTCAAGGTTAGTGACCAATGTACGGAAGGCTGAAAGCGTGTCGGGTTCAAACATGTTCTCAATCTTCTCTTTACTCCTCTTATGGCCTTCAAATCGATAGGTCTGGATTTCGTATGTGCCAATGCGTTCGTATTTCCCCGTCGTCGCGTTTTTGTAATAACGGTTGGAGTGGACTCCTCCATTCTTCGGCATCGGATTTATAATACGGATTTTAAAATCCTTGTTGGCACGGGCATAGAATTGCTTCAGCTCACGGGCAAGGAACTCCTCATTGGATTTGACGTCTTTTGAGGTTTCGTCGGCGAACTTGCGGCCGTCGACCACATGAAACACATGACGGAAGTTGATAATAGGCTCATGTATCACCTTGTTTTCAACATCGATAAAACGCTTTATATCGCCATCGCGGGAATCATTGTTACTGTTGAAATCACCATTATCATAATAGTACTGTGAATAGTCGGCTGCAATATATTCATCGATATATTCATCGTTGTCGGTAACCTTAGGGCGATAGAACGACGCTGCACCTCCGGGGCCGCGAAGGCCGGGAGGATTATCATTCCAGTCAAAATCTCCGTAGATGCGGTCGTTGAACACCTTGCCGAGCGCACGGCCGCCAAAGATTCCATCCTTGCTGTATGCGCCCATTCTGGGACTTAAAAGGAAGTACACATCAGGATGGGCTTCGTCTGTCTTATAATCATAAAACCTGTAAAAATCCTCGACATAGTTCGAGCGATGCCATATATCGGAATACGGGATAAGGTCTACACGCTCACCGGGTATGACATACACCTCATGAAAGATTGTGGTGGTGGGCTGGTGCGGAACGTCATCACCCACAGGAAGCAATGAGTTGACCGGTGCATCGTAGCTGAAATCGGGCAACTTCACTCCCAACTCGCTTCCGGGAACCGTGACCCCGGGTTTCAGATGTCCGTCCTCATTCCAGATGTCAAGATTTGTGAGCCATCCCCCGCTGGTGTGGAAGTTGTTGTCAAACGTCTTGTCGACAATGCCGTGGGTGTGCTCAAATGTAAAGTCCTTGAGGACCTTGCTATATAATTTATTCCGGAAGAAATCCTGATTTAGCGACACCTTGTTGGGATTGGGATACTGAGTTCCCAAAGCCGGCAGCGGATCCGGAGCCGGTGCGTAGATCTTAATTGGTCCATAAAACTGAAAACGTGACAGAACCGTATTGGGTAAGCCTCCGGCCCAGTCCTCGATTTTAAGTCCTCCGACATTTTCTAGTGTCTCGAACTTTATACGGTAATATTCGGGTCTGATTATAAATGGAATTTCACATATCTCTCCCGGTTTCACCCCCGACAGATCAAGAGTTGCGACTTCTTTCCATTCTCCACCTATTTCACTCTGATAACTCCACTTCATCTTCGTGGGAAACCCAAGATGAAGATTTTCAGGCAGTTTGCTTGCTGCAAGGTCGGACGGAGACGGTCGCCCTATCTTGAGTTTGTATTCGGTCGGTATATCTACTTGCTGAGGAGTGACTATTATACCGGTATATTTTTTGCCCCCCCATACCCAGGCCTTTTCATTTGCATTCCAGCAACTGTGGCCTTTCTCGTCCACAAGCGGCTTATACCAATCATTGCCGGCATCTTTATTTTCGGCGTCATTGATTATATCTCCGTTATTGCGCAAAAGTGCGCCATCGCCCATAGTGTATTCGTCGTACAGGCATATCTGAAACTCGGCCAGGCGAAACGATTCAGCTTCATCCGAAAGGATCTCAGTACAGTCAAACCGCATGTGTGTGCAATCCCACCACTGGTCTTTGAAGCCATCGCGCACATAAAAGGTAGGTGATTCATACTCTACAGATCCGTCGTATGTGATGCGCGCTGTCGTATGCCCGAATTTGGTCTCGCTCTTAAGTGTGCCTTTTTCGTCGTGCATACCATACACGGCAAAACCCGAGGGCACGTCGGTCGCTCCGGCCGGTATTGTGAACCGAATGCGGAACGGCGTATTATTGGTGAGTCCTTCAGGCAACTTTACGGTAAACGAAGCGCCCGGCAAACTGCACACTGTTGACGCATTCCCGTCAATAAGTTTTGCGGCATCAGAGCCGACACCCTGTACAAACTGTGATACATCGGATATCAATGGTGTGACATCAGCTCCATGACTATCCATAGCATTTAATGACAAAGAGGCTGATGTCAGCAATAAGACAGCTGAGGTTAATCTCATAAGTGTCTGAACAAAAAAAAATTTTTTTATTTTCTGATTATATATAGCCTACGGGTCCTGACTGTTTCGTAACCGTCGTACCTGACAGTTACCTTACAGTCAAGAGTCGCCGTGCCGGTGACAGAGGAAAGCTCGCCTATGATTTCGCCGGTAACCGTATTCTTTTCCGGCTGATTTGTGAAGATTTTTTTGTCGCCATTGATTTCAGTTATTTCGAAATCATAGTCGGCAGGGGGCACGATTCGGTTGTTGTCTTTAATCTCCGGTCTGATTCTGAACTTGCCGGATGTTCCGAATGTCATGAAATGAGTGTCGCCTTCAACCTCGGTCATTACGGCTGGATAGCCGCCGATCGGAGGATAGAACAGCACACTCCAATCAATAGTCATATCGGATATCACAATCGGAATATCAATGAAATCGTTGCGCTGTATCCACTGAAGGTCGTCGGTGATGGCGTAGTGTTCATCGGCAGTCGCTCCGTCGGGGCGCGAAACTGTGAAAGTGACAAAGTAGCGTCCGGTGGGGTGAGTCCACTTGGCCGCCGATTCGCGCACATAAAATGTATGGGTCATAGACTTGTTGACACCGAGGCTGACGTTCATGTTGTCGAACGTAAGCTCTTCTTTCCCGTTTTTTGCCGATTCCATAATATCCGGACACGATTCGAGAGCCTTATAGTCGGGAAGCAGCCGCACCGGACCACGGTTGAGAATGCCGAAGGAAAGGCGTTTCACCTCCAGCTTGGCCGACGAAGTGTTTTGCACCGAAATGCGGACTTTGGCAAGCATACGGATAACCTCGACGGTAAAAGATTGTGTATTACGAAAGTCGATTGTCGTGGTTCCGCTCATGGGGATGAGTGCCGTCTTTTCAGGATTGTTTGTCATGTTGTCCCATACGGCAACGGAAGGCTCTTTCACTAATTTTTCGCCGACAACAAACTTCACGCCTGTTCTCTGATAGAGCTGTTCCTTCGAAAGATTGGCAAAAGCATAAAGCGTATATGTGGCAACCGGAAGGTCGACCGTGAATTCATCACGTTCGACCGGAGAGGCCAATTGTGGCGAGTTTTCCACAATTGAACGTACTGTTCCCGAGGCATCGACAAATGCCACCCACCAGTTGTTTATAAGTTCGTTGGGAAGCGTCTCGGGTTGTGTATCGCCTGATGCGCGCGACTGTATGGCACAGCTGGCCGTAACGACTTCAGGCATAATATCGGAATTATCGCCGGTGCAGGCGGTAAACGACAGCATAACTGTCGTGATACAGCATAGCAGATTTTTAAGTTTCATTTTCAACTCGATAATGTTTACAGAGAGTATCGATACTTTATCAAGCGTTTATCACAGGCTGAGGTCTGTAGTTCCAGGGACGCGCAATGATTGAAAGTTGGCCGTGATGGAGCGACACATTGAATCGGTAGATATTGTTGCGTTCAATATTAAACCGCGGAAGTGTCGTATTGGCAGAGGTTTCTCCCGAATATAAAGAGAAATAGATTCTGAACGGCTTTTCGTCCGGGGCCTGCGATGCCAGCTTTATTTCTATATAAGCTTCGTCGGGAGCAGGAGAGCCGTCGGCCTTTAGATTGCGGTATTCAGGAATATAGGCAGTCCAGCGGTAAGAGCCATCGGCACTCATTGCCAACTCGGCGCGGCGGCCAGAGGCCTCCTTATCATTGTTATTGTCGTCTGTGACGAGATGCAGGCGGTGCAGATAGTCTGAGTCCCAGTCATTGCCCTGTCCGTAGTCATTCTGGTCGTAGACGCGGTAGGGCGCACAATACCCTTTGCCATTAAAGTGGCACAAAGTAACTGCCGGTGTCAGCTCTGAGTCTCGGTCGTCAACGTCAAATATTACCTCGACTTTGGCCATTGCGCGCAACAGTGTGATGGGCTCGGGCAATGTCGTGGTCCCGGGCAGAATAGGTATTCCCGAATACGAACGTATGCCGAAGAAAGGCATCAGATGTCCCTTTTCGAGATCAAGCATCAGTCCGGGAAGCATATCAAACACAGAAGCTGCGGCATGACAGATGTCGTCGATTGTCGTAGCTCCGGCAACGGCGTTGTCGATGACCGACATATCGGGCCAATTGGCTGCAATCATTATCTTGAAGTCTGACGGCAGATTAAGCGGCGGGATGCCGCAAACATTATACTGCCGTTTGTCGATTTCGGCCACAACCTGACGGTCGAGCAGTCCGAGGAAGGTGTTGTTTTGCGAGAAAAACAACACCTTGCAGCTATTCTGCACATCTATATAATTTTCTATTACAGAACCGTCCTCATAGCCGTCTCCCGCCTTCGATTTCGCAGATGCCGATGCCGATTCCGGGAGGGTGAAACGTACTACCATATTAGTCTGCTGCCGGTCAGACGAAATATCTTCGTTATAGCCGGTGCTGCAAGCCCCGAGTGTCAATCCGAGGATTAACAGGACACCCCACAGCAAAGTTCCTTTTGTTATTTTCGACTGATTATACATACAATGTTATGCTCAGTTAAGCTCCACATCCTTGTAAACGACGCGCCACGACTCAATTTTAAGAGAGCCGTCGAGCCACTTGTGGTTGGCATCGAGGAAGAATGTCATGTTGTATTCGTCTTTATAATCAAGATACTGCTGTGCAGTAAGTCTGTGCGAGTTCTCATATCCCATGACGAGCAACAGCGCGTCGATAAGCCGGATCGACGCTATGGTCTCTCCGTTGTCGGTGCGGTACACCCTGAGTCGGGCGGAACTGTTCTCCATCAGTCGTGATGTCGTGAGCTCGGCGATTACGCCGGCAAAACGGTTGTTTTCCACCGTCTGATTTCTGCTGTCGGACCCAAGATTGACATCGACGGTTGTTTTATACCATTGGTGATATGTGGTCGTATTTCCCGCCAATGGCTCATTGTCCCAACACAGATGAGTGTTGTCGTCGGTAATCTCAAACTCGACAAGTTCACTGTCGATAGGTTCGCCGGATAGTTGCTGAAGTGTGATTACAAAGTGGTTTGTATCCTTCGTCAATGGAATCATGTACTCAAAATCTCCCTCAATGGCATCGGGGAAAACGGCATCGGGTATGTATCCGTGAAACAGACGGTCCAGTTTCTTACTGATGTGCTGAGAGTTGTCGTCGGCGCTCTCGGTATAGAAGCGGGTATGGAGACCTTCACGCGTGCCGTCAAACCCGGCCTCGAATGTCTCTGGAGAAGCCGAACTGCACCATGCCACCATTGAATATGTTCCGGGGGCCACGTCTACATTCATGGCATATCCGTCGGCTTTGAGAGCCTCGCCCGACTCTGTCTTTCGCCAAACTACGTTCCCGTCGCTGTCAATGAGGTGCAAAGTCACTTCATCGACCTCAGGCCGGAAGGCATCGGCAAACTTCATGTTGTAGTCGTACTTGAAACGTACCAAGTAACGTACACGGCAGTCACCTTCATAATCAAAGAAGCCCGTGCAGGACACCATGAACACGCATGCAACCAACGCTGACAAGGCCTGCATGACGTATTTACCCAATAAACATGATTTCATGACTTTAAACACGCTCTATATTCGGTTTTTATATAATATATCTGGAGCGGAGATATCATCTCCGCAGAGTTTTCAATCAATTGGTGGAAGACCATACGGGAGTGTTATATTCGCGCCGGCCTTCAGGTTTTCAGAGAGATGTTTTGAAATTTCAGGTTCGAAGTAATAAGTGAACGGCGGGAAACCTCCGCGCGGGCTTCAGCTTCCCGCCGTTCATTATCATTCTGTGATCAGTTGAGAATATGAAATCTCCGACTCATCATTTGGGCCATTCAAGTTTTACGTTGTTGTTGACCAGACGCCACGACAGGATATTGATCTTAGCGGCAATATAAGAATCGTTGTCCTTGGGCTTTTCGGGATATATTGTCTCATCAGGGTTGTAGACTGGTGTGCCAAGACCATAAAGTTCGGTGATGGTCGAGTCATAGATATGGTTGCGCACAACACCGTTCTTACCATAGTTCTTGCCGTCAGCGCCCATCTTGCCGAGGTGCTCGATGGGGAAGTAATAGTAAGTCATACCTTCTTTCCAAATATTTACCGCGCCGGTTGTCTCCTGGATGAACTTGATTACATCTGCCTCCTTGAGGAAGTCTTTGGTTACATCCTGATCCTCTCTGTCAGATGCAAACCACTTCTTTCCTGAACCGACCTTCGAGAGTGTCAGGTAAGAATGGTAGCGTCCTTTTGTTGCATTGTCAAGAGTGGCTTTGTTTGCAGCATAGGCTGTTTCGAGTTCGATGTCTTCTTTCGAGATTTCGGTAAACACCTTCTTGCCACCGACCTCTTTATAAGAGTATAACTGCTTACGGCTCTGGATTGATGAGAGCATGGCTGTGATCAAGTTGTCTTCACCAATGTGTGTTTCGCCAAGGAACTTGTAGAATTCAACCGGGTTGCCGTTCTCATAGCAGAGAACTGCGCAGAGAATACCGCACGTGGGATACTGGTCGCCGACACCGTTATCGAAATTGGTGTTGGTGGCTGCGTTCTCGGAGCAGTAAAGCGAAGAAGCCGTTGTTCCGAATTTCTGGCCGGTTTCGCCAATCAGTTGGTTGTATGAGAAATAGTTGCGACCTGCACCGGGGCAGTTCCATGCCCAGTAGCTGCGGAAGAATGTAGGATAGTTCCATGTCCAGTCAAAATCCGTGATTCCATCCCATGCCGGGTTGATGTGCTTGTTAAGCCATGATTTTGAGGTGGTTCCGGTGAGATTCCAGTTGGAGAACTTGGCATATACCGGCTTGTCATCAGCCATGATTGGGTTGTTTTTGTCATCGACAAGAGCGATGGCTGTATTGCCGCCGATGGTCTTGATACGACCTTCGAAAGATGTGGCATCAACCTTAACACGCACCTTGGCTATCACACGTTCGACATACACCACTACCGGCTGGAGCAGAGCGCCCTGAGGCGTATCCTGAATTGAAGACTCGGGGATTTCGGTGCTGGTTACTTCGGTTTTGTTCAAACCGAGATATACCGATGTACTCATTGTGAAGCCATAGTTGGCAATCGAAGTCTTGTAGTCGCTAATTACATTGCGCAGAGATGCGAGGTCGCGGGACTCGTCGCCAAGCTGGGTTGTGGGATTGACAATTGCCGCGATTCTTGTCGGAAGATGGTCGCCTTCTTTGGTGTTGATGACCAGAGTTGCCTTGATGGTTTTTTCGATGTTAGGTGCATTGGCGCCTTCATTCTTATCGATTTCGGGATCTTCTTTGGCACTCCAATCGAAGTAGTTGAGGTAAGAACCATCGCTGCAGCGCTTCACGTTAGCGGCGGCTCCATTATCGTCAAAGAAATAGAAACGCACGCTTTTCACTGTGTTTTCTGCCTCCGAGCCAAACTCATAGTCTGAGTTCTCATCGCCACGGGAATTTGCTTCGGGCAGACCCGAAATTGCTACGGTAATATATCTGGCATTGCCATCCGACATATTACCCGGGTTGATGTCAGGTTCTGTGATGTCATTAGAGCAACCGCTCGCAAGAAGCATCACACCAGCCGACAAAAGAATAAAGTTTTTTTTCATAATAAACTTTAGGTCTTTTAATTTGTTTTATTATTAGGTGAATATGAAATCCTCTTTTCAAGCTCATCGAGAGTTTCGGCCGCTTTTGCAAGCCCTGCTTCCTTTGCCTCGGTAAGATAGCGGCGGGCTGTCTTGAAGTCGCGAGCCCTTATTGCCATTGCGCCTCGCGCATAAATGGCTTCGGGAGAGTTGCCTGCCTTTTCGATATATCTGGCCGCCTTCGCTAAATCATCTTGACGTATGGCCGCGTTAGCAGCATTGAGATTTGCGATAGCATCATCGGGAAACATTCTGACAGCCGTCTCGAATACTTCCGTAAATTCATCGCTTCCGGGTTCCATATCGCCGGCTGCGATGTAGAACTCATTAAGACTCAGATTTTGTGGATGTTCTCTCATCACGGCAAGAATCTCTACAGGGTCGTGATATGTGCGTATGACATACGATACCTTATAATCGGTATGGCGTAACGCAGGATAATATGTGTCGAGCATGAACCGATAGTCCTGAGGATACATACGCTTTATCTGATTCTCTTTCATATCAGGTTCCATGTCCGAGTCGATTAGGTTGAGTATCTCACTGCGGTGGTCAAGATTTGAGCCGTCAACGGCCAATCGTAGTCCGGCCCAGTCTTCCGGCTCAAAGTCGGTTATCATGGTCACATCGTCGAAGCGATACAGCTGCTGTATATAGTGGCGGAGAGCCTCTGTTCGCCCTTTGGCAAGATCTGTATTGTGTGAATAAGGGCTCTCGGGCGATGCGAAACCCTTAAGCCACACGCTGTCTATTTTGGCATCGACATCATTGCGGATTGTGTCAATTGTCGCACGGATTGCCGTCAGCTCAATTGAATTGCGTCGATAATCGGGATATATTATGGTCTGGTCAACCGGAAAGTCGATATATGCCCGGCCCTCGAGAGTGCGTCGTTTCTCTCGCGAAGCCGATGGCCTGATATAAAGCAGATCGGGGAAAAATCGGTCCTGATACATACCGACATCGCCATGCTCGTTGAGAAGAACATGCCCGCAACATCCATTGTCGGTTCGCTGTATTCGGATTGTAGCTCCGTCCATCCAGTCCTGAAAAGGCACGAGCTCATGATATGTAACCCGCCCGGGCGCCTCCTTGGCCTGAAATACCATGCGGTCTTTGCCGGAGACCATCATATTACTGTTATTTCGCAGATTGTAATAATACCGGCGTCGTCCGTGTATGTCAACCGAGGGAAGAGGAATTGAATCACTGCCTTTGTGAAGCCACGGCGACAAACGCACACTCCTGTTTGATTCAACATCAAGTTCGGAAAGTACAAGGTTCATATCAATACAGATATGACCGCCGTCTCTTTCCATTCTCAGATTTTCGACAGACACATTGGTCACGACGTTTTCAGCACCGGCAAACAAAACGAATATTGCCGGCATAGCCAAACTCAACAACCTTTTCACAATTACTTACTGTTTAAAACAAATACACCATATTGACGGCGGCCTTGGTCGGCCCTACATAATTATGCGGCATATTAGAACGCACCTTCTTGCCACATCCTGCACAACGGAACTGGTCGTAGCGCGAATAAGAATACCCGAAGCCAATCTCGGCCTCGATGTTCCAATGGGTTCCCAGCATCCACGCATAGCCGTAGCTGATTCCACCGCCAATGAACCATCCCTGAAAACGACTGTTTGCAAGTTTGGTGAAATCCGTCCCTAACATATTGATCTTGCCGTCAAAGCCTCCCATGTTGAATATACCGCCATGGGTGTGCAAACCGACAAAATGACCGGAAAAACGGTCACAGAACCAATATCTCACACCGGGCTGGATGGATAGATGTTTCCATCGGCGATCATGGCTTAGATTCCAGTCGTTAATGCTTAGGGGAATGTCCACAGTCCATTTAGGAGCCAATCCTATCTCGGTTCCGATATTGATATCAAGTATCAAATCGTCAAGGACATTTGTCTTTACGGCAATATCCTGTCCGTACGCTGCGCTTGTAACAGAGATTGCAAGCATCAATAGTAATTGTTTTATTGATTTCATCAAAATCTGTATTTGTTAATTTCCTTATCACTTTAAAGCAATAGAGAGCATCCGGCAGTCTGTTGCAGCTGTATCTGCACAGTTGGTGATAATGGTTTAATTGCATTTTTCGGGGTGCAAAATTCAACATTTTTTCACAATTATGCAAACAAAAATTACCCCCCCCGTTAAAATTTGTTAATCAAATGAGTTACAACGAGTTACACGCCTTTATACGGGATACACCCACTAATATACATCAATTTTACACATACTACACACGCAATATATAGGCTATTTAAATCATTTACAGCCAATAGCCAGAACGGACGGCTTCCATGAAGACTTTATTTTATAAATCGTAATTTATACGAGGAATTCTTCATCTGTTTTATTCGCTATGATTTATAAAACCGCTATCTTACGAAAGTAACCGATATTTCATAAAAAAGTAGCGCCTTATATGTTTCTTCTATAAGATTATAGAGAATCTTCATCTATCTTGAATATGTAGTTTGATTAATCTCTCTATGAGGAGAGATGAAAAAAAGATAGAACTTTAGTTGTTCTTATTGATTAGGTTGACGATTACTTTGACCATTGTGTCCTTTTCTTCAGTGCGGCTTTCGGCAATCATAAGAGTGAGAGCAACAAGGGTGTTGTCGGCGATACGCTTTGAGCCGTCCTCATTATAAAGGATACCGTTGCCGTTGAGGAACCACAGGAACAGTGTGGCGGCAATTCGTTTGTTGCCGTCACTGAAAGAGTGGTTCTTGGTAACAAGGTACAGAAGCATCGCCGCCTTCTCCTCCACAGATGGGTACAGGTCAACACCGCCGAAAGTCTGGTAAATCTGACCGATTGAGCTTTTGAAGGAGTCATCTTTCTCGTTACCGAACAATGTGCTACCACCGAATTTTTCATGAAGTTCGCGGATGACTTCCATTGCGTTTTCGTATGTGGCATGGAACGCCTCTTTGCCGGTGGTGTCCTCAATCTTCAACTCCTGATAATCATAGCGGTCGAGGGTGTCGAGTGCGTATGTGTAATCGACAACTACATCAAGCAACGAACGGCTGTCCTCCGTCAGCTTCTCCTGATTCTGTATGGTGCGACCCAACACCTTTACCAACTGGCTCAACTCGTCATACTTCTGCGCAGCAACTCGTTCGTTAATGGCGTAGCCTTGCAAGAGGTACTGTTTCAAAACCTGATTTGCCCAGATACGGAATTGAGTACCTCGTTTCGACTTGACGCGATAGCCAACAGATATGATCACATCAAGACTGTAAACCTGCGTTGGCTTGAACTTTGAAAGAGTATTATGCAAAATTTGCATATTACTTTCCTTCTCCAGTTCTCCCTCCTTGAAAACATTGGAGATATGACGGGCGATGACAGACTGGTCCTTGCCGAAAAGTTCTGCCATTTGTCTCTGACTGAGCCATACGGTCTCATTCTGAACTGTAACATCAATCGACATTTTTCCGTCAGGAGCCTTGTAGATTACGAGGTTAGAATTGTTCGTTTCCATATACAAAAGTAATACTTTTTAATTTTCAATCAAATACGATTGGTCAAAAGGAGATATCCGGCAACGAGTCGATGGCTTCGCGTTTGAGAGAATCGACGGCGCGGGTGTATTTCTCGATTTGATAATATCATTCCTTGATTTTGCATCTAATTAGTGAATTGTTCATGGATTTTCATTTTAATGGAGTGCTATGCTATCCTGAATTGCGTTATCATTGCAATGGTCACACTGCAAACCAACAAGCAGTATAACGAGAATCGGAAGATTCCGCTATCACTTGATTGTTCCAATTAGTTCTGTCGTGAAAAATTTGTTGGGACATGTTGGGGAAAGATTTGGGAATGTCGGGAAAGTGCCTGATTTGACGAAAATAATCTGACCGTTGACGATGTCGCAATACCAAACGCAAAACAATCCTATGCGTACTTATTAATATTGACAGTCTCTGAATACAGTTTTGGTGCAGTCAGACGATGTTGGTGTTGCCAAAGTCGCTGCCATCGAAATTCAGAGGTGAAACGATAAGAATCAGACCTACAGACTTGCATAAACCTGATTTTTGGAACCAAGTTGGGTGTTTTCAAAAAATTGTGACTATCTTTGCACATTAAAATACAGACAAAACCATATTTTTTAACATTCTCCCGTAATGGAAAATAATAGTCAAGTCACACCACCACAAGAGTCCAAAGGCCTTAACTTTGTCGAACAGCTTGTCCTCGAGGACCTTCAGGCCGGTAAGAACGGAGGCCGTCTCAACACCCGTTTTCCACCAGAACCTAACGGATATCTACATATAGGCCACGCAAAGGCCATCTGTATGGACTTCGGTATCGCTGAAAAGTTTGGCGGTACATGCAACCTGCGTTTCGACGACACCAACCCTGTCAAGGAGGACGTTGAATACGTGGATTCAATCCGCGAAGACATCCACTGGCTCGGATTTGACTGGGGTGACCGTGAATATTACGCATCTGATTATTTCCCCAAGCTCTATGATCTCGCCATCCGCATGATCAAAGAAGGAAAGGCATATGTCGACGATCAGACTTCCGAGCAGATTGCAGCTCAGAAGGGCACTCCGACACAACCCGGAACTGAAAGCCCCTACCGCAACCGTTCGGTCGAAGAGAATCTTGACCTTTTCCAACGCATGAACGCCGGAGAGTTTGAGGAAGGCGCACGCGTGCTCCGTGCCAAAATCGACATGGCAAGCTCCAACATGCACTTCCGCGACCCAATCATGTATCGAATCATCAAGACTCCCCACCACCGCACAGGCACTACTTGGAAAGTCTACCCGATGTATGACTTCGCACACGGCCAGAGCGACTATTTCGAAGGAGTCACCCACTCGATATGCACACTTGAGTTTGTGCCTCACCGTCCGCTGTATGAATATTTCGTAAAAGAACTCGCCGACGAGAGCTACTGCCCCCGCCAGATTGAGTTCAACCGCCTCAACCTCACATATACAGTCATGTCAAAGCGCAAGCTGCTCCAGCTTGTCAAGGAAGGACTCGTTGCAGGATGGGACGACCCCCGCATGCCGACCATTTCCGGTCTGCGCCGTCGCGGTTTCACTCCGCGCGCCGTCCGCAACTTCATCGACGCCATCGGTTATACGAAATATGAAGCCCTCAACAGCATCTCACTGCTTGAACATGCTGTCCGCGACGACCTCAACAAAGTGGCAACCCGCGGTATGGCTGTCATCAATCCGGTCAAGGTCATCATCACGAACTATCCGGAAGGACAGGTTGAGACCGTCGAGATGGAAAACAATCCCGAAGAAGAAGGCTCAGGCACACACCAGATGCCTTTCAGCCGTGAAATCTATATCGAACGTGACGATTTCATGGAAAATCCGCCCAAGAAATTCTTCCGCCTCGCTCCCAACGGAGAAGTACGCCTGAAAGGTGCATACATCATCAAATGCACCGGCGTAAAGAAAGACTCGGACGGAAACATCGAGGAAATCTACTGCACATACGACCCCGACACCCGCAGCGGACTGCCCGGAAGCTCACGAAAGGTCAAAGGAACACTCCACTGGGTTTCGGCCGAACATGCCATCGATGCCACAGCCCGCATCTACGACCGCCTGTTCAACGTAGAGAATCCTGCTGCCGAAACCGAACGTGACTTCCGCGAAATGCTCAATCCCGACTCATTAAAAATCGTAGAGCACATAAAGGTAGAACCATACCTCGCCGAAATCGCAAAACCGGGACTTCCGTTACAGTTCCAGCGCATCGGTTATTTCACGCTCGATCAGGACTCAAAGCCCGGCGAACTGATTTTCAACCGCACCATCGCCCTTAAAGACAGCTGGAAAGCATAAAGAATCCATCGGATAAAGCATAAGGATTGAAAACCGGCAATAAAGTATCGGACTACAGTCGTTTAGTCCGATACTTTATCCTCTAAAGCCACAAGGAGCATCCGGCCTTGCGACCATCCGCCCGACACTCAATCATTCAAACTTTATACGTTATACTTAATATTTTCTCACCATTACATGGACGAACGCAACGACCGACGCGACTTATACGAAGAATTTGAATCAGAAGTGGTCAAACGAGGCAACACCGAGGCCTTTTTCGACGAAACAGACCTCATTGAAATCTTTGACTACGCATCTGACTATGACAATTATATCGTAAAGATGGAGGTACTGCTCTACGGAGCCGTCCACTATCCGAAGAGCGAAGCCCTGGCCACCCGCCGTGCATGGCTTTACTATTCATTCGGCGATGTCGAAGTGACAACCGAAGTCAACAACCGCGTCAGTCAGGAAGGTATCCTCAACAAACTGCTAAGCCTGCGTGCCCGCAATTCAGACCTCAGCATGACTTCAGAGGAAATGATTGCAGAACTCGAAGCCATACTCGACACCACGACAGATTTTGAAGACGAGGAGATAATACAGTTCACAGACTATGCGATGGAAATGCACCTTGAAGACTGGTTGAAGTCAAACCGCGACCGCATACAGTCCAAGTGCTCCTACCCCCAGACATTCCTCTACGAGTTCGCCGACCGTTCCGAAGAGAACGATGACCTTGAAACCGCAGCACAGCTATTCGAGGAACTCACCATGCTCGAGCCTTTCACCCTCGACTTCTGGCTGCGCCTCGCCACAGTACAGATAAACCGCGAGGACTACGAAGGAGCATTGTCGTCGGCTGAATATGCTCTTGCCATTGACGCAGGTTCAATCATGGCGCTGCGCATCAAAGGCGCAGCCCTCTACCGCCTCGAACGCGGTCCCGAAGTAGTGGCCTCGATCTATGGCAAAGTCATCGCATCGTCCGAAGCCGAAGAGACCGACATCTCGACATATGCCGCAGCACTCATCGAGTGTGACCGTCAGACCGAAGCTGTGGCCATGCTGACATCATATCTCAAAGAGCATCTTCACTCAAGGCTGGCAATCGACGTGCTTCTTGTCCTTGACCGAAAAATTGCCGAACCATATGTGCGCAGCATAATTGCAGCCGGATTCATAACTGAAAAAGACGCTGTCGAATGGGCACGCGGACATGTGGTCCACGGACAGTTTGGCTCTGCAGCCCTTGTCTGTCTGATCTACGACGAAATAAAAGGATTTGAAAACGACATCGCCTTCATGCTCGAAGTTTGCTACTTCGCCCTCAGATTCGAGGATGTTGTCAGACTCTACCATGCGAAATACCGTCTCGGCCAATGGCCGTACCTGCCAGCCATATCGTTCCCGTTCCTGATGAGCCTCGTGCGCCTCGGCCGACGTGAAGAAGCGCTCGAAGAAGCGCAGGAGATACTGAAATCCGTCCGCGCCTACCGACGCAAACACAGCAACACCGAACTAAGCGCCATGTTCCGTCTCACCCCTGCCGCAACAGGCTCTATGGTGATCGGCTATATGGAAAATCTCAAAAACATCATCCACGCCCTAAAATCGGATGACAATATTTCTGCCGACGATTTTGACCCGATGATTATCTGACACGCACCCCACTGACCTCCCGGTCACTCCCCTCCTCTTTTCCTACCTTACTTCTGCTACGCCCCTTTCTCCTCTCTACGGCACACGTTTCCCGACATCATACTTACAAAATATTCTTTTCAACCAACATTTTTCAACAATCTTTCCAGACATGAGATTAAATCTACGCCAGCTTTGGGCGATGTCTGCCATAAGCGCAAGCATCGCCATGTCCGCGCAGAGCATCACGACCTCTCCGGCAATCATCACTGAAGACAGCAAGGACATTGTCATCACATTCCATTCCGACGGAGGAAACAGAGGACTTGTCGGCGCATCGGCTTCTACCGGAATCTATGCCCACACTGGGGTCATCACCAACCTTAGCGACGGACAGTGGAAAAACGCGCCCACATGGGGCACAAACACAGAGAAATATAAACTCACTTACACCGGCCCGTTCACATGGGAAATGCGCATTCCCGACCTGCGCGAATACTACAACATCACAGCTGCCGGTGAAAGCATCGAGAAACTTGCGTTCGTATTCCGCAACTCCGACAGCAGTTCTGAGTGCAAGACCGGATGCGGAGGCGACATTTTCGTGCAGGTATTCCCAAAGGACTTCCCGGCATCGAAAGAAGCTGTCTATCCCGGCGGAACACCGAAGATGGGGACTGAAATCAACGCTGACGGCTCTGTAACATTCTGCATCGCCGCACCCGGCAAAACCAATGTCGTCATGATGGGTTCATGGAACGATTATACCCCTGCTCCGGAATATGTCATGAACTATCAGGACTATAACGGCAACCGATATTTCTGGCTCACACTCGAAAACCTTGAGAAAGGCAAGGACTACATATATTATTATAATGTGGACGGAAGTATCAATGTCGGAGATCCCTACGCACATCTCGTGCTTGACCCCAACAACGACCAATATATCCCCAATACGGTCTTCCCTGAACTGCCGGCCTACCCGTCGAAAAAAATCACCGGTGTTCCTCTGGCCGTGTTCAACAGCGAGCGCGATGTCTATGACTGGAAAGTGACCGATTTCAAGGGTGTCCCGCAAAGCGACCTCATAATCTATGAACTTCTTATCCGTGACTTCACAGGCACTGAAGGCAAAGCCCTCGGCGAAGGCACTGTGAAAGGCGTGATTTCAAAGCTCGACTACCTCAAAGAGCTTGGAGTAAACGCAATCGAGCTGCTGCCGATAATGGAATTCGCAGGCAACAACTCATGGGGCTACAACACGAACTTCTATATGGCCCCCGACAAAGCCTACGGCACACCCGACGACTACCGTGCGCTCATCGACGGTGCTCACGAAAGAGGCATGGCCGTGATTCTCGACATCGTGTTCAATCAGAGCGACGGCGCTCATCCGTGGTATGACATGGTGCGCCGCAACATATCTCCGTTCTACAACGGCTCTGCCCCACACTCCTACAGTGTGCTCAACGACTGGAATCAGGACTGCGAGCTCGTGCAGCAACAGTGGCGCGACGCGCTCGACTACTGGATGACAGCCTACAAGGTTGACGGTTTCCGTTTCGACCTCGTTAAAGGACTCGGCGACAACGATTCATACGGCAACACATTCGACGCAACCACCAACACATGGGGCACGCCGAACGACAACAACACCAACCGCTTCAACGTAACACGCGTGGCCCGCATGAAAGCCCTTCATGAAAGCATGCGGCTCACTAATCCTGACGCATACTTCATCAATGAGAACCTTGCCGGAAGCGAGGAAGAGAACGACATGGCCCGCGACGGCGAAATCAACTGGGCAAATGTCAACTGGAACGCCCGCAACTATGTCATGGGCACAGGCGACACCTCACTCAGCAGATTCTATGCGCCTCAGGACGGCAACCGTATATGGGGCTCGACGGTCAGCTATGCTGAGAGCCATGACGAAGAACGCGTTGCCTATGGAACGACAAGCGGCTCATCTGTCGTCAAAGGCGACTTCACAGCCCTCTGCCAGCGCATCGGCTCTATGGCTGCCCAGATGCTGCTGTCGCCCGGCGCTCACATGATCTGGCAGTTTGAAGAAATCGCCAACAATCAGACAACCAAAAACAGTGCCGGAAACGACACAAGCCCCAAAAAAGTCTCATGGGACATCAGCTCATCGCCTGCACGTCAGGGACTGCTCGCCACATTCAAGGCTCTTTGCGCCATCCGCGCCGACTACCCAGCACTTTTCCGTGAGGACGCAACCTCAAATGTAGAGTTGAGTTCTTCTACCGCACGCTACATTTCACTGACCGACAGAACTTCGGAACTCTACCTCGTGGTCAATCCTGCCTCAGCCAAAATCACGGAAAGCGCGACCATTCCCTTCCCGACCAACCCTGCCACCGGGACAACCGCCTTCCTTTCTGACAGCAAGTACACCATGTTGGCAGCAAGCACAAATGTCACCCCCTCAATGACAGCCAACGGCCTGACCCTTCCTGCCGGAACTTTTGCAGTCTATGTGTCAGGACCGAAGTCAGGAATAGACGACATAATCACCGACAGCGCAGACACATCCCGTCCAGTCGTCGTTAACGATGGAGGCTATATCCGTGTGCTCAGCCCCCACACATCGGTGGCAATCTTTACGCTCGGTGGCATGAGCATCCCGACCGGCTCGCGCCTCTCACCGGGCATATACATTGTCGTTGTCGACTCAAACGCTGTCAAAGTGGCAGTTATGTAAAAAACGTGTGTTTAATGAATTTTCACACCCCTTTTAGCGACCATCTTTGCTTTTCGGGAATTTTTTGTTAATTTTGCACCTTGATTGAACGCCGTCCGCACGGACAGCGCTGAAAAGAGCAAAAATATTAATAAAAAACTGATACATTACCCAAATGAAAATTACCAAGGAAGAGATTTCACCCGTAGACATCCGTCTTACCGTGGCGATTGAAGAAAACGACTATAAGGACGATGTGACCAAAAAGCTCAAAGAGCTCGGCCGCACACACTCCATCCCCGGATTCCGCAAGGGTCATGTGCCCTTCGGCGAACTCAAACGCCGTTTCGGCAAGCAGATGACAAGCGATGTCATCAACGACACTGTCTATCGTGCAGTGGTTGATTTCATCACTGAAAACAATCTTCCCGTTATGGGTCACCCCGTGCCCGTTGAAGTCAAGGAGGCATTCGAAGAAGGCGATCAGGAATTCAAATATGATCTTGCCCTCGTTCCCCAGCTCGACATCAAGCCCTCGAAGGACGACCACTATCCTTTCTATGAAATCGAAGTGACCGACGAGATGATCGACGAGCAGGACAAGAACATGCGCAAGCGCTTCGGCAAGCAGGAACCCGGACAGGAAATGACCGAGGACGGTGTTGTCAAGGGTGCTCTCATGCAGCTCGACGAAAACGGCAACGTAAGCCAGAACGAAGGTGCTATTCAGGTAACCGACGGCATCGTGTTCCCCCTCTACTTCAAGGACAAGGAAGAAACAGCCAAGTTCGCAGGCAAGAAGCCCGGCGACAAAGTCGTGTTCAATCCTTGGAAGGCTGCAGGCGGCGATGCAGGCGAGCTCGCTTCAATGCTCCATGTCGACAAGGATATCGCTGCCGACATCAAGGGTGACTTCGAGATGACAATTTCTGAAATCATCGTCAACGTGCCCGCAGAACTCGGCGAAGAATACTACAAGATGGTATTCGGCGAAGACAAGGTTCACAACGAAGAGGAATATCGTGCTGCCGTTAAGGAAATGATTGCCAACGAGCTTTCACAGAACAGCCACATCCTTTTCCGCAACCAGTTCGACAAGGCCATGATGGAGAAGTATGGTTCGATGACTCTCCCCGCAGAGACCATCAAGAAACTCTTCTTCGCAGAAGCTGAGAATCCCGATGAAGCCTATGCAGCTCAGGAAAACGGCATCAAGCATGAAATCATCGAAACCAACCTTCTCAAGGCTCTTGAAATCAAGGTTGAAGCCGACGAGGTTCTCGAAATGGCCAAGTTCCTTACAGCCCGTCAGTTCGCACAGTACGGCATGGCAGGCATCGACGAAGAAATCATCACCCGCTACGCTAAGGAACAGCTCGAAAAGGCTGAAATCCGCAACCAGCTTACCCAGCAGGTTCTCACTTCCAAGCTCTATGACGCTATCGAAAATGCTGTCAGCCTCGACAAGCAGACTGTCAGCCTCGATGACTTCAAGAAAATCGCACAGGAAGCCTGAGACATCCCATAGGTCATGTGGACTGTCACGACAGTAACCACAGCGACATGAAACCGACATCCCATAGCTTTTGATGTAAAGCTATGGGATGTTTCTGTATGCACCTCACTCATTACAGCCACCTCCATCGTGTTTCTTAAAGACCTGACCGCATCTTAGAGGCTGTTATAAGGCTTTGACCGTTAATTTTTTGTAACTTTGCATCCCAGAATCAAGATTAACCGTCATACTTCATCTATGAATCCATCGACAATAGCACGTAAAGCAGGCTTCTGGAAAGCCTATAAGGTTGAATATAAGAACCTCTGGCGACTTGGTCTCCCGGTTCTTGTGACTCAGGTCGGCATTATCGTAGTCAGTTTCGCAGACACTATGATGGTGGGGGCTTACGGAACAGATGAACTTGCAGCAGCCGCCTTTGTCAACTCTCTGTTTATGATTGTCACAGTCATGCAGCTTGGTTTCGCAGCAGGAATGACACCGATTATCGGAGCGCTATATTCAAAAGGAGAGAATCACACGGTAGGAGTGACTCTGCGGAGCGGACTGCAAATCAATATCCTTGTCTCAGCCGGATTTACAGCCATCATGGGTGGACTATATTTCTTCCTTGACCGTTTCGGACAGCCGGAGGAACTGCTACCGCTAATCCGGCAATATTATCTCATAGTCCTGTCGACACTTCTGCCGATGGCCGTGTTCAACTGCTGCCAGCAGACCGCCAACGGCACGACCGACACAGCCACTCCCATGTGGATGATACTCGGAGCGAATGCAATCAATATCATAGGCAACTATTCTCTCATCTACGGCAATTTCGGATTTCCCGAGCTCGGACTCGTCGGGGCTGGACTAAGCACAATGACAGCGCGCTACATAGCCATGACCGGCATAGTAGTATTCATACTCCTGTCGCGCCGCTACCGCCCATACACAGCCGGACTCCGCGAAGGCTCTGCCGATTCAGGGAACATACGCCGTAAAGTGTGGGCCACCTCCTACCCCGTCATGATTCAGAGCGGAGTCGAATGCTTCCTCTGGAGCTTCGGGGCAATCGTCTCAGGCTGGTTCGGCAAAATACAGCTCGCATCCTATCAGGTGGTCAACACCATCGCACAGCTCGGATTCATGACATATATGAGTTTCGGCGTGGCTACTTCAATCCGTGTGGCCAACTTCACAGGCCTGCGCGACATCGCCGGAATGCGACGCATCACATCGGCCGGACTCCACCTCAACCTTGTGCTTGCAACGATAGCCTCGGCCATATTCCTGATCGGAGGAAGCAATCTGATCTATGCCTTCACACCCGATCCTGAGGTGGTGGCAGTTGCCCTGACACTGATTCCGCCACTTATCCTCTACCAGTATGGCGATGCCATACAGCTTACCTATGCCAACGCACTGCGAGGTACGTCGGAAGTCAAACCTCTGCTTTGGATTTCGATAGTCAGCTATCTGATAGTCGGGATACCGTTGTTGTTGCTATTGGCAAAGTATCTTGACATGCACAATCTGGGAGTGTACTACAGCTTTACAGGTGCTCTGCTTGTCGCATCAATACTGCTGCGCACATCTTTTACAAAAGCTGTCGCCAGAAAAGAGACAGAATTCACCCAAGCGTGACCCTCAATACAGATAGGCCACCAATATTTTTCGTTTTTCGTCCTTACCTCAATACATTTTATCCGAAATTATTTGGCTGACAGCCAAATAATCACTAACTTGCGCCTTATCGCAAGGTGTAGCGCCATGCCATTAGGATTCTGTTAATTTCTTAGTATAATAGCGAATGTAACAAGAAAGTCTACTGTTCGATATGATATGAGAGGGTCTTGGCAATCATCTTGCAACTGAATACTATACACCAAACTCTATGGAAGGAAAATACGCATAGGCCACTTGCTATCCCATCAACCCGATTCATCATACGCTAATTTAATCCTATCATACCTATGAAAAATTTATTATTTATTTTAATTCTTGGTCTATGTTCATGCAATCATATAAAGAATTCAAAAGCGTCAGAGACAACTCAATCTTCAGACAGCATCATAGCATCGACTGATATTTATTACCCAAAATATCAGTCTGGAGCATCACATATTTTCCCGGAAGAAAACACGGATATCACGCTTAAATTTGAGCGTAATACCGACATGGATTTACTCTCTTTATTCCCATTAATGATTCCAAGTCAGACCAAAGGTCGCGATATTCTTGAATATGATCCATACAAGCTAAAAGGTATAGCTAGAAGGTTTGGTATCGAGTTGTTTAAAACAAAAATCACTGATTTTCCATCAGATACAATGTATGTTTTGGAAAGAATAAATCACGATCAAACCTATGACATATATTTCTGGTATGATAAAATAATAATGTCAATAAATGATGATGGATCAATTACGAAATTTGAAAACATTTTAGGAAAAGGCGAATTAGGCTCTATCAAAAAAGGGACTAATGGACTTAACATATTTAGCTATATCTCCGATTGGCGCAAAGAAGAGCTGCAAGAATATGGTTGCTGTGAACAATACGAGGGCCATTATAATTCTAACCCCTACTCTGTATGCGCTACTCGAATCGTACTTACAAATGATTCGGTAATAATTGATATGTTAAAGTTCTATTCTCCACTATGGCCTGAAGATAAAGCTCGATGGGAGGAAAACGACCATTTGTTACTAAAAAAAGATGTGAAGAAGAGGGGCAGTAAAATATTATGAAAATGGTAAAGAACATGATGGCTGCTTCATTCCACGCCCAAAAGTAACTTGTACCAGTAGAATAATAATAAGACCTCGAACAGTCCGAATTGATATGTTCAAATATTACACCCCTATTTTACCAAAATAGGAAATCATAATTTAGACAAGAATGAAAACATATAGACTAATTTTTTCGATAATAGGAATTCTTCTTGTTACCGCACTGCATATTGGTGCGGAGGATAAACAATACCTCTATGAAACGTATAGTCCATATATGAACTCACATATCCATCCGAATGAATGGAGGGATACCACTCTGATTTTAAAACTGTCTAAAGAATTATCATTGCCCTGGATTTTCAAACAGATAACGTCAATACAACATTTAGGACGTGAGAAGGTTGAATATGATTCATATGACGTAAAAGCAGAATCACATTTCTACTCACAGCCGTTTATTTTGAATCATTTAAAATACGCTATTCCCGATACAATCTTTATAAAGGAGACAATAAACAAAGATGGGACTTATTCAATGTCTATCTGGCATACTATGGACAGTATATATTCCCTACCGGATGTCGTGGGCCATATTACATTGTTCACAAAGAATAACTACAAGTACCTCGGAGTAGAGGGTCTGAGGGAATATAATTATATCACATCATGGCGGAAAAAAGAACTTCAGGAATATGGAAAAGATAAGTATCCTAACGGCTTTTACAGATCCAATCCTGCTCCAAGCTGCATCAGCCGAGTAATTATAAAACAAAAGTCTATCCGCATCGACATGTTCAAATACTATGATCTTTTTTGGCCTAATGATATAAAGGAGAAATTATAGAATTTTTCAGAATCTACAGACACAAATAAATATTAGTAGATACGATATTAAATAGTAAACGAACTACTATTAAATTTATGAAATAATGAATATTCTTAGAATTTTTACTGGCTTACTGACCATTATGATTTTATCGCGGAGTCATGCCTGTGAATCATATAGGAATGATAGTATTATAGTAGAATCTGAAGGCGAAGTTATTGACAAATATATAATACAGATTGACAATCAAACTGAGGATAACTGCTATTTTTGGGTCAATCCTACTCCAGTAGGACAGATTGCACCACGACTTTTAGTCAAACGCTATTTCTGGTCGATTCCTAAAGGATATGATTTTTCTTTTGGTCATATTATTATGGAACCTAATATCGAATTTATCAACTATCACATATATCTGGGCTATAATTTCATTAAACTACTATCACCCGGCGAGTCCTTTCAGATTATTATAATGTCTAATAGTAGGGCATGCGAATACTATGAGGAACGTATAGTCATGATTACTGAAAAGGAGTTTCAGAAACATTTTGATAAGATACCCGACTTTTTTTTATATAAAGATAACCATATCGTTATTACAGATACTAAAACAGAGGTCGGATTGTAATGAGGTTATTTTAGCTTTAGGCGATGTCATGATTATGTAAGGCAATGTGGAGAATGCTATTAGAGTTGAACATTTTCTTCCCTATAGAAAAGCTTACGATGATTTCCCAGCTGGGGTATCCATCCACAATAATGGATATTATAATTTATCCCCTTACATGTACTCTAATACTCATAATTATATAAAAAAAATTAATAAAATGAAACTTATCACAACCCTTATAATCTGTGCGGTAGCATCATCGTTTCAAATGATGGAAGATATTTCAACATGGATTCTCAAAACGCCTCGCAGGATATTTTCGGAACTTAAAGATGACCGATGGGCTATCAATGACTCAATCTTATCCATACCAATTACAGAAGAAATCAACATTAACGAGCAGTGCGACACAATATATGTTGCTGATGTCATACATGATAATCGTAACCATAGTATTAACGTGTGGAAAAATAATAGCCACAGAGTGCTTTACTACACAGAATCAACAGTGTCATCGTATGATAAAAAATTAAGTGTGTATTATAATCTTGTCAAATCATGGGAACCGGATTTGATAAGACACATAGGAAATGAAGCCCAACGCTATATTAGTCCCATAACCGACCACTATCTTGCAAGAATTATATTTAATAGGGGAGCAACAAGGATTGATACGGTGTCGTTTTGTAATCTTGGTGAAATCGATAGGTTTACAATCGCTCAACTTGACTCACTACGGAAAGTAGTAATGATGACAAAAAAGATGGATTCTATAAAATCAGATAAAGACAGTGTCCATATATCCATAACCGCAATCGATAATACCGCAAAAAATCTTTCCACCGATCATGATCAAAAGCCTCCTCAATCCATCTGGCAGCGCTTTGTCGACTGGCTGCGGAAGATTTGGGAGGCGATTTTCGGATGATACAATTTTTTTGACGACAACTGTCAGAAGATTACGATTTACTTCAAAAGCACCATTTATAGAACTATATAACGTACTAAATTTATAAAATCATGAAAAAAATAGACTTATTAATGATAATCCTATTTCTGGGAACATCTGCATGGGTGTTACATACCCATAAAGGATATGACGAGGTGAACGATACAGCTCAGTGGCGTCCGCTTAATGACATGGATCGCGAAGGCTGGTTTCTCAGGGTTGGTGATTCAATATACGGTACGACAGTCGAAGACATAAATTGCTGTATAAAATATACTAAACCTTTGAAAAAAATAGATGCGAGGTCTTTTGTCGTCTCAAAGGATTGCGAATATGCCAAGGATAAAAACCATGTATATTACCCTATATCAGCCATTTGCGAAGACTGGTGGGAAGCTGATAGCGAGGGGTGCGCAGATATTGACTATATCAAAATGTATCTGGTGGTAGGTGCGGACCCCAAGACATTCAAATATCTTTATAAGACATACGGAATTGATAAGCATTATATGTATTTCTTGGGGGAAAGGATTCCTTGGGATGATAAAATCATCCTCCGCGCAAAACAAAGAAGTTTATAATTTAAATCAAAATTTAACAGATATAAATTTTGGGCGGTGGCATTGTAGAAAAACGGCTGAAAATTCCTACCTTTGCACTCTCAAAGCGAAAACCTCATGAATATGCAGAGGGGCCAATAAAAAAGATTGTTACAATTCATATAGTCAATATTTTTTTAAACAATGGAATGGTTATTTGACCTTATCGGGCCGGGACATACGGAGCTCGCGAGTACGCTTGTGCTCTACTCCTTTGTCATCGCAGCCGGCATCTTCCTCGGGAAGCTAAAGATAGGAGGCATCTCGCTCGGGGTGACTTTCGTGCTTTTCGTCGGAATCATCATGGGCCACTTCGGCTACATAGTCAACCCCGAAGTACTGAAATTCGTCCGCGAATTCGGTTTGATCCTGTTCATCTTCGCTATTGGTATTCAGGTCGGTCCGGGTTTCTTCTCTTCATTTAAGAAAGGAGGCGTCTTGCTCAACGGACTTGCAGTCCTGATCATCGTGCTCAACGTATCAATCGTGCTTGCAATTTTCTATATCGACGGTAACACCGAGATTTCAGCTCTTGTCGGTGTGATGTCGGGTGCGGTGACCAACACCCCCGGTCTTGCAGCCGCACAGCAGACAGCAGGCACGACAGAAGCCATCAACATTATGGCTATGGGCTATGCAGCCGCCTATCCTCTCGGCGTAATCGGCATCATCCTTTCGATGCTCATTGTCAAGGCTGTATTCAAAATCCGCACTGAAGATGAAATCAAGGCAATCGAGGACGAGATTGAAAGCTCGCAGCAGAAACCGCTGATTGTCTCCTTTGAGGTCACCAACAAACTCATTGACGGCAAAACCCTCTATGACCTTCATCAGATACTCCACTGCGACTTCGTCGTGTCGCGTCTCATGGGAGCTGACGGCAAAGTGATAATCCCCACGTCGAAAACCGAGCTGCATGTCGGCGACAAGATTTTTGTGGTCCTCGGCCCGAATGACGAAATGAAGTTCAAAGGGGTCATCGGCCATGAAATCGAAATGGACTGGGAAGAAGTCCAGAGTCAGGTCTACTCACGCCGCATCGTCGTCACACAAAGCAAATATAACGGCGTGCCCCTCGGCGACCTCCGTCTTCACACAGCTTATTCACTCAACTGCACACGCGTCAACCGTGCCGGAGTCGACCTTCTCGCATCTCCCGGTCTGCGCCTGCAGATGGGCGACCGCCTCGTGGTCGTAGGCGACCTCAACGACATCGAGCGTCTTTCAGTGCGCCTCGGCAACTCGATGAAGCGTCTCAACCAGCCCAACCTCATCACTATCTTTGTCGGAATCCTTTTCGGTATCATAGTCGGCTCGATCAACGTCGGCTTCGGCATGAAGCTCGGACTCGCCGGCGGACCGCTCGTAGTGGCAATCCTTCTGAGCCGTTTCGGCTACAAGTTCAAACTTGTCACCTACACATCGTCGTCGGCATCACTGCTCATGCGCGAGCTTGGCATATGTCTGTTCCTTGCATCCGTCGGCATCTCTTCAGGCCGCGGTTTCGCCGATACGGTCTTCAACACCACAGGTATGTGGTGGGTCATCTGGGGATTCATAATCACTTTCGTACCGCTTCTTATCGTCGGATGTATCGCCCGAGGAGTCTACAAAATCAATTTCCTGACAATCATGGGTCTTGTCTCGGGTGGCTGCACAGATCCCCCAGCCCTTGCCTATGCAAACAACTCGACCGGGTCTGACGCACCTGCCGTGGCCTATTCGACTGTCTATCCTCTCACAATGTTCCTCCGTGTTGTAGCCGCTCAGGCACTCATACTCTGCTTCTTCTAACACTGACATAAAAAATTCCCTCGCTTTTAACATTATAGCCGAGGGAATTTTTGTAATTTTGCACCCAAACTCATCATTATCACAAATAATCATGATTGATTCCCTTCCACCAATCAAAGTTTTCTCCGGGACAAAATCTCACTACATGGCAGAAGAAATCTGCCGCGATTTAGGCTGCGAACTCGGCAAAATGAACATCCAGTACTTTGCCGACGGCGAGTTTGAAGTATCGTTCGAGGAATCCATCCGCGGATGCGAGGTATATCTCGTACAGTCGACATTCCCCAACACCGACAACCTCATGGAGCTTCTTCTGATGATTGATGCGGCAAAGCGTGCGTCGGCAGCGTCCATCATCGCTGTCATGCCCTACTTTGGCTGGGCTCGTCAGGACCGCAAAGACAAGCCCCGTGTATCAATTGCCGCCAAGCTTGTAGCTGACCTCCTGACTACAGCCGGAGTTGACCGCGTAATCACCATGGACCTTCATGCCGACCAGATCCAAGGTTTCTTTGACATCCCCGTCGACCACCTCTATGCGTCGTCGGTATTCATCCCCTACATCCAGTCGCTGAAACTTGAGAACCTTGTCATCGCATCGCCCGACGTCGGAGGAGCAAAACGAGCAAACAGTTATGCAAAATATCTGAATGTTCCCCTCGTGCTCTGCCACAAGCAGCGTGCAAAGGCCAATGTAGTGGCCCAGATGACCGTCATCGGCGACGTCAAGGACAAAGATGTGGTGCTCGTCGACGATATGGTCGACACAGCGGGAACCATCACCAAAGCGGCTGACCTCATGATGTCGTGCGGAGCCCGCTCTGTGCGCGCACTGTGCTCACACGCTATCATGTCAGACCCCGCATCGGAACGCGTCGACAACTGCTCGCTGACTGAAATGATGTTTACCAACTCCATTCCTTTCAACAAGAACTGCAAGAAAGCCACCATCCTTTCTGTCGCACGTCTTTTCGCCGACACCATCCGTCGTGTCCACACCCACGAGTCAATCTCGTCGCAATATCTCATCAAATAAGGAGGTCTCTTTCTCCAATCATCACACATTCACCCCCTAAACAACCGACATGAATCTAAACCACATCATGGCAACAATCCTTACGGCAGGCTCACTTGCAGCCTGCTCGACAGGGGGCGAAAAAGAGGCACAGATCATCGACAAGCCCGATTTCAAATCGACAACCGGGATTTTCGATATCGACGCCCTCGAAGCCCTCGGCCGCGTCTCGGCCGTAAGCGTTTCGCCCGACACCCGCAAGGTGCTTTTCGGCATTTCCTATGAAAGCCTTGAGCAGAACCGTTCAAACAATGACCTCTATGTCATGGATCCTGACGGCTCGAACCTTGAACGCATCACACGGACTCCCAAATCAGAGGGCAATTTCGTGTGGATCAACCAAGGCAAGCAGATTGCTTTCACCTATGCCGATGCCGACGGTAAAAGCCAGCTCTGGGTCATGAACGCCGACGGAAGCGACCGCAAACAGGTAACATCGCTTGAAAAAGGTATTGAAGGCTTCCTCTTTTCACCCGACGAAAAGAAAATCGTCCTGATTTCCACTATCAAGTTCGCACGCGAGGCCAAGGACCTCTACCCCGACCTTCCCGATGCCACCGGCCGTGTCATTGACGACATGATGTATAAGCACTGGGATCAGTGGGTGACCGAAATACCCCATCCTTTCATCTGCGACTTCGACGGCAGCAGTGTCAGCAATGTTGAGGACATCATGTCGGACGAACCCATGTATGAAGCTCCAATGCGTCCGTTCGGAGGCTCGGAGTCATTCGCATGGTCACCCGACAGCAAGTCGCTTATATATGTTTCGCGCAAGAAGACCGGACGCGACTACGCACTTTCGACCAACTCGGATCTCTACCTCTACACCATCGCAGACAAGAGCACCCGCAATCTCACCGAAGGCATGATGGGCTATGACACAGCTCCAGCCTACTCCCCCGACGGCAAGTATGTGGCATGGCTTTCAATGGAACGCGACGGCTACGAGGCTGACAAGAACCGCATCTTCATCCTCGACACCGCCACAGGTGAGAAATCAGACCTCACTACCGACTGGGATTACACTGCTGACGCAATCGCATGGAATCCCAACGGCAAATCGCTCTATTTCCTCGCTGCAAAAGACGGAAATATCCCCGTATTCTCAATCGATATCGCAAGCAAGGAAGTCAAGGTCGTTGCTGACGGCGAATGCGACTACGCAGGTCTCGCACCTCTCGACGCAGAAAGCATCGTGACACTCCGCCACTCGATGCTCGCCCCCAACGAAGTCTGCATCGCCAAGGCAGGTGAAGTAAAACAGATTTCAAACGTCAACACCGAGCTCCTCGCATCAATCAAGATGCCACGCGTCGAGCGCAACATGGTCAAGACCACTGACGGCAAACAGATGCTCGTATGGGGTGTCTATCCTCAGGATTTCGACTCGACCAAGACATATCCGGCCATCCTCTACTGTCAGGGCGGTCCGCAAAGCGCCGTAAGCCAATTCTGGAGCTACCGCTGGAACCTTGCGCTCATGGCCTCAAACGGCTATATCGTCATCGCTCCTAACCGTCGCGGTCTCCCCGGCTTCGGAACTGAATGGAACGCACAGATTTCAGGCGACTATCCCGGCCAGAACATGCGCGACTATCTCGCAGCAGTCGACTTCATGAAAGAACGTCCCTATGTCGACAACTCACGCATCGGATGCACCGGCGCAAGCTATGGCGGTTTCTCGACCTACTGGCTTGCAGGCAACCACGAAAAACGTTTTGCAGCCTTCCTCGCTCATGCCGGAATCTTCAACATTGAAGCCCAGTATCTTGAGACCGAAGAAATGTGGTTTGCAAACTGGGACATGGGCGGTGGAGCCGACAAAGCGCCTGCCGACGTGACCACAGCCCCCGACTACGGAGCTTTCTGGAGAAAAGACAACGCTACGGCTCAGCGTACGTTTGCCATGTCGCCACACAAGTTTGTTGACAAATGGGATACTCCCATCATGATTTCACATGGTGAATTCGACTACCGCATCCTGTCGTCACAAGGAGAAATGGCCTTCAACGCTGCCAAACTCCGTGGCATACCGGCCGAAATGGTAATCTTCCCCGACGAAAACCACTGGATTCTCAAACCGCAGAACGCCGTCATGTGGCAGCGCCTATTCTTCCGCTGGTTTGACAAATGGCTGAAACCGGGCCAGACCAACGCCAACAATGAATAAGACTTCATTTAGGACACATACTAAAATAAGATGAATACAGAAAAATCCCTTGGTTCAGCTTGAGCCAAGGGATTTTTCTGTATTCTATAAATATAGTAATTCTACCTACGCTTGCGCAGCTCATTGACAGAGCGCTCTTTCATCTCAGGAAGATGCCACCCATAGCGCAAAGCTCCCCAGCGTAGGACAAGAATAGTGATGACGCAAAGAACTTCCTGCATCCATACCGGAGAGCCTAATTCGGCAAAAAGCCAATAGACACCGCCACCGGCCAGACATGCAGTGGCGTAGATATCCTTACGGAAAAACAGTGGCTCTTCATTGATGAGCACATCACGCAGAATACCGCCGAATGAGCCTGTTATCATGCCCATAATCACCGCAACCCACATAGGGTAGCCTTCAGCAAGAGTCTTTTCAATACCTGTTATGACAAACAGCGTCAGACCGACGGCATCAAACATAAAAAGCGACTTGGAGTCTGATGTCAGAATTCTCGTGAAGGCAGCCACGATAAGGAATGACACACCGGTTACTGCAAGATAGAGCCATGTCTGCATCCAGAACACAGGAATATCAAGCAGAACATCGCGCAGTGTCCCGCCCCCGATTGCTGTTATAACTCCAATTGTATAAGCACCGAACCAGTCGAAATGCTTCTTGGCGGCAAGACGCACGCCACTGACACCAAAAGCCAGTGTCCCTAAAATTTCAATTATAAAAATAAAAGTCGACTCAACCATTCTTCTGATAGTAACGACACACGGAAGTCAGACCACAGTTAAGGCAATCCGGCCTGCGGGCCTTACAGACATATCGTCCATGAAGTATCAGCCAGTGGTGAGCCTTAGGAATAAGCTCTTCCGGGATATTCTTCATGAGAGCCTTTTCAGTCGCAAGAGGCGTCTTGCTGTTTGTGGTCAGACCGATACGCTCGCTCACGCGAAACACATGCGTATCCACCGCCATAGTGGCCTTGTTATAGACAACCGACATAATCACATTGGCTGTCTTGCGCCCTACCCCCGGCAGGCTCGTCAGCGAATCAAGATCAGAAGGCACTTCCCCTCCGAATTCATCGACGAGTTTCTTGGCCATTCCACTCAATGAACGGCTTTTATTGTTGGGATAGGAACAGCTCTTTATATATTCAAAAATCTCATCAACCGAGGCTTCAGCAAGAGCCTGCGGAGTCGGAAATGCCTCAAAAAGCGGTGGTGTTATGAGATTGACCCTCTTATCAGTGCATTGTGCCGACAAAATCACCGCCACAAGCAACTGATAGGGGTTCTCATAATGCAGTTCGGTCTCAGCGACAGGCATCGCCGCAGAAAACCATTCGATCACACGGGCATAGCGTTCCTTAACGGTCACGGTTATTTCCCTTTCTTAAAGAGTTTAACGGAGAGACGGATTAATGGAGAGAAGGTCCGGCACTTATCAGTGTGCAGCCTCAAACTGACGGAGGAAACGGACATCGTTCTCGGAGAACATACGGAGATCCTTGACCTGATATTTCAGGTTTGTGATACGCTCCACGCCCATTCCGAGAGCAAAACCGGTGTACTCCTTCGAATCTATGCCACAAGCCTCAAGCACGTTGGGATCGACCATTCCGCAACCGAGGATTTCAACCCATCCGGTGTGCTTGCAGAAAGAGCAGCCCTTGCCTCCGCAGAGATTACATGAGATATCCATTTCGGCCGATGGCTCGGTGAAGGGGAAATAGCTCGGACGAAGACGTATCTTTGTCTCAGGGCCAAACATTTCCTGAGCGAAATAGAGAAGCGTCTGACGCAGGTCGGCAAACGAAACGTTCTTGTCGACATAAAGAGCCTCGACCTGATGGAAGAAGCAGTGGGCACGCGCTGAAATAGCCTCATTGCGGTAGACACGTCCCGGGCAGATGATGCGGATCGGTGGCTGAGTTTTTTCCATCACACGGCTCTGCACAGATGAAGTGTGGGTTCGCAGCAACACATCGGGATTACGCTGGATAAAAAAAGTGTCCTGCATGTCACGCGCAGGATGATCCTCGGCAAAATTCAGTGAGGAGAACACGTGCCAGTCATCCTCAATCTCAGGGCCTTCGGCTATTGTGAAACCGAGGCGCGAGAATATTGAGATAATTTCGTTCTTGACAAGTGAAAGCGGATGACGTGTTCCCAACGGCATCGGAGCGGCAGTGCGTGAAAGGTCCAGATCCGACGCTCCGGCATCAACACTCTCAAGCGACTCGCGGAGGGCAGCAAGCTTTTCGGAAGCAAAAGTCTTCAGTTCATTCAGTTTCTGTCCCAGCTCGCGTTTCTGTTCGGGAGCGACCGAACGGAAATCTGTCATGAGTTCTGAAATAGAGCCTTTCTTGCTCAGATACTTGATGCGGAGCGCTTCCACATCCTGAGGAGTCTTTGCTACAAGCCCCTCTATTTCAGCTTTAAGCTGATTTATTTTGTCTATCATTTCTGATTAGTTTTATTCTGTAAATGATTGGTCTGTTATATTCTGCAAAATTAGTGATTTTCATTGAAAACATCTCCCGGCAACCTGTCTAAAAAACATGTTGCCCGGTTCATGACATCACTTTTTGGATGACTGAAGCTCCTCGGCAAAGCGATTGGGGAAGGTCAGATGCTGTCGCGGACGTGACATTGCGTAAATCACGAGTCCGATGCCGAGAAGAATAAACGGCACACTAAGCCACTGCCCCATGTTGAGCGTCATGGTCTGCTCAAATTCAACCTGAGGGTTCTTTATGAACTCTATGAGGAAACGCGGAAGGAATATGCCAATAAAGAACACTCCGAATATCAGACCGGGACGCTCCTCGGCATTTTTCTTCCAATACATCCACATCAGCAAACCGAAAAGTGCAAAATAGCACAGCGCTTCATAAATCTGTGTCGGGTGACAGGCCTGCCCCATGTAGAGATGACGCCACTCGGCTGAGCGGATAAACATAAATCCCCACGGAAGGTCGGTAGCATGACCGAAAATCTCTGAATTCATCAAATTGCCGAGACGTATAAGACCGCCTACAAGCGCGATGGGAATGACAAGCCGGTCAAAAGCCCAAAGCGGACTGCGTTTGGTGGTGAAAATCGAATAGAGTATGATACACAGGACAATTCCTATTGTCCCGCCATGACTGGCGAGTCCACCCTCCCATACATAGAGAATCGTAATCGGATCTTGCTTGTAGAGATCCCACTGATAGAAAAACACATGCCCGAGACGAGCGCCGATGATAGTGCCGGCAATCGTCCACAGCAAGAGCATGCTGAGCCACCGTTCAGGCGCACCTTCGTGCTTATAGATGCGTGATTCTATCTCATAGCCGACAAGAAAACCGACCATGAAGGCAAGACTATACCATCGGAGACCGAAATTGCCGATATGAAAGAGAAACGGGTCTGCGTTCCACGTAATAAAATCTAACATTTTACGTAATTTGCGTTTATAACGTATTTAAAATTCCTGCAAAATTACGCAGATTCACCCTGCAAACCAACCCCACAGTGAGTTTTTACAAAAATTAACGAACTAATTCCGAACCTTTTTATCGCTTTTTTGCATCAGCCGATTCCTTCCTCTGATTTTTCATGACCGAAACAAGACCGTTGTTGCGATCGGCGTGACGCGAAAAGAAGCTGTCGGCGGTAAACAGCCTGACAATTCCGAATGAAATCGAAGCCGTGACAACAAGCGGAAAAAAATAGGAATAGGCAGCCCCCATTTCGCACGTAAGGAATATGGCCATCAACGGCGCACGTATCGCACCGGCCATGACACCGGCCATAGCATAAAACGCAAATTCCCCAACCGGAAGATGCAGCCCGAAAATCTCGTTAAAAAGAGCGGCAAAGAAGAATCCGACGATACAGCCGGCAAACAGTGAGGGAGCAAAATTTCCGCTCACCCCTCCGCCATTGTTTGTTGCAGAGGTGGCCACACACTTCGCCAGCGCCATGCCTCCTGCTACGAATATAAGCAACCACACGCCACCTGAATGGCCAAAGAAAATACTGTCATTGAGAATGGTGGAGAAGTTGCCATTTATGATTTTTCCGACCGTAACGTAACCTTCGCCATAAAGCGCCGGGAAAAGAAAAACAAGCACCGAGATTATAACTCCACCCGACAGATTCTTTATCCACGGATTAGCGACACACCGCAGGAGCTGTGCGACTTTCTTTATCATGTAGCTATAGTAAATCGAATAGCATCCGCAGAATATGCCAAGAAGAATGACATAAGGAAGCATATCTATATCGAATCCGGAATGATGATTGAACGGGATGTCGATTGTGCACCCCGAAAGAAGATATGCGGTCATTGCAGCTGTAATGGATGTCACGAGCAGCACCATGACCGAAAAAGTCGACATCGGCATCCTCAGAACCTCCAGTGTGAACAGCGCGCCTCCGAGCGGCGATTTAAATATACCGGCGATTCCGGCGCCTGCCCCACACCCAAGCATTATCATTACCATCTGCGGACTGAGCCTGAACATGCGTGCGACATTACTCCCGACCGCTGCTCCGGTGTAGGCTATCGGACCTTCCGATCCGGCAGAACCTCCGAAACCGAGAGTGATTGTACTTGCCAGAATCGGCGAGTAGACTATAGCGCTCTTAAGGGCATACATCTTGTTTTTAATATCATGTATAAGCCTGGAAGTGCCGTCCGACAGATCGGTTTTTACAATGTAACGGCAGAAAATCCCTGTCAGAACTATGCCCACAACCGGGATTATCAATAGTCCATAATTGCCCGAGCCTATTCGAAAATGCGCAGTCAGGATATGTGAGACCCATGCAATCATCCGCTTAAGCACAAACGCACCGCACCCCGACAATAGCCCTACTGCCGTTGCAAGGAGAAAAACAAACGTCTTTTCCGACAGATGCTTCTCCCGCCAATTCAATATTTTAATCATCAGACTATGCCCGGTCAACATGACAGACTTACGTTTTGTTATGTATAATATATTTAAACATTATAACACATTTTTCCCATCTTTAGTTTTTAATTGCCTTTTTAACTAAACGATGTTAACCGGACTTTATCCAATACCATATCGCACTATAAAACAACACATTAAGCCAAACACAAGTGCTAAATATCAGCCATGTAGACTATACTGACAGTCAGGCTTATTCATTTTGCAGCGACTTAAAAACGCTTCAACATCTGAAATAAGTCATTTCTTTTTGTAAATTTGCCTCAGAAACCCAACACAACTGACAATTTATGGAAACAGGAACATGGTGGACCGCCCCCACCGAAAGCGAATCAGGCCGACTGATTCTCGTGACAGGACGCAAGGACGTCGAAAAATTCCGTTCGAATCCCCGATTCAATATCCGTGTGGAAGTGACATGGAAATATGAAGGCGATGCAAAAGGAATGCCCGACAAGGAAACATCGACTCTTATGGAGGAAGTGCAGGAAGCATTGATGACTGCATTTCGAAAAGATCCTGTGGCTGTGCTCACCGGCATTTTTACGGGAGACAATCAGCGCGACTGGATTTTCTATACACTCAGCACACATATCTTCGGACGTAAGCTAAACGAGGCTCTCGAATCATTTCCACTCCTGCCAATCACCATCTACACTGAAAATGACCCGGAATGGAGCGAATATGATGAAATGTCGGAAGCTGAAATCAGACTTGACTGAACGACTGATTAAACAAAGCGAGATACAGAAATTCATAAATACAGAAATAACATATTTTCCACGATAATCAAATTGGCATTTAGTCGGCATTGAGCCTTCTAAAACCAATGATTAGATTGAATTGGGAAAATATGTTATTTCTGTATTTATGAATTTCTGTATTCTATGCGTCGCCCGACAGGTATTGTCAGTCCTGATTTCCGATTCGTTTCAGTTCGGAGTCCATTATCCGCCGGAGCGGATTGACAGACGCTCCTACATCTTTGATACCGTCAACCGACTTGCGTATGCGAGGCATGAATTCGTCAAGCAGGCCGTTTTCTGAAATAAAGTCGAGCGTTTCACCGACAAATTTCCGAATCTGCACATAAAGAGTCTCTCTCAACCAGTTTTCTCGGCCGATCGACAGCAGTTCAGTCATTGTATGCAGCATCAGCTCTGCCACAGCCTCGTTTCCCGGCTCGAATGTCTTGAACTTCTTAATCGTAGACCTCAGACGTGCGATGCGCGGATGATAAGCCCTCCGCGTGTAGCGCCGCGCCTCCTTTGACAGCACCGCGCGATACTGCTCCGACTTTTTTTCAATATCAGGCTCGGCGAAGAAGTCGAGCAGTTCCCGGGCTTCCTTGCTTTTGGTATATATATCAATAAGAAGCTCCCGGAGTTCGGGAGCTTCAAATTCTTTTATCACCTTGCGGAGAGTGGTCTTTGACATTCGTGTGAAATTATTTCTTATAACTCTTGATACCCTTTTCGAGGAACGCCGAGAAGCGGGCCACATTCTCATCATATGTGTAAGGGCCTGACAGCAGCTCGCCATTGTCGTTGAGTATCACATAGTAAGGCTGGGCGTTTGCATTAAACTTGTAGCGCTGCAGATAGCTCCAGCGGTCGCCATAAGTGTAGAGCGTCATTTCCTTACCATATTCTTTAACGGTTATAGGCTCAGGAAGGTTCTTTTTCTCATCGACCATAAGCTTGATGACAGTAAAGTTGTCTTCTATCATGGCCTTGACGTTAGGTTCGTCGAGGACAGCGCCTTCCATCTTACGGCAGTTGACACATCCGAATCCGGAGAAGTCAACGAGTACAGGCTTGCCCGACTCACGAGCTACCTTCATACCCTCCTCAAAGTCATCATATTCCTTGAAGCCGTCGCCATAGAGATTGAAATCCTGAGTGAACAGCGGGGGAACAAACGCACTGACTCCCTTGAGAGGCGCACCCCAGAGACCGGGGATAAGATAGATGGTGAATGAGAATGAACAGAGTGCAAGGAAGAAGCGGAAAACGCCGACTGAGCTGTCAGCCTTGCCGTAGTGGGCAAAGTTGAACTGGCCGAGGAGATAGAGGCCGAGAAGAGCGAACATCACAATCCAGAGGGCAAGGAATGCTTCGCGGTCAAGGATATGCCATCCATATGCGAGGTCGGCAACCGAGAGGAACTTGAGTGAGAGAGCGAGTTCGACGAAACCAAGCACCACTTTGAGAGTGTTCATCCAGCCGCCCGAGCTCGGAGCTGCCTGAAGCATGGTCGGGAACATGGCGAAGAGCATGAACGGAAGCGCGAGTGCGGTCGAGAATCCAAGCATACCGATTGCCGGGCCCCAGAGGTCGCCCTGCGAAGCTGCCTCGACGAGAAGCGTACCGATAATCGGGCCTGTGCACGAGAATGATACAAGCGTCAGGGTGAAAGCCATGAAGAAAATCGAGAGCAGACCGGTTGTCTTCTCGGCTGTCGCGTCCATCTTGTTTGACCACGACGATGGAAGTTTGATTTCAAAAGCTCCGAAGAAGCTGATGGCAAACACTACCAACAGGAGGAAGAAGATTATATTGCAGACAGCCGAAGTCGAAAGTGCATTGAGCGAGCTTGCGCCAAAGAGACCTGTGATAAGAAGACCGAGAGCAACATAGATTACAATAATCGACAGGCCGTAGGTGCAGGCATCAATGATGCTCTTGCTGCGGTCCTTACCTTTCTTCAGGAAGAAGCTGACAGTCATTGGAATCATAGGCCATACACACGGAGTGAAGAGCGCTACAAGACCGCCAAGGAAACAGGTGAAAAAGATGTACCACAGCGAAGTTGTTGAAAAATCCTCGGCATTCTCGGCATCCTTAAACGAGACCGGAGCCCAGAGGTCGGCCGCCTTGCTGTCGGCGGCAGCGGTCACGAGCGTATCGGCTACAGCTGCAAGCGAGTCGGAAGCAGCCTCAACAGACTCAGCAACGGCATCGAGCACTGCTGCAACCTCTTCTTTTTCAGCAGGAAGTTCAGCAGCGGCCTTCGGTTCTTCTTTGTTGGCAGACGCTTTTATTTTCGCCTTGCCTGAAAGATTGAAAGTCGAGCGGGAAGGTGGGATACAGTTTTCATCGTTACAAGCCGAGCACACAACCATCACATCAATGTTGAAGTCAGGCTGGGTTGCTTTGAACTTCTGTGTAATTGTCACGCCCTGCGTCCACCATGAAAGTTCAGCCCCGAACATGTCGTCATACTGCTTGTGCGAAGGCTTGTTTGGAGTCGGCTTCCCTTCAAGGGTGACACCGTTTAGTTTTGGGTAGGTAATCTCAAGAATCTGAGGTCCGGCATCCGGATCGCAGTCAAGTGAATACATGTGCCAACCGTTGCTAATAGTAGCCGTAAGCACAACCTGACCTTTATCGTCGCCGGTCATATCTACTTTAGCATCCCATTTGACAGGGGTCATAATCTGTCCAAGCGCCATGTTGCACATAAGCGCCACCAGTAGAGAAAATGTTAAAGCAAGCTTTCTCATGTGATTTGCAAGTTTTTCGAAATGTGTGATTGGTTGATTGGGGTTAACTTTCGAAGCGCAAATTTACGAATATTTTCGTAATTAAATTGGCAATTATTTCCTGAAACGTAAAATGTCACAGTATTGTAAATATTTTCAGGTACTATTTTATCATTTTTTTGCCGATACAATCCATGAGGTTGTCCATGACAATGTTATTTACTACATTTGTCAATATATCAACAACATCTCTATACCCTGACACATTTTTTATCATTCTCCATGAAACATATCAATATCTTCCTTTCGGCTCTTCTCGGCCTGTCAACCCCCGCTATTGTCAAAGCCGAGATTGTCGACATTTCAACTCCAAACACGTCTCTCATACTTGACGCGGAAAAAGGCGGAAGCCTCCGGCTCCTGCACTACGGCAACAAGATGGCAAGCTCCGACATCGCAACGCTGAAAGAGGCCGGAGCTATCGACCGTAACGCCTATCCTGTCTATGGCATACTTCCCCAAGGCGAGGCAGCCATGAGCGTGACCCATGCCGACGGCAACATGACCACCGACGTAGAAGTGACAGGCATAGACACGACTACCGCGCCCGACGGTGCGAAAGTCACCACAATCTCCATGCGCGACAAAGTCTATCCATTTAACCTCAACGTCAACTATCGGACATATCCCGCAGAGGATGTCATCGAGACATGGGTGGATGTCACAAATAATGAAAAAGGGACTGTAAGGCTCAACCGCTTCATGTCGGGCTACCTGCCGGTGCGCTACGGCGATGTATGGCTCTCGCAGCTCTACGGTTCATGGGCAAACGAGGGAAAACTCTCGCAGACTCCACTCAACCACGGTGTGCGCATGATCAAAAACAAGGACGGTGTGCGCAATTCACACACCTCACATGCCGAAATCATGCTGTCGCTCGACGGCAAGCCGCAGGAGAATACCGGCCGCACCATCGGAGCGGCTCTCGAATATTCAGGCAACTATAAGCTCTTCATCGACACTGACGACAGCAACTATCACCACTTCTTCGCAGGCATCAACGAGGAAAACTCTGCCTACAACCTCAAAAAAGGTGAAAGCTTCGTGACACCACCGCTTGCCCTGACATATTCCGAAGAGGGATTGTCGGGTGTCAGCCGCAATTTCCACCGCTGGGGACGAAACCACCGTCTACATAACGGCAACAAAGAACGGCGCATCCTCCTCAACTCTTGGGAAGGTGTCTACTTTGACATCGACGAGGCAGGAATGGCAGGTATGATGAAAGACATTGCCGACATGGGCGGCGAACTCTTCGTCATGGACGACGGATGGTTTGGCGACAAATATCCACGCGACAACGACAGCACTTCGCTTGGCGACTGGGTTGTCGACACCGACAAACTTCCAAACGGAATCCAAGGACTCATAGAAACAGCGAAATCCAATGGCATTAAATTCGGCATCTGGATCGAGCCGGAAATGACCAACACGGTCAGCGAACTCTACGAAAAGCATCCGGAATACATCATCAAAGCCGCAAAGCGCCCGGCGACACAAGGACGCGGAGGCACACAGCTCGTGCTCGACCTCGCCAACCCCAAAGTGCAGGACATAGTGTTTACGGTCGTCGACACACTCATGCGCAAATATCCCGAAATCGACTATATCAAATGGGATGCCAACGCTCCGATAATGGACCACGGCTCGCAATATCTCACCGCCGACAATCAGAGCCATCTCTACATCGACTACCATCAGGGATTCGAGACTGTGCTCAACCGCATCCGTAAGGCTCATCCCGATGTGACAATTCAGGCATGTGCCAGCGGTGGCGGACGCGCCAACTGGGGTGTCCTTCCGTGGTTTGACGAATTCTGGACGAGTGACAACAACGATGCTCTCCAGCGCATCTACATGCAATGGGGCACAAGCTATTTCTTCCCCGCAATTGCCATGGGTTCACACATCTCTGCGTCGCCTAACCATCAGACATTCCGCCGCATCCCCGTCAAGTTCCGCGCCGATGTGGCAATGAGCGGACGACTCGGCCTTGAACTCCAGCCTAAAAATATGACCGACGAGGAGAAAGCCATTGTCAAAAACGCCATCGCCGACTACAAGAAAATCCGCCCGATTGTGCAGTTCGGCGACATCTACCGCCTCGTCTCACCCTACGACGGCAAAGGCGTAGCCTCGATGATGTATATCACCCCCGAAAAGGATGATGCAGTGTTCTATTGGTGGAAGACCGAGACATTCATGAACCAGCAGCTTCCGCGCGTGGTCATGGCCGGACTCGACCCCGACAAGACCTACACAGTGACCGAACTCAACCGCATCGACAACGAGCCACTGAGTTTCGAAGGCAAAAGCTTCACCGGCCGCTACCTTATGTCAAACGGACTCGAAATCCCCCTCACCCACAAAGTCGACTACCACAAAAACACCGACTACGCCTCCCGCATCCTCCGCCTGACAGCGAAGTAATCAGTAACTATACCGTATAACGTAGATTAAACCAGATGTCAATTGGAATCTATTTATCCAAATGGCATCTGGTTTAATTTTCTTAACTGCCTATATATCCGTGGCTATTACCTTTCGGATGGTTCTAATCTCAATGCAATCGGGTTCATATAGGTGTTGCCAGTGTGGGATTTACCTTTTAGAGCGCATTCCACATGGCCTTTATCAAGGCTTAAAGTGCCAACCGAAATGGTATTAGTACCCATTTTTTCAGTGTGACCGCCGTAGTCCACCTCAAATGTGCGGCCTGCGATTTCGACCAGCACTGTCCCCCTATCGGATGCCTCAACCGTATTGTAGTCAAGATATATATTATAGGTGGCAGGAGCATTTAGGCGCAGATCCCAGCTTAGCCACTGAGACTCGTCTTTCCAGTTTTTCACGTGATTGCGGTTCGGCTTGCCGTCGCCATATCCCAGCCCTTTGCCATTGAGACGTGCATCAAAAGCAGCCAGTGTCTCAGTCTTTGTGCCGTGTAACAGCCTGACAGGACATGCAGGGATTTTCTTATTGACAACTATAGCAACCACCGAATTCACCTCATCAGGCGCAACCGTAGGCAGGAGCAACTCACAGTCGTTTTCATTTATGCGACGCACCTGAAGCTTGCGAGCCTTATCGGCCAGAATCCCGGCCGACACAATCTCAGAACGCAGACCGCCGACGACAAGCCGGCCATCTTCAGGCCAATCAAACACATGGGCATAGAGCGTGTCGCCTTTCCATGTGGTCACACCCCACGGCTGCGCCGGCAAATCGGTGCGCTGCGTCCCATAGATGCTCTCGCCATTCTTTTCAAGCCAGCGACCAACGCCACGAAACACTTCCACATCCCTGTCATCCCACTTGCCATTACCCATCGGCCCGACGTTCATCAGGATGTTTCCACCTTTCGACGCGGCGCTCGCAAGAAGGCGGATAAAGAACGACGCCGGCTTGCGGACACTGTCGACAAGGCTGTAGCCATACGACTCGTTGGTGGTCGGTATCGACTCCCACGGGCCTTCAGTCGGAAAGAAATATGCCGCGCGGTCGCCTGTGTTGCGATAATCGCCAAGATTGTTGCCGCCGTATCTGACAAGCCGTCCGTTGACCACAATCTTATTTCGGACATCGGCTTCGCGGATTGCCTTGAGAATCCGTATGTTGAGATAGAGCGGCAACTTGGCAGGAGTATCAAACCAAAGTATATCAGGGTCATATTTCCTGATAAGTTCCTGAATCTGAGGAATCGACTTCCGGTCGACATATCTCTCGGCCTGAAGCAGAAAGCCTTTTCGGTCGCCCATCCACCAGTCAGCACCGCCCAGCAGCCTGTCGCCACCGGGATTATCGTATTCCCAGTCATTTCCGGGGGCATCGGGGTGTTCCCAGTCAAAGGCATGGGAATAATAGAAGCCGAATTTTATGCCATATCTGCGGGCGGCGTCACGCAGTTGCGCCATTGGGTCGCCATCAAATTTTGTCATACGAATGTCAAACGGATAGACATCTGACGGATACATCGCAAAGCCGTCGTGGTGCTTGGCCGTAATGACAAAATATCTCATACCGGCCATGCTTGCATTACGCATCCATTCGTCGGCATCGAATTCAGAAGGGTCAAATGGCTCTATGACCTCTTTCCTATATGCACTTACAGGAATCTTTGCTTTGCGCATGAGATGTTCCGTATAGCCACCGATGTGTTTGCCATGCCATAGCCCACCGATTTCTGAATAGACACCCCAGTGGATAAAACAGCCGAACTTCGCATCATTGTACCACGACATTCTTTCGGCATGGTTCGCGGAAGCAGCCGTCCACCATCCGTCGCGAGCATCGACCAGAGCCTCGCTGTCGGCAGGCAACTGCATCCCCGCGGGAATCGAGAAACCCTGTTCGTCACCCGATGTCCTGACATCATTGGCAGGAGAGCCATACATTAACAATCCGGCCACCAACATAGAGAAAAACGACAACGTCCGGCTCACTGAATCATTCATTGATATAGATTTCATTATCATGTTAAATTACATTTGTCAATCATGAGGTCAGATGCGACACCATAATCACACCGTGACTCCACCGGCAAAATTAAACCTCCCCGACATCCGGCACTATAAATATAAGACCAATATCTTTAAATATCATTCATTGCCAAATATTGAATTACGAATTAAAAATTTTCTGAACGTTTTACTTAGAATATTTCACATTTTATAGTAATTTTGCAGTAAAACATACAAAATACGTCACATGATGAACAACGATTTGGACTGGGGTAACCTCTCATTCGGTTACATCCCAACAGATTACAATGTGCGCTGCTACTTCCGCGACGGGAAGTGGGGCGAGATAGAGGTGTCGCAAAGCGAGGAAGTGAACCTGCACATCGCAGCCACCTGCCTTCACTACGGTCAGGAAATCTTCGAAGGTCTGAAGGCTTTCCGAGGCAAGGACGGTAAAATCCGTGTGTTCCGTCTCGAAGAAAACGCACGCCGTCTGCGTGAATCGGCCAAAGGTATCCTCATGGAACCGCTGCCCGAAGATAAATTCAAGGAAATGGTGCTTAAGGTCGTGAAACTAAACGAACGTTTCGTTCCTCCCTACGGCTCAGGCGCATCACTCTACATCCGTCCGCTCGAAATCGGCATCTCGGCACAGGTCGGTGTCAAACCCGCCAACGAATATCTCTTCATGATACTCGTGACACCTGTCGGCCCGTATTTCAAAACCGGGTTCAAGCCCACGAATATCTGCATAATGCGCCAGTATGACCGCGTAGCTCCTAACGGCACAGGCTTGTGGAAGGTCGGAGGCAACTATGCGGCATCGCTTACAGCCGGCGAACACGCCCATGAGCTCGGATACTCCGCAGTGCTCTATCTTGACCCGAAAGAAAAGAAATATCTTGACGAGTGCGGTCCGGCCAACTTCATGGCAATCAAAGACGGAGTCTACATCACACCGGCCTCCAACTCAATCCTCCCCTCGATTACCAACAAAAGCCTCATGCAGCTTGCAGAGGATATGGGCATAAAGGTTGAACGCCGCCACATCACCGTCGACGAACTCGGCGAAATCGACGAAGCAGCCGCAGTCGGAACAGCAGCCGTCGCATCGCCTGTCGGTGAAATCCATGACCTCGACACCGGCGAAAAATATATCATCTCCAAGAACGGAGAGCCCGGCCCCATAACCACCAAGCTCTACGAAACGCTCAATGCAATCCGCCTCGGAGAAACCGAGGACACACACGGATGGAACACAATAGTTGAATAACCACTGCTTCCACGCATGAATTATCAAGAAATTATTGACAAATACTATCCCGCAGGCTCACCCCTGCGGGATATTTATATGCGCCATTGCCGGTCGGTGGCCAATCTCGCTATCGAAATCGCTGACCGCAAGGCTCTGGATATTGACAGAAATGAAATCGAAGCGGCTGCAATGCTCCACGATATAGGGATTTTCATGACCGATGCTCCGGGCATCGAATGTCATGGTTCAGAGCCATATATCCTCCACGGAGTCATCGGCGCACAGCTATTGCGCGAGAACGGAATGCCGGAAATAGATGCGCGTGTGGCCGAACGCCACACAGGTGCAGGCATTGACAGAGACGACATCATCGCCCAAAACCTTCCGCTCCCACTCGACGGAGACTTCATGCCGGCCACTCAGCTGGAACGACTCATCTGCTATGCAGATAAATTCTATTCGAAAAGCGGCGATATGAAACGTAAGCCGATGGAAAAAGTGGTCGCCTCAATGAAACGGATTTCGCAGGGAAGTCTTGAGCGATTCTTAAAGCTTAAGGACGAATTCGAGTAGTGGCCATGCCGACAGATATAGCAGCCCCCCTCAAAACTGCCCCTATCTTGCCTGACGTTTAACAGATTTTCTGAAATCAGAGTAATACTCGCTGTTTTTCATCGGGGAGTCGGGATGATTGAGATATTTTTCTCCAAAAGAAACAATCATGGCTCTTGCAGACGGATTGACGGCCGAACGGCTCATCAACACATCAAACGCGGCCTGACGGTCGGCAGCCATGACCGCGGGGAAAATGGACAGGTAGTCCACAAAATTCTGTTCCATAAACTCTGCGTCCGACACCTTCTCCTCATCACAGAAATCAAGGCCATCCCAGAAATGGATAGCTATGAATCCGGCCTTGTCCTCAGGCTCTGATATAGTCGACGGTATTGAGGGGAGCACCAGAGTCATAATCTCCTCGATGCTGTCCTCAACAATGGATGACTGCACGTTGCCTTTCCCGGAATTACCGCATCCGGCCAATCCCAAAAAGCCCGGAGCTAATGCAAGCAGAAAAATACGATGTCTCATATCACTAATAGTTGATGCGTCTCATACAGTTAAAACGGCTATAACAATCTATTTGTTTATTAAAAAGGTCGTTTAAGATTACATGAATTAAACAATCACGCAATATACTGTCAATAAAATAACTCCGCCGTTGTGACAACACATCCGGCGGAGTTATCTTATTGAAAGAATCTATCTTCTCAGAAAGGATATTTTCCAGAATTAGCGCCCTCAATCAGCGCATCGATGACATAGGCGTTCTTTGCCGCACCATTGTTGCGGTTTATATCACCGCCGGTTTCCCAATAGAACGGAACGCATCCATGATTCTTGGCCGACTCAGTGATATATTTTGTCCATGACGCACGGCTCGCTTTCCATTTGTCGGTATCAAGACTCGGGAAGTCGGTGGTCGAGCGGATTTCAACCGCATATTCACCGACAATCACCGGAATGCCTTTTGACACAAAAGCATCCTGCATTTTCTTGAACTGAGAATCGACATAGGATTCCTCGCCCCATGTGCAATTCCTGTCAGACCCTGCAATATGATTTGCAGAACCCCAGTAAAATTTCACCTTAGAGCCTGCCCCCCATTCTCCGTCCTTACCCATCAGAGTAAAGTCAGAGGGATCATAGAAATGGACTTCGACGAGCGAACGACCTTCAACGACATCTGTCGGAAGCGAATATTCCGAAGACACACCTCTATCTATATTTGTATAGGGAGTCTGATGAATCAGACAACGCTTAGCATTGTTGCCTCCGGTCGCACGGACTGCATCGACAAATGTCTGCTGGTAGGCCTTTATCGCAGCAATCGAAGAAGCGTTAACCGCACCCTGATTCTGCTGTCCCGGTTCGTTCATACCGGCAAACAGCAGGTGTTCGTCATAGATGTTGAGCTTGTTGGCTATCTGAGTCCAATAGTCACGCTGCTTCTTATCGACTGCCTCATCGTAGCCATTGATACATGAAGTTTCCAGCCAGCCGCCGTCCCAATGGATATTAACGATAGCATACATGTCCTCGGCGACGATATAGCCCACGACTTCGCTCACACGGTCGAGCCATGCGGGATCAATCGTATTAGTGGCAGCATCGCTAACATGGCTGTCCCATGCACACGGAATACGGACAGCATTGAATCCAAGAGCCTTCAGACCGCGGATGTATTCCTCGTTGACAACAGGTGTTCCCCATGAGCCTTCGCCGGATGGCGGCTCCATTGTGTTGCCGATATTTATGCCTGCAAACATTTTAGCGGCAAGCTCAACGGCAGAACTGCTCATATCGTTGGAAATTTCAGCCTTTTCCTGCGAAACAGTGACTATCTGAGAAATCGAGGGGTCTGACACAAGCGAAATCACGATATCGCCTGAACGGCCGGCCTCAGTGTTGTTGGCCGAATATCTGAATTCAACCGTATTTTCGCTCAGCGCACGCGAAGTGACTTGTGTCAGCCATTCAGGAGCTTCAATATTCACGTCGCCGGTGGCTGCATAATTGACGGTAAAAACACCGCCGTTAGGAGCAAGCACGCCACCTTCGGAACTAACCGAAACTATTTCAACCGTCTCAGCGCCATATTGAGTAACGGTCACCGTCTTGCTTTCGCTTCCGGCTGTAACTGTCAATGAACCTGTGCGAACATCGTAGGCAGAGTTCTCTTCGCATGATATAACACAAGTGTAGATTGACGGCGAAACAGAGCGTTCAACCTCTCCGACATTAATCCAAACGGCATCTGAGCTGACCGAAGGGCGCACAAGCGACTTGATTGTCAGTGTCTGTGGCTGAGTTCCGGCAAGCGACATAGCCGACTTGCTGACCACAAACTCTCCCGACAAAAATTCAACCTTATTCGGATATCCGTCATCATCGCTGCAAGAGGATGCAAAACCACCCGAAAGGAGCAGCGCAGCCACAAGCACAAGATTTTTTATTCTATTCATTCTAACTTAATTTAGATAATGGAGTTATTTACCACGGATTGGAATACAAACTTCTTACGGTCATAGTCTCTTCGATAGACGATGTGAAGCCGAGCGAGGCCATGATGTCGTTGCCATCGCCTGTAGGAGTTCCAAAGGCACATCCGGCATTAGTCGCACCCCAGCAGTTCCAGAGTTCAAGACGGTAATGCACCTTTTCTCCGTCAGCATCCTGATCAAGCACTTTCGAAGCATCCCAGCCGGTAAGCTCATTGCCGTCAATCTTAATCTTGTCAAGGGTGGCATGAGTTCCGGGGAAGAAGGAATAAAGATTGTCGACCTGAATGAAATTCATTATGACTCCTGCTCCATAGCCTTCGCCTTCATACTTGATTGTACATGTGGCAGGTTCTGACAACTTGTATTGGAAATTATCATATTTCACTTCAAAAGTCTCACCGTTATTGGCATCCCAGACAGAACTAGCCCAACCTCCGGCTACGGTTGCAAGTTTGGGAGTGTAGACGCCTGCACCATTCGCATCAAGCGAGACTATGGTAAATGTCACTTCAAATGTTGAGTTAAACGCGAGGTTTGTCTCCTCGGTCACCTCACCGCCACCCTGACGGAATGGAGAGTCACCAAGGCCATTCCAGCTGTCGTTGTGACCACAGCCCCAGATATTGGCCATTTCGACACGATAAGTGCCCTTTCCTTCAATGTCGCCATAGTAGAATTTCGACGCATCAAATTTCACCTCGTTGCCATCGGCCTTAATCTCATCGACACGGACGAAGGCATTGGGATAGGCAGCTGCAAATCCTTCGATATCCAGAACATAGACCTGACCGAAGGCTCGCGGAGTATTTGTAGTAAGGGTTACGGTATGCTGGCCAATAGCCTTGTCACCACCGGGGATTGTGACGACTCCCGCATCATTCCATGTGGCATCATCCCAGCCGCCATAGCATGAAAGCTTTGCCGTATAGCCATACTTTTCGAGCTGTGGAATCATGTTGACAGAAAGCGTGGCAGGTTCTGAATCACGATAGTAGCCAAGCTGGAGCTTGTTGTCAGCAAGCGAAAGAATCTTGATTGATGTCTTACGGTTTTCAACCACCGGTGACACGAAATTATCGGGAGCGAGGAGATCGACATCAGCAGTAATGGTCTTGTTTACTTCATCAATCGTATAAGAACCAGTCATTTCCTCACCATTCTGATTCTTCACAGTCACTTTTCCATCGGCAGTGAAAGTCATGTAACCTGTGCAATCACCGAATGCCCAAGTGTTTGACGCATCAGCATCCCACAACCATGAATCACCGACTATAGGCTCACTATTTGACACCGTGCGCCATGAATCGTCAGTGCCATAGAACCATACCGGACCGTTGAAAACAGAACTTTTGCCATCGTTATAGTCGATTTCCCATGTCTTGCAAAGAAGCTCCTTGTTGAAAACAGCATTGCGGGCCGTCGAAACCGGACGCACGGAAAGTGCTTCATAGACAGGAGTGGAAGTACGGCCTGAACCGGCTGCATCAAAACGGAATGAGACTGCAAATCGGCTGTCGGACGGATTGATTGAACCTGTGGCATAAACGCCGCTCACGCCATCATTCTCAATAGTGTTGATTGTGCGTGAACCTGCAGCCGGGAGGAAAATTGAATTTCCGTTAGGTCCGGTCAGTTTGTAACCGCCAACACCGTCAACCTCAGCCCATTCCTTGGAGCAACGGGCAAAAAGCTCCTCAAAATCGGCAGCTGTAGGGAGAGTCACAGCTCCGTTCCAAGCACGGTTGGCAATGTCGGAGGCTGTCTTATAAATATCCTCTGAAGCATAATCGGACGGATTGATAGAGTTGCTCACTCCTGAAACATCACCGTAACCGAAACGTCCGCCGAATTCATTTTCGGCAGTAGCGCCGACGTTGAACTTGGCCCATTTCACCGACAGACCCAAATCCACCAAATCATTGTCGATATCGACGGTATAAGAAGTTGTAGTGAACGGCTGAACATCGCCATAAACGACACCGCTGCCGAGATCGGCATATGCAGCATAATAATAGGTGGTAGATGGAACAAGACCGGCATACGTAACCGTAAAATCAGAAGCATTGACATCGGCAGGGATAATGAGACCAGCACGGACGGCTTCAGGTTCAGAACTTGAAGAGATCACCAGACCATAAGTCGCATTGGCAGGAGCGCCGCTGGCACTACCGCCAAACGTAACCTTAGAGTGAGTAAGCGCCGAAGCAGCGACGGTTGTCACTTTTGTGTCGGTAGTGATCATGCTTTTGACCTCACCATAGAACGTCACTTTGCGCTGGAGAGTCACAAAGGCCTGATAATAAACAGTCGTGTTATCGGTAAGACCGGTTATTTCAGCAGTGATGACACCGTCGGCAAGAGAACCGCTCACAGACTCGGTCAGAGCATCGACCGAATAACCGTAGTTGAAGCCGACGGTATAGGCAGAGGCCGACATGTTCTGAAGGCCTTCGACCGTTCCGTGTAGCGTGAGGGTTGTAGCTGTCGGGTCGGCAGAACCAGTGACCACGGAATCCTCTGTGATAACCGGGGTCTCATTGATGAAATATTCATCATCGTCGTTACATGAGGAAAAAGTCAACCCCATGAACAGCGACATCATTAAAAATATCTTAGTCTTCATTACTGTTTTTTATTGTGTTTTTTGAATCGTGAACCGGGCATTCCGCCGGTGTGAGACCTGTGGCTCACACCGACAGTATTTTCAGCCCTTAGAACACAGATTACTCAATGGTAAGAGAAGTGACGTTAACGACAACGTTTGTGATATCGGTCGACGAAGCGAAACCGTCAAGCTGAACTGATACCTGAAGCGAACCGTTGCCATAGAAATTGCAAGTAGAACCGGTTTCGTTGGTAAGTGTCATGACATTTTCACCTGAAGTATTGAAATCACAGCCTTGGAAATTGGTGTAGCAATCAGGCTCCCATGCAAAACCATCGATATTGCAACAGAATGCCGCACGCGGTGAACCAGTCCAGTCAATGCCGCTGACACTGAATTTCAATGTCATCTTCTGATTTTTCTTAAGTTTAAGCAGCGTCGGGTCAATAGGCCATTCGCTGTCGTCCTTACCGGCCCATGAATTATAGAACTGGATACGGAGATATTTGTCAGCCTCCACATAAACGTCGATCTTTGAACTGTCAACCTTTATTTCAAGCGGACCTGTCTGACCTCCGGATATGGGCTTGATGGTCATCCTCGCACAAAGGTATTTATTGACATCACCCTTGGCATCAGTCTCGACCGGCACACCGAAGACAACCTCATTGTCGTCGGCAGAGCATTTCATTACAGTAAACTCTTTACCCTTTATGCTCACGTCGCCAGATGTCAGAAGCGTAATCTCATCATTGAACACAATCTTATTGTCCTGAATTGTGAATGTCGTGGCAGCTCCGCCCTCGGCGTTCTCCAGTTCGACCTTGCCGGACTTGTTGAGAGTAAGAGCGAAATCGCCTGCCGCATCATAGACCGGAGCCCATGACGAACCGTAACCGTCAATCCATTCCCAAGCTCCAACGGCCGGATTCCACCACATGAGATCATACGGTTTCTCTTCGTCGAGAAGGAAAGTGGTCTTTGTGGCAATGTATGAGGCATCGTCGCCGGCAATAGTAAACAGTTCGGAAGCAAGGTCGGTGTATGACGGAGCTTCAACCGGGAAAGTCTCTACAAGCTCAGGACCGTCACTCGGAATCTGCACGAGGCCATCGCGGACATCCTTGGCTACGAAATTCCAGATAATCCACCACGGACCTTCGGAATTTGTACGCATTGTGGCAAACTGAAGCACATAAGGAGTACATTCAATAATCTTGATGTCTCTGAAGTAATTGTCGCAGACACCGTCGCCCCATGCAGCATGGAGCATCTCACAGCCTGTGAATGAAAGTGTCGGCTGATTGCGGTTGGAAACGTTCAGATTGAACGAACCGGTCTTCTCTGTGACACCGTTGCCGTCTACACGCTTGATTTCGGCGATACAACCCTTCTGGGCATCAAGACTGAGTGTCATTTCAGAATCCATGTAAGGATCATCGGCCGGGATAAGCCATGACTGGAAGCCGGGATCCCAGTTGGGTGTCCAGTTAGCAGAACCAATGAGAAGTTCAGTCTTTCCCGAACCGTCGTTCATCACATCGTCAGGGCTCATATAAGCCACAGGCGCGGTACACTGATATGGAGGATAGGCCCTGTCCATAGGAACCCAGACTTTAGGATTTCCCTTACCGTTCTCGTCGACACCGCCAGCGAGATTGGTCCAGATTTCATCGGAAAGCATCTCGAAATTGTTCTGCGTAACTTCGAATGTGTAGGGTTCACCCCATACGAGACCTGCTCCGGTTGTGACACCGAATTTGATGGTATATTCACCGGAGAAAGGAAGTTCGAGCGTCACTTCAGGACTTTGCGAAAGCCCGCTTGGGGTTTCCCAACATGCCTGCACACCCTTCATGAGCGAAGTGAGATGTATGGTATTAGGATCTTTTGCGTCGGGAGTCACCGAAAAGGCGATACCCTCGACAAGCTCGGCCGGTGTGACAGTGACAGCCGGCATATCATGATTTTCAGGCGTACAAGCCGTGAAAAATGCAGTCAGTCCCCCTGCAACCGCAAGTGAAAGAAAGTAGTTAAATTGCTTTTTCATTTGTAAATTTCGATAAAAGAAATTTTCGTTTATTGGTTTATGTATATGGAATGTCCTTTGTGTGTCTGATGTCGCGTCTAAAACGATGACTCAAGGTTAATTAACTATCAGTATCCGTCCGTCTAAAAGAAACGGTACATGATTGTTTAAATTATCAATAAGTTGCTGATTTAACGTTTTATAAGATAACTTCAGTCAAAAAACCATTCCATTGTCTCCGTAATAGAGACAGCAGGGTTTTATTTCCAGCCTGTGTTCTGCTTCAACACACCGTTGGAGAGTGTGATCTGATCTTCAGGAATCTGGCTGAGACCTTTACATTCGATAATCTTGTTTCGGTTATAGGTAACATTGACTTTACGGCCACCGTCGAAAGCTGTTCCGGCTGACGCACAGATAGCATCGGCGGCAACCTCTATGCCCTGACGGAGAAGATCCCAGTAGCGGATACCTTCAAAAGCGAGTTCGCGCGCACGCTCAGCCATAATGTTATCCTTGTTGACCGCAATATCTCCGAGGCCGGCACGGCTGCGGACAAGGTGCATATAGTTGGCAGCGTTTGCCGAACCGAGTTCAGCCGCCATGAGCAGGACGTCGGCATAGCGCATGATTGTCCACTGCTGGATGTTGGCTTCCTGAAAACCGGCCGTACCGTCAGCATTCGTTCCGGGATTGCCGTTGCCATAGGCAAGAGGGGTGTATTTTTTCACCGTATAACCTGTGTATTCACGCCAGTCGTTATACGAACCTTGGAATTCAGGCAGAGAACTGATGCCCTCACCTGCAATATCAATCACAGAAGGAGTCAGACGGCTATCGCCGTTCTCAAAACGCTGAAGGAAGGATGGAACCACCGTGCAGGCCCCCCATCCATAATGATAAGGAGCTTTTGTGAGCGATGACCGCATACCCATCATCACAATCCAGCGGTTTGAATACTGCGGACCGGGATTCTCTGTAGTTCCATATTCATAGACAGGCACAAACTTCTGAGCAAGGATAACTTCCTTGTTTGCATCACCGGCATAGGTCGACGCTTCCGTATCCCAACCGTTCTCACCGGGTTTAGGGACAAGCGAGGCGGCAGGCCATAGATTCTTGAAATCAGAGACAAGCTCAAAATAGCCCGACGAAATCACATCTTCAACCGCAGCGAGAGCCTCAGCCTTTGTCACAGCACCGATAGTTTCCCCTCCTTCGGGAGTGAATCCGGGTTCTTTGCCATAGTAGCCAGTGTAGTAGAGATAGGCACGTGCAAGGATGGCTTCTGCCGCATAGCGGGTAATGCGTCCGTTGTCGCTCTCCGACATGTTTGCGTCGGCCGGAATATTGTCAATTGCAAAACGAAGGTCGTCAAAGATATGGGCATAAACCTCAGCAGGGTCTGTCTGCTCACGGTTTTCGCTCGATGGCTCAAGGAAAAGAGGAATATTGCCCCAGAGGCGCACCATGTCAAAATAGAGAAGAGCGCGGAGGGCGCGGACTTCGCCCATGTAGAGGCGATGCTTATCCTCATTGCGCCATTCAATCTGCCCCTCACGTGTGATCAGTTCGTTACAACGATAGACACCGGCATAATAGATTTTCCAGTCCTGCGAATAGACATTCAGGTCACTCGGCGATTCGTTGAGGTCGAAACGGTCAATCAGCTGATGGTTACGGGCGTCACCGACACCTGTACCGCCATAGGCCTCATCGCCCATGACTGTGGAAGCAATGTAAAAATCGATGCCGGGTTTGGTGGATATGTTACGCCATCCGTCATAGCAGCCGAGAAGCGCACGCCAAGCGTCGTTTTCAGTCTTATAGAAATTATCGGTGTTTGATTCGGTTTTCGACGAGACATCGAGGAAGCTGTCGGCACATGAAGTCATGCCGAGCATAGCCGCCACACCGAAAGTCAAAACGCTATATGTCAATTTATTCATTGTTTTTACTGAACTTTAGAGATTAAGATTTAAAAAGACAGGTTCACACCGAAAAGGAAGGTGCGTGGACGCGGATAGAAACCGAGGTCGACACCTGACACCCAATCAGACGTACCATAACCGATTTCCGGGTCCATACCGTCATATTTGGTAAAGGTGAAAAGATTCTGAGCCTGGAAATAGAGACGGCATTGGCTGCACCACGACTGGTTGATGAGCGGAGCGAAGTTATAGCCGAATGTCACGTTTGAGATACGCAGATAATCACCGTCCTGTAAATAAAGGTCAGAGAACTGCCAGTTGATGTTCTGGTTGGTCACGCGCGGAATCTTGTTTGAAGTGCCCTCACCGGTCCAGCGGTCAAGGATACGTGTGGTATAGTTAGACTGCATTGCATCCCACGAACGATAGCTCTGTACGATGTCAAACCCGGCAGCGCCATTGGCCACGACTCCGAAATCAAAATTCTTATAGTAGAGATTAAGGTTGATACCGAATGTGAATTTAGGCATACCGTTGCCAAGATTAACCTTGTCGTTGGCATCGATGACTCCGTTATGGTCAACATCGACATAAATCACGTCGCCGGGCTGAACGTCGGTCTGAAGAATACCGTTGCCGGCTTTGATCCAGTCTTCAATCTGCTGCCAGTTCTGGAAAATTCCGGCTGTCTTATAGCCCCAGAAATAACCGATAGGCTTACCGTTTTCTGCGCGATAGAATTCAGGTGAGTTGTTGAAGAGCATGCCAGTCTCGCCATGTATGATACCATCCTCATTGGGAATCTCGCCCACTTTATTCTTATTATATGCACCGTTGACACCGATGCTGTAGGAGAAATCCTTGCCGATGACATCGTTCCAAGTCACTGCAAGTTCAACACCCGTGTTCTTAACGCTACCGCCATTGATAAATGGCGCGTCAGTACCGGCGGTCGCAAGCACAGGCGCTTTCACAAGCCAGTCTTTATTGGTTTTGATATAGTAGTCAAAATTCACGGCAAGACGGCTGTTGAACAGACGTGCGTCAAAACCGAGGTCAGTCTGTTCGGATGTCTCCCATGTCAGGTCGAGATTGCCGAGACGCGATGGATATGCACCCCAGTTTTCAGCTACGATTGGCGCATAGTTGGTGAGCTGGCCGTTCGGTCCTATATACTGGCCGAAATAGTAGCCGGTGCTTGAGGTCCTGATCGGTGCGAGATATTGATAATTGTCGACATTCTGGTTACCTACACGACCCCAGCTCGCACGGATTTTAAGGAAATCGAGCCATGTGCGGGTCGACTCCATGAAATTCTCGTTCGAGATGTTCCAACCGGCGGAAACCGAGGGGAAAGTGCCGAAGCGGTGTCCGCTGGCAAAGCGGGAAGAACCGTCGCGACGAACTGTCGCGTTAATCATATATTTCTCCTTCCAGTTCCATCCGATACGGCCGAAGTAGCTGACTGAGCGGGCTTCATCGTGAGGCTTGCCACTGATGCTGACACCATTCTCACCGATTGTCGAACCTGTGCCGTTTGAAATCCATGCATGTTCCCAGTCATCAAATCCTTCCTTGAGTTTGCCCTGTCCGGCCGAAAGTTCATTGCCGCTGTAGCGGTAGCTTTCCATACCGATAAGCAGGTCGAAAGCATGGTCTGCGATATCAAAATTATAGGACGCGGTGTTTGTCCATGTCATGCCGAGTGAATGGTTGGTATTCTGGCTTACGCGAGTCTCGGGAGCACTGCTCTGTGAAGTCCAGTGTACTAACGGAGTAAAGCTGCGCCATTCGCTTGAACCGTAAACCGCGCCGAACACAGTGCGTATGCGGAGATTCTTGATCGGTTCGAGCTGTGCATAGACATTGCCGTTGAATGTCGCGTTGACACTGCGGCGGTGGAGGGTCATCATTGCTCCATAGGGGTTACCGTCGTTCTGATTCCAGTCGCTGCCGGTAGTGTCATTGTATTTACCATCGTTGATTTCAACACCATTATACATTGGAATCCCGTCGCTATAGATAGGAGCAAGGGGGCTTGTCCCGAATGCACCGCGCAGAGTGTTGCTATAGGGATTTCCGACCTCGATTCCATTGCTTTTGCTGTAGATGAACGAAACCTGCTCACCGACAGTCAGCAGATTGCCGAGCAGCTTATGGTCGGAATTGATGCGGAAGTTGTAACGGCTGTAGTTCGACACTTTCGGACCGCCGACAATACCTTCCTGATTTATATAGCCGAGTGAAAGAGCATAGGTCGAAGTAGCCGAACCTCCTGTCACACCTACGGTGTAGCTCTGGGTAGTAGCATTGTCATGGAACATCGAATCAATCCAGTCAGTATCATAAGTCCCGAGCCGCTCGCCATCCGCGTTTGTGCGCCAGATAGATTTGAGCGAATTCCAGTCATAGGGTGCAAGACCGCTGTTGATGTTCTGCTCATCCATGATCATCATATATTCCTGAGCATTGAGCATCTTCATTTTGCGCGGAGCGCTCTGCCATCCATAGTAGCCGTCGAAAGTGATGCGTGCTTTCCCTTCCTTACCCTGCTTGGTGGTGATGAGCACTACACCGTTGGCAGCCTGAGCGCCATAGATTGCAGCCGAGGCCGCATCCTTCAGCACGTCAATGCTCTCAATGTCCGCAGGATTAAGAGTGGAAATGTCACCGCCGACACCATCAATAAGGTAAAGCGGAGAGGCATTGCCGATTGTACCGAGACCGCGGATGGTCACCTTCATTCCCTCGCCGGGCTGGCCTGAAGTTGATGAAATGTTCACACCGGGAAGTTGTCCCTGCATAGCCTGAAGAGGGGACGTAGTGTTGAGCTTGGCAATTTCCTCACCCTTTATCTGGGCGGTAGCTCCGGTCACAAGTTTCTTTTTCTGGACACCGTAGCCGACGACAACAACTTCGTCAAGCACCTCTGCGTTTTCGATAAGGGCAACATCCAGACGGTCTGACGTCACCTTAATCTCGCGGGTGGTATAACCGACATACGAAAAGACAAGCGTCGCACCCTCATCGGCTTTCAGGGTATAATTGCCGTCGATGTCGGTCATAGTGCCCTGCGACGTACCCTTGATAAGAACACTTACGCCTATCAGCGGCTCTCCGTCGGAGGCTTGTGTGACTGTACCCGATACAGTCAGTGGGGCAGCGGAAACAGTCGCCATCCCCGCGAGGAGGAGAAAGGCAAACAACGCCGTGCGGAATAGACGCAGACGTGTGCATCGTTCCATTAGATTCTTTCCCATTGATAGATAGATTTAGTTTTTAGGTTTTAGTATTTGTTTGATAGATTTTCCAATAAGGCTTTGATGTGTGAATGCTTTTTTTCACGGAAGGTAAGAAGGCCGGAATAACGACCGGAGCAGTTCGCAGCTTAGATTTTAATTCCGAATAACCACAATCGAAATAAAAGTGAGCAAATGTAAATATTTGTTTCGAATCAATCTCTAACTTCTCGCATAATATATGTGTCGGAAAAATAGCCGACAAGGGGTGGTTTTGTTTCATTTAGAAGGCTTAATTGTTTTTAGTAAAATCCCTAATTATTAATAACCAGCGATTTATACTGATATTTGATTTGTTAATCACAGGATAAAAAAGACAAATTGTTGCACAATCAAGCAACATTGCTTTACTTTGCACAATACAAACCACCTTAAATGTTAACGCCATGCGCTTCTTATCTTTTATCATGATGGTCGCCATGTCGCTTCTTCTGGCAGCAGAAGGACTTCACCTCAACCATCTGAATACAATCAACCACTTATCAAATAACAAAATAAGCTCCATATTCAGAGATTCCGACGAATTTCTATGGATCGGGACATCTTCAGGACTGTACAGGTATGACGGTTATACATTTAAAAACTACGAGCCACAGTCACCGGAAGACAAAGACTGCTTCGACAACAGTATCGAAGGGATTCAGGAAGATGCCAAAGGCAGGCTATGGATATTCTCAGGTTCAAAGTATTCGGTCTACGACCCTTCGTCTGACCTGCTGACCACTGATATCGCCGAGTTTCTTAACCCAAGCGGAGTAAATGGCACTCCGTCACTCCTGCACATCGACTCGACAAAGTCGATGTGGCTATACATCCAAGGCCAAGGCCTGTATCGCATAAGCCCTGATTTTGCAAATGCCGACGTTGTTAACGACGACAGCTTTAAGACAGCACAGCTCACCGACATTGAAAGCACTCCTGACGGGATAGTGACACTCGACAACAACGGTGTGTTGAAAATCATTGACCCGGTAGAACTTAAGGTTGTTCGTTCAGACTCTTTTATCGCAAACGAACTTGGAAATGAAAACACCTATGTTTTCACATTCGTCTATGACCGCGACAGACTCGGATGGATTTTCTGTAATGAAAAGCTGTGGCTCTACGACATAACCAATGGAAAATGGCTCAACGATATGCTTCCGCCAATGGACCACAGACGTTTTGTCAAGATTCTTGAGCAGGACAGAGCCGGACATCTGTGGATAGGACGCGACCATCAGGGGCTCGAACAGATAATCAAGACCCCTGATGGAATCAGATTCCAAAAAGTCACCTCCGAACCTTCACGTGAAGACATAAACACCGTAACATCAATCTATGAGGATAACAGTGGTATCACATGGATAGGGACTTACAAAAAAGGCCTTTACTACAATCACCAAAGCACACGCAAATTCACGCTATATCCTTTCAACGATGTCAACTGCATCCTGCCATCGACCGACAGCCGGCATGTCTGGGTCGGCACAGACGCAGGAGACCTCATCAGATGGAATCCTGCTACAGACCAGTGCACGACCATCAAAGTCGGCAACGGGCAGTTGCAAGAGGCGGCGGTGACATCTCTCCTTGAACTTCCTGACGGAACTCTTTATATCGGGTCATTCAACCGTGGGCTCAAACGCTACCGAAACGGAAAAATCGAGACTATAACCACTGATTCCGCACTCGACAACTCATATTGCTGGGCACTCGCAAAGGGCGATGGCGACAAAATCATTGTCGGGACACTCGGTTCCGGTGTTTTCGTCTTTGACACATCGACCCTTAAGGCGACTGCTTATACGACTAAGAATTCCGGACTGTGTTCGGACTATGTGGTCTCAATCGAAAAGGACAATAAAGACACCTGTTATATAGGAACATCTCTCGGTGTGACTGTATTCAACACATCGACAGGTAAATTCGCGTCAATCGAACCTCTCGACGGAGTGAACATATGCGACATGACCATTGACTCACGAGGACTCGTATGGATTGCGACCGCACGCGGACTGAAAGTCTATGACCCACAGCGCGATAAACTTGTCACACTGACCCTTGACCGACGAAACTCCAACTCGACTCTGATTCTCGGCCTACATGAAGATAAAAACGGGAATATATGGGTGGCGGAAGGAGGAAACCTGATTAACGTTTCTGTGAAATTCGACGATAAAAACGGTGATTTCAGCTATACGTCACACCGCTATGATGCCAGCGACGGACTTCCGGAAAGCGATTTCAACCAACGCTCGTTTGCCATGCTACCGTCAGGCGAAATGCTCGTAGGAGGCCTGTATGGCATAAATAGCTATTTCCCTGATAAAATACCGCATAACCGCACACTTCCCAATGTAATGTTTTCAGACATATATGCCGGAACCAACGAAGTGAATATCGGAGAGAAAATCAAAGGACACATACTGCTGGAGTCATCGCCCAACCACGGAGGCCGACTGGAACTATGGCCGGAACATTCGTCATTTACAGTCTATTTTGCGACTGACAGCTATGTTCACCCTGAAAAGACAACTTTCTACTATATGCTCGAAGGTCTTGACAAAGAATGGCTTGCGACACCTCCGGGCTCTAACCACGCCGGATTCACCAACCTTGCACCGGGAAACTATCGTCTTCTGGTCAAAGCCGTCAACAGCGACGGTTATGAAAGCGCCAAGACTGCCGAGATGACAATAGTAGTCCATCCGCCGTTTTGGCTGACAGGCTGGGCAAAAGCGATATATATAGTTCTTGGCATATTGGGCATCTACCTCATCTATCGTGTCATCCGTCAGCGTGAACTGCGTCGCTTCAACGAGAAACGCAAACAGGATGCCCTGTTGAAGCAGGAAGAAATCAATCAGTTGAAATTTAAGTTCTACACAAACGTGAGCCATGAACTGCGCACGCCTTTGACCCTGATTGTCTCCCCGCTTGAAAACATGATAAAAGAGACCACAGACGAAACACAACGTCGCAGACTTAACCTCATGCGCAATAATGCCATGCGGCTGCTTCATCTTGTCAACCAGCTTCTCGACTTCCGAAAGAACGAGGTAGCCGGCCTGACACTCCACCTCTCGGAAGGAGAAATGGTCGGTTTTGTCCGGAACGTCTGCCATGCCTTTGCCGGAATGTCAGAACGAAAAAACATAAGACTCAAATTCAATTCCGACCGTCAGGAACTCAACATGATGTTTGACGAGGACAAACTCAACAAAGCCATCATCAATCTCCTCGCCAATGCGTTTAAATTCACACCCGAGGGAGGGACAGTGACAGTGAGCCTGACATCTAAGTCCTCGGCCCTCACCATAAGCGTAGCCGACACAGGCATAGGTATCAGCGACGAAGATAAGGGACATATATTCGAACGCTTCTTCCAGGCAGATAAGGCCCCGGCCGACGGCTCAATGACCGGCAACGGCATCGGACTGAGCATGGTCAGCGAATATGTCAAGCTACATGATGGCTCCATCTCTGTCAGCGACAACCCCGGCGGCGGCAGCATCTTCACTATCGAACTTCCGATACTCAAACCTCAGACAACCACAAAAACGACTCCGGCAATCACAGAGACCCTAAGTTCGCCGGATGAAATATCTGACATTGAGCCAATTGACGAAGAAGCGCCCGCAGAAACCCAGCTACCAGACACAGACAACACTGAAAAACCGACAGTCCTTATTGTCGATGACAGCCACGATATGATTGATTTTCTACGTGACAGCCTGAGTGCTGAATTCCACGTCATCACGTCAAACGACGGCGAATCGGCTCTTAAACTCCTTTCATCAATCAGACCAGCAATCATTCTAACTGACCTGATGATGCCGGGAATCGACGGAATCGAACTTTGCCGCCGTGTCAAGGCCGACCCATCATTGAATTCAATACCCGTAATAATCCTTACGGCCAAACATGACATGGACACCAAGTTCGAAGGCCTCAACATCGGTGCTGACGACTACATAACAAAACCTTTCAACATCGACCTGCTGCTAATCAAAATGAAGAAGCTGGTCGATCTGACACGCAAAAACGGGCAGTCTCTTATAAATCCTGAACCTGACACAATCAAGATTACCCCGCTTGATGAAAAGATGGTTGAAAAAGCGATAAAATACGTTGTCACAAACATCAAGCGCCCAGATCTTTCTGTCGAAGAACTCAGCGCACATCTGGGCATGAGCCGTGTGCACCTCTACAAAAAGTTAAAAGCCACCACCGGGAAAACCCCGATTGAATTCATCAGGCTCATACGCCTCAAACGCGGCGCACAGATGCTGCGTGAAAGTCAGCTGAACGTATCGGAAATCGCATTCCAGCTGGGCTATAACAACCCGAAATATTTCAGCAAATACTTTAAGGAAGAATTCGGCGTTTTGCCATCGGTTTACCAAAATCAGGAAAGCAAAGCAACAAATTATTCCGTATAAATTAACATTACGACCATCCGTAAATCATTTACAACCTGCGGTGTCAACATAATTTCAGCTTTTAAAGACGAGTTATTCATACCTTTGCATCATTCGAAAACACCCTCATCACCTTAAAACATCTACCTACTCCCAGCCTATGAAACTAAGAGTTTTATCCGCCTCGATTCTCGCCGGAATTATGTCCATGGCCTGTAGTCCGGGAAAATATGAGAAATCGGATCACGGAATAACCGTCAACGTAACACCGACCGGTGAAAATTCAGTCAGAAAAGTACGTCTGCAGGTAATGGATGATAAAATCATTCGTGTCTCGGCCACTCCTGACAAAAAATTCGCACCTGACAACAGTCTTGTGACTGTCCCGCAAAAAGGAAATATAGAATACACCATCTCGGAAACAGACTCAACTGTCTCAGTTGTCACTTCGGCCGTCACAGCCACTGTGTCTCTGTCCACCGGCGATGTCAAATTCTACGACCGTAACGGTAAACTTATTGTCTCTGAAGCCGAAGGTGGCCGCACATTCTCTCCGATTGAAGTCGAGGGGACAAAAGGCTACTCGGTCCGTCAGGTGTTTGAATCGCTCAACGAAGAAGAAGGCATCTATGGCCTCGGCCAGCATCAGAGCGATGAATTCAACTACAAAGGATTAAACGAAGAGCTTTTCCAATACAACACGAAAGTATCCGTACCGTTTGTAGTCTCCACCGACAACTATGGCATCCTTTGGGACAGCTACTCTCTCTGCCGCTTTGGCAATCCTGCTCCTTACAAACAGCTTGGACAGGTGTTCAAACTCTATGATAAAGATGGAAAAGAAGGCGCTCTCACCGGAACTTACGTACCTGCAAAGCCCGAGGAGCAGACCATCATACAGCGCGAGGATTCGATTTATTTCGAACACCTCATCCGCAAAGAACTCAAGCATGTGGTGAATCTGCCACAGGATTTCAACTACTATGGATCGCATGTGACCTACGAAGGTGAAATCGAACCGTCGGAAAGCGGCGAATTCAAATTCATCCTCTATTATTCAGGTTACATATCGGTCTTCATTGACGGTAAGGAAGTTGTTCCCGAACGCTGGCGCACGGCATGGAATCCCAATTCCTATAAATTTTCCGTCAATCTTGAAAAAGGTAAGCGTGTACCTCTGAAAATCGAATGGAAACCCAACGGAGCTGTGGCCTATTGCGGTCTGCGTGTCTACTCGCCGGTCGATGACAAGGAACAGCTCGACATGAGCTGGTGGGGCGAAATGCAGGACCAGATTGACTACTACTTCATATATGGCGAAGATATGGACGACGTCATCAGCGGCTACCGCACCCTCACAGGCAAAGCACCCATCATGGCCAAATGGGTCATGGGCTACTGGCAGAGCCGTGAAAAGTATAACACTCAGGAAGAAGTGCTATCCACTCTCGCCGAATTCCGCAAACGCAACATTCCGATTGATAATATCGTCATCGACTGGCTTCACTGGAAGCAGGACTCATGGGGCAGCCACGAGTTTGACCTCGACCGTTTCCCCGACCCCAAAGGCATGGTCGACTCTATCCACGACATGCACGGACGAGTGATGATTTCGGTATGGCCGAAATTCTACGTGACAACCGAGCACTACAAGGAATTCGACAAAAACGGCTGGATGTATAAACTTCCGGTTCAGGACAGCATCAAGGACTGGGTAGGCCCCGGCTATCTCGGTTCATTCTATGATGCCTACGATCCCGGCGCACGTAAACTGTTCTGGAATCAGATGAAAGACCATTATGTGCCCTTAGGCATCGACGCTTGGTGGATGGACGCTTCAGAACCCAACATCCGCGACTGCACCGACCTCCAGTATCGCAAAGACCTCATCACCCCGACGGCTCTCGGCCCGTCAACCAAATATTTCAACGCCTACGGACTCATGAACGCTGAAGCCATCTACAACGGACAGCGTGAGACGAACGAAGACCGCGTATTCCTTCTGACCCGTTCCGGATTCGCCGGACAGCAGCGCTACTCGACCGCGACATGGAGCGGCGACATCGCAACACGATGGGAAGATATGAAAGCGCAGATTTCTGCCGGTCTCAACTTTGCGACATCAGGAATTCCTTGGTGGAGCATGGACATAGGAGGATTCTGTGTCGAGGACCGTTATGTGGCCGCAGCCAAGGAATACCTCAAGACAGGCAAGGAAACTCCCGACATGAAAGAATGGCGTGAGCTCAACACACGCTGGTATCAGTTCGGAGCGTTTGCACCGATGTTCCGCGCACACGGACAGTGGCCTTATCGTGAGATTTTCAACATCGCCCCCGAAAATCATCCTGCCTATAAATCCGTGGTCTACTACACCAACCTGCGCTACGACATGATGCCATATCTCTACTCGCTCGCAGGCATGACCCATTTCAATGACTACACTATCATGCGACCGATGGTGATGGACTTCACTTCCGACAAGGCCACACGTTCTATCGGCGACCAGTACATGTTCGGCCCGGCCTTCCTCGTAGCGCCTGTCTACACCTACGGTGCGACTTCACGCGAAGTCTACTTCCCCGAAGGTTCTGACTGGTATGACTTCTACACCGGCAAGGAAATCAACGGAGGCCAGCGCCTGAATGTCGTAGCGCCCTACGAACGCATACCGCTCTACGTACGCTCCGGCTCAATAATTCCATTCGGCCCGGCCATCCAGTGGAGCGACGAAAAACCGGCCGACATAATCAATCTGTATGTCTATGCCGGAGAAGACGGTGAATTCGTCCTGTATGAAGACGAAAATGTCAACTATAACTATGAAAAGGGTAATTATGCTGTCATTCCTTTCAAGTGGAATGACGAAAAGCAGACACTGACAATCGGAGAACGCGCAGGCCAGTATCCCGGCATGCTCCGCAACCGTCGCTTCAACATCATAAAGGTCTCCAAGGACCATCCCGTCGGCTATGGACGTGAAAACAAAGGTGTGGAAGTCGCCTACAACGGCACTGCAAAAACGGTCAAACTCTGATTTCACATTTTTTCAAACCTATATCTAACCTCATACCATTTTTAGTCACTGACTCACAATAGGTCATGTTATCTAAGGTAAATTTGATTGTAATGGCCTGCCTCGTCTGGATTGGCGGGGCGGCCATTTTTTCCGCTTCCGCCGCCGACTCGCGCGCGCTCAGCTTCAATGACGGATGGCGCTTCATGCTCGCTGACACACCTGAAATGGCGAAACCTGAATTTGACGATTCCTCTTGGCGAAGCCTTTCACTCCCCCACGACTGGGCAATCGAAGGCGACTTCAGCAAAGACAATCCGTCAGGCACAGGCGGTGGCGCTCTCCCCGGCGGAATCGGGTGGTATCGCAAGACTTTCACACTCTCGCCCGAACAACGCGGAAAAAATATCTTTATAGATTTTGACGGCGCATATATGAACTCGACCGTTTTCGTCAACGGCCACGAACTCGGCACACGTCCATACGGCTACGCCTCGTTCAGCTACGACATCACTCCGTGGCTCAATCAGGATGGCGAAAATGTGATTGCCGTCCGTGTCGACAATGCCGAACAGCCAAATTCACGTTGGTATAGCGGCTGCGGCATCTATCGCAACGTGTGGATGCGCACACTCGCCGACATCCATATCCCGCTTTGGGGACAGCATGTCACCACTCCCGTCGTGACCGGCACGGAAGCAAAAATCGACATCTCCACCGAAATTGTAAGCAAGTCAAAAAAATCGACAGAAGTGAGCGTCTACACCTCACTCATCGACGCGACAGGCAAAATGATTGCCAAAAGCCCGGCACAGACAGTCAGACTCGACAAAAAACATCGCGATGCTGAGGTAAAGTCGGCCATCAACATAAACTCGCCTCATCTCTGGAGCACGGAAGACCCCTATCTCTACACACTGACGACATTTGTCAGCGATGCACGGACCGGTGAGCTGCTCGACACCTATCAGACCACCACAGGGCTAAGATATTTCAATTTTGACCCGAAGAAAGGATTCTCACTCAACGGAAAACCGATGAAAATCAACGGTGTCTGCATGCACCACGATCTCGGGGCACTTGGAGCTGCTGTCAATACGCGCGGCATCGAACGCCAACTCGAAATACTTAAGGAAATGGGGGCTAACGCCTATCGCGCGTCGCACAATCCTCCCGCACCCGAGGTGCTTGACCTTTGCGACCGTATGGGCATACTCGTCATGGACGAGACTTTCGACATGTGGCGCAAGAAAAAGACTTCACATGACTATTCACGCTATTTCCCCGAATGGCACGAAAAGGATCTCAGCGACCTTGTGCGCCGCGACCGCAACCATCCATCGGTCATCATGTGGAGCATCGGAAACGAGGTGCTCGAACAATGGAGCGATGCCAAGGCCGACACTCTGTCTCTCGAACAGGCCAATCTGATACTGAATTTCGGCCACGGCAAGGAAATGCTCGCAGCCGAAAACGACAGCATGAGTGTCAATTCACTCCTGACAAAAAAGCTTGCCGACATGGTGCGCGGCCTTGACCCTTCGCGCCCGGTAACAGCCGGATGCAACGAGCCTGACCCCGGAAACCACCTCTTCCGCTCAGGTGCGCTCGACATCATAGGCTATAATTATCACGACGACTGGTTTGACTCCGTCCCCGGATGGTTTCCGAATAAACCGTTCATAATCACCGAAAGCGTTTCAGGGCTGATGACCCGCGGTTACTACCGCATGCCCTCCGACAGCATGTTCATCTGGCCAAAGCGATGGGACATTCCATTTGAAGACCCCTCATTCTCCTGCACCTCCTACGATAATTGTCATGTCCCTTGGGGAAATTCACATGAAGGAACGCTGCGCCATGTCAACGGGAAAGATTTTATTTCAGGCCAATTCATCTGGACCGGTTTCGACTATCTCGGCGAACCGACTCCTTTCGGCTGGCCTGCACGCAGCTCATATTTCGGAATAGTCGACCTCGCCGGAATCCCGAAAGACATATATTATATGTATCAGTCACAGTGGAGGCCCGACAAAAATGTGCTCCACCTGTTCCCCCACTGGAACTGGGAAGATGGTCAGGAAATCGACATGTGGGCATACTACAACAATGCCGATGAAATCGAACTGTTTGTCAACGGGGAGTCACAGGGCGTGCGTACGCCTCAACCGGGCAAGTATCACGCTTCATGGCGTGTGACTTTCACTCCCGGAACTGTGAAAGCCGTAAGCAGAAAGGACGGGCGGATTGTCGCGACCGACGAAATCAAAACCGCCGGTGAACCTTACCGCATACGTCTGACACCTGACCGCAGTTCCATCAAGGCCGACGGCAACGACCTCAGCTATGTGCTCGTCGAAATTCTTGACAAAGATGGACGCCTGTGTCCGTGGGCCGATAATCTTGTCACATTTGAAGTCTCTGGCTCGGGACGCAACGAAGGTGTCGATAACGGCTCGCCAATATCACTCGAACGATTCAAGGACGACAAGCGCAAAGCTTTCTACGGAAAAGCGATGCTGATTGTCCGCAACGATGGCTCTCAAGGGCCGGCTACAGTCCGCGCGACATCTACCGGTCTCCTGCCCTACACCACCGTCATCAACGCCTTTTAAACATACTGATTAACAATCATAGCAACAAACATATTAAAGATATGAAACCTATCCGCTACATTTTCTCAATCCCCCTGATGCTTTCGGGGCTGAGCCTCTTTGCGGCCAAGGAATTGCCCGCATATATGGACGAAAGTCTGCTGATGGAGCAGCGAATTGAAGACGCTCTCGCTCGCATGACCACACAGGAAAAGATTAATATGATACACGCACAGGGAAAGTTCTCCTCTCCCGGTGTCCCGCGTCTCGGCATTCCCGACTTGTGGATGAGCGACGGTCCTCACGGAGTGCGTGCGGAAATCAACTGGAATGACTGGGGATATTCAGGACGGACCAACGACTCGATTACAGCATTCCCTGCTCTCACAGCTCTGGCTGCGACATGGAATCCGACTCTTTCGTTCGAATATGGCAACGCTCTGGGCGAAGAGGCTCTGTATCGCGAGAAAGATGTGATGCTCGGACCGGGTGTCAACATCTACCGTACACCACTCAACGGACGTAATTTCGAATACATGGGCGAAGACCCCTATCTTGCATCCGTCCTCGTCGTGCCATACATCAAGGGTATGCAACAGAACGGTGTCGGTGCGAGTGTGAAGCATTTCGCGCTCAACAATCAGGAAATATGGCGCGGCCATATCAATGTCAACCTTAGCGACCGTGCGCTCCATGAAATCTATCTGCCTGCATTCAAGAGTGCCGTAATAGACGGTGACAGCTGGACCATCATGGGTGCTTATAACAAAATCCGTGGACAGCACGCGTGTCACAATGAAATGCTACTCAACAAAATCCTCAAAGAAGACTGGGGCTACAAAGGTGTTGTGATGACTGACTGGGGTGGCGCGCACGATACAAAGGAAGCCGCGCTCTACGGACTTGACCTCGAAATGGGATCGTACACCAACGGCCTGACATCTGAATCGGAATTTACGACCGATGACTATTACATGGCACGCCCTTATCTCGAAATGCTTGAAAAAGGCGAAGTCCCGATGTCGACACTCGACGACAAGGCGCGCCGCATGCTGCGCCTCAACTTCCTCACGGCCATGAAGCGCAACAAGCCGCTCGGCTCTATAGCTTCACCCGAGCATTATGCCGTGGCTGAGCAGATTGGCAACGAGGCCATAGTCCTTCTCAAGAACTCGCCTGTCGTCAAAGGCGGAAATCCCCTCCTCCCACTCTCCCCTGATGTAAAGTCGATACTCGTTGTCGGAGACAATGCCACACGCGACCTCATGAAAGGCGGTGGCTCGTCGGAACTGAAGGTCAAGGACAACTTCACTCCCCTCGCAGGGCTGCGCGCACTCTATGGCGACAAGGTGAAATATGCTCAGGGCTACCGTGCCGGCAAGCCGATGTACTCCCATGTCGAGCAGATTCCGGCCTCTGTTCAGGATTCACTGCGCGCCGAAGCCGTGGCCATGGCCAAAGATGCCGACGTGGTTATAATGGTCGGCGGACTCAACAAAAACCATCTTCAGGACTGTGAGGCAGGAGACCGCGAGAGCTATGCCCTCCCCTTCGGACAGCCTGAGCTTATCGAGGCGCTCCGCGCTGCCAACCCCAACCTCGTCGTACTGCTCCTGAGCGGCAACGCCGTCGAAATGCCTTGGGCATCGGAAGTCCCGGCCATCGCGCAGGCATGGTATCTCGGTTCAATGGCCGGAAAGTCAATCGCCAATGTTATCAGCGGCAAGGTAAATCCGTCGGGCAAGCTCCCATTCTCCTTCCCCGTCCGACTCGAGGACAACGGTGCTCATAGTTTCGGCGCAATCGCCTATCCCGGCGACTCAATCAATCAGGAATATCTCGAAGACATCCTCGTCGGCTACCGCTGGCACGACACCAAGAAGATTCCGGCGCGCTATCCGTTCGGCCACGGTCTAAGCTACACGTCATTTGACTACGGCAAACCCGTCGCATCAGCCAAGGCCATCAACGAGGGAGAATCGCTCACCATCACAATCCCTGTCAGAAACACCGGTGACCGTGAGGGCAAAGAGACTGTCCAGCTCTATATCGGTGACGACAAAGCCTCTGTCCTCCGACCGTTGAAAGAGTTGAAAGGCTTCGAAAAAATTGACCTCGCACCCGGCGAAGAAAAAACCGTCAATTTCACAATCACCCCCGATGCTCTGAAATTCTACGACGACAAAACCGCATCATGGGTTGCCGAGCCCGGCAAATTCCGCGCCTACATCGGCTCATCATCAACCGATATCCGCGCCACAGTCCCCTTCGAACTGAAATAACAATCTATAGATTCCACTACTGAGAATCCCGATATTGATTTACAATATCCCCCCACAACAAAGCCGGAACGCTAATTTTTGAGCGTTCCGGCTTTTTATTTTTTGAAAATTTGGAGAAATGTATCATATAAACAGTTACTATGGAGCATATATCCGTCTTACGTAAAACTGTCTACGAGCCTCACTGCATCGGTTTGAGGGTGCGGATGCCGGGGCGGTTGTGGAGAGTGGTGGCAGCGAAGAGTCCGGCATCCTCGGCTGTGTAGCTTATGAAATAGCGCTCCGCTCCCATGAAGTCGAAGATGAATGTTGCGGTGTCGACCACCTCGATGTCGCCGGGACGACCGGCGACAGTGCGCTCCCTGACGGTCACGTCAAACCCGCGCACCTCCACAGCAAGGCTCACCGCTCCGCTGCGTGTCATTCCCGCAATGCCGTGGCGACGGAGCACGACCGTACCGTCGTCGCAACAGATAAATTCTATGGCAGGAACATCGGGCGTGTCGGAAAGCGTAAGCATCCCGGGAAGAAGATATTGACGCGCAGGACCGCGCTCCCCTCCCTTTGCAGAAAAAGCGACAATGGCAGCGGCAACAACGGCTGCTATCACATAAAATTCAACGCTGTCAAACACAGCAAGCATAATGAAAAGTGTATCTAACGAATCCATGACCCACAAAATTAACAAGCTTTCGCCAAACGAGCAAACAGCCTCGGTGAATTAAGTGTTAATGAAATATACACCCACGTTCAACCACCCACATAAAGTCGTCAATTATGTTGTTAAGCGCACTAATCCCTTCCAACCGGGTCGCCCAATGGCTGCTTGTCCATATCCACCGTCTGCTTGACGCCGTAGGGCTTGAAAAAGACCAGACTGCCGAGGAAATCATCTATGCGGCCATAATAGTCTGCCTCGCACTATTCATCGGATGGGCCACCAGAAACTTAGTCCTCTACGGAGTAAGAAAATTCATGCTTCTGCGCCACAGCACTGTCGGCAAGGAACTTATCGAACACAAAGTGCTCAGCCGGTGCAGCCACATCATCCCTCCGCTCGTGTTGCTGGCACTTCTGCCATTCGCATTCACGTCCGAGACAGCACTGCGCGTTGTAGTGTTGCGCGGACTTCTGATATATACAGTAGCCGTGGTCTGCCGTGCCATCTGCACGGTGACGAAATTCATCTGGCTGCGCTTTGACGAGACACGCAACAGCAAGAACCTGCCACTCGGAGGCATCCTCGACACGGTCGTAGGCATAATATGGTTTATAGCAATCATAGTCTGCGTATCAATCGTGGTCAATAAATCGCCTGTCAACCTCCTCACCGGACTTGGCGCGTTTGCAGCAGTGCTGATGCTCGTTTTCAAGGACAGCATACTCGGTCTCGTGGCAGGGCTTCAGCTTTCGCAAAACGACATGCTCCGCGTCGGCGACTGGATTGTCGTACCCTCCACAATCGCCAACGGCATTGTGGTCGACGTGAGTCTTACAGCCGTAAAGGTCCAGAACTGGGACAACACTATAGTGACGCTGCCACCCTACACCCTCGTCTCGACATCTTTCCAGAACTGGCGCGGGATGACCGAAAGCGGATGCCGCCAGATAGCCCGCTCCGTAATCATTGACTCCGACACCATTGTCCCCGCAACTCAGGATATGATTTCAGAGATAGTGACGAAATACCCTATCATCAAGGCATATATCAATAAGATTGACTCCCTCGGCCACCCAGACTATAACCCCGGCCTTGCGGTTGTCAACGGCACAAACCAGACAAATCTCGGTCTGTTCAGAGCCTACATGTGCCAATGGCTGCTCAACAATCCGGCAATACGCAGCGACGAGCAGATACTCGTCAGACTTATGCCTCCGACCGGCGAGGGAATCCCGCTGCAAATATGGTGTTTCACGGCAACGACCAATTTCACGGCCTACGAAGCCATCCAGAGTGCGGTGTTCGAGCATGTAGCCGTCACTGCAATTGATTTCGGCCTGCGTCTGTTCAATGACCCGTCAGGTACAGACGTGACAACCGTGACACTCACACAACCGTCATCGCCTCAGACCGAGACTCCATCGTCAACCTCCGGACCGGCCACAGGACAATCCCAAACGCAGAAATAGCCTCAGCGCTAATCAAGTCCAAATGTGGCACGGATTGCCGAACGGATGGTCGAAGCCGGACCACGGTCATCTTTGAGAATCGTAAGAATCGCCCGTATGTATGAATCCTTGTCGTCGCGACGCAAGCCGCAAGCCCGGGCCACATGGCTCTCCGACAGCATTGTCTTACGATTATAGACCCTAAGCACCGAGTCGTAGTCACCCTCGCTGACATAGCGGCGGAAATCACGGCAATACTGCTCGTAGATTCCGCGCGGATTGATCGACTGACACAGGTCGTTGATGTGTTCCTCAAGCTTGTTGATGTTTGCAAACCGTCCGTCGATACGATGTTCGACCGTCTTTTTTACAATATGACGCGTATGCATCAGAGCCTGCTGGCGCAAGTCAGTCTCAAACAGCCGCATTATCGATTTTTTCACCTTAGCGAAAACCTCGTTCTCATCACGGCGGTAGTGACGTGCCACCGCTCTGATGACCGCTTCGATCATAAAGATATTTTCAATCTCAGCGACATTGGGCACAAATATACGCTTCTTGCGCAGATAGCTCACCTCGCCCTCATCCCTGCGGTCGCGGTCGACAATTCCACACGCATCGAGATTATGAAAGGCGCGCAGACTGTTGAACGTGCGCGTCGACTCAATCACACGGTCACATCCTCCAAGCGATTTGACCGTGTATTCACGAAATATCAGCGGATAAAGCTTCGCATCTATCGAGTTGACACCGTCGCCCTCGATAAACAACACCGGCTTGCGCGCACCGACGATGGCAAGATATACCTCATCGTTGATACCGTCGGCCGAGGTCATGAAATCGTAATCCCACTCGCCGCGTCCCGGGTCACAGCTCTTGACCCAGACCGTAGTCCCGTCGCCACGCGTCGATGCAAACGACAGGTCATGAGTGATATAGATAAACGTGCAGTCGGGACGGAGCTGCTCGATGCTGTCCCACAGCGAACGTGTGGACGACGGATGAAGCAGCAAATCGGGCGACTCGACAAAGACAACCCCACCTTCAGGAGCAAACATCGATGCCCCGATATAATAGAGCACCGCACGCTCGCCGGCCGAGAGCTTCGACGACGAATAAGTGTCGTCGGAACGGTCGCTGGCGAATATCATACGGCCGCTTTCAATCAGAATCTTATTGTCAGGAAAAACTTTCTGCCAAAGCCCTATCAAGCGGTCAAGCCTCGTTGACGGAAGGACATCGCGCTTTGCATGGCGCGCCTTTCCACGGCCCGGCCTGTTGTCATCACCCCCATCGGCCACCGGACGATACTTGAACTCAATAAGGTTTTCCATCTCTTCGTGGAGCATCAGGGCGAGCATGCGGTCAAATTCGCCCTTGATATCGGCCCTTATTATACCTGAACCGCCATCAGTGACCGAGCGGTAGAGCATATCTATCGATCCCGGCATCAGCGACTCGTCATCACGCCCGTAGAGAGCCTTTATAGCCGACATTTTAAACGCCTTGTCGCCAAGATCCTGCATCATGCGGTTAGCAAAACGGGTCTTACCCGAACCGTTTGCCCCGATAATGATAATCTGACGGTTTTCAGAAGTGTCCACCTCAAGAGGTGAAGCCCCGATGCGGGGAGGAAGGATTAGTTTCATGACGGCTTTACTGGGGGATATGGTTAGTTTGAGCGCTGGTATTCAGAAGGCGACATCCCGACGAGATGCTTGAAATACTTGCCGAACGACGACTGGTTCGGAAAATTAAGTTCATAGCTCACCTGCTGGATGTTCTTCCCTGAAAACCTCAACATGTTTTTAGCTTCAAGAATCACATAATCGTCAATCACCTCAGCCGCCGAACGTCCGAGCGATTCCTTGATGATTAGTGACAGATATTTTGGTGAGATAAACAGTTTGTCGGCATAAAACGCCACAGACCGCTCACGCAAATGGTGCTCATGGACAAGTTCGACAAAATCGTGGACGTAGGCCGAACGGCGCGAACGCGGACGCTCGGAGCTCTCGGCCGGAATCCGTCGCGATATAATCTGAATCAGCTGATAGGTCAGAGCGGCAATCACACACCGGGCAATCGACTTGGAATAATTCCTGTCGGAATTGCGGGTATTGTGATGCAGGATATTGTAATATTCCTTAAGCAGTTCGGCTTCCTCAATACTTATTTCCTGAACAGGGCTCACGTTGACTCCCGATGTCGGGACAGGAAGCGACCCAAGAATATTCAAGTCAAAATTGATGTCGCGTATGAAGTTCTTTGAAATGAACAGCACATAGCAGTCAAGTCCGCTCCAGTCTATATCCTTGACCTCAAAAAAAGAATCCGGACGAGTCACGGCTATATGGTTGGCCTTAAGGGTGGAAGGCACAAGATTCACCTCAATGTCAAGACGGCCGCCGAAACACAGCAGCCACGACATGCCGTCAAACCTCACAGGACCAACTGAAAAGTTATCGGGTCTTCGGTCTGACTCGGTGATGCGCGTGAACACGTAATCGTCGCCAAGCGTCGAAAATTCGGTAGAAAAATTCTGGAGAAAGGCGAGTTGAGAGAGCTCTACAGTCTTGCCCATTTTATTTAAAAGAAAATGTCTATGTTAACAGTTCATTACTTCACCCCACAAATTTAGCACATTTAGGCCATATCTGCCACTATTATCCAAAATTTTATCCATTTAGAGCACTTATCTGTCCATTATTACCAATTCACACAGCTATTTGGATTATTTGGCGATTATCCGTATTTTTGCACCGTAATATTTTTTCATCAAGCATCCGACACCATGGAACAAGATTTAAAAAAACGCCTCTCTCAGGACCCCGACGGGCTTCTCACATATGAATACATCGCCAACCACATCGGCGAATGTGACGATATCATGAGCGAACTGGTCGACAATATGATTCTTGTCGACCCGACAGGCCAATTCATGGTTTCAGCCGCACGCTATCTCTACGCCATCAATCCTGAGGCCTATGCCGAGCACATCTCCCGACTGATTGCAACTGTAATTGAAAAAGACCGCGAACGCCGCTATCTCCCCGATTTGATTACTGCAATCTGGGGCAGCGATTATGCCGACCACGCCGAGGAACTCGCCGCTACCGACGACAATTTCCGCCGCATCTACAAGCGCATCACACCCTCACAAGGTTTCTGAGCGCGTTGTAACCGTCATACGGGCATCAACATCACCATATATATTAACCCCCTCTTTCCAGCTACGGCCATGAACATCGTCCAGATCTTTCCAGGTAAAATATGGGGAGGTGCAGAGCAATATATCACTGATTTAGGCACTGAACTTACAGCAAGAGGCCATAATGTCAGCTACGTTTCGCTCCAGTCCGAGCCGGTTGTATCTCATTTGTCAGAAACGGGGAAAAAATGTGAGACCATTCCATTTTCATGGTCTCTTGACAGGAGTGCTGTCAAGAAGCTTGCGAAGCTTATCCGTAATGCCGATGTAGTCTGTATCCATAGCACTAAATTTGTACCTCTCACCGTACTCGCCAAAAAGAAAGCGAGTAGCAACGCCCGCATTATATTGACACGCCACGAGGCACACCGCACTCCCGCCAATCCGTTTTTCAGAAGATATTTCAGGCAGCTTGACAAGATAGTATTCGTCTCCGAAATTGCACGGAGCACATGGATGGGGTCAAACAGCTGGTTTCCGATAGAGAAAACTTGTGTGGTTCACAACAGTATTCCACCTTATGAGGCGATTCCCGTGGAATCCTTGAGAGAGAAATATGCTATAGCACCTGATACGCCACTTCTGATTTTTTCCGGCCGCGTCAGAGAATCAAAAGGATGTGGCGATATCGTCAGGGCACTTTCGATGCTCAGCTCCAAAAAATTTGCTATGGTATTCCTCGGGGCGTGTCGTCCGAAAGACTATTCCGTCAAATTGATGGAAAAAGCGACCAAAGAAGGAATTGCAGACCGCATCCACTTTTATGGTTTTACGTCTCAGGCCCGAAATCTCATGGGACAAGCTGACATCGGTCTCTCACCGTCAATCGTTCGTGACTCGTTTCTCCTGTCGAACATTGAGTTTCAACAACAAGGGATTCCGATAGTCACCACCAATAACGGAGGTCAGCCAGAATATGTCACAGACGGAGTGACCGGACTTCTCGTCAATCCCAAAAATCCGGAGCAACTTGCCGACGCAATCGACCGATTGCTTACCGACACAGACCTTCGCAACCGCATAGGCCGCGCAGGTCTCGACTACTTTAACGCCAATCTTTCCTACGACAAATTCACCGACAGAATCATAGAAGTCTATTCAGGGAAATAGGAGCAGCCATTCACTCATAAAAGCATTTACAAATCGTGAGTGGCAGCCGGTTTTTTATCGAGTTTTGGGGTGGGGTTTAGCAAAAAATCGTAACTTTGCCGGAACTATTCTAAGGTTCAATTCGTTTCCGTAATAAACACCGCTCTACGTTTCACTCATGAAATATATTATTTCAACCCTATTGCTGTTTGCCACACTCATAGGCATTAAAGCTCATAACTCAACCCCTGTAATGGAAACTAACACAACAAATCCCGGTGATGAAAAAGTGCTCCTTCACACAACATTGGGCGACATCACCATCCTCCTTTACGGCGACACTCCCCGCCACACCGAAAATTTCGTCAAGCTCGTCAAATCAGGCCACTACGACGGATTGCTATTCCACCGCGTCATCAATGACTTCATGATTCAGGGCGGCGACCCCTCATCGAAGGACGCACCTAAAGGCAAAATGCTTGGCGGAGGCGACATGCCCTACGAAATCGAGGCCGAAATCGATTTTCCGAAACACTACCATCATCGCGGAGCAATCGCGGCTGCACGCCAAGGCGACGCTGTCAACCCCGAACGCAAGTCATCAGGCTCTCAGTTCTACATCGTCACCGGCAAGAAATTCTCACCCGGCCAGCTTGACGCAATGGACCGCAAGGCAGTCATGCAGAGCAAACAGCAAGTGTTTGACCGCCTCTCGACCGAATACCGCGACAGCATCATGGCCATGCGCCGCAACCGCGACCATGCCGGGCTCGACGCACTCCGCGACAAACTCGCCGAAGAGACTGAAAGACTCACTGCCAACGACTCGACATTCTTCACACCCGAACAGCGCGACGTCTACATGCGCGAAGGTGGCACACCGCACCTCGACGGCGGTTACACCGTGTTCGGACGCGTCATTTCAGGAATGGATGTCGTAGACAAGATTCAGAAAGTAGAGACCGACGGCAACGACCGTCCGACCGAAGACGTGCGCATACTTTCGGCCACAGTGCTTCCTTGACATTTTTTTGCGCTAATAAGGGAAAGGTTCTCGTAATTTAACCCTACCTTTGCAAAATCACACGACATCAATTATATCGTACTTTAGCTCAACCGTATAAAACTTCAACGTTATGGCAGAAATCAAATGTGTCGGCATCCTGACCTCGGGCGGTGACGCTCCGGGCATGAACGCCGCTATCCGTGCCGTGACCCGTTCGGCCATCTACGGCGGTCTCCGCGTCAAAGGCATCTACAGAGGCTACAAGGGTCTCATAACAGACGAGATTCAGGAATTCAAGACCCAGAATGTTTCCAATATCATACAGGCAGGCGGAACCATACTCAAAACCGCACGCAGTAAGGAATTCACAACACCCGAAGGACGCCAGCTCGCCTACGACAACCTCAAGCGTCACGAAATAGATGCGCTCGTGGTCATCGGCGGTGACGGTTCGCTCACCGGCGCACGCATCTTCGCCAATGAATTCAACTTCCCTATAATCGGCCTCCCCGGAACTATCGACAACGACCTTTTCGGAACAGACTCGACCATCGGCTACGACACCGCGCTCAACACCATCATGGAGTGTGTCGACAAAATCCGTGATACCGCCACAAGCCACGAACGCCTCTTCTTCATCGAAGTCATGGGACGCGACGCAGGTTTCCTCGCCCTCAACGGCGCGATCGCTTCGGGAGCTGAAGCAGCCATCATCCCTGAAATCTCGACCGAAGTCGACCAGCTGGCCGAACTCATTGAAAACGGTTTCCGCAAGAGCAAGAACTCATCAATCGTCCTCGTGGCCGAAAGCCCTGTCACAGGCGGAGCAATGGAACTCGCACAGCGCGTAAAGACCGAATATCCCGGCTACGATGTGCGTGTCTCTATCCTCGGACACCTCCAGCGAGGCGGATCACCGACTGCCTACGACCGCATACTCGCATCGCGCATGGGCGCAGCCGCCATCGACGCGCTTCTTGAAGAACAGCGCAACGTGATGATCGGCATCCGCAACGACGAGATTGTCTACGTCCCCTTCTCAAAGGCAATCAAAAACGACAAGCCCATTAACCGCGAACTTCTCGAGACACTCCGCCGCCTGTCAATCTGACATGGCACACCTTCAATCCCGCATCCGCTTAACCACCGGCATCACAGCCACCATCAACTCAAAACCATGATAGAAGTCACAGACATACATAAAAGCTTCGACAAACTCCAAGTCATAAAAGGTGTGTCGCTTTCCATCAATGACGGCGAGATGCTGGCCATAGTCGGGCCGAGCGGTGCAGGCAAAACCACGTTGCTACAGATAATCGGCACGCTTGAGCGTGCCGACAGCGGCAGCGTGAAATTTGACGGAGAGGAAATCACAGGACTGAAAGACTCGAAGCTCGCACGATTCCGCAATCGCAACATGGGCTTCGTCTTTCAATTCCATCAGCTCCTGCCCGAATTCTCGCTCGAAGAAAATGTAGCGCTTCCGGCCCTCATCGGCGGCACAAAGCGCAACGAGGCTTTCAGTCATGCACGCAAACTCCTCGACGAGCTCGGACTCGGCAACCGCCTTGACCACCGCCCCTCACAGCTGTCGGGCGGAGAACGACAGCGCGCCGCTGTGGCCCGCGCACTCATCAACGACCCTAAAGTCATACTGGCCGACGAACCGACAGGCAGTCTCGACAGCCACAACCGGGAAGAACTTTACAAACTCTTCTTCGACCTGCGCGACGCAACCGGCAAGACGTTTATCATCGTGACCCACGACGACACATTCGCACTCAAAGCCGACCGCGTAATCCACATGAAGGACGGACTTATCGTCTGACCACAAGCATTCAGACCCGCATTCATCAACAACCCCATCACCCAAACTACAGACCAATCCGATGTCACAAACCGCATACGTCAAACACCTCGTGCCGTCATTCCTACTGGCCATTCTCACATCATTCGTTCTAACATCATGCAACGATGACGACGGAATTGACGGGCCTGTGGAAATAGCACTGTGGGACATCGTGACATATGAAGGCAAGGGCAGCGACGGGAAAGGCTCTGTGTTCACTCTGCGACAGGTCGACGACTCCCCGCTCGTAACGCTGACATCGACATCGGGCCTGCAGGACATTGAAGCGCCGACTCGCCTCATGATACGCTACATCCCTGAAGGCGGTGAAGCATATGTCTCCGACCGCATACAGCTTCTTGGCGCATCAAAAATAAACACGGGAGAAGCCGCGACAGAGTGGAAGGATGACTACGACAACTGGAACCGCGACAAGGTCTTTCTCTACAGCGCATGGCGCACAGGGACCTACATAAACTTCCACCTGCGTCTGACCTATTCGACAGAACCGCGCATCTTCAACCTTGTGCTTGACCCGGACACCCGTCAATCGGAAACCCCTGAATTCTATCTTGTCCACATAATGGCCGAAGAAACCGACTACCACGACCGCGCCTATTTCGCGTCGTTTGATATCGGTGAGATATGGAATGACCCGAAGACAAAGGGCGTAAAAATCCATATTGCAGACACAAACCTCAATAAAGACATTTTTACATTCTATAAGAACAATTAACCATTTCGAGTCGCTTAACGATTTCATTGACGGTATTTTATAGAATTTACACAATTGTCTGATTAATGTGCAAATGGTTAAAGTTTTATTAAATCGGCCTTTAAACAAATATTTATCTTTAAATTTGTGTTGAAAAAGTATGTTTTCAACAACGAGGCATCCACATTCATCCCTCCCCGGCCTCATTTTTCAATTAATCGCAAAACGATATGGCAAAAGTTATAGGAGCAGTTGACATAAACCGGGAGCGTTGCAAAGGTTGTGACCTATGTGTGGTCGCCTGCCCCTGCGATGTCCTTAAACTCCAGCCCAAGGAAGTTAACGACATGGGATACCACTTCGTAACCGACGAGAATCCTGACAAGTGCATCGGCTGTGCCGCATGTGCCACAGTGTGTCCCGACGGCTGCATTACCGTGTATCGTGTCGTGGAAAAATAGCCTGTTCCTTTCCTTCTCCCCCCTACACAACCACACACTAAACAAAACACCTTCAAAAAATAAAAACAAGGCGTAAGACGCCCGACATAATATGGAAGAAGAAATCAGACTGATGAAAGGCAATGAGGCAGTCGCCCATGCAGCCGTGCGCTACGGCGTCGACGGCTATTTCGGCTACCCCATCACCCCTCAGAGCGAAATTCTCGAAACCCTCGAGGAACTTATGCCTTGGGAGACTACGGGCATGGTCGTATTGCAGGCTGAGAGCGAGGTTGCCGCCATCAACATGGTCTATGGCGGTGCTGCCACAGGAAAAGCCTGCATGACATCATCGTCAAGCCCCGGCATAAGCCTCAAACAGGAAGGCATCTCATATATCGCCGCCGGCGAACTTCCGGCCCTCATCATAAACTGCATGCGTGGAGGTCCCGGCCTCGGCACGATCCAGCCATCGCAGGCCGATTATTTTCAGGCGACCAAAGGTGGCGGCCACGGAGACTATCATCTCATAGTCCTCGCGCCGGCATCGGTTCAGGAAATGGCCGATTTTGTCGGATTAGGCTTCGACCTTGCATTCAAATACCGCACTCCGGTCATGATGCTTGCCGACGGAATTGTCGGGCAGATGATGGAAAAAGTAGTCCTTCCTCCCCAACGTCCGAGACGCACCGACGAAGAAATCGCACTCCAGTGTCCTTGGGCCGTCACAGGAAAGCCTGCTTCACGCAAACCGAACATCATGACCACTCTTGAGCTTGACCCGGTGGCCATGGAGCGCAACAACATCCGTCTGCAGGAAACCTACAGTCTCATTCAGGCCAACGAATGCCGCTTTGAAGAACATGGCACGGAAGACTGCGAATATCTGATTGTCGCATTCGGTTCTGTCGCACGAATCTGCCAGAAAGCGATGGAAGAAGCCCGTGGCATGGGCATTAAGGTCGGAATAATCCGCCCGATCACACTCTGGCCCTTCCCCTCGGAAGAAATCAAACGCCTCAGCAAAAAAGTCAAATCAATACTTGTGGTCGAGCTTAACGCAGGCCAGATGATTGAAGATGTCCGTCTGAGCCTTGAAGACAGCATCCCCGTCAGCCACTACGGACGCATGGGAGGCATCGTCATGGATCCCTCCGACGTGCTCGAAGCACTTAAAAACATAATCGAAAAGTAAGAGCGTCATGACACCCGAAGAAATCAAGCAATCAGCCAACATAGTCGAGACAAAACCACGTCTGCTCAACGACAACACGATGCACTATTGTCCGGGATGCTCACACGGAGTAGTCCACAAACTCGTGGCGGAAGTCATCGAGGAAATGGGTGCTGAACATATAGCCATCGGCATCGCCCCGGTCGGGTGTGCGGTCATGGCATATAACTATGTGGACATCGACTGGATCGAGGCAGCCCACGGACGTGCGCCGGCCATTGCTACGGCGGCCAAACGCCTTAACCCTTCGCGCCTCGTATTCACATATCAGGGCGACGGCGACCTCGCTGCCATCGGAACTGCCGAAACAATCCACGCCGCCAACCGTGGCGAAAACATAGCCATAATCTTCATCAACAACGGCATCTACGGAATGACAGGCGGGCAGATGGCTCCGACCACCCTCGAAGGGCAGGTAACATCGACCACCCCCTACGGACGACGTGTCGAACTCAACGGCTATCCCCTGCGCATCACCGAGATTCTTTCAATGCTCGACGGAACTTGCTACGTCACACGCCAGAGCGTCCACACCGCACCTGCCGTCCGCAAAGCTAAGAAAGCCATACGCAAGGCTTTCGAGAACAGCATGGCCGGACTCGGTACTTCCGTAGTCGAAATCGTCTCGACATGCAGCTCCGGATGGAAGATGAGCCCCGAGAAATCCAACAAATGGATGGAAGAACACATGTTTGCCAAATATCCGGTCGGCGACCTCAAAGACACTACTGACGGACAGCCCAGCTGACCCATCGGACAAAAAAGTTGATACCAACGCTTATGAAAGAAGAAATCATCATAGCCGGATTCGGTGGACAGGGTGTCCTCTCGATGGGCAAGATACTCGCATACGCAGGTCTGATGGACGGCCTTGAAGTGACTTGGATGCCTGCATACGGCCCGGAACAGCGTGGCGGCACTGCCAATGTGACCGTAATCCTGTCGGATGCTCCGATCAGCAGTCCGGTGCTCAACTCCTATGACACCGCTGTGATTCTCAATCAGCAGAGCCTCGACAAGTTCGAATCAAAAGTAAAACCCGGCGGCACTCTCATCTATGACCCCTACAGCATCCACCACGCTCCTACACGGACCGACATAAAAGTAATCCCGGTTGAGGCGATGGAGGCTACGTTCGAACTACCGTCAAGCAAGGCATACAACATGGTGCTCCTCGGCGCGCTACTTAAAGTAAGAAACTTAGTCCCGGTAGAAGCCGTCATGAAAGGTCTGAAAAAGACTCTTCCCGAACGCCACCACCGTCTGCTACCTGTCAACAAGGAAGCAATTCTCAAAGGAATGGAACTCCCAAAAACTGTCTGAAACAGACATCAAAAGAATAAAACCAAGACACCTCTGCCACACAATCTGAATTCAGTGTGACAGAGGTGTCTCTGTTTTATCTCACATTCGTTCAGCCGTTGGTCTGCCCCATCATCATGTTTGCGACTGTCTGGCTATATTGCCGTCCGACAGGAAGAGTCACTCCCGAAACAAGCAAAACATTCTGCCGAGTGAAACTCTTTATCTTGTCGACCGCAACTATATATGACCTGTGTATTCTCACAAAACCATCGGATGGAAGCATAGCCCCGAGATTTTTGAGAATCACACGCGAAATCGTACACACACCACCAGTCCGGAATATCTTCGAATAACCCTCCATCGCTTCTATATAGATTATATCCTTGACGGGGATGGATATATTGTTATATTCCTGCTTCACGACTATCGTACTCTCATTTTTCTTGCTCCTGTCGTATCCAATACGCCTCATGGCTTTCGACACTGCTGTCGAGAACCGGTCAAACGAAAAAGGCTTGTGCAGATAATCGATAGCATCGAGGTTAAAACCGTCGAGGGCATAGTCAAGGAAAGCCGTCGTGAAAATGAAACAAGTCTTCGGCGGAAGCTCCGACGCAATTTTCAGGCCGTTAATCCCCTCCATCTCTATATCAAGAAACGCAAGATCGAAATTTCCTCCCCTGATGGCCTCCAGACCGGCCTCAGGATCGGAATAGACCTCAAGCTCAATACCTCCAAGACGTTCACAGAACTTCGAAATGACATTGAGAGCCAGAGGTTCGTCATCGATGGCTATACATCTGATTTTATCATTCATGACAATTGTATTTTCATATAAACATTAAACAGACCTTCGTTCTCATCGGCCGTCAGCACGTAGCGGCCGGGAAAAAGGCTGTCGAGTCGCGCACGGCAATTTTCAATGCCTACCGGCTGATAGCGCGACTCACCACGCCGTTTCATGACGCGGTTCTCTGTCCGGAATTCAAGCAGACCATCCTTCATGGTCAGTTCGATTGAAACGGAGCAATCCTTATTTGCCGATATACCATATTTAAACACGTTTTCAAGGAAAGTTATCATTATCATCGGCGGAATCTGCGCATTTTCATCGTCCACATCACAGCGCCAGTTCACCGAAGTATGGTGATTCAGACGGAGTTTCTGAAGGTCGATATAATTGTTGATATAAGCAATCTCCTCCTTGAGAGCCACCTTATCGTGCCCCACACCGGTGTAAGTATATTTTACAATGTCTATAAACTTTATGAAAGCGTCCTCGGCTTTTTCGGAAGTCCCGATTATCAGGCTATAAATCGAATTCAACGTATTGAAAAGGAAATGAGGGTTAATCTGAGCCTTGTAAACAGCCAGTTGCGCATTGTTTTTCTGGAATTCGACCTCCTTTTTAAGCAGAAGCTGATGATAGAGTTCCTGAATGAACGACATCGAGACCGCATAGCCCATCACGAGCGAACACATCAGCCATACAGTCTGCGAAAGACTTGACGCCTGTATCCTGTGATAGAGTTCGGTCAGAGAGGAAGCGTTGAAAGTGACCTCCGGCAGACGATAGAGGGTCAGGATGTAATCACAGCATATCAGCACTCCTATGATGAGAGCGATAAAAACATATTTCCTTTCGATAAAAAGCTTAGGAATGTTAAAAAGCCTTATTATGAAATACGAGACATAAAGCCATGCTATCAGCAGATAGGTAAACTCAGGCGAATAATCTATCCAATAGCCCATCGAGCCAAGCACAAAAATAATCGGGATGAATACAAGACAGAATATAATGTCTATTATACGTCCGATTCTCTTTTCAAGAAATTTCATATGAGTCAGATTGTAAGAACTATGCAAAGTTAGCTCTTATGAACGACCTCCGCAAGCAATGCCACTGCCGTTCATTAACACTTTCATGCAGTCTATTTACACATGCTTTGACGTGAGGTAAATACCACATACATTTGCTGTCGTTTTTTACATTTGTCGCAGATTACGGAACATATTCCCGTTAATATTTGTTATGAATTAACAAAACACATTTGCATTCACATTTGTACACGACATCTGAAATTCATCAATATGAAATCATCACTGTTATTCTTATCACTGCTGCTTTTAAGCTCCATATTCATTTCCGCGCAATCCACAGCGATGCCTGACGACATTGACATTGAAACCGATGCCGATGTTTCCGTCAGCGGACCGATGTCCGACAATTCGTCACGACGCATCTCCGGCAAGGTTGTCGACGAAAACGGCATGCCGATTATCGGTGCTTCCGTCTCAGTCGTACAGGATTCACTCAACACAACAGTCACCAATATCGACGGTCGCTTCAAACTTCTTATCAATGAAGAAAAACCGACCATCAGGATTTCATATATAGGATATGAGACCGTAGAAATACCTGTGCTTAACGGGACTACGGAGTATGCTATCGCAATGACTCCGAGCCAGTCACTGCTCGACGAAGTGGTGGTCATCGGCTATGGAACTCAGCGTAAGGTAAATCTGACAGGCTCTGTCGCCTCAATAGGCAAAGCATCACTGGCCGACCGCCCGTTGACCAATGCCACCAACGCGCTTGCCGGTCTTGCTTCAGGCCTGACTGTCACCAACAGCGGTGGCAATACACCCGGCTATGAGGCCCAGACCATCAGAGTGCGTGGAATCGGCACACTCAACGATGCCGCTCCACTCGTGGTGGTCGACGGAATGACCGGAATATCCATCAGCGACATAAATCCGCAGGATATCGAAAACATATCTATCCTTAAGGATGCCGCATCGTCGGCCATCTACGGTTCGCGTGCGGCAAACGGCGTGATACTCATCACCACACGCCGCGGAGTCGAAGCCGCTCCACGTCTCACATACAGCGGTAACGTATCGTTTGAGAAAGTGGCAAAGCGTCTCAACCTCGTCACCGACTATGCCGACTTTATGGAAATCCAGAACGCAGGTCTTGTCGCCAACGGACAGGCTCCCCGGTTCTCGCAGGGCAAAATAGACGAATGGCGCAACGATGCCGGACGCAATCCGACCATTTATCCCAACACCGACTGGCAGGACCACATCTACCGTAATCCGTCAGTCGTACAGAACCATAACCTGTCTGTCACAGGAGGTGGACGCAGAGTGCGCTACAATGTGTCGGTGGGCTACGTCGACAACCCCGGCATGATTTACTACACCGACTATAAGCGCTATCAGCTCAACAGCAATCTCGACATCAACATCAAGCCTTGGCTGAGTGTCGGAGCTAACATTTTCGGATATATCGACTCCAACAATCCTTCATCTGAAAACGCTGCGGCCGGAGGCGACGTGATTTTCGGTTCAGGAGCGTTCAATACCGTTCCGGGCATGACTCTCTATGACCCCGAGACAGGTCTCTACGGAGGTATCCAGAATCCCGAAGAGGAAAATGTCAGCAATTTCAACCCCTACCGCCGCCAGTGGTTCTACAAGACCGATTTCCCGACCAAGACCCGCCGCACGGTCGCAAAGCTCCATGCCACCCTGCGCCCGATAAAAGGGCTGACTATCGAAGGATCGTTCACATACAACTACTGGACTCGCCGGGTGGAGCAACATCTCACCGACCGCAATCTCTACCGGTTCACATTCGACGGCCCTGTACTCATCCGTGAAGGCAAGGTCCGCACATACATCCGCCGCTACAACTACGCCAACAATTTCCGTTCGTCGGATCTCACAGCCACCTACAATTTCAAAATCTCGCACCTGAGCGGAACTGTACTCGCAGGCATGAGTCAGGAATATGACAAGAATGAATACGAAAGCTTCCTGCGCTACGACCTGATTGACGACTCTCTCACATCAATCGACGCTGCCACCACTAACGGCCCGATAAGAGGAAATTACACCGAATGGTCCATGAGATCATATTTCGGACGCGTCAACCTCTCGTGGGACGACAAATATCTCCTTGAAGCCAATCTCCGCGCCGACGGCTCATCAAAATTCGCACCCGGCCACCGCTGGGGTTACTTCCCTTCCGTTTCCGGCGCATGGCGAATCTCGGAGGAACACTTCATGAACCCTTCACGCCAGTGGCTCGACCAACTTAAGATACGCGCTTCATACGGTTCGCTCGGCAACAACGCCACCACAAGCTACTACATGTACCAGTCGCTTTTCGCAACCACCGGCTACATCCTCAACGGCAACATCGCAGGCGGTTTCGCCCAGACTGTCCTCTCGAACCCGGCTCTTACATGGGAAAAGACCTACATGACAAACTTCGGTCTTGACTTCGCAATGTTCAACAGCCGACTGAACGGTTCTATTGACATCTACAACAAAGACACTAAAGGCATCCTCATCTCCCTCCCCGCTCCGCTCGAACACGGCACGAGTGTTGTCCCCAACCAGAATGCAGGCGAAGTGCGCAACCGTGGCTTCGAATTAGACATCCACTGGAACGACCGCATAGGAAACGTAGCCTACACCGTGGGATTCAACATGGGTTTTGTCAAGAACAAAGTCCTGAAATTCCAAGGCGACATCGCCTCGATCGACGGAGTCTACAAAACGCAGGAAGGGAAACCGATACGCCAGCTCTACGTGATGAAGGTCGACCGCATTGTCCGCGACGAAGCCGATATGGCCTACGTACAGTCACTCGTCGACAACAACCCGAACTATTTCGCCACCTACCAGCGTCCTGAACTCGGTGACTTCCTCTATGCCGACACCAACGGCGACGGCAGTCTTGACAGCAACGACCGCATCGAGATGGGCGACGGTCCGCTCCCGACATTCACCTACGGCGGCAATATCGGACTCAGCTGGAAGAATTTCGACTTCAGCATGCTGTTTCAGGGTGTAGGCGACTATAAGGTCTACTACAACAATCAGGCGTTCCGCTTCGTGACCGTCATGGGCCAGTCGCTTAACAAAGACATCACCGACAACGCATGGACTCCCGAAAATCCATATAACTCGATCTATCCGATTCTCCGCAACAACTCCAACGGCAAAAACAACATCGCAAGCAACGCATTCGTCCACAACGCAGCCTATTTCCGCTGCAAGAACATACAGCTCGGCTACACCATCCCGTCGGAAATAACAAAGAAATTCTCCGTGCAGAATCTCAAGGTCTACACCAGTATCGACAATCTGTTCACCATCACAAATTTCCCCGGACTCGACCCGGAGGTCGGAGCTACGGTGGGCTACCCGACAGTGCGCCAGTATTCGGTCGGCCTCAACGTGACATTCTGATGCCATCCGTATCTCAAGCCTACTGCAATCCAAACCTATCACCATCAACCACTCTATTCTGATTCAAAATATGAAATTCAACATATCACTCACAGGTTCGCTTATCGCACTCGCCATAGCCATGAGTGCGTGTGAGACACTCGACTTCACTCCAGCCGACCAGATGTCGGGACAGACATTCTGGAAAACCGAAAAGCATGCCCGTCAGGCCGCTGTCGGAATGTATGCAGCCATGAAAGCTCCTTGGTGCTTCGGCATGGAATTCACCTTCGACATGTGTAGCGACATCGCCGACGGCACATCGCCTTGGGCTGACATCTCACGCGGCTCGTCGTTCGCATCAAACAGCTCCGGCGTACAGAACCACTGGCAATATCTCTACGAGCTCGTCCACAGGACTAACACCGTCATCCGCAACGTAGCCACAATGCCGATAAGTCAGGAAACCATCGACCGTGTGACAGGCGAAGCAAAATTCCTCCGCGCAATGGCCTATTTCCGCATGCTCAACTGCTGGGGCGGAGTGCCGTATTACGACGAAAGCTGTGACATCAACAAGGAATTCGCGACTCTCAACTCACCTCGCAGCAGTGCCGATGAAATCCGCGGCCACATACTCGACGACCTTACAGAAGCTATCGAGAAACTGCCAGTGAAATGGGATGACGCCAACCTCGGACGCGCGACGAAAGGCGCTGCCTATGCCCTCCGCGGAAAAGTCTACCTCTACAACCGCCAGTGGGATGAAGCCGCAAGCGATTTCGAAGAAATTGTCTATAACCGCACTAACAACTACGGCTACGCGCTCCACGACAGCTACGACAATCTGTTCCGCCTCTACAACGGAGCACACAGCGATGAGATGATTTTCTCCATACAGTCAATCGACGGCAACACCGCAGGCCATGCTCTCGACATCGTGTCGTATTTCGGCAACAAGTCGACCATGCGTCTCATTGCCGGAAACGCGATAGTCCCCTCCACCACCCTCGCCGATATGTATGAGAACACCGACGGCTCACCTTTTGACTGGGACGACGTTTTCCCCGGCTTCAATTCGGGCGACGAGACTTTCCGCCGCAAATGTCTGAGCGTGGCAATCGACCAGAGCAGCACCGTGGTGACAAGCACACTTGACTGCGACACGACCAAGGTCATGGACGCATACCGTCTGCGCGACCCTCGCCTCTGTCTCAACATCATCACCCCCTACTCGCACTATCTCGGCACTGATGCCGCATCCAATCCGATGGACAAGCAGTTCGTGCTTGCCGATCCGACCAAGGGTGGCGCTCCGATGGAGGCGATGGCATTCATCAGAAATTCCGAAGGCTGGAACTCTTATTTCTGGCGAAAATGGATTCCGACCGGCAACCTCGACGGATACTGGGGCGAATATAACCGCACTCCCTACGAATTTCCGCTCATACGTCTCGGCGACGTGATACTGATGCTCGCCGAGGCCTACAACGAAAAGGGCGAACTCGACAAGGCGGTGACCGAGGTCAACAAAATCCGCACACGCGTCGGGATGCCAGGACTCAATTCCGGAGCGACATGGCTCGCGGTCGGCTCGAAAGAGGAGATGGCCGGGCGCATCATGCGCGAACGCGCCTTCGAACTGGCCGGGGAAGGTCAGCGCTACTGGGATCTACGGCGATGGGGCAAGCTTGAGGAGTCGGTCAAAAACGCGACCGACATATACGGCAACCTGATGTACACCCGCAGCTATCAGGAGCGTCACGAACTTTGGCCGATTCCACTCGTGGAGCTTGACCGAAACAAAAATCTGACACAAAATACCGGATGGTGATTACTCCGGCGATACTATGCAATCACACTAACTCCGAGCAGGGATGGCCGACGATGGTCATCCCTGTTTTTTAGTTTCAATCCACATTTACTTTATGCCATGAGATGGCCTGACCGTTCTCCGGAAGGGGGGCGGTTTTTCTTTAAATACATTTATAATCAGTGTTTTTAACAATTTTCGATAAAACCTGACAATAGGTTCTTCCGTTATTCTAATACAAACCGAAGGTGTTACAATTCGGTTACAATTTAATTAAAGAAGGATGTATTATGGAACCGACGATTTACTCACGCTTCAAGGAACTCGTCAACAATGATCCGGACCACCCTGCCGTCATTGACGAGCGCACATGTGTCACTTATTCCGGCCTCGACAGGCTGGTCGACACTCTGATTTCACGCTTTCCCTCTTTCATTCCCGCACGTGTCGGGATTGTGATGGACCACAGCGTGGAGATGGTGGCTTCACTTATGGCCGTCATCAAGTCCGGGGCTGCATTTGTGGCAGTCGAGCCTGACTTTCCGCCGGGACGCCTCGTGACATTCCTTGTTGAAAACGGTATTGACTTTGTCATCACGCAGGAGAAATATGCCTGCATTCTCAACGATTTCAACCGGCTCATCATCGGGAGCGACATTTATGTCGACCCGGCACTCCACCCTCTGCCTGACCGCTCGCGCGCGGACCGCCCTGCATATATCATCTATTCGACCACACCCGACGGCTATCCGCTCGGCGTGGCGGTAGGAAATTCGCAGGTGACACACTTTGCCGAGGCGTTCAGAAAGACCTACAATATCACCGGCGACGATATCATGCTCCAGTTTTCGGCATGCGTCATGAACATCTTTATCCAAGAGGTGTTCGGCGCGCTGCTCAACGGGGCTGTGATTGCGATTCCGTCGCCACAGACGCGCAACGACCCTGAGAAACTGGTGAAGTTCATCGACGACCAGTATGTGACGGTCATCAGCGGCTTCCCTTATCTGATGCAGGAGCTCAACGCCGTGGCTGCTCTGCCCATGACTGTCAGGCTGCTCATCAGCAGCGGCGACGTGCTCCACGCGGCGGCTATCGGCCATCTGCTCGAACAAGTGCCTGTCTATACCACCTACGGGCCTCCCGAGGCGACGGTGAGCGTGACATCCTACTGCTGCAACACCGGGATTGTGCTCGCCGACGGGACTTTCCCTATAGGCAAGCCGATGAACGGCACGGAGATTATGATTCTCGATGATAATCTGCGCGAAGTCCCTCAGGGACAGGAGGGGGAGATATGTCTCTACGGCGACGGACTCGCCGACTACTATACCGGCGATCACCGCGCCGACCTGAAGCCGTTTGTGACGACTGCCGACGGACGACGCGTGTTCCGCACAGGCGACATGGGACGCCAGCTCTCCGACGGCAACTATGTCTATCTCCACCGCAAGGACAGCGAGGTCAACATTCTCGGAAAGAAGGTGGTGACAGGCGAGGTTGAGCGCGCTCTGCGCAAGAGCGACGAGGTTGATGGCTGCACGGTGGTCCACTATCCCGACGAGCAGGGTTCGGCCTATCTGGTGGCCTATGTAGTCCCGAAGACGAAGTCGTTCCGTCTGTCGTGGGTCAAGAACACGATGGCGCAATATCTGCCGGCCTATATGATTCCGGAGTTCTTCGTGCTGCTGAAGGCTCTGCCGACCGATGCGGCCGGAGTGGTCAATCCGCTGGCTCTGCCTGTGGTGCTTAAGGACAGTAAGACGGCTATCTGAACCGGCCGTCGCGGATACCGATTCATTTTCAATAGAGCTATAGTCGGGCATGAAGCCTGACAGACGGCGAAAAGCCTGCCGGTCTCGGCTTGCTTTTCGCTTTGTTATGTGACGATTTGTCGGCGACGGCGCAATTTATTCCGATAATCATGCCTCGGTTTGAGGATTTTATGTAATTTTGCCTGCTGTAAAAAAGATTGTTTATTATTATGATTCTTCAATGTGCCGTGCTCTTCGCTTTTCTGGCGATGGGCGAGTTTATTGTGTATGCGACAGGGATTCCCGTGCCGTCGAGCATCATCGGGATGCTTTTGCTTGCGGCCGGGCTGAAACTGCGCGTCGTGAGGCTTATGTGGGTCGACAAGGTGGCCGATTTCCTTGTCAAGAACCTTGGTTTTTTCTTTGTCCCTGCCGGTGTGGGGCTGATGAGGTGTCTGGGGCTTATTTCCGAGCAGTGGCTTCCGATTGTGGGGGCTTCGGTAATCAGCACGTTCCTGATTATCGCGTCGACCGGATGGGTTCACCAGATTGTGCGACGGACTATCGCTCCTCACCATCATCACCACAGTGAGACCGGGAAGGCTGACGAGGCTTAGCGGCTGTGTGTGTAAGTTTTTAACGGATTTGATTTTACCAAGGTAGTAAAAGTACATTATGGATTTTCTTGAGAACAAATTTTTTCTGATTGCGCTGACTTTTGTGGTTTTTCTCGGCTCGAAGCTTCTGCAACGGCGCACGGGGGTGGCTTTGCTCAACCCGATTCTGGTTTCAATCATTGTGCTTATCGTGATTCTGCTGAGCTGCGGGGTGGACTATGAGACCTATGCCTCGGGTGGTGAGTATATCGAGTTCTGGCTGAAGCCTGCGGTGGTGGCTCTGGGTGTGCCTCTCTACAGGCAGCTTGAGAATATACGCAAACAGATGCTTCCACTGTTGCTGGCGGAGCTTGCCGGGTGTGTCGTGGGAATTGTGTCGGTAGTGCTGATTGCCGAGCTGCTCGGGGCGACGAAGGAAGTGATTATTTCGCTTGCGCCTAAGGCTGTGACTACGCCTATCGCGATGGAGATTTCGACGGCTATGGGCGGAATTCCGTCGCTGACGGCTGCGGTGGTGGTGTGTACCGGTATTTTTGGCGGCATGGCGGGGTTCAGGATGGTGAAACTGAGCCATATCAAGAGTCCGATTGCGTCGGGACTGTCGATCGGGACGGCTTCGCATGCGGTGGGGACGGCTTCGGCTATGGAGCGCGGTGAGCGCTATGGGGCGTTTTCGTCGCTCGGGCTGACGCTCAACGGTCTGCTGACGGCGCTGCTGTCGCCCTTCATTCTTGATTTGCTCGGATATACGGTTTGAGGATATTAATTTTACAGCGACGATGTTTGATATCGTCTGAATGGTAAAGCGATGTCCGGCCGGACATCTTTTTGCTTTTACATTTCTTCCCCCCGCACATCTGCGATGTACGGGGCTATGAGTAATTGAATGTCCTACCGGACATTTTTTGCCTGATTCTCCGTGTTTCCTGAGGCTTCTTGCTTCCCTAAATACACTCCAATGGAAACCACAGGACATCGCATGGTTGTTGCTATTGCCGGATGACAGTAGTTCGATATATACACGATGACAATAGTTCTCTCTATATATGTAAGGCGGCCCGCTGCATCCACGCAGAAGGCCGCCTTGATTAAAACATATGGGGATATTGGTTAGTATAAAAAAATAACTCTTAGCGATTAAAATACTAAAGGTTTATGATGACTGACTAAATAAAATGAAAGAGGATAAACTGAAAATGAAGGATTAGCGGGTGAGGGTGGCAATGGCCTGATCGACCGGGGGATCTTTCAGGATAACTTTGCCGGTTGAGTCAAGGATGTAGAGTGTTGGTGATGCGGCGAGGACGTAGAGTCCGCTGTCGAGGACGGGGGTTGTGGCGAAGCCTACCTGCCACCGGGCAGGGAGTGAGTCTTTGGTGCGCTGCCACGCGGTATGGTCGTCCTCGACATCGACGGCTATGATTCCTATTTCCTGCGGGAGATCGAGGGCGGAGAGGCGGCCGATGATTTCCTTGCACTGGGAGCAGTCGGGGTCGTAGAAGATGAGGAGGTTGAGGGGGTGGTCGGCGAGCCGGCGGTGGAGTGTGGCCGACGAGCCGTTGCGGTCGACGAATCCGAAGTCGGCAGCCTGTGTGCCGGGGCGGTTTTTGAGTGCGTCGGCGAGACGGTGGCGCGGACGGATGCGCTCTACGTCGCTGAGGAAGGGGGCTTCGGAGATGTGGCGCAGGAAGAGGATGTAGGTTTCTTCGTCGCGCATGGGTGAGTTGGGGTCGTCGAGATATTTTTCGGCGGTGGAGGCGATGAGGCCGAAGGCTTCAGGGTCGACTCCGGCGCGATTGACGAGGGTGGCGACGGCGCGGTCGGCGTCATCGGGGGGCGACATGGGGAGGATGGCTGCGAAGTTGGCGAAATTTTGCTCGATGAAGGCTGTGTCGAGGCTGAGGGTGCGGTCGGTGAAGTCCATAGCGTCCCAGTAGTGGGCGACGACGTAGGCCGCCCGCTCCTCAATCGATTGCAGCGAGTCAGGGACATCGGGCATGGGGAGCTCAGCAGTGTTTACACTTTTCTGTTCCCCATTACCGGAGCGATTATTATCCGAAACTTTATCTCCCTGTCTGCAACCAAGCAGACACAGGGAGATAAGAATTGAATATAATGTCGTATGCTTTGAAATCATCAGCGATTATTCATTGTTCACTATTTGCTCATATGTTTTTCCTGCCTCAGCAGCTGTAAGATCCCGGACACAACGAACCAATGTAATCGACTCTATCGGCTGAGCCGTAGCGATACCCTTTCGTACAGTAACAATACGATGTTGATTTTCAGTCGTTCCTGTAGAATAGGCAGGTCCGCGATTATTATTATGACTCCAATGCTCTTGTGTACAGCCCATAAATTGAGCACTCTCATTCTCAATATTCTTAAAAGCATCAGCTCTTCTCATAATAACCAATTCTTTTTGATTAGGAATGCGCCAACCTCCTCTTCCTGAAGTAGCATTCAATGATGCACAAGGTGTCGCATTTTCAACTGCGGACTTATAATCATTAAATTGGTAGTACCTAACAGTGGCTTCTGTAGTAAAGGCTCCATTAAATACATTTCCACTGGGAGCATATTCAAATCCGTATCTGCCAAGTTTATTTTCATTCATACTTGTTTTATGTAATGGAATTGGTGATGTCACCGGCTCACGAACTGCAGTACCGTAGTAATGCGTTACCTTAACTACACCTCCACGAGTAGTTGTACTCTTATCTTTATCATCATATGCAGGGGTTACTTTTTCGCCCGGTGTAACAGTGGTTAAGTCCGCTCCGAGATTCCTAATACATCGTAATTGCCACGGAGCATAACTATATTGATCCCTCGAACCATGAAAGCTACTACTTGACATACCTTCATCTACCCAGACGATTACATTATCACTCGATATAAAGTGGTATAATGTATTTCCACCTGTAGTACATGCAATAGGTAGAGTAGGCTGTGCATAGTCCATCAATGGAGAAGACAAAGTGCTTCGACCTAAAATCACTCTGACATACTTGCCTGATGCAGGAAGATACCATTTTAATTCCTCCGGGTCTATAATTCCATTTCCGTTTTCATCACGATTTCTATTGAGACATCCTTGCAGAGCCTCCAAATACTGAGTATTGGTATTATTGCTCGTCTGAGGATCATAAGAACCGGCTCTTGAGTTATAATACCCATTTGTATCACCATTAAGATCTTCCTGTCGTATTAGCGCAGGCATCGGAAGTGGCATATATTTTTCTGAGGTATCAAAAAGAGTTATACCACCATAATTTGGCTGCGAGGTATTATTAATCGGCCTAACGTATAGAGAAGATTTGAAGTTAACGAAAGACTTCCATTCTTTACCTGCTCCACCTATACCTAAATTCCAAACATTCCAACGTCCATTATCAGGATCAGCATTAGCCGGGTCAATAGTCCAACGGAGGTTCATTCCAAAGACTTCATTTTCATGTTCAACACCTAATGCTGTCTCACAATCAGACGCGTCTATGTTGTAATAAGTCTGAATTGATTTTTGTGTCAAAGCATATTTCGACTTGAAATATACGCTGTGACCATCGGGAGATATTTTCTGTGCGACATTGAACCATGCCTGACGGCTTGGCTGATTGACATATTCCTTCCACAGCTCGCCGGTTTCATTTCCGTAGCCGGTCTCACCATAACGCTTTTCATAGGTATATTCGTTGACGTAGACCGTAAACCACTGGCCTTGCAGACCGGATGTAGGCAATTCATGAGGATAATATACCCCTGTACGACCATTCACTATATTCGGGTAAGAAGCAAACACCCTCTCATTAGCAGCAGTCTTATTATTGTCAGAACGACCGAGATCCAGACCTGTCGGGACAAATTCAATCCAGTTATAATATTTGAAATCAGGATTATTTGCCGCCGGGATATCACTGTCAGTAGCGCTGTTATAGTAGAAGCTTTTGGGTTGTCCCTTTACATATGTCCGCATAGAGAATGTAAACGAACGGACCTGCTCAGTGGTAAGGAAGATATTGAACACACCTGTATGCGCGTCAAGATTTTCAATCTTGTCGGTCACGTCGGTCACAGTGCCTTCAGCGCCCGGCTGCTTTTCATCACCATTGAACGCTTCGACAAGAATCTTATTGACCGATTGGGCTTTTATATTATAAGTATATTTCGAATTGCGATAGCAGTTGAAATCTGTCGGATTGTCTCCGATATAACCAAGATGAACAATATAGGTAACCTCAGCCGTGCGCGACGCAGCCGATTCCGGAAGCTCTCCTGCATTATCGCCGGTCGTTACGCCGTCCGGATTCACCATCGATTGTGGATTTTTATACGTAATCGTAGCGTTGATTTTTACATATGTCGCGTTGTTGTTGACATCACCCTGCGGAGTAGCACACAAGCTCGTAAATATGCCGGTATTTTTCTCATTTCCATCCTTAACTTCACGCTCACGATCCTCATAGGTCGTTGCAGTGCCGGTGCGCTTGTTTTCAAACTGCCAGAACTTGAATGTATAGACACCGTTGCTCACCTGAATTTCAGACGGCGGAGTAAAACGCATTGACGACAGATAAGCAGAATTGTCAAGCGGACTCGAATCAACCATATCGCCGGCATTGACAACCGCAATATTATCGGCTATTATACCTGCATCGGCAAGCTGACGGTCCTGAATCCAGCTGTATTTAGGCACATTGAACACCTCGATGTTCTGAAGTTCCATGTTAATAATATCACCTTCCGCACTGATTTTCAATGTATTCTCAGTCCAAAGACGACGCAGGTGTATCGCACCTTTGAGTGTCGATGAACCGGCCTGAATGGCAACAGGCTTGATATTTGAAGGAAGAGCCGCGGTGTGGTCGGCCTCGTCATACGTACCTGACATTATAAGCTCACCGCTCGGTTCTGCAACAGAGAGGTCATTATCGCCAGACGACATGTTTTGCTGAATAGCGATAGCGCAATAGCTATCCCATGTGTCCGCTGCTGCAAGCATTTCACTGAGAGGCTTTTCAGCCTTAGTATTCATATCATAGCCGATAAATTCATCATAGTTGGCCACGGCTACGATATAGCTCTCACCCGACTTGCAATCGAGCGAGAGGGTCTGAGGAATGTGGCTGCCTGCATCCTTATTTTCCTCAAACGTCTGATTGAACGTACATGCTTTACTTTTCGCATTGTAGATGCCAATCCAAAGACTCTTTACATAAGAGTCTGAAGTGGCGCGCGAAAGATGTGTCGCCTCAGTGACACTTACTTTCAGTGTCAGCTTTGCATCTTCGCCGTCAGGGACAACACTTCCGCGATAATCAATATCGTCACTACAGCTTCCCACAGAGACAGCAAGAGCAGTAGCGAGCATGATAGTTTTAAATATGTCAATAAAAGTCTTCATTGGTCGTTGTTTGTGTCTTTTCTCTGATTAATCAAAGGTAGGAACATTAATAGTGTTTGAAACCCACGGGCAAACGGTGTAGTTCACGTTAAGCTCGGCTTTCATTGAGCGGGTGACGGTGAACTCATAGATGTGGTTGCGGGTGATATCGGTGACCGGAGTCATTATATTGGATAGGAACAATTCCCATTCTTTTGTTTTGGGATTATCATTATCAGAATAAGTGGTTATTATGAACTTCACATTCTGATTGCGCGAGGCTTCTGTCATATATGCGACAAAAGCTTCTGTGAAAGTATTACCGTCGGCATCGGTGTAGTCACCGCCTTCATCACTGCCTACTTTACGGGCATTGACCTCCAAGGAGGAATCAAACCAGTCAGCGACAATGGTGGGAGTTTCGACCATAGTCGTTCCTTTTGCCCACTCCGCGCAACCTGACTGAGAAAAATCAGGGATAAACGCACCGTAGGTATTACCGCCTTCGATACGCACAGCCGTAATCGTCGTGGCAGCATCAGCATTTTCTTTATTTATATTGTCGAATACCCGAATCTTGGCCATTGCGCGCTGCATAAGCAACGGCGAGTCCTCACCCGTCAGATTGTGGGCATTCTCAATTGTCGTAGCCTCGTCAAGATCGGTACTCTTTATGGTGTAGTGTGCCCAACCCGACATAGGGATATAATTTGTCGAGCCATCAGGATACCATTCCTTGTCTGCTGACCAAACCGGCGCAAAACTATATTTCTGTTGCGCAATCCATTGAGCGCTTTTCATGAAAAGGGCGTCGGTCAGGTCGTTGGACGATGACGTCACCCCAGATGAAAGGTTGGCCAAAAGCATCAGGGATATTTTGATGTCGCCGGTCGAGGTGGTTGCAAAGTCGAAATATGCCTTGTTGATGCGTGCCTTGATTTCATAGCGAGAATTATTCTTATCGTCAGTCGTCGTTTCAAAACTTATCAAGTCTTTCCGCTCAAGTACCTTGATGACATTCTGCCTGTTGTCGAATAAAATCAGGCGCATGTCATCGGTATTTATCATGTTTTCGGCAGCCGTGGCCTCTTCTTCAGGATGATTTGCGGAGTCGTCGGCCCGCGAGATGCCGGAGGCCGAACGCCCTACGCCGGGCACACCCTTGAGGGTGAAGGTGAGCCAGATATCATTGCCTTCGACGTAGCCGGGCCGGTCCTCGATACATCCGAGGTCGTCGCTGACACACGACACGGCCAGTGAACCGAGACACAAGCAGCCCGCGACCAGTCCAAGGTAGTTATGTGGGAGATGTATACGTATCATAATTATTTCTTAACGTAGCCATTTGCTATCATTTGTGTGTATGGCAGAGAGATTGGATGGTTTTATTCGATTGGAGTCTCATGACGGACAATGCGCCAGTCGTTGATGATGATGACAGCGCTGATCCAGCGTCCGCCTTCGTCGAGGAAGAATGTCATGTTGTATTCATCCTGACGGTCGAGATATTCCTGATCGGAGAGCGAAGCGTTTTCGTAGCCTTTGACAAGCAGGGCGTAGTCAATGACCGGGATGCTCAACACGACCTTGTTTTCGGCCTTGTTGATGATGGTGAGCATGGGTTTGTTTTCGGTCAGGAGGCGCGAGGTGGTGAACTCGGCGAGCGATGCGCCGAGCACCGCACGCGACGGAACTGCAAACGGAGCTGCGGGCGCACCCTTTGGATCCTGAGGATTGACGTTGACATCAATCTGTCCGCTCTTGGTGAACCACGGACGATAGACAAGCTGCTCGCGGTCGCGGAGGGTGTTGTCGTGGTTGAGCCATCCGTTGTTGTCGGTGATGGTGAAGTCGAAATTGTCGGCAAACACTGGCTCGCCCGAAAGATGCTGAAGCACGACGCGGACGGTGTTGGTGTTTTTCTTCAAGTTGAGTGTGACGTGGTTGGGCTTCGACGGGGAGGCATAAGGAAGCTCGACGCGCTGCAGGGTATGGAACAGTCGCGAGAGCTGTGCGTCGGATTCACCGGCCTGATTGCGTCGGAGCTTGCAGTGGAAGTCTTCGAGCGCCGATTTGCCGGTCTCGCCTTCGGCTATGTCGAAATGGCCGGAGTAATCACCGCCCCAGACGAGGAAGTCGTAGCTTCCCGGCTCGACCTGCACGGCGAGTTCGTGATTGGCGGAGAGCTGACTGCGGGCGACGTCGAATCGGCGGGCAAGCTTGCCGGTCTTGGCATCGACTGCAAGCAGGGTGACGCGGTCGACTTCGTTGCCAAAGGCATCGGCAAATTTCATATTGTGGTCGTAAGTGAGTCTTACGATGTTGTAGCTGTCGACACAGTCGCTGTCCTCAAAGATTGAGTGACAGCCTGTGGCAGTCAAAAGTGTTGCCATTGAGGCGGCTGCAATGGCCGTATTTTTTATAATAGTATGTAGCTTCATGACCGGCTGATATAATAATGTGGTTATTTATTTGTTTACTGTGGTTTTGATTCAGATTTTTGGGAGTCTCGGTCGGGACAAGACGGTTATATTGTCGCCACGGCTATCGGCATGGCGTTGAGTTTTCGTCGGTTGGGGAGGATGCGGCTGTCATTCAGGCGCTGCATCTTTGAGTTGTTTCGAAGAGAGTGAGAGACGGTTTAACCTGTATTAAGAAGAAGTCCGGTTCGGTGGTTTCCGATTGGACTTGGGGGACGGGGTCGGAAATGATTTTCGGTAGGATTATCGGGGTCAGAAGAAAAAAAGAAGCCGACCCGGCTCAATGGGCCGGCTTCTTTCGCTATTGCAATGGGTCTTGATTACACATCAAGACAAGTTTAGAGGATTATTCGAGAGTGACAGTGTTGGAAACAGTACGCCAGTTAAGAATACGAACATGCGCAGCAAGATAAGATTCGATAACCTTTGGATTCTCAGTTTCGTTACCCGGAGTACCCAGTCCGACAATACCATCAATTACATAATCATAGATATGATTACGAACCACGCCTGTCAAACCACCGAGATGTTCAATATTCATATAGTAAGATGTCACACCGTCTACCCAATGCTGAACTTCACTAAACTGAGGAACTGCCGTTTCTACATCATTAATTGTTACTATAGCACGATGAGTGTTATCACCTTTCTTGTTAGGCTCAAAACTTACGTTGTCTTTAGTTGCTTGAATAGGATGATCATCAGCATTATACTGTTGAGCAACTTTTTCTTTTATACGATCTTCTGTATAATAAGCTCCACTCCACTTGTACATATTAATAGGCTGTCCATTATGCTTTATAGTAGCTTTTACAACTATTGCGGTTACATTGGGATTACGATCTGAAACTTTTGCTTCGGGGACAGTCGTATTTTCATAGCAATACTGAACGTTCGCTGTACCTGATACAAAAGATTGATTCTTGAATTGATTTTCACTGTAAATATCATAATCTTTATTAGTGAAAGTACCAGTAGTGGACTCAGCCCAATAAGAACGACCACGGTTTACATCATTCCATTTCCAATTCCAACCAGCATAATTGTCAGGCTCGAGTTTCTTGAAAGCATTGGCTTGTGACGGAATATTTACAAGTTGCCAGCCTTCAATCGACGCTGTAAATCGTGCGTCTGCGCCATCAAGATTAAATTTACCGGGATTTTCAATTGTCTGAGATGGCTCATTTTTACCGGGACGACGCTGAACATCGAAATTTTCTTCATAAGCAACACGGATTTTAGCAGTTAGACGCTCTAAGCTGATTACTACAGGATTATTTTTTGCTCCTTCCGGAGTATCAGAAAATGCACTCGCATCCAAATCAATAGCAGTTATTACAGTACCATTTTTAACATAAACAGCATTGGTCATCAAAAAATCACCTGCTTTTGTCCAAGAAGTCGGAGCTGTTGTCAGTGTATTAATTACGACATTCAAGTTCTTATTTTCAAGACTTTTCATCACATCGGTGCGAGGATTAGCCACACATAACACTTTTGCTGGAAGTTGCCCTACATATGGGGCTGTTGGCTTTCCAAGAACAAGCACACCTTTAAGACCTTCTTCATCACCATAACCTTCACTTGATGAAAGCTCAGCCGGTTTTACCATATTGGTTATGACATCTTCTTGGCCTGCATTGACATTTGCGTATGCAAGACCGAATGCTGTACCATATCCATCATAAAAAAGGAAATAAAGATTTTCTTTCGAGATTGAACCTTCAATGGTCTCAGCTGATTCAAATTCACTCTTAGCAGGATCATCATCTTCAGCTCGACTACCATTAGCAAGATTGCTTATAGCCACGGACATATACTTTGATGCTTCAGTAGCACCGCCGTTGTCACCCTTGATGGGCTCTTCGTTTGAACAAGATGCAAACCCTACTGAGAGGGCGAATGCACCAAGAAGAAATTTGTTAATCTTCATGTTAGTAAAAATTGGTTTATTTTAGTTAATTTCTAAATTAGTTGATTTAAATCTGGGGTTGAGGGATTAGCCTCGACCGTCGGGTTAGGCTACCGACGGCCAAGCTAAAATTGGGATAAAAAATCTGAGGAATAAACAATTAGGTGATCTGTTAGGGGATCAGTGCAAGGGGTTTGTAGCGGGGTAGGTTTGCGCGTGTGTCAAAGTCAGGATAAATGACGATGAGGGGGCAAATTTTGGGGAATTACGTTCACTTATTGATTTTCTGAAGCTGGTCGAGGGCATCGGCTGCTTCGGCGATACCTGCGTCGGCAGCTGACTTCAGTAGGGTGTTGGCAGTGGCATTGTCGCCCTGCTTTGCAGCGAGGACACCACGCGCATATGTGGCACGAGGGGAGTTTCCGGCCTTTGCCAGATAGCCCGCTGCTGCATTGAGCTCGTCGCGACGGAGTGCAATGGCAGCCATGTTGAGATTTGCAACGGGGTCGTCGGGATACATGCGTACAGCAAGCTCAAACGCCTCGCGATAGGGGTCGGAGTCAGGCTCAAGAAAGTTGGCCACGACATAGATTTCGTTGAGGCTGAGTTTCTGGGGTGCGGTCGCCATGACCTGACGGATTTCTTCTACTGTGACGAAGGAGCGGACCACGTAGTCGACGGTGTAGTCTGAACGTCGGAGTCCGGGATATACGTTTTTGAGGAGGAATGCGTAGTCCTGCGGGAACTTGGATTTGAGCCGCCATTCGCGCGCGTCGGGAGCGAGAGATGTGTCGTCGATGACGGCGAGGAGGGCTGTGGTGTCGGGGAGGCTGCATGTCGCCACGTAGTTGCGGAGTCCTTCCCAGTTTTCGGCCACCCACGAGGTGTGCATCACGTCGGCGTCAAACGAATAGAGTCCGCGGACGTATTCGGCGAGCGAAGCCGAACGGCCTTTGGCAAGGCGCTCGTTGTTGGCATAGGTGCCTTCGGGCGATGCGAAGCCGACGATGGTGACGGAGGTTATGCGCGAGTCGGGGTCGTTGGCCACTACGTCGATTGTCGAGCGTATTTTGGCCAGTTCCTCGGGGTTGCGGCGGTATGTGGGCGAGATTTCGGTGCGGTTGACAGGGAAGTCGACATAGGCCGAGCCTTTTGCCGAGCGGGTTTTCTCAAGCTCTGCGGGAGGGGTGACCATGACGAACTGCGGGGCGAAAACGCGCTCAACGAAGTCAATCGAGGCGAGTTCGGATGTCTGGCCCGACGAGAGGGTGAGGACACCGCAGTCGCATTCGTCCTCTACGAGCACAAGGCGCGATTCTGCCATCCACTGCTCGTAGGGGATGATGGTTGAATAGCTGACGGTGTGTCCGGCGCGCGAGAGTATGGCTGGCGCTTCGGGGGTGTCGTGGCGCTGATTCTGTATGTAGCGGTTACGCCCTGCGATGATAACCTCTGGGAGCTCGCGGCGCTCTGTGCCGTTGGTGATCACGGGGATGTATTTTATCTCACGGTCGCTCTTGAGCTTCATTGCGGTTGCGTCGAGGTTCATGGTGACGACGAGGGAGCTTGCGGAGCGTTCGACGTTTACATCGCTGACCGTCACCGACTGAGTGGCTGCGGTGGCGCTGACGGTTGCCATTGCCATGAGGAGTGTATGAATGGTTCTCATATACTTTTCGTATTGGTTATGGGGGTTGACGGTTAGCTTTTAAAATACATATACGAGGTTGAGGGCGGCTTTAGTCGGGCCGACGTAGTTGTGAGCCTTGTTGGCACGGACCTTGCGGCCACATCCCTTGCACTCGAAGGTGTCGTAGCGGGTGTAGGCCCATCCGATGCCGATTTCGGCTTCGAGGTTCCAGTGTTTTCCGAGCAGCCAAGAGTAGCCGTAGGCTATGCCTGCGCCGGCAAACCAACCCTGATAGCGGTGGTCGGAGAGAGCGTGGGCGTCGTTGTTGAGAAACTTGAAGCCGTGGCCGAGGTGGCCGATGTTGTATTCACCGCCGAGGAGGTGTAGACCGACGAAGTGTCCGCCAAGTGGCTGGCAGAACCAGTAGCGCGCCTCGGGCTGTATCATCCAGTGTTTCCACTTCTTCCCTCCCGAGAGGGTCCACGGGTTGTAGTTTCCCGACAGGTCTACGCTCCATTTAGGGGCGACCTGCATCTCCGCTCCGACATTAATAGTCAGGGTAGCGTCATACAGAAGGTTGGTTTTTACGGCGATGTCCTGCGCTGAGGTATGGATACAACAAAAGGCTCCCAGCAGCGCTGCCGTGAGAAATTTAATCTTCATATAATGTGTTGGAATAAGCGTGTAGAGTCCACCCAATATGCGCCGGAGCATAGCCGGACGGCCACAATTCGCTGACACACAGGTGTTTACGCCACAAATCGGGGGGGGTATTTTTCACCTCCCTGCGAGACGGAATCAGCGTGTATAACCTATGGTCGATACAAGACATAATGTGATAAGTTATGGTGGTCAGTTACTATAAGCAGATTGGTTTGAAGAGCAGGTTCTTTTAAAATAAGATCAACGTCAGGTTAATCAGGATGATAAAAGTTCTTCGGTTTAGGTGTGGCAAATATACGACTTTCCTCAATTTTTAGCAAATTTTTTAAGAAAAAAAACATGTTTTCCCTACAATCTGCGAAAAATTACCGCCGAAATGTGTTTGTCTATAGCAATTACCCTAAAAACCGTTTTGGTCGGGGTCGATTTCGGATACGTGTGCTTTAGATAGTGTCATGAATTGTGTGTTTCAGACAGTGACCTGACAAGCTAAAGGCGAATTTGGCTCGAAGTTAGGCATAATTTCAGAGGTGTGCAAGGCGGTGGCTGCAAAAAGTTGTTAACTGTTTCTCCGTGTCTTCACCCAGTGTTGCCCATGTCCGGCCGAAGGTCGCGACATGGGACGAAACATATCGCTCCGGCCACCTATTATATAACAGGTATTGCCGGAGCGATATGTTTCGTCGGAAAAGGCGAGGCCGCTGTCAGCGACGGCGGCGGCGCGAAGTCGATTTCTTGGCCTTTTTCGGCGGAATCTTGAGCTTCTGTCCTATCTGGAGGGCCGTTTTCGACCCCATGCCGTTGGCAGCCTGAATGGCGGCGACCGTCGTGCCGTAGCGCGCGGCGATCTTGCCGAGGTTGTCGCCCTTGCGGACTCTGTAGACAGTAGTCGCCGGGGCTGCTTTCTTAGGCGCTGCTGTAGTCTTGGCAGGTGTTTTGGCCGGAGTGGCAGGCTCGGCGGAAGCCGGCGATGCGGCCGCATCCTGCCCGGACGTTGACGGTGTCGAGGCTGACGACAGGCCCGAAGCCTTGGCTACGGCAACGACAAGCTCGGTAGCACCGGCCTCGCGGAGTTCCTGAGGAGTGACCTGTGCGACTTCCGCAGCGGCCACGACCTTGATGTTTTCAGGATTCATGCGTTCGAAAGTCTCGATGCGCAGAGAGTCGCCCTCGCGCACTTTTCCGCGACGGAGGTGGTTCCATCGCTTGATGTCGGTGGCTGAGACTCCATATTTGCGGGCTATGTCGCGTATGCTTTCGCCACGGCCAACGACGTGGGTCCTGACCGTCATCTGTTCGACAAGGCCGGTATGTGCAAGCTCGTTGTTTGTCTCGGCGTTTACGCTCTGGCGGCTCGCGCTGGCAAGGTTGGCAGCGCCGTGGTCGCTCTCGGGCAGCACAGGGTCGGCGGGCTGCGCTCCCGGCTCGACATGCGAGCGGCGGGCGTAAAGCTCGGAATCGTAGTCGGCGATGCGCTTCTCGCTCATCACGTAGCTCAGACACTGCTGGGTCGGCAGAGTGAGCGTGTATGGCCGGTAGTCGCCGGGAATCACGTCCTTGAGGAACTGCGGGTTGAGCATGCGGATTTCATCGACAGGGATGTTGAGCACAGCCGCAATCTGGTTGAAGTGTATGTATTTGTCGACAGTGACAGTGTCGGTGGTGAGATGGCGCTTGATAATGGTCGGGGTTATGCCATGTTTGCCATAATAGTTCATCACATAGTTGGCGGCGATAAACACGGGGACATAGCCTCGGGTCTCTGCCGGAAGAAACTCATAGATTTCCCAGAAATCCTTCTTCCCCTCCCCTGCCCTGCGCATGGCTTTGTTGACATTGCCGGGTCCGCAGTTGTAGGCGGCGATCGCAAGCGACCAGTCATTGTAGATGTCGTAGAGCTGCTTCAGGTAGCGGGCGGCGTTGCGCGAGGAAAGACGTGCGTCCCTGCGCTCGTCGACGAGCGAGTTGACCTCCATGCCAAGACCCTTTGCGGTGGCCGGCATGAACTGCCAGAGCCCGGCAGCCCCCGCACGCGAAATCGCATTGGGATTGATGGCCGATTCGATCACCGGGAGATATTGCAGCTCAGTCGGCATCCCTTCCTTGATAAGCTCCTCGACAAATATCGGACCGTAGTAGCTGTGGAGGGCGAGCATGTCGGCCACAAGTGTGCGCTTCTTGGTCAGATACATGTTGATGAAATTGCCGACAAGCGAATTGTAGGGCATCTCGATTACGGTCGGTAGCACCTTGAGACGCTCTTCATACTCGGCAGGAGATGCCGGCTGCGGTTCGCCGAGATCGACGCCCGGCACTACGTAGTTCTTTATATAGAAATTCTCTTCAAGCAGACGCGTCTGTGTCTCGAAGCTTTCGGGAGCGATTATATTATCGTCGGTGATTGACTGCTTGATGTCGAGAATCGACCTCGCACTGAGCGTCATCGAGGCAGAAAGCCCAACAGCAAGCAATGTGGCAAGGATTGATTTTTTCATGTGACGGTATTTTGATTGGAGAGTTGATGAGAGTTCAGAAATTGAGCGCCCAATAGAAACCTACGCTCGGCAGCGTGAAGCGCCCTGAGGTGTCGCCGGGCAGAAGCGTCGGGGCAATGTCGACACTAAGATCAGGCGAGATGTCGAAATGGGCAAGCTGGGCGTCGACATAGGCATCGATCATAGCGATGGCGTAGACTCCGACCATACATATTATACATAGGTCGCGGTTGCGGCGATACATGTTCTTTCGACGGCGCAACAGGTCGGTCAGCCAAGCCTTGTCGAGATCGGCCTCGTTGACTGTCGGCGCAAAGAAGTCCATGTAGCTCTTTGTATTCGGGTCGTTGTCCATGATGTCGGAATAGGCGCGGGTGTAGTCACGAAGCATGGTGTTGTTCCAGTTTGTGGCATATCCCAGACCCATGTATGCGCCGACAACAATCGGCAGCTTCCAGTAACGGCGGTTGTAAAGCTGACCGAGACCGGGAAACAGCGCCGACATCCACACTGCCTTAGTCGGATTGGGGACAAACGTGAAAGTCTTTTCGACATACAGCCCGGCTACGGAGTCGTTGGGATTGGGAAGGGGGGCATTGGCCACCACCGCCGAGTCAATCGGAACTACAGTGACCGAATCGCCGTGAACCGAAAGACTGTCGCCCACGACAATCGAAGGCTCTGTCAGAGGCTGCCCGATAGGAATACTGTCGGGGAGGACGGTAATCGGCGATGTCGGGCGCTTCTTCGGACGCACCGGTCTGTTGGGACGCGCAGGCACATCACGGCCAACGCTGTCAACCCCGGCAACCGGAGCTGCCGGATGAGGAGTTTCAGAAAAAATGTTAAAAGGACATGCCAGCACGATTATCATCATGCCGACAAGCACACCAAACAGAGGCCCTATGTGGTTACGATCTTTTTCCGCTGCTGATTGCATCTTAGTTATTTAACTGGCGTTCAAACCGTTAGACAAACCCGCAAATACCGGGCAATCTACGATTCCGGCCATTCACTGTTTTGCAGTGTCAAAGATAGCAATTAATCTTTCAAGTTCCGCCTCGTCGCGGAAAGAAAATGATATTTTCCCCTTGCCGGAAGCGTCGCATGTGAGCTTAACCGGAGTGCTGAAGCGCTGCGAGAGATGATTCTTTAAAATATCATAATCATTGTTAGAAAGTCTTTTGCTCTCGTCGGCAGGGGTTGTCCCTTCGAGAGCCGCCTGCTGATATTTTTTGGCAAGCTCCTCGACCTTGCGCACCGAAAGGCCATGTTTTAGAATCTCCTCATAGAGCCTCAGCTGGAGCTTTGGGTCGTCGATGCTCAGCAGGGCGCGTGCATGGCCCATGTCAATGCGCTTGTCGCGCAGTCCGAGCTGCACGTCGGCAGGCAGACGGAGCAGGCGCAGGAAATTTGCGATGGTAGTGCGCTTCTTGCCGATTCGTTCGCTCAGGCGCTCCTGCGTAAGATTGTATTGCTCGATAAGTTTCTTGAATGTCAGCGCGATTTCAATTGCGTTGAGATCCTCGCGCTGGATATTCTCGATGAGCGCCATTTCGGTCAGCTCCAGATCATTTGCCGTGCGTATGTAGGCCGGGACAGTGGTCAGTCCGGCCATGATGGCAGCACGGTAGCGACGCTCACCGGCGATAATCTGATAGGTATCCGGCCCGGTCTTGCGCAATGACAGCGGCTGGATGATGCCGAGTTCACGTATTGATCGCGACAGCTCTTCAAGCGACTCTTCGTCAAAGAGGCTTCGAGGCTGATCTGGGTTTGGAGAGATTCGCGAAATCTCTATGTCGTTAATGGCCGATGTGCCACGGGCTGGAGCGTCGTCCATCGCTATGAGCGAATCAAGTCCGCGGCCGAGAGCCGGACGTTTTGGCAGCATTTTTAATTCAGATGTAAATTAGTTGATTATGTCAGGATGCTTTCGCCTGATTTTTCGAAATGAGTTCGCGGGCGAGAGAGATGTGCGACGTAGCCCCGCGCGAAAGCGGATCATAGAGCAAGGCCGGAAGCCCGTGGCTCGGAGCTTCGCTCAGACGGATGTTGCGCGGAATCACCGTGTCAAACACCATCGGGCCAAAATGCCCCTTGAGCTCCTCGTAAATCTGATTGGCCAGACGAAGACGGGCGTCATACATCGTCAGTAGGAAGCCTTCGATTTCGAGCGCAGGGTTGAGCTTCGACTTGATGATACGTATGGTGTTGAGCAGTTTCGTGATACCTTCAAGAGCGAAATACTCAGCCTGCACCGGTATAATCACCGAATCGGCGGCAGTCAGAGCGTTGACAGTGATGAGTCCGAGAGAGGGAGAGCAGTCAATCAGTATGAAATCGTAGGCATCGGCCACATCGCCAACGGCTCTTTTAAGCACATTTTCACGCGACGGCTTGTTGATAAGTTCGATTTCCGCACCTGCGAGGTCTATGCGCGAACCGACAAGGTCGAGCCCCTCGCAACAAGTCCCCACCTGTGAACCCGCCACAGGATAATCGTCGACAAGACATTCGTAAATCGACGAGGCCATTGATTTTGGATCGATACCGTAGCCCGAAGTGGCATTTGCCTGAGGATCGGCATCAATAATCAGAGTCTTTTTCCCTTCGGCAGCAAGAGATGCTGCGAGATTGATGGTTGTCGTGGTTTTTCCTACACCGCCCTTTTGATTGGCGATAGCAATGATTTTACCCATAAGGTCTTTATTATCAATTTTCTGATACAAAGTAACAAATAATATTGTTAACAACCACCCTTACAATACCCAAAACGTGTTAAAATGTTGAAAACTCGCAGCGATTGTTAATAAACATCCTTCTAAACATTAAAGCTCTGTGACATGTTAGATAAATAAACACTCACGACAACAATTCACACCTATTTTATTATGAGACGATTGATTTCACTGGCGCTGGCACTCTCCCTTTCAGCCCTCGGCCTTCTCGCCGACACCCAGAGCGAGCTCAACGCTCACCTCAAGGCATATAATTCGCGCATATCAGCGCATCAGTATCTCCCGGCTGCGCAATCAGCGGCCGCAGCGGCAGCCGTATGTGTGAATGCGCATAACTATGACGGCGCATTCCGCCTGCTCGGCAATTTCGACAAGACCCTTGCTCAAAACGGAGTCGCTCCCGATTCGCTCCCAGCTGTCCGCTATACCACCGAAAAAGCACGCTACGAGGCTTACCGCCACCTCAAAAACAATGACTCGGCGTTTAAAGCCCTTTCGCGAATGGGCAACTTCGCAAAAAAAGCCGGCACAAAGGAAATTGCCACCGATATGCTCTTCAACGAAGCGCAATACTACTATTCGATAGACCAGAATGCCAAAGGCGACCTTTGCATCGCCCGGCTTATAAAGCAGTATGACAATTCAAAAGACTATACCGCTGCCGACAAGGCCTACCGTTCGCTTATCGACAGAGCCGTATCGGCAGGCGATGCCGAACTGGTCGAGCATACGTATGAAAACTACATGCAGTGGTCTGACTCGATCGAGGCTCTCACGGCCCATAGCGAACTTGGAAAGGTGAAGAAAGAGTATGCCGACTCTCAGGAGACAATCGCTGAGAAGGACCACACGATTGCCACCCGTACAGGATGGATAGTCACTTTCATCACCCTATTTGTCATCGCAGTAGCCGCACTCGCCGTCGGCGCGCTCTTCTATTTCCGCATTCTTGCAAAGAACCGACGCATGAAGAAATCGGTCGAGGCAGCCAACGCGCAAAGCGCAGCCAAGAGCGCGATTCTCCACAACATGTCGTCGCAGATGGAACCGACGCTCGAACGACTTGACCAATCCGACCCGGCCGTACAGAATCTCCGTGGCTACGTAAAACGCGTAGGCGAACTGTCTGATGTCGAAAATTCCGAGACTTCGGCTGATAGCGGACTTGAAGAGACGAATCTCGACACTTTCTGTGAGACCATCGTGGCGAAAGTCCGTCCGCTCGTTCGTCCGCGGGTCACCGTCACACTCAACGGGACCAAAGGATATGCGCTCATCAATCCTCAGGAAGTTGGCAAGATACTCACCCATCTGCTTCAAAATGCGGCAAAATATACTCCGGAAGGAGGAAAAATAACATTGAGCTACAAAAAACGCGGAGCTAAAGTCAACCAGTTTATCGTTACTGATTCCGGCCCCGGCATCCCTGAAGCCGACCGCGAAACCCTATTCACGGCATTCTCGTCGCAATGCGATATATCCGAAGGCGACCGCCTCGGCCTCCCCATCTGCGCTCTGCGCGCCGAAAAAATCAACGGGACTCTGACTCTTGACCCCGGCGTAACTTCGGGCGCATCTTTTGTGCTCACAATCCACAACGCCTGAAAAGTATCTGCGAACCGAGACCGCATATTCTTTGAAATGTGACATTTGATAATCATCACTTGAAACAAGAAACCGCAATCAAATCAACTAAAAATTGTGTGGCCCGAGGATTCATGACACCCTTATAATCCTTCTGATGTCAGCACAATCCACCATCCGGCCACAGAAAGGAGGTGTTCACCCATCTGCAAGGGGGAGTGACTACGGCAATAGTCACTCCCCCAAAAACTGAATTAACAGCTCTTTTCCACTCCATGCAACACCGATTTAACCAATAGGAAGACGCTGTTTAATCCACTATTCACAACTTTCCGTCTTTTTTCGTATCTTTACATCCGTAAACAATTCCTGTCCATGATTAAAAAGACTTAATATCCGTGTTTGAAAAGCGAAAGTTATTGAAATCAAAGGATTTTTACCCTTGCAGGGGACTTTTGCAGACATTCTGCGGTGTTATAAACGACAGGAGGCCCTGAATTATGAAAAAGCTACTGTCAATACTCCTGATCATATGCGCCCTGTGTGCGGAGGCTGCTCCGAAAGCACCCAAAGGACGCAAGTCAAAACGAGCCAAGACAACTAAAGTCGTCTCGACTCCGTCTGTTCCACGGCCTGCACGCGAACCATTCGTGCGCAGCGTGGATTCTCCTGCCGCTCCCAATGGCCTCAGTGGGAAAAACATCGCATTGTGGCAGAGTCATGGAAGATATTTCGACCAGAATGAAGACAGATGGACATGGCAGCGCGCTCGGCTTATGGGTACAGTCGAGGACCTGTATCCTCAGGCATATGTGCTCCCCTATCTGATTCCAATGCTTGAAAACGCCGGAGCTTATGTGCTCACACCACGAGAGCGCGATGTCAGCACTCAGGAAATAATAGTTGATTTCGACGGTGGATATGCCCAGAAAGGATATGAAGAGAAAAATCGTGCTAAAAAATGGCATACAGCCGATGGTGTCAAAGGATTCGGATATAAGAAGGAGATATTGACAGGCACAGACAATCCATTCCGGATGGGATCTGTCCGACAGATACAGACTGTCACCGATGCCGATAAAGCATCGGCAGCCTGCTGGTATGCCGATTTCAAGAAAGCCGGCACTTATGCCGTATATGTCAGCTACGCATCACTTCCCAAAAGCGCCAGCGATGCCCGCTATATAGTCAACTCACTCGCCGGAAGCAAGGAATTCGAAGTAAACCAGCGCATTGGAGGCGGTACATGGATATACCTCGGCTCGTTTCCATTTGCTGCCGGACGCAGCAAGACTCCTGTTGTCGAACTACTCAACGTATCAGCCGAGGAAAATCGGCTGATTACGGCCGACGCCGTAAAAATAGGCGGTGGTATGGGTAACGTAAGCCGTTCGACAGCAGGCGGTGAAGCGACTGTCAGCACTTATCCGCGATTCACTGAAGGAGCACGCTACTGGATGCAATGGGCCGGTATTCCGGCAAGTGTCTATAGTGTCACCGAAGGTAAAAATGACTATGAAGATGATTATAAAAGCCGCGGAATGTGGGTCAATTATCTCGCCGGAGGCTCGTCTGAGCTACCCGGACAAAAGGGTCTCGGGATACCGATTGACCTGTCATTCGCCTTTCATACCGATGCAGGCACAACGTCAGGCCCCGGAGAGACAATAGGCACTATGCCAATCGTCTATTCAAAAGGCGCGAAACTCGGCAACGGGGAATCGCGCACAACATCCTTGCGCTATGCCGAACTTGTGACCGATCAGATAGTCAACGACATACAGACTTTATATGAACCGACATGGAACCGGAGAAAGCTTCGCGACAGACCATATCACGAAGCAATGGAACCACAAGTGCCGGCAATGCTCATCGAACTGCTTAGCCATCAGAATTTCGCCGACATGCGTTATGGCCTTGACCCGACATTCCGTTTCACTGTCAGCCGTGCGATATATAAAGGAATATTGAAATACCTTCATGAGAAGGATGGTATTCCATACGTGGTCGAACCGCTCCCGGTCAGCCACTTCTCTATCTCAGGGAATAACGGAAATTATACACTTTCATGGAGAGGGGTTGAAGATCCGCTCGAACCGACGGCCAAACCGACCTACTACATCGTATATGAACGAATTAACAACGGTGCTTTCACCGAACTTGAAGTTGTCGACAAGCCATCTGTAAGCATAAGCATTTCCGATGACCAAATCCACAGTTTCAAAATTGTGGCAGCCAACGACGGAGGCATCAGTTTTCCGTCAGAAATACTTTCGGTCTGCGACATTGCCGGAAGTGACAAGCCACAGGTACTTGTCATCAACGGATTTAGCCGCATATCAGGCCCTGCCGAGATTTACGCCGAAGGACACATCGGCTTCGATTATACCGAGGACCACGGTGTCCCCTATTACGGTGACATTCATTTCACCGGCGAGCAGACCGAATTCCGTCCTGAAGCAAAATGGGTCACAAACGACGCTCCCGGCCACGGGTCAAGCCGTGCCACACACGAGACTGAGGTATTCGCAGGCAATACGTTTGATTTCGTATTCGTCCACGGACAGTCAATCCGTGCTGCCGGCTTTCCGTTCATTTCGTGCGGAGTAGACGCATTTGTCGATGGGAATGCCAAAGCCTCCCCTATCATCGACCTCATTCTTGGCAAGCAAAAGGAAATCACAGTCGGAACATCCGAAGAACGCAAATTCAAACCTTTTACGGCAGCATTGAAAGAGAGATTAAACGTTTTCTGTGAGGCCGGAGGCTCTTTACTTGTATCAGGAAGCTATATTGGAAGCGACCTGTTTGACAACGCTTACAGCACTCCCGACGAGCGCGTAGCCGACAGCCAGTTCGGACATTCCGTTCTCGGACTGCAATGGCGACAGTCAAAAGCGACTGTGACAGGCAAAGTCCGTGAAGTCAGATCACGCTACGGAGAATTCCGCGGAGGCCTTTCCTTGACCTTCAACCAACAGCTCAATGCCGAATGCTACGCTGTCGAATCGCCGGAATCATTCGCCCCGATGGATACTTCAACCGCCGGACCGATACTCCGCTACACTGAAAACGATTTTATCGCAGGTGTAGCCTATGACCCGGGGACACATCGTGCCGTTACCATCGGATTCCCATTCGAGACAATTACCGGCTCATACGAACGCGACGCACTCATGGCACAGATTCTGAAATTTTTCACAGCGCCTGAGGGTGTACATCCCGGCGCACGGCCCAAAGTATTGCCCGAAACCATAATAGGTCTTGAGTCTCGCCCAACCGTGCCGCCTTATCCATACTCACGCAATCTGAATCCCAGAGAAACTGCCAAACGCTCTGAGGAAGAAGAAAACAAAATAAACGAGAAACGCCGGCGCAAATCGCCAACCGACAAACGCAAGCCGGATTCCCTCGCCTAATAACCAACAATTTATCACATTTCTCTGCAATGTCAAAACCGACTACATATCCACGACTTTCAACAGAAGCCATGCGAATGCATGCAGATAAGTCGACCGACAGCCCTGTAATCATACCGTTTACAGACCACAAAATAACATTCACCGCCACCGGACGAACCCGGATGGAGCAGATTCTGAACGACACCGGTGCTGCAATCGTATACTCCGATTTCTACACGCCTGTCGAAAACAGCGGAAACTTCAATACAAACCGCCTCATCAATTATCAAGAAGGGTCTCTGCGCGACGATTTCGATTTCGGACATATAGCAGTTGTCAATCCGGCTATGTTACGCAAAGCGGTTGCTGAAATGACCGACAACTTCAATGCCGCCGGATGGTATGACCTCCGTCTGCGCCTTTCACGTCTTGGGAAAATCATTCATATCCCCGAAACGCTCTATACAGCTTCACCGCTTGCCAATTCCGATGAGATATCCGGCGAAGAAGCCCACTTCAGCTACGTTGACCCGCGCAACCGGGCCTCACAGATAGAAATGGAGCAGGCTGTCACATCTCATTTACGCGAAATTAATGCGTTAGTCAACCCGGAATGTCATGTTACACTCGATTTCGAGACAGATGACTTCCCGGTCGAGGCATCGGTCATCATTCCTGTGCGCAACCGTCATCTCACTATCGCTGATGCCGTGAAAAGCGCACTCTCCCAGAAGACATCATTCAGTTTCAATGTCATAGTCATCGACAACCGCAGCACGGACGGAACATCTGAAATCCTCACATCCATAGCCGAATCCGAACCACGGTTAAAAATCATCGACACCTCAGTTCACGAAGGTCCTGCCCCGGGCATAGGCGGTTGCTGGAATCTCGGTATTAATTCAGACTTCTGCGGTCGTTTCGCAATTCAACTTGACAGCGATGACATATACAACCGTCCTGATACCCTCCAGATGATTGTCGACAAGTTTCATGAACAGAACTGCGCCTTGGTTATCGGTTCATATAGTCTGACTGATTTCAACGGCAATCCACTTCCTCCGGGTCTGATTGACCATGCCGAATGGACTGACGAAAACGGACCGAACAACGCCCTTCGCATCAACGGTCTCGGCGCTCCGCGTGCGTTTTTCACTCCGGTCGCACGCAAAATCAATTTCCCGGATGTCAGCTATGGCGAAGACTATGCGATGGGGCTTGCCATCAGCCGCAGATACCGTATAGGACGAATCTACGAATCTCTCTACTCATGTCGCCGATGGGAAGGAAACTCCGACCACGCATTGTCTCAGGAACGCATAAATGCCAATAATTTATATAAGGACCGTATACGCACCCTTGAACTTGCTGCAAGAATCAGACTCTGACGATTCTGCTCTCACCAACTGCCAATAATCATAATAATAGCCTATGAGCGTTATGAATCATGACAAGTTCTTTGACACAGAACTTGAGAAATGGCCGATGGCTGCCGATAACTTCGTCAGAATCAGCAACAGCCTCGCCGATGGTCAACGACTTACCCTGTCGGGCAATGGCTCGTCATGGCGTATAGACAAAATGGTCGTCAATCACCGCCGTGCATCCGTAACTGCCAAGACAGACCCTTCGAGTATCTCGTCGCGCCCATGTTTCCTGTGCAGAGACAACCGCCCGACCCAACAGTCAGCAATCAGCTTTCTTGACAGATACGAAATACTTGTAAACCCCTATCCACTTGCCCGCAGACATTTCACAATCGCTTCAATCCGTCACGAAGAGCAATGCATCGATCCCGGTTTCAACCGTATTATTGACATGGCTCAACTTGCATGTGAAATGTCAGGGATGTGCATCTTCTACAACGGGGCGCGTTGCGGCGCATCTGCTCCAGACCATTTCCATTTTCAGGCAGTGTCGACTGAAACAATCCCAAACATATTATCGGCAAAGCTATTATGCAAAGAGATAATCCATTCAAATTCCGCCTCTCTTTACAAAAGTGACGAAAAGGCCACACCCTTCCCGTTTTTCATAATAGAGTCAACCGATAACTCAGCCCTTGTCTCAGCCTTCCGGCGCTTATGGAACGCTCTTAAATCAATAAATCCTGATTTACCTGAACCGGATGTCAACATCGCAATGACACATGATGCCGAAAGCAACACGATAAGGACACTTGTCATCCCAAGAGGCAAGCACCGTCCCGCTTGCTACTATTCAGAGCATGACAAACTGCTCGTCAGTCCGGCCACTGTTGAGATGCTCGGCACAATCATCTGTCCTCGCCGTGAAGACTTCGACAGGCTCACACTATCGTCAGCATATAGTATTCTTAAAGAAGTAGGAATTTCCGACACCCAATTCAATCTCGTCATCAGCCTTCTTACAGGCGAGTGACATTTCTGACCATAAGTTTATAGACTAAAGATATGAATCAGCAACCTCAGGTGAGAGTCGGCATACTCTCCTCGCCCTGCATACGTTTCACACTCACCGGCCTCTATTCAGGTCCTGACGGAGTGTTGACCGAAGGTTATCACGAAGCCAAAATCAACGACTCCGGAATCAGTTTCACTCTTGACGGCAAGACATACACATCCGTTGAGTTCAGTCCGAATTCATATGCCGGCGACACATTCGAACTCGAAGGAGTGACAATCGGAGTAGACTTTCACTGGCAACGAAAAGAAAACCAACGTTTTCGAGGCTCGCTCCGAATAATCGTCGAAGACGGAATACTTATGGCAATCAATATCATTGATGTCGAAGACTATCTTGTCAGTGTCATTTCAAGCGAAATGAAATCCACCTCATCGCTCTCGCTGCTGAGGGCTCATGCCGTCATCTCACGCAGCTGGGTACTCTCAATGATGTCGCATGGCGAAAATACCGCCCGATCAACCATGAACAATCCTAACGTCAGCGCGCTGAATCCCGGCCCGTCACTTATAAAATACTGGGACAGGGAAGACCATCGGAATTTCGATGTATGCGCCGACGACCATTGCCAACGCTATCAAGGCATCAACCGCGTGTCGACTACGGTTGCGGAAGGAGCTGTCAACGACACTTGTGGCGAAGTGCTCACCTACAAAGGAAAGCTTTGCGACACCCGTTTCTCCAAATGCTGCGGAGGCGTCTTCGAACAATTTGAAACCTGCTGGGACGATACGCCACGCCCCTATCTCAAAGCCGGACGCGATGCAGCCGACAGACTTGACTACCCCGACCTCACCGACGAAGGAAACGCGCGCCAATGGATTTTGAACACTCCTGAAGCATTTTGCAACACCACCGACAAAACTGTGCTTTCACAGGTAATGAACGGTTACGACATGGAGACCCCCGATTTCTACCGATGGACCGTGCAACTGTCGCAAGAAAAAATTTCCTCTCTGCTTGCCACCCGACTGAATACGGATTTCGGGGCTATCCGCGCACTCGTTCCCCTCACACGCGGAACGTCAGGCCGTATCCGTGAATTAAAAATCATAGGCTCGAAATGTGAACTCACAATCGGCAAGGAACTCTTGATACGCCGTGCGCTGTCCGACACCCACCTTTACAGTTCCGCCTTTGTAGTCGAACCTCACGGCCTTAATGCCGACGGAGTTCCGTCAGGCTTCACTCTCCACGGAGCAGGCTGGGGACACGGAGCAGGCCTTTGCCAGATAGGAGCAGCCATAATGGGCGAACGTGGCTATAGCTACGATGAAATACTCCGTCATTATTATGCCGACGCATCAATCACGAAACTATATTAGCCGATGAAAGCAGATTCAAAAACAGCTATGTCCATCCGCAATCCGTGGGCTTGGATTCCGACCCTATATTTCGCACAGGGGCTGCCATACGTCGCGGTCATGACAATTTCAGTCATAATGTATAAGCGACTTGGACTGTCAAACACCGACATCGCACTCTATACAGGCTGGCTCTATCTGCCTTGGGTTATAAAACCGTTCTGGAGTCCGTTTGTCGACATCATAAGCACTAAACGCCGCTGGACAATCACTATGCAGTGGCTGATAGGCATCGCCTTCGCAGGGATTGCCTTCGCGCTGCCGACATCGTTCTTTTTCTCTCTGACACTTGCTATCTTCTGGCTTGTCGGATTCACGTCCGCCACACACGACATCGCTGCCGACGGATACTATATGCTCGCCCTGACCGAACACCAGCAGTCACTCTATGTCGGAATCCGCTCGACATTCTACCGTATCGCAACCGTCGCCGGACAAGGACTGCTCGTGATTCTTGCAGGAGCTATTGAGGAGTCATCCGGCAACATCCCGTTCGCATGGTCGGTTGTATTCGGCATCCTGTCGGTCATGTTTCTGGTTTTCGCATTCTATCACAGCCGCATACTTCCAAAAGTCGAACAGACATCCGCCCGCCCGCTGACAACGGCAAACGATGTCTGGCGTGAATTCATAGCTGTTTTTTCGGAATTTTTCCGTAAAAAACAGGTCGGAGTGGCAATCGTGTTCATGTTGCTCTACCGCCTGCCTGAAGCCCAGCTTGTCAAACTTATCAATCCATTCCTTCTCGACCCGCCATCCGCAGGAGGACTCGGGCTGTCGACCGGTCAGGTCGGAATCGTATATGGCACTGTCGGAATCATCGGCCTGACGCTCGGAGGAATCATCGGCGGTATAATAGCCGCACGTCGCGGTCTGAAATTCTGGCTGCGCCCAATGGCGTGGAGCATGTCGCTCACCTGCCTGACATTCGTCTATCTCAGCTTTGCCAATGAACCATCACTCGCAATAGTGAACATCTGCGTGTTCATCGAACAGTTCGGCTATGGATTCGGCTTCACAGCCTATATGCTTTACCTTATATATTTTTCCGAAGGTCGACACCGCACGGCCCACTATAGCATCTGCACCGGTTTCATGGCCCTCGGCATGATGCTGCCGGGAATGGCGGCCGGATGGATTCAGGAAACAATCGGCTATCAGAATTTCTTTATCTGGACAATGATATGCTGCGTAGCAACAATCGGTGTCACTTATCTCATCAAAATCAATCCCGAATTCGGAAAGAAAGCATAACTGATAGACAGCAATCAACAGGAATTATGCAGTCCTAAGTTGTTACTAATATTAGGTCCTGTTTGATTCAGACTCCCTACTTCTGAAATTTCTAACCACAGTCACTCTCTTTCCAACCATGCAAAAAATAAAAATGACAACCCTGTTTTCAGCCATACTCCTTTCACTCGCAGCCATCAGTTGCGGGAACAACACCACCGAAATCAACGGTGACAACGTAACCACTGCCAGCGACAACCGCAATTTCACCTCTAAAAACAGACTGACGGAGAATGAGGCCGTGCGTCCGGGCATCGAAGTTCTGCGTCAGAGCGGATTCGAAGCTCTTAAGGGCAAACGGGTAGGTCTTATAACCAATCCGACAGGCATCGACAATAAGCTCAAATCGACCATCGACATCCTCGCTGAAGCTCCTGAAGTCAAGCTCACAGCGCTGTTCGCTCCTGAACACGGAGTCAGAGGCAACTATGTGGCAGGTGCATCCGTCGCAAATGAGACAGATGAGAAAACAGGAGTGCAGGTATTCTCTCTCCACGGTAAAACAAGGAAACCGACTGCCGAGATGCTCAAAAACGTGGATGTGCTTGTCTATGACATTCAGGACATAGGCACACGAAGCTACACGTTCATCTCGACAATGGGTCTTGCGATGGAAGCCGCCGCCGAAAACGGTAAGGAATTCATCGTGCTCGACCGCCCGAATCCACTCGGAGGCAATAAGGTCGAAGGCAATCTCGTCGAGCCGGCCTCGCGTTCATTTGTCAGCCAGTATCCCATACCTTATATATATGGACTGACACCCGGCGAACTCGCACGCTTCCTCAACAATGAAGGCCTGTTGAAAAACGGAGTGAAAGTGAAACTTGAGGTAATCCCGATGGAAGGATGGCATCGCTCGATGACATTCGCTGAAACCGGTATGCCTTGGGTACTCCCTTCACCACATATTCCGGACCCATCAACCTCGATTCTCTATCCGGCCACAGGCATCATGGGCGAACTTGACTATGTATCAATCGGTGTGGGCTATACACTCCCGTTCAAACTCACAGGAGCACCGTGGATCGACGCGCAGACACTGTCCGACAGACTCACTGCCCTGAATATTCCCGGTGTGGAGTTCCGCCCGATACACTACAAACCTTTCTATGCCTTATATAAAGGTGAGAACCTGAACGGTGTTGAAATCTATGTCACCGACGAGGCAAAAGCACCTTTGTCGCTAATCCAGTTTTATATAATGCAAGAACTGGCTGCCATGTATCCTGACCGGAAAGCATTCGGCAAAGCCACCCAATCGCGCTTAAACATGTTTGATAAAGTCTGCGGTTCACCAAAAGTACGCGAACTCTTCACCAAGAACTATAAAGTCTCAGACCTCGCTCCGTTCTGGGACAAGGACACCGACAGTTTCAAGAGCAGAAGCGAAATCTATTACCTCTACAAATAATCCGAAACCATAACCGACATAAGATATGATACTTATAGCCGATGCAGGAGGGACTAAAATCGAATGGGCGCTGATTGATTCAGACGGAACGACACTTATGCGCACAACCACACGCGGACATAATGCCGCACATGCCGACACGCAGACTCTCGTCTATATGCTCCACGCCGAAGCTCCGACTCTGTATGCCGAGGCTCAGGACGTTGATGAAATTTTCTACTACGGAGCCGGATGTGCCGGAGAGCGCAAGGTCACAGTAGCCAAAACACTGTCTGAAATTTTCCATGCCGGGACGTGTCATGCAGAAAGTGATATGCTTGGAGCCGCACAAGCCCTTTGCGGACGAAACGAAGGAATAGCCTGCATACTCGGGACAGGCTCAAACTCCTGCCATTATGACGGCATTAAAATCACAGCCAATGTTTCGCCGTTGGGATTCATCCTTGGCGACGAGGGCAGCGGTGCAGTGCTCGGCCGACGGCTCATCGGAATGGTCTTCAAAAGAGGTTTCTCAAAAGATATATGCGATAAGTTCCAATGGCGTTTCCCTGAAGACAGCATCAACAGGATAATCACAAGCGTATATCGCGGTGAGCGTCCGAACGCCTATCTCGCATCGTTTGTTCCGTTCTTGGCCGAAAACATTGATGACAACGAGATATCCGACTTTGTGACCGATGAGTTTATCCGTTTTTTCAGGTTCAATATAAGCGCCTATTCCCAAGCCAAATCCCTACCGATACATTTCACCGGCTCTGTCGCCTATTATTTTCAGAAGCAGCTCAACATAGCTGCCCAGACCCTCGGCTATACAGTCGGAAACATCCAAAAATCCCCTATGGAAGCTCTGATAGCATTTCATGGTGGAAAATAGAAAAACTGCCAATCAACCGACAGATTGCTACAGTCTAAATTATTTCGCAAATAAAGTATAAAAGGTTAAAATTCACTCAGATGCGTGGATTTTAACCTTTTAATCTATACTGAAATATGTTTTTAGAATCTTATGATTATTTTCAAGGCTGTTTTTAGCGCTTGCGGATGATGATGTGGTTGCTTTCGGTGATGACGACATCAACACGGACATCATGAGGCTCGGAATCGATTTCGTCGACAAGCTGGAAATCGTAACCCACCCCCACCTTACGTGCACGACTGTCGGCCAGCAGCCTGTCGTAATAGCCTTTACCGCGACCGACGCGATTGCCGACGCGGTCATAGGCCACAGCCGGGACTACTATCATCTCCATATCGCCGATAGACGTGGTGTCGTTGCCGGTCGGTTCTTCGATGTGAAAAGAGCCAAGAGCAAGCCGGGATTCATCGTAGGGGAGAATCTCGAGATTCACACCGTTGACACGCGGAAGATAGAAATGCTTACGGCCACACCACTTGCGGATGAATTCATGTGTCGACAATTCATCCGGGAGTGAATGATACATCAGTATCCTGTCAGCCAACAGAAAATCGGCCGTCTGCTCCAAAAGTCCAAACACTTTCTCGGCAGCCGAAAGTTTCTCGTCCTCGCTGAGAAGAGTCTTGCGAGCCTTGACACTACGTCTTATTTCATCTTTCTTCATCGAATAGTTTCCCTTGATTTATTTTTTAATCGGGAAAGCCGCTTTGCCATTCGTGAGGGCATCGACGCCGGATTTCACTGTCGGGTCAACCTCGTTGTAAACCTCGAAATATCCCTGAACGCCGAGCGCATTGCGCGCAATCATGGCTTTCAGTTGGTTAACAATCAAATCACGTGAAATGTTTATGTAGTACCATCTTGGAGCTATACCTGCTTTCTGGGCATAGCTTACGAAATCCTGAAGCAAAAGGTCGTCCTCAGGAAGCATGCGCAGAAGTTCAGCCGCATTTTCAGCCGTCTCGATTCGCGAACGGTTACGGTCGGTATAGTCAAATGTATATTTCTGAATCAATCCTGCATTAAGCACATTCAGGTAGTAGGTCGTAATGCCGATTGTGTCATTCGGGACGAATACATCAGGCATTATACCTCCTCCGCCATAAACAGTGCGACCATGAAGAGTCTCAAACGCAAGAGACTTGTCGAGCTTGATTGAGTCGGCGTTATAGAACTCGCCATGTTCATAGCGGTTGACAATATCGCGGTCATAGTCCGTCCCGGGAGCATATGTCTTCTGGATGCAACGGCCCGATGGAGTGTAGTAGCGTGCGATTGTCAGACGGATGGCACTGCTGTCGGGCAGCTCCATCTGATTCTGGACGAGACCTTTTCCGAAAGAACGCCTGCCGATGACGAGTCCACGGTCATTGTCCTGAATAGCGCCTGAAAGAATCTCGCTCGAACTTGCCGAAGTCTCGTCGATAAGTATCACCACCTCATTGTTGAGGAAACTTCCGGAGCCGTCACTCATCGTAGGACGCGAATCAGGCGTAGCCTTTCCGCGCATACTTACTATCGGCGACCCGGCCGGAAGAAATTCATTGGCTATCAGCACTGCCGGTTCCATGAATCCGCCTCCGTTTCCACGAAGGTCGATGATGAACTTCTCCGCTCCGTCAGCCACCAGATCCATCATTGAAGTAAGAAACTCGCTATACGTAGAGGAACTGAACTTATTGATTTTCACAAATCCGACTTTAGGAGCGACAAGATATGCCGCATCAATCGAAGTAACCGGAATGTCGCCACGAATCACGTCAAAATTCAACGGAGTCTTAGAACTGTGACGTCTGACCGTAAGCTTGACCGTGCTGCCTTTTTCACCACGGAGTGAACTGCGGACCTTGACATCGCTCCAGCCCTGTCCGGCAACAGCAGTGTCATTTATCGCTATGATTCTGTCGCCTGCAAGAAGTCCGGCTTTTTCCGAAGGACCTCCAGAAATGACTTCAAGCACATTTATGCTGTCATTCAGAAGATTGAAAGAAATACCGATGCCGGAAAACGAACCTCCAAGCTCCTCGTTGACATTTTGCAGGTCTTTCGCGGGTATATAGACCGAATGAGGGTCAAGACGGGAAAGCAGTCCCGGGAATGAAGCTTCAAGAAGACTGTCGGTATCGACCTCATCCACATACGAACGTTCCACGAGATCAAGTATGGTATCGAGTTTGCTGCGTGAGCTCCACTTTCCCGAACCATTGAAAAATGCGCTACCAATCCACATACCCGCGACCAACGACAATGCAATGGACAACGGCATCCATACGGATGTTTTTTTCAGACGGTTATTCATAGAAAGTTTTTACAGATAGAATTTAGCTTTTTGACAGATACTTAAAAAATGCAGAACGCGAACACAAATCATCGGAACAGAATATCAGACACCGGATTCAACAGCCGGACATGCATCAGGGATATGACAGCAATCGACACCGGCTCTTTTTAGGAGGTCTATACCGTCGGTGATTCGATAAAGTTCATTATAGACCACTCTTTTTATTCCGGATTGAATGATAAGTTTCGCACAGTCAAGACATGGTGAAGCGGTCACATAGAGAGTCGAACCTTCGGCCGAATTGTTTGAACGCGCAACCTTAGTGATTGCATTAGCCTCGGCATGAAGCACATATGTTTTAGTAAGGCCATCGGCATCTTCACAGACATTCTCAAATCCGGCGGGAGTTCCATTGAAGCCGTCGGAAATTATCGTGCGTTCCTTGACCATGAGTGCCCCGACCTTGCGACGTTCGCAATATGAATTTTCAGCCCAGATACGAGCCATGCGCAGATAACGTCTATCGAGCAATTCCTGCTTACCGTTATGTTCCATTCTGGTTTATTTTATGCTGCAAAGTTAGTGAGAATTATTATATTGTGGCACATTTCATATCAAAATATTACACACTTGTCTATAAATTTGTGCAAATTTCAGTGTCGCGACAATATATACCACATATACCATGATATATCTTCGCGACTCCTTTTTACTGTCAGGCCATTGCGTCTGTAAACATAGCTGTAGTCATCGCTAAACCGAAAGCCGAATCCGGTCACACTCAATTTTCAAACACAACGAAAAAGCGGTTTTGTGTATGTTTGGGAAATTGACTACTTTTGTGAGATAAATGATTATGAATTGCCTTTTGTATCAATTCTTCCACAAGGATTCGCACAAACCGAAGGGCTCAATCGTTTAAACTTTAGTCCAGCAAGGCTGTCATATTAAAACATAGCCATACGGTTGGCGAAATCATCCAAGGTTTCATTCTCCTCAATAACTAACAAAAAAATTTTGTAATCATGAAATTTGTTTCACTATTTGCATCAGCCATTGCCATCACCGCGTTAGTCAGCGGCTGTGGAACTGTAAAAAAATCCGGCATAACCGCATCTGATTCTAACTCAACAGTAAAAACAACACCTGTGAACTCTACCATATCTTCTTATGATGAAGCTCAGATTGCTCCACTCCTCGGAAGCTGGGCAGTCACCGCCATCAATGGACAGAAGGTTGTCATCAACGGCGACAACCATCCTCAGATAACCTTTAAAGCCATCCCCGACGCAAAAACGGCCATTATGGTCATAGCATTCAACGGATGCAACTATCTCAACGGCTCATGGATTGTACAAGGAAGCAAACTTGAACCAAACGGCGAATTCCTTACCTCGCTCAAAGCCTGCCACGATGCTCCTTACGAGACTGCTATGAACAAAGCCATTGACGACGTAAAATCCTACAGCGTGGTCGATGCCAACACAATCGTACTGAATTCATCGACAGGCAACACTGTCATGACTCTCCGCAAGAGAAACCTGTCGTTCCTTAACGGAGCATGGCAGGTGACAACCATTCAGGGCACACCTGTCCCGGCCAATACAGCCATCAAAGTCGTAATCGACATTGACGAATGCAAGATTCACGGTAACGCAGGCTGCAACATACTCAACGGTGCGATTGTGGTCAAGCTCGACAAGGGTGACGGCATCGAATTCAAGGACATCGCCACTACAAGAATGACCTGCCCGGCAATCGCGACAGAACAGGCATTCATCCTTGCGCTCGAACAGGTCGACACCTGTGTTGAGGGCGCATCATCGGATCAGGCTATCATGAAAGGTGCGAACGGACAACCATTGCTCACCCTGATTCGTATCTCACCGGATCAGGTCGGTGAAGACTAAACCCCACGGCAATCAATATCTTTTATAAATTCCGACAAACTGTTTTAATTCACCAACATACGATGCAACCAGTTGACCAGCACAAGCTAATGTTAATTGACCGCGACGAGTTCAAGCGCCGCATCGACCATATAAAATCTCAGATGGCAGAACCGGGCATCCCGGCTCTGCTCATCTCTGATAATGCCAACAAATATTATGTAACGGGCCGTGTATTTGACGGCTATATCTACATTCCGCTCGAAGGCCCGGTGATGTTCTTCATCCGCCGTCCGGTGGCGCTTGAAGGCGACGGTGTGGTCTACATACGCAAACCTGAGGAGATAGCTTCGTCAATCGGGCTAAATGTCCCTGAAGCCATCGGGCTCGAGCTCGACGTGCTCCCCTATTCCTCAGCCGTCCGCCTCAAAAACATTTTTCCTGAAAGCGAACTGAAAAACGCATCGGCAGTGATGCGTCGTGCTCGTGCGGTGAAAACTGCCGCACAGATTGACAAGATACGCCGTTCGGGCATCAAGCATGTCCACGTCTACAGCCGCATCCCGCACCTCTTTCAGGCCGGGATGACCGACATGGAACTACAGGTCGAAATCGAGCGCGTCAGCCGTCTCGAAGGCTGTCTCGGTCAATTCCGCATCAGCGGTGACTCAATGGAACTTCACATGGGCAATGTGCTTGTCGGCGACAATGCCGATGCGCCTTCCCCCTACGATTTTGCCATGGGAGGAGCAGGCCTCGACCCGTCACTTCCGGTCGGAGCATGCGGCACACCCATAAAGCCGGGCTGCACCGTCATGGTCGATATGAACGGCAATTTCAACGGATACATGACCGACATGACCCGCGTTTTTGCATTAGGCGAGATTTCACCGCTTGCCATCGAAGCCCATAAATGCTCCATCGACATCCACCATACGCTCTGCGACATGATGCGTCCCGGCGCTCTTGCCAAGGATCTCTATGCAAAAGCCGAGGAAATGGTAAAGGAACGCGGACTATCATCTTACTACATGGGCCACAGGCAGCATGCCGGTTTCATCGGTCATGGAGTAGGCATCGAAATCAATGAGACCCCGGTCATCGCGCCACGCAGCCGCGACATTATAGCCGAAGGCAATGTCATAGCTCTCGAACCGAAATTCGTCATCCCCCACACCGGGGCTGTCGGTATCGAAAACACATATGCGGTCCATGCCGACCACATAGAGTGCCTCACACCTGCGCCAGAGGAGATTTCTTATTTCGACGTTTAGACCGCGGAAAGCGCCATCCGACACCTGTCCGGCAATCATCACGGCCATTAAATACCATAACAACAGAGATGCAGTCATTAGACAAAGTAGTAACACAGCTTGACAAACCGCTTTTCCACACCATCGGTGATGCAGCAGATTCAATAAACCGCCCATGTTATGCAGTGGGCGGATGCGTGCGCGACCTCTTCCTTGAACGTCCGTCGAAAGACATTGATTTTGTCACCGTGGGGAGTGGAATCGAACTCGCCGAAATAGTCGCTGAAAATCTCGGCAAAGGAACCCACCTGAGCGTATTCCGCAATTTCGGGACTGCACAGGTGAAGCGTCGTGACATCGAACTTGAATTCGTCGGCGCGCGCCGTGAATCATACGACCGCAATTCGCGCAAACCTGTGGTCGAGGACGGCACTCTTGAAGAAGATCTTTCCCGGCGCGACTTTACGGTAAACGCCCTTGCCATACGCATCAACCGCAACGGATTCGGCGAACTTATCGATATGTTTGACGGACTCGGCGACATGGAGAGACGTATCCTGCGCACTCCGCTCGACCCGGACGTGACATTCAGCGACGATCCGCTACGCATGATGCGCGCCATCCGTTTTGCCACTCAGCTCAACTTCACCATATTTCCCGAGACATTCGAGGCCATCAGACGCAACGCACAGCGGATAAAAATCATTTCACACGAGCGCATAGTCGACGAACTTATGAAAATCATGCGCTCGCCACGCCCCTCGACCGGATGGGATCTGCTGCTCAAATCAGGATTGCTCGCACTGATTTTCCCGGAACTTGCTGCCATGAAGGGCGTGGATGTCGTCAAGGGACGCGGACATAAGGATAATTTCTATCACACACTCGCCGTCCTTGACAACGTGGCCGAAAAGAGCGACAATGTCTGGCTGCGCTGGGGCGCGCTTATGCACGACATCGCAAAGCCAGTCACAAAACGCTGGGACGACAAGCTCGGATGGACTTTCCACAACCATAATTTCATCGGAGCAAAAATGGTCCCGAGGATTTTCCGCCGCATGCGATTGCCTCAGGACACTAAAATGAAATATGTGGCCAAACTCGTCGAGCTCCACATGCGCCCGATAGCCTTGGTGGAGGACGAGGTGACCGACTCGGCCGTCCGTCGTCTCATCCATGATGCCGGCGACGACCTTGAGGATCTCATGACCCTTTGTGAAGCCGACATCACATCAAAGAATCAGGAAAAAGTCCGCCGCATTCTTGAGAATTTCACTCTTGTCCGCCACAAGATGATCGACCTTAACGAGCGCGACCACATCCGCAATTTCAAACCGCCGGTCGACGGCAATGAAATCATGGAGACGTTCGGCATCACCGGAGGCCCGGTAATCGGGGCTATCAAGAGCGCCATAAAAAACGCCATACTCGACGGAATCATCCACAATGACTATGACGAGGCCCACGCCCTGATGCTAAAGGTCGCCGCCGAACATGGACTCTATCCCTTGAGCGCCAGTCCGGCCTCAAAAGAGCCTGACAAGACAAATGACAACTAATCACGACTGACCAATGTACTATATAACCAAACGATTTGAACTTGCCGGCTGTCACAGCCTGCAACTTTCATACGAGAGCAAATGCTCGCGTCTCCACGGCCACAACTGGATTGTGACCGTCCATTGCCGTTCGCGCGAACTCAACGCCGACGGGATGGTTGTCGATTTCAGCCATATAAAGGAGCGTATCACATCCTATCTCGACCACGGTAATTTCAACGAACTGCTACCCTTCAATCCGACAGCCGAAAACATCGCCCGCTGGATATGCGAACAGATTCCGAATTGCTACCGTGTCGATGTGCAGGAAAGCGAGGGTAATACCGCAAGCTATGAAGTCGACTGACTGTTATAAGTGAAAAATCGCAATCAATCATGAGCTATCGCATCAACGAAATTTTCTATTCACTTCAGGGCGAAGGATATTTCACCGGGACTCCGGCGGTGTTTCTGCGCTTCAGCGGCTGCAATCTAAAATGTGGATTCTGCGACACGCGCCACGAGGAATTTACCCTCATGTCGCCTGCCGACATTGTTGAGAAAGTGAAGTCATATCCGTCACGCCACATTGTCATCACAGGTGGAGAACCTTCGCTACAGCTTGACACTATGCTCATCGACATGCTCCACGACGAAGGCTTTTTCATCCAGATCGAGACCAACGGCACTCGTCGCCTTCCCGAAGGAATCGACTGGGTGACATGCTCGCCCAAAGGTAATGCCATCGGTGAGTGCGAGGTCAAACTGCGCACCATCGACGAACTCAAAGTCGTCTACGAAGGACAGGATGTCGAGGCCCTTGCCAACGCTCTGCCTGCAATGCACTACTTTCTCCAGCCATGCAGCTCACCTCGCTACGAAGGTGGCTCGAACACAGCCGATACCGTAGCCTATATACTCGCCCATCCCCACTGGCGGCTCTCACTCCAGACCCACAAACTTATCGATATTCAGTAAAATAATATTGAAAAAAATAAAATGAACACTGCATGATAGCGTTTCTGTCTAAAGGCGCTATCATGCAGTGTTCATTTTCTCAATTTTCAGTCAAACATGAATATCTTTGGCCGAAAACAGATATCAGCCATCTGATTGGCGTGTTTTTTGTATCATATAACATAAAATTTTCATCTATCTAACATTTGTTATTAATAACTTTATTACTACCTTTGTAGTATTCTATTAATAATTTATCCTCTTAGCAATTTACAAAAACATGTATTTAGGTAAACGGAAATTTTACAACCCAGAATTAGCGGAAAAACACAGAGACGAAACCCTTCTTTTTAAGGAAGGTGCAATATTTACCGCATTTCTTGATTTGGAAGGATTGATTAACAAGACTGCACTTGCAAAGCAATACTTCAGGAAGACGCATGGATGGTTTTCACAGAAACTGCATGGGGTGACCGTATGTGACAAGGAACGCAGTTTTTCCCCTGAAGAATCTCATCAATTAGCGGAAGCTTTTCGTGATATTGCAAAACGACTTATCGCACACGCTGATGAAATTGACAATGCAGAATGAAAGCAAACGGTTCACACTGGCTGAGTCTTTTGTCTTATACATTTATATGTCGGAAGATATGTAAATGCAATCTGTCTTAAAATAAAAATCTTTCACGTCTGTTTCTCATCCGTAACCTCTACCTATTTATAAGGCATTAAATATGTATGGTTTAAATGAACTTTATTCGAAGATTAATTATTAATTTTGTAGAGACTAACTATTTTTTGTCCGAATATGAAATTCAACAAACTGTTTATCATAGGAGCTGTCGCCTCTCTATGGCTCACTTGTGGCTGTGCAAGTCACAAGGATAGCGACCATCTTGTCATTCTCCATACCAATGACACCCATTCTGCCATCGATCCTGACCGCCATGACATGGGCGGAGTTGCCAGACGCAAGGTCCTGATTGACAGTGTGAGCGGCGAACACGAGAATGTAATGCTCATTGATGCCGGCGATGCCGTACAGGGGTCGCTCTACTACACCCTATTCGGCGGCGAAGTCGAGCGCAAACTGATGAATGCACTCGGCTACGACATCCAGATTCTCGGAAACCATGAGTTTGACAAGGGAATGGAACAGCTTGCCAAGGAATGGAAACAGCTGAATGCCAACCGCCTCAGCACCAATTACGATTTCACAGGCAGTGCGCTTGACGGAATGTTTGTCCCCGCTGTCATGCGTAAGGTCGGAGACAAGACCATCGGGTTTATCGGAATCAACCTTGACCCTGCAGGAATCGTCAGCGAAGAAAACTATAAGGGAGTCAAGTATATCGACGGCATCAAGGCTGCCAATGAAGAAGCTGCGCGTCTTAAAGCCGAAGGCGCAGACATGGTTATAGCCGTAACACATATTGGCTATGACAACGAACCGGGCTACAGCGATACGGACATCGCCCGCAATTCACGCGACATCGACATTATAATAGGTGGCCACTCCCACACCGTCGTCGATCCCAACGACACCCGCAGCGGAGTCCCGACATGGCGTATAGCGAATGCCGCCGGCGACACAATCTCAGTATTGCAGACCGGCTCAAGCGGCGTGAATCTCGGAGAAATAGACATTGACCTCAACACCAAGCAGGTGAAAGCACGCTTAATCCCCGTAGACAAACGACTTGATGACCGCACAGACCCGGCCATCGAGGAAATCATATCCCCCTACCGCCAGCAAGTTGCCGAAATGCGCTCAAAGGAAATCGGCTCATCGCCATTTGAATATGAGCGCAAGTCAAGCGAAATGCTCAACCTCCTGAGCGACTTCGTAAAAACACGCGGCTCGGAATTGTGTGGCAAACCTGTGGACCTCTCCATTATGAACAAGGGCGGAATCCGCAACAGTCTTGCTGCCGGGACTATTACTCAAGGCGAGGTCATTGACATCGCACCGTTCGACAATTCAATCGTTGTCATGGACATCAAAGGCAGCGACCTTCTTGAAAATTTCGGCATCATGGCCGCACAAGACGGCAATGGCGTGAGCGGAAACGTAAATGTCCTCTACGACCCGGCTACAAAAAAAATCAACAGCGCCACAATCGACGGCAAGCCAATCAACCCGGACAAGACATATCGTCTTGCTACCATTGACTACCTTGCTGCCGGAAATGACTATATGGAACCGCTGAAACGCGGAGTCATAATCTCGCGTAGCCCTGAGGTGCTCTATCAGATACTTATCGACTATATCGCAGCCGGGAAGCTCGACAATCTCCTTGCCAATCCCGACAAAACACAACGAATGAGAAGCTTCTAAAAGTATCGGATTATGAACGGATGGCTAACGGTCGGACTACTTGTCGTATCAAATATCTTCATGACTCTCGCTTGGTACGGGCAGCTGAAACTCTCTGAAATGAAGGTCATCTCCTCACATACACCCCTGATATGGATAATACTGGCATCATGGGGAGTAGCATTGCTTGAATATTGCTTTATGGTTCCGGCAAACCGCTACGGCTTCACTCAGAACGGCGGTCAGTTTTCACTGATACAGCTAAAGGTCATGCAGGAGGTGATATCCCTACTCGTATTCTCTGTGTTTGCAATCGTGCTTTTCAAAGGTGAATCCTTGCAATGGAACCACTTCCTTGCGTTCGGACTCCTCGTAGCAGCAGTCTATCTCGTCTTTATGGAATAAGCACAGAACTGTTCAAACAATAACTCATAAACATATCAGCACCCCGAAAGTCTGTTTTTACGACTTTCGGGGTGCTGATATGTTATTCATTATATAAATTCATCCGGCATGCCTTGCAATCAAACTCAACCCTGAGTCTCGTCTGTCCGCTGACGAGTGTCAATGGAGCTTTCCAATCTTTACCGCCTCCATCTTTCAGACATTTCCCGAGTTCTCGACGCAGACAATAGCGTGTGGTCATGACAGGTTCTCCGGCTTCACGCAATGGCCCTTTCGCTATTTCAATCGCAGGAACTATATTCTTAGCGCCATGTGAGATGTAGAACTCACGTGCAAGACGGTTTGCGACATTGTCATGTACGGTCAGGGACTCACCATAGGGCAAAGGCACGTCAAACTTCTCAGGCAAACGGTAGGTGTAGCGGTAGGTTGCTCTTGAAGCTCGCTCAAGAGCATCAAGACAGTCACGCCGTAAAGCTGTCAGGACGGATGCCGGGATAAAGAGGCTTCCTGCAAGGTCGACAATACGCCCGGCACGATAGGCCGTGCCTCCAAGTTTGTCAAGTATGCGGCGACGGGGCGCTTCCTGTGGAGTTACAGCATTATCAAGTGGCGGCACGCAGGCTGTCACTGCGGCTGAACACCCGCGCTCGTCGGTCATCTCAAGCGAAATCAGCTCAGGCCCGACAACGTGAAGAGCCATGTCAACAGAGAGCGTTCGCGAAGTCTTGGCAGCCTCAATGCTGTCATCAAAACTCTTGTCCCGGTTGCGATAAAGCACCGTTCCGGCCGGAATCGACTGAGGGGTTGCAGGGAAAAGCCTGTTACCGTCAACCCTGTTCAGACGGAAACCGTTGAACAGACCGGCAGCATTAAAATAACCAAGTCCGTCGCCATTGGCAAGATTCTCGCTAAGCCTTGCAGTGATGACCTTTGGCTTGCAGTCAGTCACTACTCCAACTTTAAGGCCTATAGCCTTAGGCGAAGAAATCGATGCCATTCCTTTGGCCGGAGCTTTCCCCGAAAGGAAATAAGGAGTAAACCCACGGTTGAAACTTTTGTCGAGCGATGGATTGAAACCGAGACGTACCGCACCGGCCGACTGACGCACATACCGGCCGTCACTCTCACTTACAAAACGGTCGAGAATACGGCTATAAGCACCAACCGTATTCTTCACATATACCTCGTCCTTCAGACGGCCCTCGATTTTAAAAGAGCTGACACCGGCATGAACCATGTCAGGAATAGCCGTCGAACGGTTGAGGTCGCGCAATGAAAGCAGATGCTTACCCCTGACAATGGCTCGACCCGTAGAATCAACAAGATCAAAAGGCAAGCGACAGATTTGCGCACATTCACCCCTGTTCGCACTCCGGCCGGTAGAAGCGAAACTTGCACGGCAATCGCCACTGTAGCTGACGCAAAGAGCACCGTGGATGAAAGCCTCAAGAGGAGTTCCGGGGACAGCAGCATGGATTTCTGATATTTCTTTCAGCGAGAGTTCACGCGCGAGAACAAGACGGGAGAAACCAACATCGGCGAGAAAACGGGCTTTGGCAACATCGCGGATGTCGCATTGCGTGCTGGCATGCAACTCAATCGGAGGAATATCCATGCGAAGGACAGCCATGTCCTGAACGATAAGCGCATCGACCCCTACACGGTATAATTCACGAATCAGCCGCTCGACCGATGCAAGCTCGCTGTCATAGATGACCGTATTGACCGTAGCAAAAATCTTTGCATTAAACTTATGGGCAAAATCGACTGCACGGGCAATATCATCAACCGAGTTGGCCGCGGCATGACGCGCACCATGACTCGATGCCCCTATATAGACTGCATCTGCCCCGGCACTTATAGCGGCAATGGCAATGTCGGCATTACGGGCAGGGGCAAGAAGTTCGAGAGGAGTTGCGGTTATTTTGCTCATAGTTATGGCTCATAAATGTTAAACAGAGTTAAAATCACGTAGTTATGATTAAACCTTCGGAGTTTTGTCGAGTCAAAAAGGCATACAACGTAATAGAATTAGCTTTTTGATTATATGCTCTGCGTCGGCTCGTGAAGAGTGGCGCAGGGCACTTTTTCTTTTCCGATTATACATTAACGTCGGAAGACGGCTGATTATTGTCGGAAAAACGAATAACACGGATACATCGAAATAAAAACCTCAGAAAAGATATTCACATCTAAATCGCATATCTTTTCTGAGGTTTTTTATTCTATGCCTACAGCTCACACTATAGTGCATCGAGAACCCTGACGGCCTCTATGCACATTCGTGAATTATGATATGGGCATTTCCAGAATCCGGCTTTGTCATCGGTGCGGTTGACAGAGCCGTCGACCGACCGTCGTGACCAGTGCCATTCGCCACCTTCGTTATCAACAATATTGTCTGCTATATATCGCCATGATTCATATGCCTTGTCAGCCTGCTCCGGAAGACCGTGGAAACGTGCAAGCCAAAGCTGCCCTATCACATTCTCTGCCTGCACCCACCAATGCTTGTCATTGTCGTAGTTTCCGGCCGGATGACGCTCATAGACCATCGACCCGTCATGACACCGACCCTGAAGTCCGGCGAAAGCGATGTGGAATGTGTGGTCGAGCGTCTTAGCAGTGAGGGCATCGTCCCCGACCACATGGGCGCTTTCAAGCAGCAGCCATGAGGCCTCGATGTCATGTCCATAACTTTCCGCACCCGGCTGCGCGTGCCAATCGTCATCGAAAAAAAGAGTCAGATGATGTGTCTTGCTGTCTTCAATCCTTTCAAGGAAAACATCGAGCAGATTGACAGTCGCTTCCTCAACACGGCCTATCTCGCCATCAATGCCGCTCTCTCCACGCGCCCGCTTTTCTTTGAGCGCACGAAGCAGATTGGTGTATCCTTCGAGAATATGGAGATGCGTATTCATTGTCTTTGACGCATTTGCATCATGATCGCTCAGACGCATGTCGGCTATGGGCAACCACTCCCGTGTAGTAGCCTCGATATATCCGTTTTTTTCCATGTCGCGCGAATGGTTCTCTATCGAATCGAACAGTTCAAGAGCCAACTGCAAAGCATCCTCATCACGACATGCGCGATAGTATTCGGCAAGGCCATAGATAATAAAAGCTATGGCATAAAACTGCTTCTTGGTGTCGAGCGGACTTCCGTCGGCATTCACACTCCAGTATGCCCCACCAAACTCACGGTCAATGAAATGGTCTCTGATATAGTCACAGGCACGAGTTGCCATTGCAAGATATTCAGGTTTTCCGGTCGCGATATATGCAGCAGAGAAACTCCATAGGATGCGGGCATTGAGTATCGCACCTTTGGGCGCTTCGACATAAAGAGAGTCGTTTCCGTCGCGACGGCCATAGAAACCTCCGCGCGGATCAGCCATTTTGTCCATCCAATAAGGAAGGATGTTTCGAGTCAGATTGTCAAGCAGTTCCTGACGAAATTTAGTTTTGTCCATTTACAACTGTCTTTAAACAGGTTCGACAAATTCATCTTTTGTTATAACCACAGGATTCTTACGCTGTTCGCGAAGGCGATCCACGATTTCATTCATTTCCTTAGTGCCAAGAGGATAAAGCCACACTATCAACATCGAAAGCAAGGCCACACCGGCAGGAATAAATGTCATCAGCATCCACAGACATGTAATCGCACTTTCAGGCTGCTGAATCGATAGCGATGCGTTTGCATCCGACCGCTCCACATAGCCGCAGGCACTGAGAAGCCACATGACAGAAGCACCGCCAATCGCACCGCCAAACTTCTGGGCCATAGATGCCGATGAGAAGATTAGCCCGGTAGATGCAGACTTGGTCTTCAGTTCGGAATAATCACTGACATCCGCATACATTGACCAGACGAGAGGTGACATGACTCCGGTCAGTACAGAAATCACAATCTGCAGAAGAAGCATCAGGAGCAATCCGGCATTCGTCGATGGAGAAAGCATAAAGAAAACGACACTGAACACAATCAGCAGCGCATCCACCATTATAAACGTTGGCTTTTTACCTACTTTTTTTGTAATCGGCACAGCCAATGCGACACCAATCATATTGGCAACCTCACCGACACCGAGGAAAAGGCCAGAATAGAAGAGCAGCGACAGTGAAAAAATCGCGATGTGCTGCTCACCACCGATAACATCGGCAAAGAAAAATGCCACTGTCGCTCCACGGACTGTGTTGAAAAGGTTGAAACATAGCGATGCTCCGTTGAGCAGCCACCACGGTTTGTTGGTCAGAAGTGCCTTGAGGTCATTGCCGAGAGACGCGGAACTTACGGTGGTCAACTGTTCGCGCGTGAATTTGAAACAGAGGAGGAAGAGAATGAAACAGCAGACTGCAATAACTATCATGGAGAACTGCCAGCTCGACTGAAGTGACATTCCGGCTTCGCCAGAGAAGAATTTACACAGAGGATCCCACGCAAAGAGGGCTATGAATGAACCGCCATAGGCGAAAAACATTCTGAAAGAAGAAAATACGGTCTTTTCCTGAGAATTATCAGTCATCACACCGAGCATCGCTCCATAGGGGACATTGATGCCGGTATAGACTGTCATCATCAGAATATAAGTGACATATGCCCACACAAGTTTCGCACCATACCCCCAGTCAGGAGTTGTGAAGAGCAGGATTCCGCAAATCGAAAACGGAGCGGCAACCCAAAGCAGATAAGGACGATATTTACCCCAGCGGGTCTTTGTACGGTCTGCGACAATTCCCATCATGGGGTCTGACACAGCATCCCAGATACGCGTCACGAGCAATAGTATTCCGGTGTCAACCAGACTTATGCCGAAAACATTGGCATAGAAGAACGGCAGATAGTAGCTGAAGACTTTCCAGAACATGGACGATGCCATGTCGCCGAAGCCATAGCCTATTTTTTCACTAATAGAAGCCATTTTTAGTTTTAGGATAAGGTTGTGTGTATTAAAATTAAGGATTTAATGGAGATAAAGCCCGCGACACTGCCATAATTCACAGTGCCGTGGGCTTTGGAAATCAAATTTCCTTCACTTCATTATTCAAATTATGCTTCATTTGTCAATAATCAGAAGATTCCTGTCAATCAACTCGTTGAGAGTCTTGACAGATTCTGAGGTCGAAAGGCCGTCCTGCGGAGTGTTGAGGCAGTAATCTACCAGACGGTCAACAGTCGAAGTAGCCACGTGCATACGTGTATCCGACGAAGCATAGTAGATAAACACCTTTCCATCCTCATCGGCAATCCAGCCGTTGGCAAACAGGACATTCATCACATCACCGATATATTCCTCTCCGACAGGCGCCATGAAGTAACCGCCGGGCGATGCAATCTTCTTCCAAGGTTCTTCAAGCGATGTCATGTAGAGATACAGCACATAGCGGAGTCCGGAGGCACAGCCTCTTACACCATGAGCCAAGTGAAGCCAGCCGCGTGAGGTCTTGATGGGGTGAGGACCTTCACCATTCTTGACTTCCTTGATGGTGTGATAATAACGCTTATCGATGATGATTTCGTCCTTTACTTCTGCGTTGGTAATATCGTCGACGAGCCCCCAGCCTATGCCACCGCCGCTTCCGGTGTCGATGAAACCATCCTGCGGACGAGTGTAGAGAGCATACTTGCCATTGACAAATTCAGGATGAAGCACAACGTTGCGCTGCTGCGACTTTGATTTGAGATCGGGAAGACGCTCCCAGTTGACAAGGTCGCGGGTGCGGGCAATACCGCATGCAGCTGTGGCTGCTGAAAGGTCGCCGGGCTTGGAATCATCATGGCGTTCAACACAGAAGAGGCCATACACCCATCCGTCCTCATGCTGAGTCAGACGCATGTCATAGACGTTGACCGCAGGATCATCCGTGTCGGGCATTGTGACCGGATGCGGCCAGAAACGGAAATTATCAATGCCGTTGGGACTCTCGGCGACAGCAAAAAACGACTTTCGGTCACTACCCTCGACGCGCACCATCAAAACGTATTTGCCATTCCATTTGATTGCGCCTGAATTAAGGGTGGCATTGCAACCGATGCGCTCCATGAAATATGGGTTTGTTTCAGGATTAAAGTCATATTTCCAATATGGAGGAACCATCTCGGCGGTTATGACAGGATTGACGTAACGCTCGTAGACACCATTGCCTTCAATCGGAGTATTGGGACGTGTCACCAATGTTTCGTAACGCGAAATTATAAGATTTTTACGGTGATTGAATATATCCATTTATTCAAGTATTAAGTACAAAGTTTTAAGTATTAAGTACAAAGCATCAAGCCTTGGAAAGATGACAAACCATGCTATTTGACGAAAATAGCATTGGATTTCTCTGCAAACTGCTTGAAGTCGGCTTCTGACTCATGACCGGGATATGGCACATAGAAATGCTGAGGTTTCTCGCTCTCAATGGCATTGCGCCATACACAGACATAGGCTATCGGTAGATTCTTTATGGCAGGGAGCAATACGGTCGTGTACCAATCGCTGTCGCCAAGCCCTTCAAGCCCGGTTTCGGTAAATGCGGCAATCTTACCTCTATTCCGTGCCTCTTCAATCACGTAGGGCAACTGCGAGCTGATTCGTGCGGCATATTCTTCTGCTCCATTCTCGGCATCGAACTGATAGATGTCAGTGCCGAGAATGTCAACATACTCATCACCGGGATAAGTCGAGAAATATTGTTCGCGTGTAAGATCCTTGTCTGGAGAATAGGCCCACACAACATTGTCGACACCGATTGAATCAAACACCTGCCGAGTTCGACGCCACAGATTTTTGTATTGCTCGGGAGATCCGTGTTCAGCACCCCACCAGAACCAAGAACCGGAATTCTCATGCCATGGACGGAATATCACCGGAATAGAAACGCCATCCGAATCACGCAAAGCCCCGATAAACTTAGCAACACGGGCAATCCAGACATCCATCGTATCCGAGAGTGCCTTGTCGGTTTCCAAATTTCTGAGCGGAGCTTTACTCACGTCCCACGAACCACCATTGCTCATCGGATTGAGAGCATGCCAGCTTATCGCATTTACACCTCCACGCGCATACTGTTTAGCAATTTCAGATGCAATGAAGTCGAACGGAACACCATCAAGATTACGAACCGAATCAACCTCAATCAAGCCAAGATCCCAGCTCATAAGTCCCGGATATGCCCCGACTACAGATTTCACATCGGATGCGCCATCCGCATATTGCCACGTATGGCCATAGGCAGTATCGTCGTGATGTCCGAAATAAAAACGGCCGCTACGACTTACGGAGTCCAGTTGTGCAATCAAGGCCTGCGCGGGCGTAGCAGAAACGTCATCAGCACGGTCTTCCGTGACAGATTTAGCGTTTCCACAGCCAACAAGTGCAAGCACTGCCGACATCTTTATCCATGAAGCATAATTCATAAATTAAATATCTTATTTTTTCGTAAATAACTTTTAAATTAGACGCAGGCTGTTTGCCAAGAGCAACCCATACGCCAATTCTATTTTCTATTTCACTGTCACTGAAGTGTAACCTCAACCCTGCAAACCGAACCTTCAGGCTGCATCGGTACGATATTACCCTCCACGGCCGAGCCATTGACAGAAATCTGCTTAACGCCACGGCAGAGATGTGAAGGATTCTTGATTTCTATCTCATATTCAGCGCCACGGAATTTACGTGAAACTTTAAACCCATCCCATGAAGCAGGAATACAAGGATTGATTTCCAGTCCGTCGTAGGTCGGTTTGATGCCGAGAATAAACTGAGTAATCGCATACCAGTTCCATGCCGCAGTTCCCGTGAGCCATGAGTTTTTAGCCTCACCCGGTTTGGCAGCGTCTTTTCCGGCTGTCATCTGACAGTAGACATACGGCTCAACCTTATGGAGATCGCTTTTCTCTTCAAGATATGCCGGGCAGATCTTCTGATAGTATTCCCAAGCCCGGTCACCACGGCCAAGCACAGTCTCGCCTATTATTACCCACGGGTTATTGTGAGCAAAGATACCGGCGTTTTCCTTATATCCCGCAGGATAGGTGGAAATTTCGCCATATTCCATGACATATTCCGTAAACGCAGGGTTATTCAGGACAATCCCATGCTCGCAATCGAGATACTTTTTCACAGAGTCAAGCGACTTTTCAACAAGGCCTTCCTCAAGACCGATTCCGGCCATCGTACACCATCCCTGCGACTCAATGAAAATCTTTCCCTCCTTGTTTTCCTTTGATCCAACTTTCCGTCCAAAGAAATCGTAGGCTCTGAGAAACCATTCGCCATCCCAGCCATAAGCCTTGACGGCTTCAATCATCTCATCTACATGTTTCTGCGCACGGTCGGCCTCTTCGTCGTGGCCGAGACGGCGGCAAAGCTCTACGTAGTCATGCCCGTAGATGACGAATTGTCCTGCAATCATGAGAGATTCGGCCTGAGAACCTTCCGACTTGTTTTCTGTGGTCTGGAAAGATTCATTGGGGTCATTTGAGAAGCAATTCAGATTAAGACAGTCATTCCAGTCAGCACGTCCGATAAGCGGCAGTCCGTGAGGCCCGAGATTGTCCACTACATGATCAAACGATACTTTCAGATGTTCGAAAAGCGACACTTCCGACCCCTTCTGATTGTCGAATGGCACAGGTTCTTCAAGAATCGAGAAGTCGCCTGTTTCCTTGAGATAGGCAATCGTACCGAAAATCAGCCACATCGGGTCGTCGTTGAAACCGCCACCGATGTCATTGTTGCCACGCTTGGTGAGAGGCTGATACTGATGGTAGCATCCACCGTCGGGGAACTGAGTGGAGGCAATGTCGATGATGCGTTCACGAGCCCGCTGAGGAATCTGATGTACAAAACCGACGAGATCCTGATTCGAATCGCGGAAACCCATGCCACGTCCGATACCACTCTCGAAGAATGATGCCGAGCGCGAGAAGCAGAATGTAATCATACATTGGTATTGATTCCAGATGTTGACCATGCGGTCAAGGCGTGAGTCGCCCGAAGAGAGAGAGAAGCGGCCAAGAAGGTTGTCCCAGTACTCACGCAACTCACCGAATGCCTTGTCCACTTTTTCAGGAGTGTCAAATTCGGCAATCATCCTGCGGGCACGGGTTTTGTCAATCACCCCTTTTGACTCCCACTTCTCATCCTGAGGATTCTCGACGTAGCCGAGCATAAACACATAGTCGCGGCTCTCGCCGGGAGCAAGGGTGATTTCAAGATAGTGGGAAGCGATTGGCGACCATCCGTGAGCGACAGAGTTGCGCGGACGCCCTTCAATCACAGCCTCAGGTTCGTCAAACCCGTTGTAGAGACCGATGAAAGTCTCTCGGTCAGTGTCGAAACCGTCGACCGGAGTGTTGACCGTGTAAAAGGCGTAGTGGTTGCGACGCTCCTTATACTCGGTTTTATGATAGATGGTCGAGCCGTCAATCTCGACCTCTCCTGTCGAAAAGTTTCGTTGGAAATTCTCCATATCAGTGGCAGCATTCCAAAGACACCATTCAATGAACGAAAAAAGTTTGACCGATTTCGGCCGGTCAGTATTGTTGGTCAAAGTCAGTTTCGCAATCTCGGCATGAGTGTCAAGCGGAACAAAGAAAAGGACACGCGCCTCAAGTCCGTTTTTCGCACCTTTAATCACAGTATAGTTCATACCGTGACGGCATTCATAGGAATCAAGCGGTGTTTTGGTAGGCTTCCATCCGGGATTCCAGATAGTGTCACCATCTTTAATATAGAAATAACGGCCACCGGCATCCATTGGAACACCGTTGTAGCGATAACGGGTCAGACGGCGGAACTTAGCATCTTTATAGAAACTATAGCCTCCGGCCGAGTTTGAAATTAGAGAGAAAAAATCTTTATTGCCGAGATAGTTAATCCAAGGCCACGGAGTGCGTGGTTCGGTGATAACATACTCACGTGATTTGTCATCAAAATAGCCGTATTTCATAATCAGGATTCTAAGTAAGTTCAGTTAGTAAATCAAGTTGAAAATGATTTACAAATTTAGCGAAAAGTGTTCGGTGACGGGTTGACAGGTAAGGCTCAAAGAATGACAGGATGGTATCAATATGTTTCCGATATGTAACTGGTTTGATACCATCCTGTATGTCATAACTTATCTGAGATTAAATTCGCCCTGATTGAGGACACGCGGGTTGTTGAGCACGGTGCTCCACTCTCCGTTGGTATTCCACTCGATGAATGCAGGACCGTTGTCGTTCTGCTCATACCATCCCATGAAGAAACTCCAGAGAGCGCCGTCATTGAAAGCAGCGTCAACATCGAGAAGGTTGCCGCATTCAGAAAGAGCCACAAGCTTCTTGCCTCCGACGAGATTGTAGAGAAGATCGAACTGGGCTGTCTGAGCTGTCAGCGGCTCAACATAGAGATCCGCACCTACGATGTCGACAAGTGCGTCGCCGGGATAAGCAGCTTGAAGCTTTGAGATATCGGCAAGCTTTCCTTCGTCGGAAGTCTGTACGGTCCATACCCAGATAAGGTTATTGAGACCATATTGATTAGTCAGCTTGTCATAGAGCCATGACCAAAGCTGCTTGGTGGTCTCGACACCTGAGTTACCCCACCAGAACCATGAGCCCCAAGTGTAGTCACCGGCTGCTTCGTGGAACGGACGGAAAAGCACAGGAATCTTTGCATCACGGAGCAAAGTCATGTAACCGGCAAGCTTCTCAACATCGGCGAGGGCTACCTGATTTTCCCATGAACCGTCGACAAGCACGTTGGCTGCATTGAACACCTCCGAACTTGCATCATAACCGGTGTCCCCGCCGGCAGGAATGGTGATAGAGACCTCTGTCACTGTGTAGTCATGACCACCCACAATGAAACCGTTGTTGCGGACTTCCGTAGCCATGTCGGCAGTAAGCGACACGGTATAATCACCGGTAATTTCAAAGTAATCCAACTCAGGAGTAAGACCACTCCAACCACTGTTCTTTATCGAACCTTGCGCTCCTGCGCCGACATCCTTGGTCTTTACCGAAATAACTGCACCGGCAACAACATTTGAAAGCAATTGCTTGGCATTATCGTCGGTCAACTGGACATTCCCTGTCCAATCAGAGGGCATAACCACTTCACCGGTCCACAGGCTGACAGTTCCGGGCTTGTTCTTAGGAACGTTCCAGTGCCATGTCACCGCAGGGATGCTTCCGGCGTTCCAGACTGTCTGTACGGGCGTAATGTCTCCGTAGTCAATCCAGTTTGAGGGAGAGGAGGCAAGATGTATGTAGTCAAAACCTACGATTGCAGGGAATTTACCTGACTCGGCTTTGATGAGGTCGCAGAAACCTGTTCCCCATGCCACTTCACCCATAGCACCCGAAAGCTGGCTGTGACTGTAGTTATCGACCAGCATGGCATAGACAGCCTTTGCTTCGGGAGTAGCATTTGGATTGATGAGCGACTGGGCAAGAAGATTCTTGTTGATACCGGTCTTGGTGTCGAAACTGATTGTAAGTTCCTTGGCCATGACGGTCTTATCGTCAGAGCGATAGACAGCACCCTCGGGGATTATGAGCGTGTAGTCCTGATAGGGCTGGAGGTCAAGGGCTATTATAAGCTGCATTCCATTGAGCGGATTGACCACGGCATTGACCACCGGAGATCCGTTAATAGTTATAGCCTTGTCCTTGTCAAGACCCACGAGGTTGTTGTAGTCGACAGTGATACCTGAAAGCGCCTCTGCCCTCACCGATGCACCGTCGGCAAGCGATACGGAGCGGGTCACCATAGGCAGGTCGTCCATCGGGCCGTAGCTGTCGTCATCGTCACACGCAGTCATGGCAAATCCCACCAGAGCTGCGGCAAACATATATTTGTACTTGTTCATCAGTATTATTGGTTTTAAATGTTCGGATTCCCGGCATACGAGAGTCTATCACCCGCATGCCGGTTTTCCTGAAGCTTTTTTTACTCAATTGTAATCTTGTTGAGATGGTATTCACTGCCGGTAATGACCAGACCGCCTTCTGCAACGAGGTCAGCGATTAGATCAGCAGTCAGAACAACTTCGAGCGGACTCGCGGGATTGTCGTACTGCGCTGGAATCGGGGCAGGAAGATTGCCCCAGCCGTTTCCGTGACGAAGCGACAGACACCACCATTCACCTTCAGCAACAGTCGGAGTGGTGTACAGGCGCAGAATCTGACCCGGCTTGACTGTCGACCAGTCATAGCCACCCCAAGCGAGGTCCTGATTGCCACCCCAGCCTGAGCAGGTCCATCCGGCTTCCCATATAGTGGTTTCAAGAGATATTTCCCATTCTATTGTCACTTTGTTGAGTACAAATTCTGATCCTGTGATGACAAGGCCGTTGTGCTCGATGATGTCTTTGAGGACATCTGCCGTCAGTGTCACTGATAAGACACCGTTTTCAGGATTGTCATACTGCCCGGGAATCGGCTCTGGAAGATTGCCCCAGCCGTCAGCATGGCGGAGTGACACACACCACCAGCCACCATCAGCAACAGTCGGAGTCATGTAGAGTGTAAGCGTTGCACCTGCGGGAACCTGCGACCAGTCATAACCGCCCCATGCAAGATCCTGATTACCACCCCAACCTGTATTTTCCCATATACCTGACCAAATGGTCAGGCCTACGTGTGTAGCCGGGATTACGGCAATATCATACGAAATCGAACCGTTTGAAGACAAGAGTGTGAAAACCGAGTTTTTACCGGCCGATTCAGGCACTTGGATGATAAGGCGCTCTCCGTTAAGAATATACTGCACGTCAACGCCATTGACCTTAACGCCTGTGAGTTTGTCGGCATTGGCGATGGAAATCACGAAGGTCTCGCCTGCATGAATCTCCACATCCTCACCGGGAAGCAAGGTAGCATAGGCACATTCAGGGGCTGAAAGCTCGGCATTTCCTGCCTCTACAGTTTCTCCGTTGGTAAGAGTCAGCTCAATGGCATTTGCTCCGGCAGAAAGCGTAGCGGGCACTTCGACAGTGAACTCAGTCGAAGTCGGATTCTGAACCTCGACAGTAGCAGCACCTCCAAACGAAATGGATGCCACATTCTGAAGATTACGTCCCTTGACTGTCATCTTACCGGCAAGCGCTGCAGGCTGCGGCTCAAAGCTTACGGCTTCGGGCTTAAGCGTAACAACCGCTACCTCAACTTTAGCTCCTGAAGCCGTGTTGAGCACAAGATTGCCGCTCTGTGTCCCTTCGGGAGCAACCACAGTCAATTCGGTTGCAGATACGTTTTCAGGCTTGACCGCGTCAGCGACATTCGGGAAAACGACATCAGTGACAAGTTCCATGTTGAGACCTTTGAGTTTGATAACGTCACCGGCCCAAATGTCAGTCGCAGGCTCGGCCACTACATCCTCGGGCACTGCGACACCGATAGTGGCAACCGCAACCTCGACTCCCGAAGCAGGAACCATGCGGATAGTTCCGTCAGAGACATTTGCGGGAAGGACAAATTTAAGCTCATCGCCTCCGTCATTGACAGAAAATTTGACCTCATCACCGTTAGGCATCACGACCTTCTTCACGAGATCAAGATCCTTACCCTTCACAGTCACGTCATCGCCGGGCTTAGCCTTAGTGAGATCAAGCACCTTGTCGACAGACGGCAAAATTACGGAAAGATCGTCGTCAGAATAAATCCAGTTAGGCATATCTGCAGCATCACTGAGAATTATTTTGCCGGTCTGTGCCTCAGCTGGAACAGCCAGCTTGATTTCATAACGGCTGTGGGCGAGGAAAGCCTCTTCAGGAACAGAAATATCATCATTGAAGATTATCTCATGGATGAGATTGAGATAATCACCTTTGACTGTAATTTCATCACCGGCCTTGACAGTGAGAGGCGCAATGCTTTCAAGCGTGATAGGCTCTGTGAATGTCAGCAGGGTCTTGGTGGTAATGTCTCCTTTTGCATGATGGAGCACCACATGACCGGGCTCGGCGTTCTGAGGGACTATGATGCGGATTTCATTATCTGAAACCACATTAATATCCGTGATGTCACCACTGCCGGGAATAGTGATTGACTGAATCTGCTTCAGACCTGAACCGAGGAAACGGAGCTCGCCGCCACGTGCCACGGGACTTGGTCCGAACACATTGAGTGTAACGCCACCTACATACTGCTGTGTACTGAAGTCATCATCGTCATTGCAGGACGTGAAAGTGACTCCCGACATCAGCATCAGGCCTGCCATTACGGCAGCCGTGAGTTTATTTAATGTTTTCATTGGTTAAATTCAGACGATTAGATGATTATTCAATAGGAACGATACGGATATTGTCGAGGCATATCACCGGTGCGCAGTCTGTACCTGCCACACCGCCGTGCCAAACGAAAAGCGTAAGGCCATCGAAATTCGACACGTTCAGCTTGCTGCCTGACGAACCTCCTTCGTGAGTATAGGTAAACGTATTGAGAGGCATTGTCACAGTCTGCCATTTACCTTCTGTGGTAAACGAGCCGGTCGACTGCCACGGATTCCATAGTCCACGAGTAAAGGTGGCATCGCTATAGTAGGCATTCGTACCTGTCGAATAGTCAACCATCGAAGATGGTGTAAACATCACCTGCAGCGCGGCAGACTGCCACGGGTTTGAAGCAGGAACGAAACATTCGAATTTCAGCTGTAGGTTGTCAACACTATAATCGGCAAGCATCTTTGCAAAATCAGGCATATCCTTCAGACATGGGAAACCTGCCGCGGGTTCAGGCCAGTAGTTCATACAGAACTGATCTTCTGCCCATGTTGCGCCAATCTCACCAAGCATGTCTGCGCCGCCGAAATAAAGATAGTTACCGTCAATAGCCTCGATGTCGGCATCAGCACCCGGCTCATGAACCACGCCGTTACGCCATCCGTGACCTGTCGCAAGTCCACCGTGTGAACCATCCCAGTCAAACAGGATATTACGGTTGTCGCGGAACTGGAATGCCGAACGACCTGAGCCATAGATGGTATTGACAGTGATATATCCCACCGGAGCATCCTCGGGAATGACAAAATTAATAGCAGTCTTAGTAATCGACGTAATGTTTTCAGCCGGGACGGCAACATTACCAGCCATTGATATTGACAACGGGACGTTGGGGTCATCAATGAAATAATCGCCATATACAGTCACCTCGCTTCCGGCATGAGCATATTCGCACGACATGGAGCGTACAGACGGACCGGGAACAAGAATATTGAAATCATACTCTACCGTATCTCCGTCCTTGGTCTTCATGTATATCTTGTTGGTAACAACCTCAGGAATATTACCGGGGACAGACACAAGGAGAGTATGGTCAGTGATATAGCTCGTGTTCAACACCGCCTTCTGGTCATTGAAATAGAGTTCATGAATCGAAGTAAGGTTGTCACCGACGAGACATACCAGATTGTCAAGATAAGCACCTGTAAGCAGCGAATCGGATGCAGCAGCTCCTGCAGGACGGATATATTTCACCACAGGTTTGCCGGAAGTCAGCTCGAACTTGTCAGGCTGATCCTCACATGAGACGGCTGTAACACCAAGCGCAATGGCCGCCATGCCGAGAATCCATTTGTTATTGAATATATTTTTCATTTTCTTACATTCAGGTTAAGAGATTAGTAGGCATAGAGTTCACGTACATCCTCATGAATAGGATCAGCGAGAAGATTCTTGTTAAGCGCGATATCTGTTGTCGGGAACGGCAGAGTGAAACTCGAAGCTGTCACGTTGGGAGCTTTAGTCGTGGTATCGTAGCCGGCCTCACCGGAATCGCCCGATTCAGCAGCTTTTGAAATATCCCATACACCATTTTCATAGTAGTATTTGAAAAGCGCGTTGAGATTCCAGTATGAGTTGCGACGCTGGCTGACAAGCTCGTTGATTGCACGCGGTGTATCGAAGTAAGCAAGACGCACATAGTCATACCAGCGGTCACCTTCTCCTGCAAATTCAAGGCGACGTTCTTTCCAGACGTCATCAAACGTAATCGAAGTATAGGGAGTAGTTCCGGGGATAGCTCGTCCGCGCACTGCATTGAACGCAGCAAGGGCATCAGCGTTTGAAGTCGAACCATTGTTTCCAACCATCGCTTCAGCATAAATCAGATAGACATCGCTAAGACGAAGGATGTGTGTGGCAAGCTGATTGAACATATTACCGGCCGAAACGCCTGTCGCAGCCTCGTGATCGGCGTTGTTGCCATAGAGATGCTTGACATTGTAAGCTCCTGTCGGTGACTGCCATTCACCGGGACCACCTTTGCCATAATTCTCGGTATCGTAGCTGAAACGGAGCGGATCGAAACCACCTTTATTAGTCCAGAAATATTCATAATGGTCACCCGGAAGCATCATGACAGCCTTGCGACGCGTATCCGTGTCGATGCGGTTGGCCGGATTTGTATTGATGACATCAATACCAAAAGCATCCTGAAGGTCGACCGACGGACCGCCGTAACCACCCCAGCAATCACCGAATTCATCAAATCCCACAGGAGCAAGGTCGCTCTGAAGTGTGTTTTGCTGAGTCCAAGGATCGCGACCGGCGCTCCAGCGCCATGCAATCAGCGATTCCTCACTCTCGTTGTTCTGCAGACGGAACACATCAGAATAGACCGGCAGAAGCTTACGTCCGGAATTGTCTATAACATCCTTTGCAAACTTTGCTGCCATATCAAGGTCAGACTGATTGCGAGAACCGCTCATTCCAAGACCGGAACGTGTAAGATAGACTTTCGACAATAAGGCTTCGGCGCAATAGTAGTCAATACGACCCTTCGCGGCGCTTTTGGGCAGAAGTTCGAGAGCTTTTTCAAGTGTCATGATTATGTATTCATAGACATCAGCTCTCTGCACTTTGAACTTCGAGCTATAGGTTCCGGCTGCGATTTCGGCAGAGTTGTCGTGGATAATAGGCACATCGCCGAAAGTGCGGACAAGATAGAAATAGGCCATAGCCTTCCATGTCAGACATTCGCCACGGGTATAATTCTTCACCTCCTCACTTGGACCTGAAGACTCACCTATATATTTATAGACGGTGTTGGCGTGTCCGATGGCAGCCCAGAGCGAAGACGACATATTGACAAGGTCTTCGTCTGTTCCGTTGATTGTAAATGTCAGATAAGGAGAACTGCCCCAGTACATGTTGCCCGACAGAACCTCACCGACCTTGATGAATCCGCGCTGGAAGTCATACCATGGCGAATTATACAGGTAGTTGACACCCTGATAGCACTGTTCGTCATTCTGATAGAAGTTGCCGGCATTGTAGTTGTCCTCGGCAGGACGATTGAGAAAATCCTCACACGATGTAAGGCCAATCCCAAGTGCTGCCACGGCAACTATATGTATATACGTATTTAGCGTGTTGATTAATTTCATAATTTTATTACAGATTTGGAATTAGAATGAAAGGTTTAATCCGAATGAGTAAGTTGAAGGAGACGGATAGCGGCCGCCGTCAAGACCATATACGAGGCCTGAAGAGTCCTGAGTTGAAGCGCCGACTTCAGGATCGTAGCCCTTATATTTGGTCCATGTGTGAAGGTTCTGGAGATTGCAATAGACACGGAGGTTCTCCAGACGGAGGCTCTTAAGGACCTTTTTGGGAAGAGTGTATCCAAATGTGATGTTTTTCAGACGGATGTATGAACCATCTTCGATGTAGCGATCCGAAATGCGGTCGTTGTCAGCCGGGTCGTTTAGACGGGCCGCAGGGGTTTTGGTCTTCCAGTTAGAGACGCGCACATTCTCAACATCGTCATACCAATTCTGGCCGGCAGGATAAACCTTACCCGGATCAATGGGTACAAGCTGAGCACGATTGTTGACAGTTGTCAGCTGGTTGGTCCATGTCGACTTCATGTTCGTAAGGTTAATGGCAAGATAGTTCATCACATCGTTGCCATAAGAACCGTTGATGAACACAGACAGGTCGAAATTCTTATAGTGGAATGTATTGGTCCATCCGAATGTAAAATCAGGCATAGGATTACCGATGACTGTACGGTCATGCTCGTCAATCACACCGTCGGGAACTCCGTCAGGGCCACTGATATCCTTATATTTGAGGTCGCCGACCCACACGGTATTGCTCTTGTTGAACACTCCGTCTTCTGGATAGACGGCAACATCGCGCGGTGAATTGATAAGATCTTCATAGTCACGATAGACACCTTCCACCTGATAGCCGTAGAAATTATAGAGAGGCTGTCCGATTTCAGACACTGAAACCACATCGCTCCACTGGCCGTAGCCGACAAGCTGAGCATTGCTTGTGCCCGACAGAGCCTTGAGCTTGTTTCGGTTAAACGAGAACTGTATGCTCGACTCCCACTCGAAGTCACCGACAAACGGACGGCCTGTCAGCTCGATTTCAAAACCCTTGTTCTCGATTTCGCCGAAGTTGCCTTTTGGAGCGGCAAGAGCCGACGAACCATTTCCGAGAGTTCCCATATAGGACGGAAGCTGGAGAGACATAAGCATGTCTTTCGATGTCTTGATGTAGGCATCGGCCACAAGATTAAGGCGATTGTTGAAGAAATTCAGATCAAGACCGACGTTCCATTGTTCCTGAGTCTCCCATTTGATGGCAGTGTTAGGGATGTTTGCCGGACGATAGCCAAGGCCGAGAGCCGAAGGCATGCGGGACATAGCTGTGCCCCACGCATAACCGCCGATATTTGCATTACCGGTCTGACCCCATCCGAGACGGAGTTTACCATTGTTGATGACAGGCGCGAGAGATTCGAAGAATTTCTCATTCGAGAAGCGCCATGCACCTGCGAGAGAGTGGAAACCGGCCCAGCGGTTGTCAGGACCGAAGTTCGATGAACCGTCGTAACGGTATGTATAAGTCAGAAGATAACGTCCGTCCCAGTTCAAGGTTTCGCGTGTGAAGAACGAAGCCATGGCCGAGCTGCCGAAACTTTCACTGATATTATAAGAGTTCTTGTTGCCAAGCGCCGGATTATGGACTTCGTTCGAAGGAAGGCCTGATGCAAAGATGCTCGTGTTGTTCCACGACGATTCCCAGCATTCCTGACCGACCATAGCTGTATAACTGAGTTTATCCCAGTCGCCGGAATATGTCACATAGTTCTTAAGCTGCCAGAACCAAGATTCATTCTTACCGATTGAACTTTCGTTGCTGCTGCGCACCCATGTGCCCAGATCCACGGTCGGTTTGAAACGGTCGCTCTTCGAATTGCTGACATCATAGCCAAACTCAGCATGCCAGATAAGATTCTTGACCGGAGTGACGTCAAAGAAGAAGTTTCCCGACAGTTTCTTTCGGCGGAGTTCGATCTTGTCGAGCATGGCGAGCGCGATGGGATTGGGATTAGTGTAACCCTCACGTACAATCGACGAATAATTACCGTCGACATCGTAGATAGGAATATCGGGAAGCGTGGTAAGAGAGTAATAGATGATACCCTGATTACCGTCGGCAAGCTTAAGGTTTTCTTTTGTGTCGGCATAGGTGGACGACATGCCGAACTTCAACCACGACTTAAGCTGTGCATCAAGGTTAGCACGGAAAGAGAAGCGCTCGAAATCAGATCCGATCACAGTTCCTTCCTGATTCATATATGAACCGGAGACGTAGTATGACACTTTCTCTGTGCCTCCCTGTGCTGAAATCTGATGCTGGTTCTGGAAGGCGGTGCGGAACATGGCATCCTGCCAGTTTGTTCCTTTGCCGAGAATCGACGGGTCGCTGTAATAATCATTGGATCTCACATAACCCTGCGAAACAAAGTCATTGTATAATTCGGCATATTCACGAAGATTCATCAGATCGAGACGTTCATTCTGATGATTCCATGCGACCATACCGTCATATGTGAATTTTGCCTCGCCGGCCTTACCGCGCTTAGTTGTAATAAGAACGACACCGTTCGAACCCTGCGCGCCATAAATGGCCGTGGCTGAAGCATCCTTGAGAATCTCCATTGACACGATGTCAGACGGGTTGATGGTCGAGAGAGGTGACACAGTCGACACCTTACCGTTGCCAAGCGCATCGCCAAGGCCAAAATCAGAACCGGAATTACCACCGCCCTGCACTATCACACCGTCTATCACATAGAGCGGCTCGGCATTGGCGTTGATTGTCGCCTGTCCGCGCACACGAATCGACGATGACGAACCGGGAGCACCCGAAGTCGACACAGCCTGCACACCTGTCGCACGGCCTTGGAGCGACTGGTCAAGGTTGGTGATGACAGAGCCTCTCATGGCATCCTCGTTGAGCGATGATGATGAACCCGCAAGGTCGCTTTTCTTCATTGTTCCATAGCCGACCACAACGACTTCGTCAAGAATCTCAGAATCATCTTCAAGTGTAACAGTGATGTCCGTACGGCCATTGAGTGCTACCTCTTGGGGCTTCATGCCTACATAAGAAACAATCAGTGTTGCTTTTGCAGACTTAACTTTCAGTGCGAAATCACCGTCTATACCGGTGGCGATACCGTTGGCGGGATTGCCCTTTTCTTGCACTGTCGCACCGATAAGCGGCTCACCCGACTTATCCTGCACGATACCTTTCACCGAGACCTGCGCCACGGCGGGTAGCATGAAGCAAAGCATCAATGCCGTCAGCAGACTCCGAAGGTCAAAAATTTTACTTTTCATATTGCAATTTTAAGGTAAGAGATTAAAAATTCATATAATATAATTAGGTAATAGTGATTAAGGCCTGTAGGACTAATGAATACTTGATATTATTCACAATTCAAAAATTAGACATGGCAAAAGTAGTGCAAAGTCACCATAGAGACTTACACTATTTTATCACCTAATAACACTTTTGCCACAAGCTTTGTAACGAACCGTCTAAATGGCAAGATTAGTGTAATTTTAACACTCCTTTGCGTATTATAGCGATTGTTGTCGAATCAGCGACAAATACTGAATTAAGCCCTTGAGCTTCTTGAGCAGGGTCGCCGGTATAGTCGTCGCCAAGCTCCCATGTCTGATGAACCGGCTGAGCGAATCCACCCCACGCCCAGAAATTTACACCGGCCAGATGCCCTCCGTCGGCGACCTCATCAAATATGAAACGATAGTAATTATCCCGGCCTGTAGTCGGCGAACCGGGAGAATAGGACATGGCATCGCGCGGATAGCCGAATTCTTCAAGGACAATCGGCTTCAATGTCCCGTTCCCGGCAAGAGCCTGATAATGCTCTCCAATATACTTTCGTGTATTATCTATAGCTACTTGTACACTGTCGGAAACCGCAGTCTGCGGAATCCAGCTCCAGTTATATGGCCATATATGAATCGTAGCGTAGTCAACCTCCGGGATGGAATGGATTTCAGTCCATAAATCCATCGAATTCTCACATCCCCACGAGCCCTCGCTCCCGACCGACACAAGATGGTTGGCATCAATGCTTTTAATCAGCCGTGCCGTCTCTCCTATCCATTCTGCAAAAGGACGCATACTTTCCTGAGAGAAAGGACGCGGTTCATTGGCTATCTGCCATGACATTATGGCTGGCGACTCGCTGTATGGACGGCCGGTAATCGAATTAGTGCGCCCGACGATTGCCCTCACATGGTTTGCTGCAAGCACCTTTGCCGAATCGTTGCGGACAAAATTGGACGCATACTCCATATAAGCCGGATAGCCTGCATCAGCCGGATTTACAGCCTTGCCTGCACCTGCCCACTCAAGATATGTAGAGAAACCGCCGCTCCACTCCCATGCATTGTTAAGATAAATCACAGCCTTCATGCCGCGTTTTTCAAGATCGGCAAGAAAATAGTCCATACCTGCAAGCAGAGTGTCGTTGTAGACTCCCGGCGCAGTCTGCAAAGTCGGCGCTATGTGCGAGGCAAGCCCTTCAATCCCGTCAGCGCCGGCGAGGACACGTAAATTATCCACCCCAATTTCCTGAAGATAATCAAGTTCGCGTGCAAGACGCTCGCGATTCCCTCCGACTCCTTCCGAAGCCAGAATCGGGCCATACCAGAAGTTTGTGCCTATGAATCGATAGGTCGAATCACCGATTTTGAATTTCCCGTCACTTACAGTGACAAAATCGACATGCTTTTCGGCGACCGCCGAAGATTTCCCTCCGCCACAGGCTGAAATCACAATTGTAGAAGCAGCGGCAATAACTAAGCTTTTTATATCTTTCATGGGTCAATAGTTTTTACGTCAGATTTGTATTATCACACTTTTTTCACCCAATCATGCACTTAAATTTGCAATGGGTGAAAGAAGTGGATAACAGAATAATTATATATGATACGCAGATAACTACATTTAAACTTATCGTAATTAAGGATTTACATCTAACGGTCAGTTTGTCACAGACCGTTTGGCCTCATCCCAATTATCGGTCCGGAATGGGACAAGAGGCATGCCGTACATATCCTTAAGCTGACCTATGGCAAAATTATGGAAACAATAGCGCACAGCCTTTATGTCATTCACCTTGTCGGAGCTGACTGTCACAGTGCGTTCGTTCCAGTCCTCGGTTGCATTGGCAGGATAAAAAATCCTGTCATCGCCGGCCACTTCAAAACCGGGAAGATTCATATTGGGATTCAGTCCGGCATCGGCATTGTTGAATCGCAACAACGCCGTAGAGCCGTTTAACTCAACTGATTTAAATGTAGGATAAGTGTGTGGAACACCGTTAACCCCATATGTACGGGCAGCAGCCATGAACGCAAGCCGTTCCCCGATTTCACGCTTTTTGCGGGCATGAATATCCTCCAGTTCAAACGGATACATCAAGTCCGTCGTGCATACAATACCGCTGTTGGGGGTTATCTCCGCAGCCCTATGCTGACATTCACGGAAATATGCGGCCGCAGTCTCATCTCCGTTTCCATATTTCCAGCCCGGCAACTCGACAAAATAGAACGGTAAATCACCCCTGCCCCACTTCTCACGCCATATCTCAACCATATCGCGCTGATGTTCGGGATATTCATCATGACGGCCCACATTTGATTCGCCCTGATTCCACAGGAAACCTTTGACGGTATAGCCGATGACAGGATGAAGCATTGCGTTATACATCACCCCTATGCGTTCATATTCATTCATGGCCGGGTCGTTCTCCTCCTTTGCCATGTCCCATCCTGCATAAGTGTCGAGCTTCTCCTTTGGCATCCAGCCTTCGACCTTCGAGCCTCCGTAAGCACAGCTTATTATCCCGACAGGGACATTAAGCATATCCGTAAGCGAGGTGGCGAAGTAGTAAGCGAGCGCCGAAAAATCAGCCGCATTTTCCGGGAGCGACTCTTTCCATCTGCCCTCAACTTTATCCTGTGGCTGATAAGCCCCTTTTTTAGGAATCGTGACCATACGGATTCCCGGATACTTACCCGAATAAGCTATGGCCTGTGCCGCTCCTTCGACTGGCTGACACCAAAATCCGCGCAAAGGCATCTCCATGTTGGACTGTCCGGAACAAAACCAGACCTCGCCTATCAGCACATTATTTATAGTGACAGTGGATTCATTGTCTTCAAAACTAACGCTTTGAGCGTCAAAAGAAGCCTTCGGAGTCTCGACTTCGACGACCCAACGGCCAGTGAGATTATCGGCCTGTGCGGTATAACTTTTTCCATCAGACCATGATGGCGTAACCTTCACTTTGCTTCCGGGCTTACTCCAGCCCCATAGACGAGCTTCAGACTGCTGCTGAAACACGGCATTGTCTCCGATAATCTCAGGAAGTTCCACTCCCGGCAGGGCCAGAGGCAAGCCGGCGATAAGAAATGGCATCATCCGCCTTATGATTGAGAGTCGCATGTTTTTTATGTGATGAATGGTTTATTTATTTTACTTATATCCTAATAATCAGGGTGTCATCTCGATTATTTCCGGCTGTTTCGCTCCATGATGGTCTTCCGCGCCAGTTTCGCCCACTCTTTAAGGTCGGCGTCAGTCCATTCCATACCATTGTCCGAGGCCGTAGATGAAATCATCGAGCAGCTTTCATCCTTATCAGCGATGTCCCACATCAGCACTGAAAGCTTATTTCTGTCGGCAAAATCCATCCATTCCTGCCATGAAACGTAGTCAATCGGACCGTCACCGGTGTGATCCATCGAACCACATTCCGAAACAATGAGAGGCAACCCTGCCTCAATTGCCTTCCGGGCCTTATCCCTGTTCCAGTCTTTGTGGGTCCCGGCATAATAATGGAGAGAATAAAGAAGGTTTGGCTGTTCAATCGGAGACTCAGCTGCTATATCCACATCCTGATCCCATTTTGGAGTGCCGACAATAATGACTGAACCGGGAGCATTCTTTCTGATGACCGGTATCAGTTGATTGGCATAATCCTTGATTTCCTGCCAAGGTATCTCAAGCGGCTCATTCCAGATTTCATAGAGTATGTTGGGCGTATCGCCATACTTTTCCGTTATGACTGAAAAGAAATTCTTGGCATCGGGAAGAGTGTTTTCATGCGAATGCCAGTCGCAGATGACATACATCTGATTGGCGATTGCCGCATCAATAACCTTCATGGCAAGATTGACAGCATTGGCCGAATCGACAGAGTAGCCGTTGACGCAATCACCCGATGGATGAGCCCCTATGGCCGCGCGGACAATATTTGCCCCCCATTTCTCCTTTACGGCCCTTACAGTCCCCTCATTGTAGAAGCGTCCCCAGTTTGAATGCCATCCGAGCGAAGGTCCGTTGAGCACGACCGTGTCGCCATCGGCATTGACAAGAGCTGTCCCGCTGACGTGAAGAGGAATGACAGCCATCGTATCGTTTTCTGCATTTTCCACATTGGCTGACTGCTGTGACCCATGACCGCATCCGGCCATCATGCCTAAAGCGACAGCCGATACTATAATTGCAGGTAATGATTTCATATTTATAATAAATAGTTTAGTTATACGAGCACTTTGTGATGTTGATAGATTTCACGGAACACCTTAGGCGAATTGCCCTTTTTCTTTTTGAAAATACGGTTGAAATTCGACACATTGTTGAATCCGCATCCATAACATATTTCCGACACGGAAGTCGTTGAGTCGACGAGCTGACGCGTGGCATGACCAAGCCTTATATCAATCACATAATCAGAAATCGAACGTCCTGTCCTCAACTTGAAAAACCGGCTGAAGGCCGTAGGTGTCATCCCGACCAGATCCGCAAGATCGTTAAGCCGGATATCCTCCTTATAATGGGCATTTATATAATCCTTCACCTTACGCACACGCCTGCTGTCGCCGACCGGCTTCATCGACGCGAACGACGAGCTCGACAAACGTCGGTAATGCCCGTCCTCGGCCAGTTCATGGAGTATCGACATCAGCTCAAGCATCCGGTAGAATCCCGACTCTATTTTAGTAAGCGTGTCGAGCTTGTTAAACACCCTCATGATTCCCTCACATGTGAAAGCGATGCCGTTTGAACTGTTTTCAAGCATACGTCTTATGCTCGACAGCTGTGTCTTTGCCAAAAAAGTCTCTCCAAAAAGATCAGGTGAAAATTGTATCGTAATCTCACGAATCTTGTCACTCGTACACTCATGCTGTTCCCAGCCATGTTCTATTCCGTTTCCGATAAGCACAAGATCATAATGACCGAGAGTCTCGATGGAATCTCCGACCACCCTGCGCGCTCCGTCGCAGTTCGAAACGAAATTCAATTCATATTCGGCATGACGGTGAACCGGATAAGTAAAACGGTCCTTATACCTGTCAATCAGATAAAAGCAGTCTTTCTCCGACAATGGAGTGATTTCAGTTATAATCTTATTCATGGCGCGATTTTAAAGATAGTATAGAACTGTCGGTAAGGGATTAGGAGAATAAAGGCTGAAACCTTTCCTGCAAAGTTATAGATTAATTCCAATTATCAAAGCAAACTATCGACCCCTAAACCGTGATTTTTACACATTTGACATATCTTTGTTAAAAAAGTATCAGTTTTTACATTTACTACACTACCATCTCCCAACCGCATGCCGTCGTCGAGCCTTAGAGGGTGTTATCACCCATTGTTCTTTACGGCTGAAGATTTACATCCGTATTTCTGTTACATGTTTATTATTAGGCAAAAAATTTGTTATTGACGAAGCGATGTCGTAATTTTGTAGAGTTTTAGCGTTATCAATCATTCACATCAACTTATTCGGAATGAAAAAATTTTTCATCTCTTTTCTCGCTACGCTTGCCGGCATCTGGTTTTCTCTGCTGCTGGCTATCTTCGGTATTTTTATTGTAGCCGCAGCGGCTATCGCCCGTTCCGCAGGCTCATCCACTGTTGACGTAAAGGACAACTCTATACTCCGGCTCGACCTCTCCGGCTCAATCCTCGACCGCCAGCCCAAAATCGACTTCATGTCCATAATCAAGGAAGAGGATAAAGGAATCACCATTCTCTCTGATATTACAGGCTCTATCGAAGCCGCATCGACCGACGACCGTATCAAAGGCATTGTCATCAACTGCTCCGGATCGGCCGCAGGACTTGCGCAGCGCGCTGCTATAATCGAATCTCTCCACAAGTTCAAACAGACAGCTCCCGACAAATGGATTTATGCCTATGGCGATTCATACACACAGGGTGATTACTACATTGCAAGCGCCGCCGACAGTCTTTTCATCAATCCGATAGGCTCTGTCGATGTCAGAGGTCTGTCTGCAACAACCCTTTTCTTCCACAAATTTCTTGAGAAAATAGGAGTTGATGTGCAGGTTGTAAAAGTCGGCACATACAAAAGCGCCGTCGAGCCCTTCATTCTTGACAATATGAGCGAACCGTCGCGCGAACAGCAGCAGCTCTACCTTGACAACATCTGGTCGACCATCAGCTCGACAATCGCAGAGTCGAGAGGTGTCGATGTCACCAAAGTCAACGAATGGGCCGACAATTTCATCTTCACAAAAGACACCAAGGAATATGTCAGCGACGGAATCGTCGACGCCCTCGTCTACCGCCACGAATTCGATCAAAAACTTGCCGACCTCACCGGCCATGACAAAATCAAGGATGTTGACTACATCTCTGTTTCTGACTATGCAAAGACCGCCGATATAACCAAAGTCGGCAATGGCAAGGGGGCAGAAATAGCAATCCTCTATGCCTGCGGTGACATCACTGACGAAAGTGGCGACGGCATAGTCGCAGCCGACATGGTCCCTGAAATCCTCGACCTTGCAGAAAACGACGACATCGACGCCCTTATAATGTATGTCAACTCACCCGGTGGAAGCGCATTTGCATCAGAACAGATATGGGAAGCTCTCGAACAGTTCAAGAAACTCACAGGCAAACCGTTCTATGTATCAATGGCAGACTATGCTGCATCAGGCGGTTACTATATCAGCTGCGGAGCTGACAAGATTTTCGCACAGCCGGTGACTCTTACAGGCTCAATCGGCATATTCGGCATGATTCCCAACGCCCACCGCCTGCTCTCCGATAAACTCGGCATAAACACCGGAACAGTCAAGACCAATTCAAACGGCAACTTCCCCTCGATAATGGATCCCATGACCCCTGCCGAGGCATCAGCCATGCAGGCTTATGTGGAACGCGGCTACGACCTGTTCACAAAACGATGTGCCGAAGGCCGCCACATCTCTCAGGACTCAATCAAGAAAATAGGCGAAGGCCGCGTATGGGACGGTCGTGAAGCCCTGCGCATCGGACTTGTCGATGAGCTCGGAGGCCTCGACGCCGCCATAGCGGCAATGGCAAAGCAGCTTAACGTCGAGTCCTACACCATCAGCACCTATCCGAATCCCAAACAGAAATGGTATGCTTCCATAATCGAAGCAGCAGGCACTGACATCAAGGCTGCGATAGTCCGCAATGAACTCGGAGAAATGTCGTCGCTCTACGAGACCCTCCAGCGCGTCAAGGGCATGTCGACTCTCCAGTGTCGCATGGATTTTGTCGATGTCACCCTTTAACGGCAACACTCCCGCCGTCTGATTACAAACAGTCAAACATCAAACTCTCGGAACTAATTGGCTCGCAGCAAATTTCTATCAATGCTTCTGCTCTATCCCATCTCGCAACTCTACGGGATGGGAGTCGCCATACGCAACAAGATGTTTGAGTATGGCATGCTGAAGCAACAGGAGTTTGACATCCCGATTGTGGTCGTTGGCAACCTTGCCGTAGGAGGTACAGGCAAAACACCACACGTGGAATACATCGTCAGCTCAATGCTGGGACGATATAACATCGGTGTGCTTTCACGTGGCTATAAACGTTCGACAAGCGGATTTGTGCTTGCCACACCGCAATCTCGTCCGGAGGACATCGGCGACGAATCATACCAGATCTACCGAAAATTCGGGCCTGACATCACACTCGCCGTATGCGAAAAACGTTCGGAAGGCATCAGAAAGATGCGTGAAATCAATCCGAAACTCGACATGATTATCCTCGACGATGCGTTCCAGCACAGATATGTCAAGCCATCGGCCTCTGTCATACTCACCGAATACAATCGTCCGGTATTCAAAGACAAGCTTCTGCCCTACGGTCGTCTGCGCGAACCATCCCGTGCACTGAACAGAGCCGAAATCGTAGTTGTGACAAAATGTCCGCTCGGCATGAAAGCGATGGACTACCGCATCTTTGAAGAAAATCTAAAACTGTTCCCTTATCAGAAACTCTATTTCTCAAGATATAATTACGGACATCTTGTCCCGATTTTCCCCGAAGAAGTGACCGACATCCCGGCGCTTGATGCCCAGAGCGCCGACACTTCAATTCTCGTTATCACCGGAGTTGCCAATCCCAAACCGTTTGTCCGTTTTCTGCGTCGCCAGAAAGCCAAAGTCCAGCTCAGGCGTTTCAGCGACCACCACAACTTCAGTTCCTCCGACATGGAGGAAATCACTCGCCTGTTTGACCAGATGCAGGGCAAACGAAAATTCATTGTCACAACTGAGAAGGACGCCGTCCGCATCCTCAACAATCCTTACTATCCCCATCGTCTCAAGAAGTCGATTTTCTACGTTCCTATCAAAGTCGAATTCATTGACCGCGGAGAGCCTGATTTCACTTCCGGACTCGAAAAAACCATCCGCGATTCCCGTTTGTTTAAATCTTAGTATCCTGACTGCATCCCAATGCGCATCATACACGTGTGCATATAGTTATCAAGCAGCCGGAAAATCTATAATCATCAATATCATAAGAACCATGTTAGAACAAATCAAGCAGACAGCAGATTTCCTCCGCTCGAAAGTGGACGAAATGCCTAAAACCGCCATTATCCTCGGAACCGGACTTGGTGCGCTCGTGGACCATATGGACGATAAAACCTATATCCCATATTCTGAAATCCCCAACTTCCCTGTGTCGACTGTCGAAGGCCACAGCGGCAACCTCATCTTCGGAAAACTCGGCAGCAAACGCGTCATCGCGATGCAGGGACGTTTCCATTACTATGAGGGCTATGACATGAAACAGGTCACTTTCCCGGTGCGCGTGTTCAAGGCTCTCGGTGTCGACACCCTCTTTGTCAGCAATGCTTCAGGCGGCATGAACAAAGAGTTTCAGGTCGGAGACGTGATGACTATCACCGACCACATCAATCTCTTCCCCGAATCACCTCTGCGTGGCAAGAACTATAATGAACTCGGCACTCGCTTCCCCGCGATGACAAACGCCTACGACAAGGAACTCATGAATCTTGCCGACAAGATTGCAGAAGAAAAAGGCATACGCCTTATGCACGGAGTCTATGTCGGCGTTACCGGCCCGACATTCGAAACTCCGGCCGAATATGAATTCTACCGTATCATCGGCGGCGATTGCGTGGGCATGTCTACTGTCCCTGAAGTCATCGTCGCAAACCATGCCGGCATGCGCGTCTACGGCATATCGGTCATCACCGACCTCGGAGGCAAAGACGTCACTCAAGTCCCGACCCACGAGGAAGTGCAGCAGGCAGCTCTCATCGCACAGCCAAAGTGCCTCGAAATCATGAAGGAGCTTGTCAACCGCTGCTGATTTCTGTCTGGAAAGCCAACATAACTTATAAGGCCACCGCATGCGGTGGCCTTATTCCGAATCATCACCTACTATACATCTATCAATATGGAAATTTCCGAATTAGGCGAATTTGGTCTTATCGACCGTCTCACAGCCGGACTCAAACCGGTCAACAGCTCAACCGTCAAAGGTGTCGGCGATGACTGCGCGATCTTACGCAACCGCGAGACTGACATCCTCGTCACGACCGACCTCCTGCTCGAAGGAGTCCACTTTGATCTCACCTACGTGCCGCTTAAACATCTCGGCTATAAATCAGCAATCGTAAACTTCTCAGACGTTTATGCCATGAACGGCACACCTCGGCAGATTACCGTCTCGTTGGGTATCTCAAAACGTTTCACGGTTGAACATATCGAAGAGCTTTTCGCCGGAATACGCCTTGCTTGCGAAATCTACGGGGTGGACCTCGTCGGAGGCGACACCACCTCATCTCGTCAGGGACTGGTAATTTCCATCACTTGTATAGGCGAAGCGCCTGCCGACAAGGTCGTAAGTCGCTCGGGTGCTAAAGACACCGATTTAATCTGTGTGTCGGGCGACCTTGGAGCCGCCTACATGGGCCTGCAACTACTCGAACGCGAGAAAGTCGCATCAGCCGGACAAAAAGACTTCATTCCGAAGTTTGAAGGCAAGGAATACCTTGTCGAACGACAGCTAAAGCCCGAAGCTCGCCGCGATATCATCGAAGAGCTCGCCAAGGCCGGAATCGTGCCGACAGCCATGATGGATGTCAGCGACGGCCTCAGTTCTGAACTTCTCCATATCTGCAAGCAGAGCAATGTCGGATGCCGTGTCTATGAAGACCGCATACCTATCGACTATCAGACAGCCATCATGGCCGAGGAACTTGGCATGAATCTCGTGACAGCCGCTCTAAACGGTGGTGAGGACTATGAACTCCTCTTTACTGTCCCTCTCCACTATCACGAACAGATAGAGAAACTGCCGGGCGTCAAACTAATCGGCCACATAACAAAAGCCGACCTCGGATGTGCGATGATCACACGCGACGGGACAGAAATCCCGCTCCGCGCACAGGGCTGGAACCCCCTCGCCACCCAGCAATAGAATTATAATTAAACATAAAAAACAAAAGCACTGCTCTGGCGTATGTCTTTACGTTGAAAGCAGTGCTTCTGTTTTTTTCTTTCAACGGTGCGCCTATCACCAATACCCCACCATAGTTTATAAGTTTATACAGACTTCCTACGATAATCTTATCTAATCTGAATTTTAAACTATTTTATGGTTACGACAGTTAAACCTTTTAAGCAATAATCTCTCCAATCTATAGAACATCTGATTTTATCTACCATTAACTGACATAAGCCAATGAAAAGAATTCTACGCAACATATCGCTGGCACTCCTATGCGGCGCACTCGCAATGCCTGTGGCTTCAGCTCAAGGCCGACATGAAGGCGGCACAAACGGAGGACGTGGAGGACACCTCGAACGCACAAACAACAATTCGCGTCCAAACCGTGGAAATGACCGCTCCCACAACACAAACAGAGGAAACGCCAACCATAATAATAACAGCAGCCGTCCTAACACCCGTCCCGGGAACAACGGATCTGCAAACCACCGTCCCGGTATCAACACATCAAACGGGACACGACCCGGCATCACTGAAAGACCGGGCAATAATAAGCGTCCCGAGCAAGGCACTATCGGCAACGGTGGCTCAAACACCCGTCCGGGACATAACATAGGGACTCGTCCCGGAATAAATAACAACCAGAATCGCCCAAACCACGGAAATAACAACCGCCCTGACAATGGTAACAACCATAAACGTCCCGGAATAAATGACCAGCACCGTCCCGGAAACGGCAATAACGGGATGAATCATGGAAACCGTCCTGCAGACAACCACCGTCCCGAAGGAATGCGACCCGGCAACAACAACCGACCAACAGGCGGCCGACCCGGAATTAATGAATCTCGCCCCGGACACAACACAGGCTCTCACCGCCCCGGAAACCAACATGGCAACCGTCCGGGACTGAATCACGGTCACCGCCCCGGAATGCACCCCGGAAACGGCCATGTGACATCCCGTCCACCGATGATTGCACCTCCTCACCGCCCACACCGTCCGCCAATGATGCGTCCGCATCATCGCCCGATGCCCCCAAGAGGATGGCGACCGGCCGGCCGCATACCCGTCATACGCGGTGTCATCGGTCTGACATTCGGAACGACCATAGGCCTGTCGCTCGACTATCTGTTCAACGCCGGTTATAATGTCGACGGATATACCGACAATATCGTCTATCTCCGCAACGTCGCAGCTCTGAACTATGTCTGGACTGACGCAGCTCTCTACTATGGGAATTCAGGTCTGGACGCATCTTCATTCTACTATTCCACTCCTGTCTATGACCTTACACGCTATAACAATGTCTACAATTCACTCGTAGCCTCTTACGGCATGCCTGTCTCTGTCAACAACACCATGGGTTCACTCGGCGCTACATGGTTTGGAGGGAACAACGGTTACATCACACTGACATTCGGACAGAACAACATCGGCCCGGGTATACGCTATCTCACCACACTCACATTCGGAATGTAAACCAGACTTGACGACAAAACTATCCTTATCAGATAACAGAGTCAGGCCTCACTTCCATTTAAGGCATCTGCAATCGTTTGCTGAAGCCAAAGGAAGTGAGGCCGGACTCTGTTATCTGATGTCACTCAGGAAAGAGACAGTCTTACTGGTGCGACACCTTATAATATAGGTAGATGGCGATTATTGTATAAAGGATATTAGGAATCCACATCGCCACCATCGGAGACGTATAGCCCGAAACTGCAAAGGTCGAAGTCACAGTCATAAAAAGGATGTAACTGAAACTGAGCACAAGCCCGATACCGATATTGACACCCATTCCACCCTTTATCTTACGCGAAGACAGCGACATTCCGATAACTGTGAGGATAAACGCCGCCGCGGTCATGGCATAGCGTTTATGGTTTTCAATCTCAAACGACTTTATGTTTGCCACTCCACGCTCTTTCTGACGCGAGATGTATTCGCGCAGAGCAGGAGATGTCATGGTCTCATGGTCGTTCTTTGAAATCAGAAAATCACGAGGCTCAATGGGGATGATGGTGTCCAGACGTGAACCGCGACGTATTTTTTCGCGCTGTCCGTCGAAATCACGTATCATGTAGTCACGCACCGTCCAGCGGTGAAGAGTGTCCCAGCGTATTGTCTGCGCCGTCAGACGCGAGACGAGTTTCTTATCCTCAAATGATTCAAGCGAAAACTTATAGCCGGTCTTGCTCGTGTTGTCGTAGCGCGACATATATGCAATCTCGCCCTTGGCGACCTGAAGCTGAATATTTGTACCGTAATCGACACGCTTGTTCTTGACATACGTGTTGGTATATTCGATTCGCTCCACATTGGCCGGAGGGATTATATAGGCGCTAAGTATATAGGTCACGATAGCAATCACCGTGGCACTCACCATGTAGGGTCGCAGCAAGCGCCGGTAGCTCATCCCTGTCGAGAGCATGGCGATGATTTCAGAATTATCGGCAAGCTTCGACGTGAAGAAAATCACCGCAATAAACGTGAAGAGAGGGCTGAACTGGTTGGCAAAATAAGGGAGAAAGTTGAGAAAATAGTCAAACACCGTTGCCTTCAACGGTGCTTTAAGAAAGGCATCAAGCTTTTCGTTGATGTCAAACATGATTGTGATCGCCAGAATGAGGGCAATCGCAAAAACGTAAGTTCCAAGGAACTTCTTGATTATATACCAGTCAAGAATCTTCACGTGGGTGCGTTGATTTTAACAGCTTCTAAAATTACAGTATATTAATCACGGCGGCAATCAGAGACGGCGTGTGACACATTCAAGCATCTCCGTCTTCCACGCTTTGAAATCGCCTGCAAGGATATGCTTGCGCGCCTCACCGACGAGCCAGAGATAGAACGCGAGGTTATGTATCGACGCAATCTGCATCGCCAGAATCTCGTCGGCGATGAAGAGATGACGCAGATATGCCTTCGAATATGTCACGTCGACATAGCTCGGACCGTCTTCCTGAATGGGCGAGAAATCATCGGCCCACTTCTTGTTGCGCATGTTCATGATGCCGTGGCGGGTGAAAAGCATTCCGTTGCGGCCGTTGCGGGTAGGCATAACGCAGTCAAACATGTCGACACCTCTGTCGATACCCTCAAGGATATTGGCCGGCGTACCGACACCCATCAGATAGCGCGGACGGTCTTTCGGCAGAATCTCGTTGACCACCTCAATCATGTCATACATCACTTCGGCAGGCTCGCCCACGGCAAGACCGCCGATGGCGTTGCCGTCAGCACCGAGGTCGGCTACAAATTTCGCTGACTCACGACGCAGGTCGGGATAGGTGACACCCTGCACAATCGGGAAATAGGCCTGCGAATAGCCATACTTTCCTTCGGTCTCCTTATAGCGTTTCCAGCCGCGCTTGAGCCAGCGGTGGGTAAGGTCGAGCGACTTGCGGGCATAGCTGTAGTCGGCCGTACCAGGAGGGCACTCGTCAAGCGCCATCATTATGTCAGCGCCTATCGAACGTTCGATATCCACGACGCCTTCGGGAGTGAACAGATGCTTCGAACCGTCAATGTGCGACCTGAACCAAGCCCCTTCCTCTGTCAGCTTGCGGTTGGCCGACAGAGAGAACACCTGAAAGCCGCCGCTGTCGGTAAGAATCGGGCGCTCCCATCCGTTGAACTTGTGGAGACCTCCGGCTTTTTCAAGAATCTCGATGCCGGGGCGGAGATAGAGATGATAAGTGTTACCAAGGATAATCTGTGCCTTGATATCGTCGCGCAGCTCATGCTGATGAACAGCCTTCACACTTCCGAGAGTGCCGACAGGCATGAAAATCGGTGTGCGTATCTCTCCGTGGTCAGTCGTGATGACACCGGCGCGGGCGGCAGAGCCCGGTGCGGTAGCTTCTAACTTGAAATCCATATTATCAGGGACGCACTTCGTAGTAAGGTATATCGACAAGCTTCACATCGAACACGAGCGTCGAATAAGGCAGAATCGCACCTGAACCTGACGAACCGTAGGCAAGCTTATAAGGGATAACGATGCGGGCGCTGTCGCCGACGCGCATGTTCATGAGCGCGATTGTCCAGCCCTGAATCACCGAACCGGGTGTGGTGGTGAAGATGCTGTCGGTGTTGGTGTATGACGAGTCGAACGCAACGCCGTTATACAGACGTCCGATATATTTGACATCTACAGTCGAAGTCAGCAGCGGAGTGAGATTTCCCTCGGTCTTACTGCGGTCGTTGAGATAACGCATGAGAATCTGGGCTGAAGGATTCCACGACGGAGTAACGGTCTGATAGACGTTTTCGCCGTCTTCCATCATGAAGCGCTGCTCGTCAAAGAATTCCTCGTTGGCTATACGCCATTCCTTATAATCGTTCCATACATCATCGTCATTGCATGAGGTTGTGATGACAGCTCCAAGGCTTGCGAGGAGAAATACGGTAAATAGTAATCTGAATTTAGACATCGGCGTAGTTTAGAATTTCACTTCGGGGGCACGCTGGGCCGACTCGTCGGCCTTGAACTGAGGCTGAGACTCAAAACCGAACCATCCGGCATAGATATTTGTAGGGAATTTCTTGATTGAAGTGTTGTAGTCAGCGACAACCTGAGTGTAACGTCCGCGGGCAGTGGCAATGCGGTTCTCAGTGCCTTCGAGCTGCACCTGAAGGTCGCGGAAATTCTCGTTAGCTTTAAGATCGGGATAGGCTTCAGAGACAGCAAGAAGCGATTTCAGTGCACCGGTCAGCTGATTTTGCGCTGCCTGAAACTTGGCAAGGGTCTCTTCGTTGAGGTCTTCGGCATTGATGTTGACGGAAGTAGCCGCCGCACGAGCCTGAGTCACCTTTTCGAGTGTTTCGCTCTCATGTGTGGCATAGCCCTTGACTGTCGCTACAAGGTTCGGAATCAGGTCGGCACGGCGCTGATACTGGTTCTGCACCTCGGCCCATGACTGCTCGACACCCTGTTTTTTCTCTACAAGAGAGTTATAGTTACATGACGACAGCATCGGAAGCATGCAGACAATGAGCAATAATAGTTTGAAAGTTTTCATTTTAGGGGAGTTGAAGGAGTGATTTGTTTTTTGAGATTGCAGGGACACGCCTGAGCGCATCCCTGCATTTATGATATTCGGTCAATATCCGGTCTGTATTAAGCGAGCTTGCGAAGAAGTGCGTTGAGCGACACTTCGTCGTGGATGAGCTTGTGGAGATCCTCGATCTTCACGCGCTTCTGCTCCATCGAGTCGCGTTCGCGGAGAGTGACGGTGTTGTCCTCGAGAGTCTGATGGTCGACAGTGATGCAGAAGGGTGTGCCGATTGCATCCTGACGGCGGTAACGCTTGCCGATAGAGTCTTTTTCCTCGTAGTGTGTGGCAAAATCAAACTTGAGTTCATTGACAATCTCGCGGGCCTTGTCGGGCAGACCGTCCTTGCGCACGAGCGGCATCACGGCACACTTCACAGGCGCGAGAGGCGCGGGGAGGTGGAGAACCACTCGCTTGTCGCCGCCTTCAAGCTCCTGCTCCTCGTATGACGAGCAGAGGACGCTGAGGAACATACGGTCAACACCGATTGATGTCTCAATGACATAGGGTGTGTAGCTTTCGTTGAGCTCGGGGTCGAAATACTGGATTTTCTTGCCGGAGAACTTCTCGTGCTGCGAGAGGTCGAAGTTGGTACGAGAGTGGATACCCTCGACTTCCTTGAAGCCGAAAGGCATCTGGAACTCGATGTCGGTCGCGGCGTTGGCATAGTGGGCGAGCTTCTCGTGGTCGTGGTAGCGATACTTCTCGTCGCCGAGGCCGAGCGCCTTGTGCCAGCGCAGACGGAACTGCTTCCAGTTGTTGAACCACTCCATCTCAGTGCCGGGGCGCACGAAGAACTGCATTTCCATCTGTTCGAACTCGCGCATGCGGAAGATGAACTGACGGGCAACAATCTCGTTACGGAACGCCTTGCCGATCTGTGCGATGCCGAAGGGTATGCGCATGCGGCCGGTCTTCTGGACGTTGAGGTAGTTGACAAAGATACCCTGAGCTGTTTCAGGACGGAGATAGACGGTCATAGCGCCATCGGCAGTCGAACCCATCTCGGTCTTGAACATGAGGTTGAACTGACGCACCTCTGTCCAGTTCTTTGTGCCTGAAATCGGGCAGACGATTTCTTCGTCGATGATAATCTGGCGGAGTTCGTCGAGATTGCCGTCGTTCATCGCCGTAGCGAAGCGCTCGTGGAGAGCGTCGCGCTTTGCGGTGTGTTCGAGCACACGGGGATTTGTCTGGCGGAACATAGCTTCGTCAAAGCTTTCGCCGAAACGCTTGGCGGCCTTGGCCACTTCCTTTTCTATTTTTTCTTCAATCTTGGCGATCTGCTCCTCGATGAGCACATCGGCACGGTAACGCTTCTTAGAATCCTTGTTGTCAATCAGCGGGTCATTGAAAGCGTCGACGTGGCCCGAAGCCTTCCAGATTGTCGGGTGCATGAAGATAGCAGAATCGATGCCCACGATGTTCTCATGGAGGAGGGTCATCGAATCCCACCAATAGCGCTTGATGTTGTTTTTGAGCTCTACGCCGTTCTGACCGTAGTCATAGACGGCTGAAAGGCCATCGTAAATCTCGCTTGACTGAAACACGAAACCATACTCCTTGGCATGGCTTACTATTTTCTTAAAAACGTCTTCTTGTGTTGCCATTTCGGTTTATGTAATGGAAATGAATGATATTCTGATTTCTGAGAGAGTTAATCCTCTTGGAATGTGCAAAGTTAATAAAAAAAATCGAATCACAGCCACTTATACCACGCCTCTCACCCCGATGCCTCAGAAATTCGTCAAAATCAGCCGATTCATGCCATTACAAAACGAACTATGATACTTATAGGAGAGGAAATAATTAGGCTATAAAATGAAAATTTTTCTTAACAAATGAGGCGGAATTGCTAAAAATTGCTTATATTTGCAAATATTTATGCAATAAGAGCGTTATATAACTCACATAAGGGCAATTTTTAAGTAATAAAGATGAAATCCAATAATATATTTTTCCTTCCCATCATAGTCAGTTTAGCCGCATGGCTCGGCCTGTTGGTCGCATGCACGGCCACCACTCACGACACACCCATTGTCACCGTCAGCATCGAGCCTCAGAAATATATACTGGAACAGATAACAGGCAACCGCGTGGAGATACGCACACTCATAGCCAACGGCGCGAATCCGGAGACGTTTGATCCATCGGTCAACCATATCATCAACCTCACAAAGTCGATAGGATTCCTGCGCATGGGCAACATCGGCTTTGAGGCCGCAATCCTCGACAAAGTGCACAGCGAGAACCCTGACCTGCCTATATTCAACACTTCGCTTGGTGTGATTCCTGTCACCGGGACTCACAGCCACGGCGGCATCACACACGACGTGATTGACCCGCACACATGGACATCGGTCAAAAACGTGAAGATAATCAGCAAGAACATGCTCATCGCCATGACCGAAATCGACCCTTCAAACGCCGACTACTACCGCAACAACTACGACCGTTTCGCAGCAAGACTCGATTCGCTCGACAATGAACTGGCAATCAGGCTCGCGCCCCACAAAGGGGAGGCATTCATGGTGTGGCATCCATCGCTCAGCTACTTCGCCCGCGACTACGGACTCGAACAGATTACCGCAGGCAATGCCGACAACAAAGAAGTGGCAATGGGCACACTGAAAGAGACAATCGACCATGCAGCCGAGCACAAGGCACAAATTTTCTTCTACCAGAAAGACCTTGACAGCCGGCAGGCCGAAGCGCTCAGCTCGCAGCTCGGTCTAACAAAAGTCAACATCAATCCTCTGTCCTACGATTGGGAAAAGGAAATTACAGCAATCGCCGATGCCATCGCTGCGACCGACAGTATTGCCGAATAAGCATGAAAATCCACTCCTGACTCATCAATGAAACCAAACGGAAACGAGATAATCATATCCCTGCGCGACATATCCAAGCGATGGGAAGGTAAAACAGCCTTGACCGACATCAATTTCGATGTCCGTCAAGGCGATTTCATTGCCATAACAGGCCCTAACGGCGGAGGAAAGACCACCCTGCTCCGCATACTCCTCAAATTGCTGAAACCGACGGAAGGAAGTGTTACATATTATCGCGACGGCAAACCGGCCGACGAACTTTCAATCGGCTATCTTCCGCAAAAGAATCTGATTGACTCACGTTTCCCGATCAATGTCGAGGAAGTGATAGCCTCAGGCCTCATCGGAGAACACCTGCCGGCCCAAGAAGTAAAGAGCCGGGTCGAAGAAACAACACGCCTTATGGGACTCGACAGCCATGCCAAGGCAAGCATCGGCAACCTGTCGGGCGGACAGCTGCAACGTGCCCTGCTCGGACGTGCCATCATCTCGCGTCCGAAACTGCTCGTGCTCGACGAACCGCTGAGCTATGTCGACAAACGTTTCGAACACTATATCTACGACCTCGTGGCCGAACTCGCAAAAACCACTACCCTACTGCTTGTGTCACACGAAATGTCGACCATAGCCGGAATGGCCAACCGCCATCTCATCATCGACCATACGCTGACCGAATGCCACTCCGCACACCACCACGTACACTATGACTGTGATGACTGAACCGGGTGAATAACTGATGTCGATATGCTGAAAACCATCCTGTTTATAGCAGCCGGAAGCGGCCTCGGCGGTGTGGCCCGCTATCTTGTCGGGCGATGGGTGCAATCGCTGTTCGGGGCGACATTGTTTCCTTGGGGGACGTTTGCAGTAAATGTGGTCGGTTGCCTTATTATCGGGCTGATATACGGTGCTGTAGACCGAGGCGCAAATATCCCGCAGGACATGAAAATATTCCTTACGGTAGGGTTTTGCGGAGGATTCACAACCTTTTCCACATTCATTCACGAAAACTACATGCTTTTCGATTCGTCGGAATTTCCAGCTCTCGCGCTTTATGCGGGAGCAAGTTTCACTGTAGGACTTCTTCTCGCGTATGCCGGACACTGGATAGCCCGGACTCTCTGACATTTCCCGACGGAACAGAAAAACATAACGCTGCCACACATACCGAAGACGATTCGGACACGCGTGGCAGCGTTATGTTTCATATTATACGATTCGTACTATATCATATCTCCTTATTCGGGTCAGTGGTGTCGTTCATGTGAAGATTATGCCCCATGCGCTGCTGCTTGGTGAGCATGTAGCGGAGATTGTAGCGGTTCGGGGCGATTTCAATACCGACATTATCGACAACTTCGAGCCCATAGCCCTCAAGACCGATACGCTTGACAGGATTGTTGGTGATGAGCCGCATCTTACGTATGCCGAGAAGGTTGAGAATTGATGCACCTACACCATAATCGCGCTCGTCGGCCTTGTGGCCGAGATGCAGATTCGCGTCCACCGTGTCGAGGCCCTCTTCCTGAAGTTTATAAGCCTTGATTTTCTCCATCAGTCCTATGCCTCGGCCCTCTTGGTTAAGATAGACGATAGCACCGCGGCCTTCCTTCTCGATAAGCTCCATCGCTTTGTGAAGCTGTTCGCCACAGTCGCAACGCATCGACCCGAAGATGTCGCCAGTCGCACATGAGGAATGCACACGCACAAGCACGGCATCGTCGCCGCTGACATCGCCCTTGATCAGAGCTATGTGTTCAAGCCCGTTGCTCTTCTGGCGGAATGGGATGAGACGGAAATGTCCGTAGGCGGTAGGCATATCGACCTCCACACCTTCCTCGACGAGCGATTCGGTGCGCAGACGGTAGGCGATAAGGTCGCGGATGGACACCAGTTTCAGCCCCCATTCGTCAGCTTTACGGCGCAACTGAGGCAGACGTGCCATTGTGCCGTCCTCATTGAGAATTTCGATGAGCGAAGCTGCCGGATACATGCCCGACAGTCTTGCAAGGTCAATTGCAGCCTCGGTGTGGCCGGCACGGCGTAACACACCCGCATCCTGTGCATAGAGCGGATGCACGTGTCCGGGACGTCCGAACATATCGGGAGTCACCGAGCGGTCGGCAAGAGCGCGTATGGTCGCAGCCCTGTCGTGGGCCGACACGCCGGTCGTACAGCCCGGAAGCAAATCGACAGTCACTGTGAACGGAGTGCCGAGCATCGAGGTGTTGTCCTGAACCTGATGCTGCAGACCAAGCTCCTTGCAACGTGAAATGGTCACGGGAGCACAAAGCTCACCGCGCGCATGGGTTATCATGAAGTTCACAGCTTCAGGGGTGACTTTCTCGGCAGCGATAATCAAATCGCCCTCGTTTTCGCGGTCCTCGTCATCGACCACAATCACGAATTTGCCTTCGCGGAAATCAGCGAGAGCCTCTTCAATTGTATCTAACTTTATATTATTTTCCATCGTTTAGGAGGTTTTTCAACAGGTTGAAATTTATTTGGCAACTGGAGTCAGTCTATTTTCGGAGCTATAAGTTCGATGAGCTGGTCGGCCACCTTTGAGACCGTGGCCAGTTCGTCGCGCAGCCTGAGCTGGGTTTTACGGCCATAGAACCAGACGGGCAACCCGACCGGGAACAGAGCCATCATCGTCCACGAAAGCCAAGCTTTTGTCGATGGCTGCTGAAACCACAGGCTTCTCAACACAGGTAAATCCATCAGCTTAAGCACAACCATCTTCTCTCTGGAATTGGAGAGATACTCGACGTTGTTTTCAATCGTATCGCGAAGACGGTGGAGCTCGTCGCGGTCATAGCCGTGAAGCCAATAATCACGATAGCCCTGCCGGGCTGGATTTTTCTGAAGATATGCCGCCACCTCAAGTTTCAGTGCCTCCATTCGCTGCACCGCCACTACCGGGTCGACATCTTCCATCACAAGCTCCTTCATCTCGACATGACGCACCTCGCTCACGCCAAAGAATTTACGGAAGAAATTCAGATAGGCATCCTTGTTGAACACAGCCGAGTCATTGACAGCCTTATATGTGAAGAATACGCCCATCGGCAGAAGGACAGCAGCACTCAGCCACATTCCTTCCCAAACTTCCCATTTACCGTCACGCGCAAGCTTATAACCCATGTTGTCGATAATATAGTAGAATATGAACAGGAACACGGAGATGACAAGCGGAGTTCCGAGGCCGCCTTTGCGGATGATAGCGCCCAGCGGAGCACCGATAAAGAAGAATATTATGCAGGCAAACGAAAGCGTGAACTTCTTTTGCAGCTCTATGGCGTGACGTCTCATTGTTTTAAGGTCATCGGCCATTGCGATGCTCTTGTACTCATATTCCTGACGCATTCGCTGAGCCTTGGCCAGACCTTGGGTCAGATAACTGAGCCTTACACCTGACGACGAACCACGCAGAACAGAGTCGACGTTGACCGGTTTCGCAATCGCCACATCAGGCCTGCGTGTCTTGACGGTCTTGCCGCTGTCGACCCGGGTCTGATAGGCATGTATGCCCATATATGGATATTCCCTGAGCGCTGTGCCATAGGATGAGCCAAGCGAGTCGACGCGTGCGCCCACAGAGTCAATTGTCGCCTGCAACTCGGCCATGTTCTTGCCGACATACTGGTTGCGCATTCCCTGCTCGTCCATACGGTTGAAATTGGAATCGAACTTCAGCATGATTTCCTTCTCTGCAAACGACTCACGGCGATAAGGCACATTCTTCATATTGCCGGCCCCGGCATCCTTGAGGTTTTCAAACGACTCGCCGTGCCAGAGATGAAGAAACAGGTGGGTCTTATCGGGGGTTATCGACATTTTTCCGGAGTCAGCAAGAATTATTGACGAGTTTTCAAAACCTTTTGACACGTCGTAGATCATCACCTCGTAGAGCACGCCAGTCTCACGGTTTTTCTCCTGCACAAACAGATTGTAGCCGGGAATCTGGTCGTAGAACACACCCTCCGGGATTTCAAGCTCCGGCGATTTCTGCCGCATGGAATAGAGCAGAGTCCACATCTTTGTCTGAGCAACCGGAAGCACGTTGTTTTGAAAAAAGAACGCGCCGGTGGCAATGCAGACCATCAGCACGATAAGCGGAGCCATGGTGCGGAGGAGCGAAATCCCCGACGCCTTCATGGCTGTAAGTTCAAACTGCTCGCCGAGATTACCGAAAGTCATAAGCGAGGCGAGAAGTATGGCGAGCGGAAGAGCCATCGGAATCATGGTCAGTGCGGCATAGAAGAACAGTTCACCTATGACATCCACACCAAGGCCCTTGCCGACAAGTTCGTCAATGTAACGCCACAGGAATTGCATGAGCACTATGAATAGACAGATGCAGAACGTCATCATGAACAGAGGAACAAAGCTCTGAAGAATGAAGATGTCCATGCGTTTGATGCGTAACATAGCTGTGACTGTATTGGCGGGTTATGATTGGGGTATGGTTATATAAAGAGTATGCTTTTAACAACGTCCGCCATGCAATCCGCTTGGTGCGGACGGCATGGCGGACGGGTATATGTGATTGATTCTTTTCAATCAGTTAATCGCAAGCCGTAATGGCTTATTTAATTCCGAGGGCGGTCTTCACGAGAGGAGTGACGTCAGTTACATCAACTCCGGTGTAAAGCGACATGCCGTTTTCGAAAATAAAGGTGTACTTACCTTCTGCGCCTACGCTCTGGATTGCCTTCATGACCTTTTCCTGTATAGGAGCGAGAAGCTGCTGGTTCTGACGCTGGAGATCCTGCTGGGCAGTCTCACGGAAGCGCTGAATCTTGGTGTCGATTTCCTGAAGTTCCTGAGTGCGACGCTCCTTGATGGTTTCGGGGGTAGTGGCCTCAAGAGCCTGGAATTCCTGGAATTTCTTGTTGAATTCTTCCTGAAGTTTGGTGAATTCGTCTTCGTATTTCTTGGTAGCGGCTTCCATCTGTTCCTGAACAGACTTCATTTCCGGAAGAGAAGTCATGAGCTCGTTAGTGTTGATAACACCAAATTTCTGAGCGAATAGGCTCATGGGAAACGCAATCATGATTGCGAGCAAAAGTCTTTTGATCATCGTTGTATTGTGAAGTTTTATTTTTTAATTATATCGTTTGTCTGAATTGTTTTACCGCTGTATAGCCAGAAATACGACACTGATTTCCGAAGCAGTGCAAAGATAGGGATTTTATTTGGAATAACCTAACTTTTCAAGCACCTCGTTAGAAACGTCGATTCGTGGAGAGGCAAATATTATATCCGCGGATGATGCACGGTCAAAAATACACTGGTAGCCGCGTTCTTCCGACACTTTCTTGACGGCATTGTACACATCGTCCTGAATCGGCTTCATCAGCGTCTGACGCTTTTTGTAGAGCTCGCCGTCAGGACCGAAGTATTTCTGGCGCAGTTCGGCAGCCTGCTTTTCCTTCCCGACGATTTCTGCTTCTTTTTTCTTCTTCTGTTCGTCGGTCAGAAAGACCATTTCATTCTGATAATTCTTATAAAGTGTCTCGGCTTCCTTGGCCACGGATTCGACCTCTTTCTGCCATCTCTGGGAAATCTGGTTGAGCTGCTCGTTGGCCATTTCATAGGCGGGGACATTCGACAGGATGTAGTCCATATCGACCAACGCGAACTTTTGCGCGGATGCCCCTGCGAAGCATGCAAGCACAAGTGCTAATGTCAGGAAAATCTTTTTCATACCTTGGCGGTGTTAAATAATTGAGGAATGTTGATATAATATAGACGCACCAGCGGGTGAAAAGTTTAATTTGCTGTAAAATCGTTGTTTCAGTTAGCTCTGTCGGGGGGGATTAGAATTCCTGACCGAGAATGAAATGGAAGTGCGAGCCACCCTTAGTGCCGTAGACGCGGTCAAAACCGTAGGCCCAGTCGATACCCATCATACCAATCATCGGGAGATAGATACGGATACCGGCTCCGGCACTGCGCTTGAGGTCGAACGGAGAGAAGTTCTTGACAGAATTCCAAGCGTTACCGCCTTCGATGAATGTCAGACCATAGATTGTTGTCGTCGGCTGGAGCATGAAGGGGAAGTGAAGTTCCATTCCGAAACGGGTGTAGGCATAACCGCCTCCACGGTAGTAGGGAGTAAGCTGTCCGTTGTCATAGCCGCGGAGTGCGATAGTCTCCTGTGCGTATGTATAGGATCCCGACATACCGTCGCCACCCACATAGAATGTTTCGAACGGAGATTTGAGATTCTTATTGTAGCTGCCGAGAAGACCAAGGTCGGCACGTGTCATGAACACGAGGGTGTATTTACCGTCAGGATTGGTAAGCGGAGTGTAGGTGCGCGATTTGAAACGCAATTTCCAGTATTCAATCCAGCGATAAAGTTCCTTGCGGGCATTCTCAATCTGAGTGGTCGTATAGGTGTCGGTATTGGTGCTCTTCGCAATTTCCGACAGCTGCTTCCAGTTCTTTTTGCCGAAGAGTGAAGCCGGAGGAGTGAGCTGGAGGTTAATCGAGAAGTTAGAGCCACGGCGTGTGTAGAGCGGGTTGTCGGTAGAGTTACGCGCAAGTGTCAGGCCAAGCGTAAGTGAATTTGACGTACCGTTCTGCATATCGAAAAGATATTCCCAGTTCTTAAGGAAATACCAGTTGTAGCCGAGTTCGGCCTGGAATGTGAAATAGTTGTCAGGCCAGTTGAGACGCTTTCCGAATCCGACAGAAACACCAAGCATCTGGAGGAACTTGTTGGGGTCGTAGGCGTTTTCGTAAGAATTCTGATAATAGTCGTTATATCCGTAGCCCGAGTTATAGAGTCCGCTGTAGGGATACATGTAGCTGTTCATGTAGCTACGGTTGTAGTACGATGAGTTGACACCTGTCTGACGGCTATAGTAGGCCGAGACAGAAAGTGAGTTCGGGCGCTTGCCTCCAAACCACGGGTCAAGGAACGATATGCTGTATGCCTGATAATAGCGGGCATTTGTCTGGGCAGAAATCGTGAGCTGCTGACCGTCGCCCTGCGGGACAAGACCTTTATAACTGTTGGGGTAGAAGAGATTCTTGATCGAGAAGTTTGTAAACTTGATCGCTACCTTACCGATGACACCGGTCTGACCCCAGCCCATAGAGAATTCGAACTGGTCGTTTGACTTCGATTCAAGGTTGAAAAGGATGTCGACAGTACCGTCCTCCTGATTTGGCTCAGGACGAATGTCCATATTTTCAGGGTCGAAATGGCCTGTCTGTGCGATTTCACGCGCCGAGCGCATGAGGTCTTCCTTATTGAACAGCTCTCCGGGCTTGACATAGAGTTCGCGACGGATCACCTTTTCATACAGACGGTCGTTACCGTTGATGATGACATTGTTGATGCGCGCCTGCGGACCTTCGGTTATTCTCATCTCAATATCAATCGAGTCACCGTTGACATTCTTTTCAATCGGAGTGAGGTCGAAGAAGAGATAACCGTTGTTCATATAGTAGTTGGCAATCGCGTCATCATCTTCCGATGTACGCTTCTTCAGAAGTTTCTGATTGTACACATCGCCCTTCTCCATTCCGAGCACGTTGGAAAGAAGGTCGGTCGAGTAGATGGTATTGCCGACCCATGAAATATCGTTGATGTAATACTTCTTACCTTCGTCAAGTGAGATGTAGACATCGACTGTCTTTTCGTCAAACGGAACTACAGAGTCGGAAAGTATCGCGGCATCACGATAGCCTTTTTCATTATATTTCTGGATGATACGTTCAAGGTCATCCTCATAGTCGCTCTCGACAAATTTTTTCTGACGGAAAAGATTCAGAAGCTTACCCTTTTCGTTAGTCTTTTTCATGACGCGCTGCAACTGGTTGTCGCTCATCACCTCATTACCGTCGATATAAATCTTGTGGACCTTCACCTTGTCATTCTTGTTGACATTGATATCGACAAGCACTTCGTTGGGATGTGAGAGGTCGTCGGTCAGGTTGATTTTGACAGTCGCGTTGCCAAAACCCTTGTTGCCATAGTATTTCGAGATAATCTGCTCGGCACGGTTGACAATGTTCTGGGTAATCTGGTTTCCTTTGCGGAGCTGCAGAGCCTCATCGAGATCCTGCTGCTCACCCTTTTTCACTCCATGATAAGTAATCGAGCCGATACGCGGCTGCTGGCGCAGGTTAAGCGTTAGATAAGCCTTGTTTCCCACGACCTTGTCGACTGTTATCTGAATTTTGGAGAACAGGCCTTGACGCCACAGACGCTTTGTCGCATCAGTGACATCCGGACCGGGAATCGTGATGAGATCGCCCTTTTTAAGTCCGGTGTAGCCGATGACTATGTAATCTTCATAGTTATCAGCACCTTTGACCTGAATATCGGCTATTTCATATGTCTTTGGCAGACCGGTGAAATGTATGGTTGGATTGTAAATCGTATCCGTCGTGGCCTGCGCCGAAACGCCGAATGATATGGAGAGTGACGAGAGCAGGAGCAGGAAAGTGATGAATTTAAAACGCATTTGTCTAACGTTGGTATTGGGGATGGAGGGATTTATTTTAGTTGTTCGGAAGTCAGGCCGAAACGGCGTTCGCGGCCACGGAAGTCTTTAAGCGCCCTGACAAAATCTTCGCGAGAGAAATCCGGCCAGAATGTATCTGTGACATAAATTTCCGAATATGCAATCTGCCAGAGCAGAAAATTGCTGATGCGGTGATCACCGCCTGTACGTATGAGCAGGTCGGGGTCTGGATATGACGCGGTGGTCAGATAACGGTTGAATGCCTCGTCCGAATCCATGTCGGCAGGGTCTGCTTTTCCGGCCTTGACATCCTCGGCAAAAAGACGCGATGCCCTGAGGATTTCCCAGCGGGCTGAATAGCTGATGGCCAGAATCAGAGTCAGGCCTGTGCCATGCGAAGTGTCGGCTATACATTGCTGCAGACGCTCATATGCCTCACGAGGCATGCGCGACGTATCGCCGATCATTTCAAGACGGACATTGTTTTTAATCAGGTCGGGAGTCTCGCGCTCGATTGCAATCACAATCAGATGCATCAGGGCGTCGACCTCGGCCTGAGGGCGATTCCAGTTTTCTGTGGAGAACGTATAGAGTGTAAGATAGCCTATGCCGAGTTCCGAAGCAATCTCAGTGATTCTTCGCACTGTGTTCACTCCTTCGACATGACCCTCGCTACGGTCAAGACCGCGCGCCTTGGCCCAACGGCCATTTCCATCCATAATGATGGCCACATGGCGTGGAAGGCTACTTTTGTCTATTTCTTCTGTCATATCTTTTATGTCGCCGGGCTTCATACACTTTGTTTGCGGAAGAGAGAAAGCTCACCGGCTGATTTGTTTATATTGTTTATATTATGATATTCATGTTCCTTAAGTCACTTTTTCAATCGATACGGTGACATGTGACGCAACGTTTGCCAAACTCGTAACTGATGCCAAGCATTATAGTCGAATACCAATCGGTATTTTTGAGGAAAGAACTTTTAATCTGATAAAGGTCAGATAGTTCTCCGCTATCGACATGATCGCCAAACACTTTTGTCATACAGAACTCAAGACTGAGATTGACACGCGGCTTGACCTTGTATTTGACACCGAAGCCCATCGGAAGGCTCATTGCCACATAGCTTTCGCCTGCCGTATTTGACATCGTGACTCCAAGCCCAAGCGAGAGATATGGCGAAACGCGGCTGAGATTCTTATAACTCTCCCCTATCCCATAGTTGAAAAAGTTAAACTCGACCCGGCCTCCGAGATCGTAGACCCACGACTTGAAGTCGTAGACCTTTCCTTCGGGTAGCACATTGTCCATATCGGCCGTCGTTCCACTCAGTGAAGCAGCCGTAAACAGACCGCGTATGGCCCAGCGGGTGTTGATGAGATAGCGAAATGAGCCGTTAAGCGCGACACCCGGATGAGCGAAAAGCGAACTTTCGTTTGCATCACCGAGATAGCCCGACATCCCGAGTCCTGCTCCGACATCAAATTTGTATGTCTCGACGCTCTCTTGCGTCTGAGCGTATGCTTCAGCCGGAATTACCGACAAGCATAAAGCGACAATCAGTGAGAGAAAGAGAGGTTTCATATGAGATTACCACCTTATTTAATATAATGGCGACATCATTAATAAAGTGGTGCGAATGTGAAGCGACGAATCACTCCTTTCCAAAGCGTGTCGTAAAGATCACCGGCAGCATTCTCGCCTCCGAACAGATAGATGTAAGGACATTCCCATTCTGTGACAGGTTTGCTCACACGACTTACATGTGCAAACGGGACAGGGGTTGCCCATGCAGGCATACGGTTGCCATTGAAGGCGGTCCAGCCATCAGCCGAACGCGACACCGAATCATCAAGACGGGCATCAACCACCATAGCCTGTGCGGATGCAAAATCAGGAATATAGTCCGGCAGCTGGAGATAGCTTGACGCCTCATCCCATGTTATGCCTTGGTCATATGAAATATATACATTGTTTGACACGACCTGACCTTCTGTCGACTCATAACGGCCACCGAGGGCAATGAGCGCCGAGCGCTCTGTCACACGCCAGAATCCGGTCACTTCGCGTGGTGTAAAATACGGGAACAAAGCCACATCCTCACGCTCATCAATGTCTCGCGAGCTGATCTTCGCCCAGACTTCACCGTCATATCCCCATGTCGAGCCAACGACATTACCTGAAGCGTCATGTCCGCCGACAAACATTGAAAGCGGAGAGTCGCTCCATGAGGTTACATATGTAACCATCTGACCTGTGCCTCCGATAGGGCATCCCGCGGGTATTGCATGTTCGGTAGTCGCAGGATAAGTGACATGCTTCCAACCGTCGGCATCCTTTCTTGCACCAAGGATGCGATTTACGTAACCGCCGTAGACATGATCCATGTGAGAGCCGGTGGCACTCCATGTCAATGCGTCAGACGATGTATAGAGACGACCTTGACCATCAATGATATAGAAGGCATCGTTACTTGCAGCGAATGATTCGACCACCGCGTCGTCGGGGATATGAGCTTCGTCGGCAGTCCAATTGTTGTCATAAGGATTTTCGACCGAGGCAACCGAAGCCTTAGAGCCGGCAACCGTAAGACAGTATATGCGCCCCTTGAATTCAACTGTCTTCTGAGCCTGCGGAGCGGAAAGCGTCCCGGGAAGTGTGCGGCGTGAGGCCTTATCCCAGTAGAGCGTATCGGGCACTACCTCATGCACGTTGAGCTTGATGCTGTATTCGCGGCTCGAAAGACCGTCGTATGACTTCACGAGCAGCTTGACAGGGCCATCGGCAAAATTTATGCTGTCGTTCGGACTTTCGATATAACTGATGGTCGTATCGCGGGAGGTCTCCGGGACACGGAACGTAAGGTCACATGCGCTTGCCGACGATGTGCCGATTTTGACTATCATCTTGTCGATACGCGTACCCTTGGGAAGCGAGTCGGCATTGAAAATGACAGCGTTGACAAGGTCTATCGAAAAGTAGACAGAATCAAGGCCTTTAAGCACACTGTCATTCTTCCCGAGGCTGAAAGATGTCACCGAACAGTTGCCGAAATCGCCCTCTGCCACAAACGAGTCAGAGTCCTTGTTACAGCTACTGATAATGGCTGTCAGGAAGAGAGCCACCAAAGTGTATAGCGGATATCTTTTTGTCATAATGCGATTAAAAATCCGCCTTTTGCGGCGGGGTGTATTTGCAATTCGTTGTATCAGGGTCGTTTAGGTATTCTAAACAATATTTCAAGATGCAAAGTTAACAAGATTTTTGTTAACTACCATTCCGAGTACGTAAAAAAAAGCTAATTAGAGCACTACACATTCGTTAAATCGACCACACGGCCATTTTACATGATGTAGACCCGCCACAACAATCCCTGTAAATATTTCAAATCAAAAGGCATCCATCGGTCAATGTCGCACATCTGTAGACAGCCCGGATAATATCGGCCCGAATCTGTCCCCAAACAAGCTACAACTCTGTCTACCAAACAGGTACAAAACGATTTTTTTCAACAAATCATGGCAAATTTCTTGGATTTATTAATCCTAATCCATACATTTGCATTATCAGACCCTCCCCCCTCTTCAAAACAACACTTGCATTAACGCCAACTACAGCCGACAGGCTAAGTTACAACATATAGCAACCTCATAAAAACAAACTTTTCAATCAAACTACAAACCTGACAGGATATCTAACATACTAACTTTATACAAGCTATTTACAATCGTCGGAGCCACATTAGAAAAAGCCTCTGATTCCAAATGCAACCATTAAAGACGGAATCGTTTTTTCAATATATGTGTTTTTACAAGATTGTAGATTAGAAGAGGGGGACTGGCCGTGAGGTTCGTCCTCCTTGTCTTTTACAGGCATTTACAAAAAATATTGCCGTCACCGCTGAGCCACGATGACGGCATATAAATATCAATAAACCACAAGGTCAGCCCACCTGCAATTATTTGCGCGGGGCGATTACCCTATCGCCGATAAGCTTGGCGAGTTCGGAGCGGGCGCCTTCTATCTCCTGAAGCCTACGCATTAGTGCGAGCGCACGCTCATAGTCAGAGGCACATGCGGCAAGCTCCTTACGGGTGTCATCAAGGCGCGTCCAGAGAATAGCATCCTTCAGTTCATGCAAAGCTCGCGGCACAAGCTCGCCCAAAAGGTCCTGTTCAGTGTCGACCTTTGCATATTTCGTGTGCACCTTGCTCAATATATGGCGCTCCACAACGAGATCCGAAGCGAGATTCCTGACAACATCGTCGGGCGACGAACACATCTGGCGTGCGAGGTAGGAGCTTGAGAACTCTTCAAGCCCACGGTTGAAATTAGTGTCGACCGTCTCTCGCAAAGTCTTTTCCATAGCCGAAATGCTCCCGACATCAGTAGCCTTCTGCCTGATTGCCTCGACACCGGCTGAAAATTCCTGATTACGCCGTCCTTCCAGTTCCTCGCGACGACGGGCGAGATCGGCCTCCCAGCTGTAACGGCTCAGACGCCGTGCCTCGGCGAAAAAATGGGCAAGGTCAGGATTTACAAACGAAATTTCATCGGCGGCAAGATCTGCCTCTATATATTCAAGCACAGTCATCGGGACGGCGTTTCCATCGTCATCGATACCATCGGCAAAGGCATAATTGCCATATTTGGCGATGAGACGTGCGATATTCATCTCATAAGTCCGGAGAAAACGCACATGGCGCGACTGTTCGGCCTGAGGCTGAGACGGCCGGTGCTGAGAATCGGCCTCAGGTCCTCCTTCTGCCGCAGCCCCGTCCGCCACCGACGGAGCAGCGCCGCCTGTGAACACCTCGGCTCTTTGTTGCTCCTCGCGCGATTTCAGCCTGAATTCATTGTAATACTTTCCGATTTCGCGACGCAACACATCCTCGTCCATAAAGAGTATGCGTGAACACTCCTGCGCATAGACACTCCGCTTGATTTCGTCGGGAATCAGAGCGATGGTTTTCACCACACGCGTGATGACCTCGGCGCGCTTTGTCGGATTGCTGGCCGCTCCGTCCATCAGAATCGAAGCCATAAAACTGATGAAATCGGTCTCATGCTCGCTGATATAGGCCTCGACCTCGCTCGACGAATGGCTCTGGGCAAACGAGTCGGGGTCTTCACCTTCAGGCAGGAGTAGCACTTTGATGTCCATGTCGTCCTGCAAAAGCAGTTCGATTCCTCGCAGCGACGCCTTGATACCGGCGGCGTCACTGTCGTAGATGAGAGTGACATTGGATGTGAAGCGCTTGATCAGGCGCACCTGCTCCACAGTCAAAGCCGTGCCCGACGAGGCGACGACATTGCACACCCCGGCCTGATGCATCGAGATGACATCCATGTAGCCCTCGACAAGGATACACTTCTGCGCCTTCGCTATCGCCTGCTTTGCCTGAAACAGACCGTAAAGCTCCCGTCGCTTCAGATAGATGTCCGATTCGGGCGAATTGACATATTTAGCTATCTTCTTTTCCGAGCTGAGCGTGCGTCCGCCGAATGCAACCACCTTTCCGGCAAGCGTGAATATCGGATAAATCACTCGGCCACGGAAACGGTCATAGATGCGTCCGTCGTCAGTCTTGTTACATACGCCTGTCGAAATCAGATACTGCTCGCTGTAGCCACGCTCGATAGCCGTCTTGTAGAGCGCGTCGCGCCCGTCGAGGGCATATCCGAGATGGAATTTCTCGATCATCGCCTCGCTGATGCCTCGGTAGCGGAAATACGAGAGACCGATGTCACGACCGTCAGCCGTCTCCTTGAGATTCTTCTCAAAGTAGCGCATGGCGAAGTCGTTGAGAGCAAACATGTTCTCGCGGTCATTCTCGGCACGACGCTCGTCGTCGGTCATCTCGCGCTCCTCGATTTCAATGTTGTATTTCTTGGCGAGATAGCGCAATGCCTCTGTAAACGACAGCTGTTCGAGCTTCATGATGAAACTCACCGGGCTTCCGCCCTCGCCACAGCTGAAACATTTGCACATGCCTTTCGACTTTGACACATAAAACGACGGGGAACGGTCGTTGTGAAACGGACACAGTCCGACATAGTTAGCCCCACGCTTTTTAAGGGCTACGAAGTCACTCACCACCTCTACGATATCGGCGGCATCGAGTATTCGCTGGACTGTGGCATTGTCAATCTTTTTCATAGCGACCACAAAGTTAGCCCAATTTCGCAAAACATCAAAGCCGAACAACAAAGACCCTCCACCACCAACCGTCAGCCCGGCCCCCCAAGTTTCCGGCATAAGCGAAAAAAGGCAGTCGAAAAATCCGCTCAAAGCCTTCTTAATTGACAATATTGACAAAAAACAGCGCCAGTGACACCACAAAGAGAGCCAAGCTTTGGCATATCGGTCGAATTTTCACCATATTATAAGATGAATTTAAAGAATTATTTTCTATCTTTGCAAGCTGAAAACAACAGGAGTCGCTCGTATGACTCCCTAAACCACACATTATTAATAATGGCAACAATCAATATCACCTTCCCCGACCAGAGTGTGAAGCAGTTTGAGAGCGGAATCACCCCCCTGCAGATTGCCGAATCTCTGTCGTCGCAGCTCGCCCGCGACATTCTCGCGGCATCAGTCAACGACAAGGAGTGGGACATCACCCGCCCCATCACCGAAGATGCCACAATCAAACTTTTCAAATGGGATGACCCCGAAGGCAAACACGCTTTCTGGCACTCATCGGCCCACCTTCTTGCCGAAGCGCTTCAGGAACTTTTCCCCGGAGTCAAGTTCGGCATCGGCCCGGCCATTGAAAACGGTTTCTACTACGACATCGATCCGGGCGAACACACCATCACATCTGCCGACTTCCCCCGCATCGAGAAAAAAATGCTCGAACTCGCACAGCAGAAACAGCCCATCGTCCGCGCCGACATCTCGAAGTCCGACGCGCTGAAGCTCTTCGGCGACCGTGGCGAAGAATACAAGTGCGAGCTTATCAGCGAACTTGAGGACGGACACATCACCACCTACACACAAGGTTCGTTCACCGACCTCTGCCGCGGCCCGCACATCGCCAACACCGCCCCCATCAAGGCTGTGAAGGTGACATCGCTTGCCGGCGCATACTGGCGTGGCGACGAAAAGCGCAACCAGCTCGTCAGAGTCTACGGTATCACCTTCCCTAAAAAGAAGATGCTCGACGAATACCTCGTGCTCCTTGAGGAAGCCAAAAAGCGCGACCACCGCAAGCTCGGCAAGGAAATGGAACTTTTTGCATTCTCACAGAATGTAGGCGCAGGTCTGCCGCTCTGGCTCCCCAAAGGCACAGCCCTTCGCGACCGCCTCGAACAGTTCCTCCGCAAAATCCAGAAACAATACGGCTACCAGCAGGTAATCACACCCCATATCGGCAACAAGAACCTCTACGTGACCTCAGGCCACTACGCCAAGTATGGCAAAGACTCTTTCCAGCCGATCCACACACCCGAGGAGGGCGAGGAATATCTGCTCAAACCGATGAACTGCCCCCACCACTGCGAAATCTTCCGCGCACTTCCCCGCAGCTACCGTGACCTGCCACTGCGTCTCGCAGAATTCGGCACAGTCTACCGCTACGAACAGAGCGGCGAGCTCCACGGCCTCACTCGCGTGAGAGGCTTTACGCAGGACGACGCACACATCTACTGCGCCCCCGACCAGATCAAGGGAGAGTTCCTCAAGGTGATGGATATCATATTCTACATCTTCAAGGCTCTTAAATTTGAAAACTTCGAGGCTCAGATTTCACTGCGCGACCCCAACAATAAGGAAAAATATATCGGCACTGACGAAAACTGGCATCTCGCCGAGCAGGCCATCATCGACGCTTGTGAGGAAAAGGGTCTCAAAGCCCGCAAGGAATATGGCGAAGCCGCCTTCTATGGCCCGAAACTCGACTTCATGGTCAAGGACGCACTCGGCCGTAAATGGCAGCTCGGCACAATTCAGGTTGACTACAACCTTCCTGAAAGATTCCAGCTCGAATACACCGGCTCTGACAACCAGAAACACCGCCCTGTGATGATCCACCGTGCGCCTTTCGGCTCGATGGAACGCTTCGTCGCCGTGCTTCTCGAACACACAGCCGGACGCTTCCCCCTCTGGCTCGCACCGCAGCAGGCAGTCGTGCTCCCCATCTCGGAGAAATTCAACGACTATGCCTATGAAGTCGCAGCCAGCCTCAACGCCCTTGACATCCGTACCCAAGTTGACGACAGAAATGAAAAAATCGGCAAAAAAATCCGTGACAACGAGCTCAAGAGAATACCCTACATGCTCATTGTCGGTGAAAAAGAAGCTGAAAATGGTGAAATTTCTGTAAGAAAACAGGGTGAAGGTGATAAAGGTTCGATGAAAATTGCTACCTTTGCAGACGATTTGACTCGCGAAGTCAACGAAATGATTAATCAATAACCCCCTGAATGGAGAAAAAACCTTTCACCCCGCGCCCGCCGCGCCCCAACAATAGCAACGGTCCACGCCGTCCTCTGAATAACCGTAAAGAGGAACCATACGCCATCAACGAGCATATCCGCGCACGCGAAGTGCGACTGGTAGGCGACAATGTTGAAAACGGCATATATTCCATTCAGGAGGCATTGAAAATCGCCGACGGTCTCGGTCTCGACCTCATCGAGATTTCACCGACCGCCGAGCCACCGGTCTGCCGTGTGCTCGACTACCAGAAGTTCCTCTACCAGCAGAAAAAACGCCAGAAGGAACAGAAGGCAAAGGCAACGAAAGTAGTAGTCAAGGAAATCCGTTTCGGACCTCAGACCGACGACCATGACTATAACTTCAAGCTTAAACACGCCATCGGCTTCCTGCAGGAAGGCGCAAAGGTGAAAGCATACGTTTTCTTCAAAGGCCGTTCGATTCTTTTCAAGGAACAAGGCGAGGTGCTTCTGCTGCGTTTCGCCAACGACCTTGAGGAATATGGCAAAGTAGACCAGATGCCGGTCCTCGAAGGCAAGCGCATGATCATCATGCTCAGCCCGAAGAAAAAATAAACCAGCAATACGCTAAAAAGCGCGTCGGCCTCCGGGCCGACGCACTCTATAGAATTAAAATCATTATTTAACAATCACAACCAATGCCAAAGATTAAGACTAACTCCGGTGCCAAAAAGAGGTTCGCCCTTACCGGATCAGGAAAGATCAAGAGAAAACATGCCTTCAAGAGCCACATCTTGACTAAAAAGACCAAGAAGCAGAAACGCAACCTCACTCACTTCTCTGTTGTGTCTCGCGCCGACGCTTCAAACGTTAAGGAACTCCTCGCCCTTAAGTAAGGTTAGGCTTTTCCCCTCCGATCTTAAACAAATCGTGATTTCTAATTCAATTCTTTAAACCGAACGGTCAGCCACCTAAAAAATGAAATTAAGTGCATTGACGTGCCGCTGACGTTCACAACTCATTTTTCAAAATGCCAAGATCAGTAAATCATGTAGCTTCAAGAGCTCGCCGCAAGAAAATCCTCAAACTTACCCGTGGTTACTTCGGATGCCGTCGCAACGTTTGGACTGTAGCCAAGAACACTTGGGAAAAGGGTCTCACCTACGCTTACCGTGACCGCAAGGACAAAAAGCGTAACTTCCGTGCCCTCTGGATTCAGCGTATCAACGCAGCTGCCCGTCTTGAAGATCTTTCTTACTCAAAGCTCATGGGCCTTATCCACAAAGCAGGCATCGAGATCAACCGCAAAGTCCTCGCCGACCTCGCGCTCAACAATCCTGCCGCTTTCAAGGCTATCGTTGACAAGGTAAAGAACGCATAAGGATTCATCAAGTGTGAGAAGCACTTGCGTATATCCAAACGCGCACAAAATTTAGCCATACCAAAACCAAGGGCTTCCCTCAGACTAAACGCTGTGGAAGCCCTTGATTATTTTCATCACATATTTAATATATTATACAAACTTCGTCAGTGATATGACCAACGATAAGAACTACTCGCCGGCCACTCTTTGTGTACAGGCCGGATGGACTCCAACCAAGGGTCAGCCACGTGTGCTACCTATAATCCAGAGCACAACTTTCAAATATGACACGAGCGAACAGATGGCCCGGCTTTTCGACCTCGAAGACTCCGGATATTTCTACTCCCGCCTCCAGAATCCCACCGTCGATGCGGTCGCTGCCAAAATCGCAGCACTCGAAGGAGGTGTCGCCGCCATGCTTACCTCGTCAGGACAGGCTGCAAACTTCTATGCTGTCTTTAACATCTGCGAGGCAGGCGACCATATCGTATCGTCGTCAAACATCTACGGCGGCACTTACAACCTCTTCGGCGTTACACTCAAAAAGCTCGGTATCGACTGCACATTCGTCGACCCCAACGCCTCCGAGGAGGAGATTCAGGCAGCCTTCCGCCCGAACACCAAAGTCCTTTTCGGCGAGACCATCTCTAATCCCGGCGGCGAGGTGCTCGACATCGAGAAGTTTGCGCGTGTAGCCCATGCCAACGGAGTCCCCCTCATCGTCGACAACACCTTCCCCACCCCCATCAACTGCCGCCCGTTCGAATGGGGCGCAGACATCGTCACACACTCCACGACCAAATATATGGACGGCCATGCTGTCAGTGTCGGCGGCGCTGTGGTCGACAGCGGTAACTTCGACTGGGATGCACATGCCGACAAATACCCCGGTCTCACCACCCCCGACGAGTCATACCACGGTCTGACCTATACCAAATCGTTCGGCAAGGGAGCTTACATCACCAAAGCCGTAGCCCAGCTTATGCGTGACCTCGGCTCGATGATGTCGCCACAGAACGCCTTCCTGCTCAACCTCGGACTTGAGACCCTCCATCTGCGCGTCCCGCGCCACTGCGAAAATGCCATGACCGTAGCCAAATGGCTCGAAGCCAATCCAAAAGTAAAGTGGGTGAACTATTGCGGCCTCCCCGGCAACAAATATCATCACCTTGCCGAAAAATATCTTCCTAAAGGTTCATGCGGAGTAATCGCCTTCGGTATCGAAGGCACGCGCGAGGACGCAATCAAGTTCATGGACCGTCTGAAATTCATAGCCATCGTCACCCATGTGGCCGACGCGCGCACCTGTGTGCTACATCCTGCAAGCCACACCCACCGTCAGCTCACCGACGAGCAGCTCCGCGAAGCCGGTGTAGCACCAGACCTCATCCGCCTCTCCGTCGGCATCGAGGACGTGGCCGACATCATTGCCGACATCGAGCAGGCTCTCGCCTGATTCCGGCACTCCATTCCAAACTCTCCATTAAGAAAATGTCGCTCATCCAACGCATCAAAAAACTTCTTACCGACACGAGGCCGCCCGAACCAGACGACCTCGTGAAGATAAGAACCTTCGACACCGCAGGCGAAGCCTACGTAGCCAAAGCCCTCCTTGCGTCCAACGGCATCCCAGCTATGGTCTCAAACGAGGCTGAAATCTACTCGCCACAGATCCGCACAGGCATCCGCCTGCTCATCTTCTACCGCGATTGGGACACCGCTACCAGTCTTCTCGACGGAAAAGCCTGAAAGACACATTCCAACATGGCATACAATCAAAAGCGTTGCGCATTCATAGTTAATTATGAATGCGCAACGCTTTTAATTGTATATGAGATTAGTAATCGTTCAGAACATGAAATATCTCAACATATTGCCATCAGCATCATCAAAACTGTCATCCTTACGTTTTTTTGGCTTCTTCTTTTTTCCCATGAACTCCTTGTTGAAGCGATATTCGAGCGAGACAAGGAAGTAACTGCCCACCTGCATGTCATAATACTCGGAGATACCTGTCGACGAACTCTGACGGACAAGATTTTTCCTGTCGTTAAGTATGTCGACCCATCTCACTGACACCGTAGCCGTCCGCTGCTTCAGGAAGCGCCACGACACTTCAGCATTCCATTGCAGCTGGCTGAAGTCGCGAGGATTGATATTCTTGCCGGTCCGCAGTGAATATGAAGCATCAGTGGAGATGCGCAGACCGAACGGCAGATTAAGGTCGGGCGCGAGACTGAACGCATAGTCCGACTGATGGTCGGACAGACCCTGCAACTGATTGACCGAATGCGAGTATCTCCACGACACATTTGTCCTTAAATTAAAAATACCCGACATGTAGTGAAACGCCCCTGAAATTCCCGTGTTCCTGTAGCGGGTGATGCTGCGTTGCGGCTGCTCATCCATATCCTCGTTTATCAGCCCGACGCTCCTGCTGAGTGATCCGTTGATACTGACTGAAATCAGGTACTTCGACTTTAGGTATTTGAAATAATTGACATAGAGACTTGCATCGCGGTTACCGTTGATGTTGACCGGCGAGCTGATGCGTCCGCCTGTCTGCGGATTGTAGTAAACGGCCATTGTCTGTTCGTTGATGGTGTTTGACATACTCATGCTGACAGAAAGTCCAAGAGGCGAATTCCGGCCGTCGAAACTCAGCGACTGGCGGTAGGCAGCCTTGAGACGTGGATTGCCTCGGGTGATGTAAAGCGGATTGCTGTTGTCGGTCAGTGAGAGTAGCGAAGATATTTCGGGCTGCCTTGTAGATCCGTCGTAGGCCATGCCGAAGGCCCAGTCATCACTCATATAGGTTACGCTAAGACGCGGAGCGAAGTTGACCGACGACCTGACCGTATCGGCCCGCCTTATGCCGGTCTTCTGGTCGAGTGTCCGACGTTCAGGCTCTGCGGTAAATGTCGCATCGGCATTCAAGCGCTCGGAATTATACATAAACACAGCCTGCATCTCGTGGGCATAGATACGGCTGAAACTGTAATTACTGAGACTGTCTATATAGGCCGACTCATAGCCTGAAGGAAGTGTCGCCGCCGATATAGCCTCCTCGCGGTCAAAGAAAGGTGAGAGATCATAGGTGTTGCGCGTGTAGTCCTCGCGTGTCTTTTTGAACCTGTAGCTCAACTCGAAGCGCATCTTTTCAGAAAGCGGCTGGGTGAAACGCAGGCCGATTGTGCGCGTTCGGCTTTCGGATGGCGTGATATTATACTGGTGACGATAGAGCACCGAATCAAGTCCCGCATGGTCGCGCAGCCTGAAATAGCGCGTGTCGGATTCCGAGAACGAACGCCCGGTGCGGTCACCGTTTTTCAGACCTCCGGAAATCACTATCGCCGTCCCCCGTTTGTTAAGCTTACGTGTAACGGTGGCGTTGAGCGAATAGTTCTTATTGTCGTTCACACTTGTGCTGCTTTGAGAGATGTCGTTGACCTTTATTGAATCCGGCACTTGGCCGTAGACATTCTCGGCGAAGGGATCGACAGTCGGTAGATTAGGGTCAGCGTCAAATGATGCCCGGCGATTTTCGCCGGTGACGGTGCTGCGCGCATTCTGCATGTCGCCGGTGAGGCTTATGCGGGTATGGCTGCCGATGGTCCACCTCATGTTGAGATTGGCCGAGAGCCGCCGGTTCTTATTGCGGTTCGTTCCGGTCGAATGGCTGAAAGTATCACCGGTCGATAGATAACTTTCATCGGCCGAAGAGAAGACAGAGCCTGAACGGTCGTGACCATACACCACATCTGCCCCGACAAACAGATTGTCGGTCATATCTTTCGATAGGTGCAGCGACAACGCGTCGCGTCTGTTTTTCTTGTAGAGGGTGGTCATGTCGCGGTTGCCGCTTCTCAGCGAAAGCGAAAACGCATCGCCACCGGGTTTGAAATAGTGCGACCTCAGCTCGGCGTTCTTCCTGTCGCGATTGCCCATGCCAACCTCAGCAGCCGTCATCAGCGATCCGTTAAACTCATCCTCAGTCTGAAGGTCAAGCACGAAATTATTACCGGACTTCCTCTTTATGCCAAGAAACATATCCTCGTCGCTCGACTTATCATAGATTTTTATCTGCTTGAATATTTCGGCACGCAGATTTTCAAGCGCCATCGACTTGTCACCTGTCAGAAAAGCCTTTCCATTGATATTGATTTCAGAAATCGGAGTGCCATTGTAGCGCAAGCTTCCGGTCTCCTTGTCATAGGTCAGCCCGGGGACCATACTGACGAGTTCTTCGAGATAAGCGCCGTCGCGAGTCTTGAAAGCGTTGGTGTTGATAATTGTCGTGTCGCCCCTGAATACTATGGGCTTCACACGTGCGGTCACGACCACTTCGTCGAGCGCTATCGCATCGGCAATGGAATCGGCACGCGCAATTGCAGCCTTAACCAAATCATCCTCATCAATGGCAACACTGTCAGGCTCTGCCTCCGACATCCTATCGGTCAATGAATGGAATCCAAATTCCATACTTCCGGCAATAGCCGAAACCGACAAGATTAAAAGCGATAACACAAACAGAATATTTCGTGAAAATTCCATTGCTGAAGTAGACTAATTCAGACGAAAGTACAACTTAATCCTATAAATACAAAATCGCAATCAACAATTAACAATTATTAAACCGACATGTTTAAAACTCCACAGGACGTATGGTATCCATCAGCATATCACAAACCAAATTCTTTCAATTTGCCATTATTTGAAGCCCAAATCAGTTAAATTTATAATTTTATTGCATGGTTTTATAAATAATTTGTAACTTTGCAGCCAATCGTCTTCATTCTCCTTACCACTCCTCACGCAAGAACCATTGTTTTAGGTCAAGTTTCCAATAAAACATTCACACAAAAATACATAAATATATATCCGAATATATGAGTGACAGGCTTTTTATCTTTGACACGACACTTCGCGATGGAGAGCAAGTGCCCGGTTGTCAGCTCAATACCGTAGAAAAAATTGAAGTTGCAAAGGCGCTGGAGGCCCTCGGGGTCGACGTCATTGAAGCCGGATTCCCCGTGTCGAGCCCCGGTGACTTCAATTCAGTGGTCGAAATCTCCAAGGCTGTTACATGGCCGACAATCTGCGCGCTCACACGCGCTGTCGAAAACGACATCCGTGTAGCCGCTGAAGCTCTAAAATATGCCAAACATCCGCGAATCCACACCGGCATCGGCACATCTGACTACCACATAAAATACAAATTCAATTCAACCCGCGACGACATTCTCGAACGTGCCGTAGGCGCAGTTTCATTCGCAAAGAAGTTTGTCGAAGATGTGCAGTTCTATGCCGAAGATGCCGGACGTACGGACAACGAGTATCTCGCACGCGTAGTCGAGGCTGTGATACGCGCAGGAGCGACAGTCATCAATATTCCCGACACCACCGGCTATTGTCTGCCATCGGAATTCGGAGCAAAAATCAAATATCTGATTGACAATGTCGAGGGAATCGACAAAGTTGTCATCGCCACACACTGCCACAACGACCTCGGCATGGCCACAGCCAACACCGTCACAGGTGTCATCAACGGAGCGCGTCAGGCAGAAGTCACAATCAACGGTATCGGCGAACGTGCAGGCAACACCTCGCTCGAAGAGGTTGTGATGACATTCCGCTCCCACAAAGACCTCGGAATCGACACAAATATCAACGCCACCAAAATTACAGGCGTCAGCCGCATGGTGTCGAGCCTCATGAACATGCCCGTGCAGCCCAACAAGGCGATTGTTGGCCGCAATGCGTTCGCACACTCGTCGGGTATCCATCAGGACGGTGTGCTCAAGAACCGCGAGAGCTATGAAATCATCGACCCGAAAGATGTTGGCATCGATGAAAACTCAATTGTCCTCACCGCACGCAGCGGACGCGCGGCTCTCAAACACCGCCTCCACGTGCTCGGCATCGAACTCTCGCCCGAAGACCTCGACAAAGCATACGAAGCGTTCCTCAAGCTCGCCGACCGCAAGAAGGAAATCAACGACGACGATGTGCTCATGATTGCCGGCGCTCACCGCAAAGCACTCAACCGCATCAAGCTCGACTTCCTGCAGGTGACAAGCGGCGTAGGCGTACATTCGGTAGCAAGCGTCGGGCTCGACATCGCAGGCGAGAAATTTGAAGCATGCGCTTCGGGCAACGGCCCTGTCGATGCCGCCATCAGCGCCATCAAACTCATCATCCACCGCAAGATGCTCGTCAAGGAATTCCTCATCCAAGCCATCAATAAGGGCAGCAACGACGTGGGCAAGGTCCACATGACCGTCGAGCACGAAGGAACACCCTACTACGGATTCTCGGCCAACACCGACATCGTCGCAGCCAGCGCCGAGGCGTTTATCGACGCTATCAACAAGTTCGTACGCTAAACAACCATCAGTCAACAATCATTTACACAAGACTACTATACGCTCATCATGGGTAAAACTCTTTTTGACAAAATCTGGGACGCGCACGTTGTCAACAACATCGAAGGCGGCCCCTCACAACTCTATATCGACCGCCACTATTGCCACGAAGTGACCAGCCCTCAGGCATTTGAAGGACTGCGCACACGCGGTCTCAAGGTGTTCCGCCCGGAAAAAACGTTCTGCTCTCCCGACCATAATATTCCCACTCTCAATCAGGACAAACCTATCGCCGACCCTGTGTCGCGCAATCAGGTCGAAACCCTTACACGCAATGCAAATGAATTCGGAGTCACACTCTTTGGACTCGGTCATCCGAAAAACGGCATCATCCATGTAATCGGTCCTGAAAACGGTCTGACCCTCCCGGGCTACACAATCGTGTGTGGCGACAGCCATACCTCGACCCACGGAGCTTTCGGTGCAGTGGCATTCGGCATCGGTACGAGCGAGGTGGAAATGGTGCTTGCATCACAGTGCATCCTCCAGCCCAAACCCAAAACCATGCGCATCAATGTCAACGGCAAGCTCCGCCCCGGAGTGACGGCCAAGGACATCGCTCTCTATATAATTGCAAAAATGACCACCGGCGGCGCTACAGGTTATTTCGTAGAGTATGCCGGCGACACAATCAGCAATCTCTCTATGGAGGAACGAATGACTGTCTGCAACCTCTCTATCGAAATGGGAGCGCGCGGCGGCATGATAGCCCCCGACGAGACAACTTTCGCATATGTCGAAGGCCGCGAATTCGCCCCCAAAGGCGAGGAGTGGGAAAAAGCCGTGGCCTACTGGCGCACGCTCCCGTCGGATGCCGATGCGAAATTTGACCGCGAAATCAACTTCGACGCAGCCGACATCGAACCGCGTATCACATTCGGAACAAACCCCGGCATGGGCATCGGCATCAACGACCCCATTCCCGCTCCCGACCCAGAAGACGAAGCAGGTAAAATCTCATATGAAAAGTCACTCGACTATATGGGATTCAAAGTCGGACAAGTGCTTGCCGGTACGCCTGTAGACTATGTATTCCTCGGAAGCTGCACCAACGGACGAATCGAGGATTTCCGCGCATTCGCCAACTTTGTCAAAGGCAAAAAGAAAGCCCCCGGCATCACAGCATGGCTTGTACCCGGCTCATGGAAAGTCGACGCACAAATCCGTGAGGAAGGATTGGACAAGATTCTTGAAGAAGCCGGATTTGAAATCCGTCAGCCGGGTTGCTCTGCCTGCCTCGCCATGAACGAGGACAAAGTCCCTGCCGGAAAACTTGCCGTATCAACATCAAACCGTAACTTCGAAGGCCGCCAAGGCCCCGGGTCACGCACTATTCTTGCCGGACCGCTCGTCGCAGCAGCTTCGGCAGTCACAGGAGTGCTGACCGATCCACGCACTGTCTAAAAAACATCGACCTTCAAGCCAACGAATCATGAAAGAAAAATTCACCACCATAGTTTCAACATGTGTCCCGCTCCCGATGGAAAATGTGGACACCGACCAGATCATACCTGCACGTTTCCTTAAAGCGACATCCCGCGAGGGCTTCGGCGACAATCTCTTCCGCGACTGGCGCTACGACAAGGATGGCAATCCGATAAAGGATTTCGTGCTCAACGACCCGACATACTCGGGTTGCATACTCGTCGCAGGCAAGAATTTCGGCTCAGGCTCAAGCCGCGAACACGCCGCATGGGCCATCCACGACTACGGTTTCCGCGTCGTCGTATCAAGTTTCTTTGCCGACATACACAAAAACAACGAGCTTAACAACTTCGTGCTGCCTGTCGTTGTAAGCGAGCCATTCCTCGCTGAACTTTTCGAATCGATAGCAACAAATCCACGCACAGAAGTCAAAGTCGACCTTCCTTCGCAGACCATCACGAATCTTGCGACAGGAAAAAGCGAAAAATTCGATATCAACGCCTACAAAAAACAATGCCTCTCGGAAGGTCTCGACGACATCGAATATCTCCTTTCAAAAAAAGCAGACATTGAAGCTTGGGAAGCAGCACGCTAATTCCACCCGTTCATAACATTTTACCCACACATAGTCCTCAATTATATATATATCAGTACCCCACGAAACCGGCATGTATGTTGAAATAATGGATACAACTCTCCGCGACGGAGAACAGACTTCAGGAGTGTCGTTCTCGACCTCCGAGAAACTTGCCATCACCCGCCTGCTGCTACAGGAGCTTCATGTGCCCCGTATCGAGATTGCCTCCGCACGTGTTTCGGACGGCGAGCGCGATACGGTGCGCAAAGTCTGCGCTTGGGCAGCCCGCACAGGCTATCTCGACCGCATTGAAGTGCTCGGTTTCCTTGACGGAGGGAAATCTGTCAGATGGATTCAGGAAGTCGGCGGACGGGTCATCAACCTTCTTGCAAAAGGTTCTGAAAAGCATTGCCGCCTTCAACTAAAGCAGAAGCCTGAGGAGCATTTCACCGCGATAGCGACAGAGGTCGCAAGAGCCCGTGAGGCCGGACTTGACGTGAACATATACCTCGAGGACTGGTCAAACGGCATGAAACACTCCCGCGATTATGTTTTCGCACTGATGGAGGCCATCAAAGACCTCCCAATAAAACGTTTCATGCTTCCCGACACTCTTGGCATACTCAATCCGTATGACACACTATCGTACATACATACCATAGTAAAACGTTATCCCGGCCTCCACTTCGACTTCCATGCCCATAACGACTACGATCTGGCGACAGCCAACGTATTTGCGGCAATCAAAGGCGGAGCGAAAGGTGTCCATTGCACAATCAACGGACTCGGTGAACGAGCAGGAAACGCCACTCTTTCGAGCACGGTCGCAGTCATCCACGACCAGCTCGGCGACACAACCGACATCGACGAAAGCAAGATAAACAAGGTGAGCCACATCGTCGAATCATTTTCAGGCATACTCGTGCCACCAAACAAACCGATTATCGGTGACAGTGTGTTCACACAATGTGCAGGAGTCCACGCCGACGGCGACAACAAAAGCCAGCTCTATTTCAATGAACTCCTCCCCGAACGCTTCGGGCGCGAACGTGAATATGCACTCGGGAAAACTTCGGGAAAGGCCAACATCAGGAAAAATCTTGAAGTACTCGGCATCGAACTGTCTGACGACGACATACGCAAGGTAACCGACCGCATCATAAGCCTCGGCGACAAGAAAGAGATTGTCACGCAAAGCGACCTGCCTTTCATCATTGCCGATGTGCTGAAGCATGAAACCCTGCCGTCGAACGTACGTGTCGACAACTATGCCCTGAACCTTTCGCAAGGCCTGAGGCCTACAGCCACGGTCAAGCTCGTGGTCGGAGAAACCGAATTTCAGGAGTCGGCAGTTGGCGACGGTCAGTTTGACGCATTCATGCGTGCTGTCCGAAGCATCTACAGAGGCAAACTACAGCGCTCATTCCCTACGCTGGTCAACTACTCCGTCAATATTCCTCCCGGCGGAAAGACCGACGCACTTGTCCACACCACCATCACATGGGATTTCGAGGGGAATGTCTTCAAGACAAGAGGACTTGACCCCGACCAGACCGAAGCCGCCATTCAGGCAACGGTCAAGATGCTCAACCTGATCGAGACACTGCTCCCTCAGGAACAGGCATCGACAAGACATTCATGAAATACAAAAATCAAAACGATATTATGAATCTGAAAATAGCAGTCCTTCCGGGCGACGGTATAGGTCCGGAAATATCCCGTCAGGGAGTTGATGTAATGACAGCCGTATGTGAAAAATTCGGTCACAATGTCGAATACCGCTATGCCATCTGCGGAGCAGACGCCATCGACAAAGTCGGCGATCCGTTCCCGGAAGATACATTCGAAACCTGCCTTTGGGCTGATGCAGTACTTTTCTCAGCCGTCGGCGATCCGAAATTTGACAATAATCCCAACGCCAAAGTGCGCCCTGAGCAGGGACTGCTGGCCATGCGCAAGAAACTCGGTCTTTTTGCCAATATCCGCCCGGTGGAGACTTTCAAGTGTCTGATTCAAAACTCGCCTCTGCGTCCCGAACTCGTCGAAGGCGCTGACTTTATCTGCATCCGCGAACTGACAGGCGGCATGTATTTCGGAGAGAAATATGAAGACAATGACCGTGCCTATGACACAAACGCCTACAGCCGTCCCGAAATCGAACGCATCCTTCATGTGGCCTACAGCTATGCCCGCCGCCGTCGCAAGCATCTGACCGTTGTCGACAAAGCAAATGTGCTCGCGTCGTCACGTCTATGGCGCAAAATCGCACAGGAAATAGCCCCGCAATATCCCGATGTAACCACCGATTTCATGTATGTCGACAATGCCGCCATGCGCATGATTCAAGAACCTCGCTTCTTCGACGTGATGGTGACAGAAAACACATTCGGCGACATCCTTACCGACGAAGGTTCGGTAATCTCAGGTTCGATGGGTCTCCTTCCCTCCGCCTCGACAGGCGAAAAGACACCGGTGTTCGAACCGATCCACGGTTCATGGCCACAAGCAAAGGGCAAGAACATCGCCAATCCCCTCGCCCAGATTCTTTCGGTAGCAATGCTTTTTGAATATTTCAATCTCAAAGAAGAAGGCGAACTAATCCGCAATGCTGTCAACGCTTCACTCGATGCCAACGTCCGCACTCCGGAAATTCAGGTAGAAGGAGGCGTTACATATGGCACTGACGTAGTAGGACAGTGGATTGTCGACTACATCAAAAACGCATAAGCTCAATAAAGCCGCTTACAAAGAGCGGCAGACACGAATGAGGAGATAAACCTATTATCATAATCAGCATGCAGCCCCGGAGAAGTCACATCTCCGGGGCTGCAATGTATAAGTCGTGTGGTTTTAATAGTGTATAGATTACCAATACCTTAACATGAAACAATCTTACTTTATATTATCTTATTTATCATTCAAATTTCTTAGAATCAATACCTTAATACATTCAGGTCTAAAACAATCTTTCTTACATCTTATCAATCCGTATCTCTACGGGAAACCCATATATTTTTTATCAGTTCAACGATAGTCGGCGAAACGCGTCTGAAGTTTTTTGCGTGCGAAGAAAATGCGGCTTTTGACAGTTCCGAGAGGAAGGTTCATTTTCTCAGCGATTTCATTGTACTTATAGCCCGCTACGTGCATTGAGAAAGGAATGCGGTATTCGTCGGGAAATTCGTTGATTGCATCTGCAATCTCGTTTGCTCCGAATGAGCCTTCGGGAGTCTCGAGACCGGAGTCCTGAGAAAGATTCAGATGATAGAGATCTTCAGTCTGGTCAATTACAGTAGCCGAACGGGCCACGCGACGGTAGTTGTTAATGAAAATGTTGCGCATGATGGTGAAAACCCAACCCTTGAAGTTGGTGTTGTCAACATACTTGTTTTCATTATCAAGGGCCTTCAGGGTAGTGTCCTGCAGCAGGTCGTAAGCATTGTCTCGGTTAGAGGTGAGCATATAGGCAAAGTTAAGAAGATTGCCTTGAAGGCTCATGAGCTTATTTTGAAATTCCTGAGTTCCCATAATCATTGTGTTTAAATGTGTTGAACTTGTTTGTATATCTTAAAGAAGAATATAATAGGGTTTTGTGATGTCTGTTTTTGTTTGACATTTCAAAATTACAACGAAAACAGACGATGTCAAGATTCTTTATGTAAAAATATGTTAATTCAATGACAATTCTATTACAAATTACACATATCATTGACACACAACACATTAAACAACAAAACAAAGATTACAAAAATGTTACAATGCAACATGTATTGCAACATTTTACAACCTGATTTCCTCAGATTCCGCCTTTTTACCCTGAATCACTCCACTTATATCACATTTTTTGAAAAAATATGGCCCTGATTCAAATCGAACCAAGGCCATGTATCAGATATTAGAATGTATCAAACAAGAGCTATTGATTACTCCCACTCGATTGAGTGTTTGAATCGGGAGTGGGCTGATATATCGTGAGTTATCTTCTTGTCTTGTCTCATCGGGGATGAATTACGGGGTTATTTTGAGCTTCGCAGGCGCACTGGAGGACAGCGAGTTAGGCGTGAAATCCCATGCTGATTGCTGAGATTATATTCTCTCACTGCCGTTTCAGTCGTCTTGCGTCTGCAAAGGTACGCATTTTTAGTAGCATTCACTATATCAAAGGGCTGCAAATTTTGGGCTTCCTCTATACCCAGTAAAATGACCTGGGAGTATGATTTCTCCAAGTTTTAATGTGTAAGAATCTGTGTTGACGCACTGTAACCCCCGTCCCCCCTCTATCCCTCCCTCCCTGGGCATGGGTAGCATTCCGATGTGTGTGGCTTTCTCAAAAATTTTCTGAAATTTTCCGTGGACTGTGCCAAGTATTACGGTGTGCCATTTTAATCTTGTCGAGGGCTTCTGTTACACCCACTAAGTGTACCACTTTATTCTTTTAAGTTAAGTTGGCGCAGTCGGGCGAGGAAGCGGTCAATTTCTGATTGGTCGCGTGTATTGCGCGGATAACCGTTTCTCTCAAACCATGGGTTCATCTCGTTGGTGACGATGCAGAGTTTCTCAAACAACCCTCGGAAGGAGTAAACGTAGAGGTCATTCACAAACCAGCCGATATTAAGTCGGTCATGGTCAAGCCAAATTTCAAGGTCGATGGGATAGCGGAAGGTCGATGGTACTTTCAGTTTCTTTTCAGCCTCTACCAATAGAGGATTAACGGCTTTGCGTATGAGGGCTAAATCTTCGCTGCCATCATCGTAGGAGTAACACCGACGAGGATTCTTAGCATCCATCCCCATTAGCCTACGCGAAAGATAGTAACGTACCCGCCATGATGAATAGCCGTCATGGTAATAGGCGGCATCCAGTATCGCATATCTTTCCGAAATAGTTGAGAAGGCGCGGTAGTCCTGCCTCTGCGCAAACCAACGATATGCGCTTATGTTCTCGAAAAGGAACCAGTCGATGTATCGAAATAGTTTGACATAATGCCGTGGCGGATTCGGATTTTCTTCAAATCGCCACTCCGATATGCTGAACTTTTCGGTTATATGCGAGATTAGCCATTGAGGAAGGTTGAAAACCAATACCGCGTTTCTCTCGTTGTCTATTGCGTATATATAATGTGCGTGGCTTAGCCAGTTTGCCACTTCAATCTCCTTGGTCGATTCGGCTTCAACGGATAGCGTAAGCCAATTATGAATATGCTCCATATTATATAATGTGTGGTTTGGATAAGTTAATTGGGCTGCGCTGAGGAGGACACGCAACCCAATCTCCGTCGTTTGTGGTGAGCGCGGATTATTTCTCTATTATAGCGAAGTGTTCACCCAACTGAGGGCAAGCCTTGAGCATAACTTCAAAGAAGCGCACTACTGCTTCATTTGTGGTGGGATTGGTCGAGATACCCGCTTCTTGGAACCAGTTGATGAAGAAGGTCTGAAAACGGTTCTTCTCTGCGAATGTCGGGCCACGGTCGCCAACCTCTGCCCATTGGGGTGTTTCCCAGCCAGTGCCGAAATACAGACTGTTTACGACACCAGTTTTGTGGTCTATCGAAATATGGAATCGGAGGGCGAACCAGTCGTTATCTGACTGACCGAGGCAATCAATGATGCAATCCTTAAGGATTTCCAAACCCTCGTTATTCTGAGGATTGCGGATTATTACTAACTTCATTGGCGTGTAATTTGGAGGAATTTGGAATGTGGTAAATATCAAATGTTGTCCGAGGTGAGGAATGTGTTCGCGTAGGTAGAGGAAAGTCTTCACAATTTCATCTCCGAAAAATGGATTTAATCTGACAGCGTTTTGCTCGGAGTATCGGTATAGCCTTCCATTGAGACCTATGGCGCGGCTAAAAGTCATTCGCTGTCCAAGTCTCTTTGCTTCATCCTTATCCATCTGCCAACCAGTGCGCAATTCGGACACTTGGTTGAGGCTGTCGAGTTTTAGAGTGACATGAACGTGGATAGGACTGAGAATGCTTGTCTCGGCTTCGAGGAAGCGGGCTATTGCTTCCTCAACTAATTCCTTCTTGTCGGGCGGTATGCGCACAGAGCAAGCGCACTTATATAATTCCATAAGCGTGAAATATTGGTGATTAGAATGTTAGACGATTGCCAAAGATGGTGATATTGGCTGAGTTGAGGTGTGCGCGGTCGATAGGAGGCTCAATGCCTTCTAACAGACAGCGACGGCAAATCATAAGAATCTTGCCTATGTTGTTCTGACCTACGAAAGTTCCTATATTACGGACAGCATTGGTCTCGATGTTGATTTTTAGGTCGAGGGCTTTCTTAGTGAGGTTAGAACCGCTCCACCGCTTAATGCGGTCAGTGAGTTTCTTTCGATGTGTTATAAGCTCGGGATTCTTACACCCCCAAACGGTAGCCGTACCGCCAGTGTCGAGAGTAGTTTCCTCTACCAATATCACTCCTTCGGGGAGGGAGAGCAGCTTGGCTCGGAAATCGGCATTACCAAGGCACTTCTGCCATACGACAAACAACATCCACTGCAAGCGGAATGTCGGAAAGTCCTCGCGGACTTGTTTCTTATACTTCGCCTTAATGAAACGCTTGGCTGCGTAACCGCTTGTTTGTGAGCGAAGTTCATTCTGAATATCTTCGTCCGCAAACTCACCACAAAGGTAAAGTTGCTCAGACGACGGCCAGCGTACACCACCAAACTCAAACGGATATCCCCCTGCCATGTTGGAAAGTCTCATCTCGATGCCCTCGACAATATCAGTAACTCTCTTGAAACACCATACGGGCAGTTCAGACGCAACAAGTCGCTCCTCACGCCCAAGGGACGCAACGAGTTCAGCCACGGAAGATGAAGTTGAAAGAAAAGTTGGATTGCTCATAACAATTTATTTTATAGTTACTTACTATCGTGTCTGGATTTCTCCGACCACCGTGGCCAGTTATGCATGGCTCGGTTGGTGCAGCCCCGAAGGGCTGACTCTTGACACTACGGGAGTTTCCCGCTTCAGACTACAAAGTTATAACATCGACATACCCCTTGTCAAGTTTTGAGTGTTAAAAATTGATAAGTTGATAGTAGCAATCAATGATAGGTGTTGTAATAAAGAAGAGGAGACCGAAGCCTCCTCTTATTATTGTTCAATATGTATCTTCCGTTTTAGAGTATTCAAATATTCAAGCTGACTGTCATCTCCATTTAATCGAGCTAACAGCTCTTTTCCTCGGTGTGTGCGATATAACTGTCTTAGATAGAAACCGAAAAAGACATCAGCATTCCCCGCATCTAACGAATTTGTGGACATATACATACCAAGTTCCTCAAAGAAACGAAGAAATAGCTCAAGCTGATAAAGCGATGGTTCTTGCCCTGAGGGTTCTTTGTCGCGTAAATATTTCACGACATATTGAATGTCATTATTCTCCTGATATCGTCTGTTAAGTTGTGAAAACAATTTATGCTCATCCGTTTTATTATGAGATTTGTATTCTACGTAAGCAACGATGAGTGCGATAAGAGCAAATATTGACATCGCTACATTTGCCCAGGTTTGAATAACAGATTCCATTATTTTAGCTCGTCAAGTTTGCGGTAGAACATAAAGCACTTAGTTCCGCTTGTCGTTTCAAATGTGGTCAATACCTCCATTGACTTGGTAAAACCAACTGAATGCTCTTTAATTATATCGGTAACTTCCTCAACTGTCACATTGTCTTTAGCTTCCTCTGAGGTGCGGATAATGGTCTGACTCTCGGTTGTTACATTACCACTTATATACTGACTGACCTGTCGTTGGCTTTTTACTTGGGCAACACGATTCATCGCAGTTTCATTTCCGCTATTTTTAACGGAAACGACAGAAAGTAGATATGTATTACCATAATCCGACACTATCTTCACGCCTTCAAACGGAGCATTACGATACATCCGCACGAGAAAGTTCTCCAGTGCAGTACGTTCTTGATTGTAGGACTGTGCAATTACAGTATTGGTTGTTATAGACAATACGAGAACTAAGATAAACGCTTTAATATTAGTCATAACTGTCATGCTTTATCCCTCCATAATATTCAGTAGGCTCAGCATGGAAATTTGTGCCGAAGCCCTTGACCTTCCAAAATATTGGTGGGCGTTCCTCTCCGTTAAGTGGGGCTACGGATATGTTTGTAACTTTAGAAATTTCTTCCATCGAATATCCGATTATGTCGACAAATGTATAATTCTCAAATCTGAATTCTACTCTGTTAGATTTCTCATATTCGATTATTGGATAGCATAAACCATTGATGTTGCTTTCTTGAAGTGTTGATATATTTTCAACTATTTCTTCAATATTATCGCCTTGTTTCCACGCTAAAATGCTATAATAATAATTACGTTCTGGCCCATTATGGTGTACTAATTCTACAAATGGATAGTATTTGTTTATACCGTCAGAGATATAAAAATTGAACATTTGAGTGACAAAAGAAGGGTCGATGACGGTTAAATATGCGTTTTCTTCATCTAATTCAGCTTTTTTATCAGCATTGGCTGCACTTAGAATCGCTTTCATTGTCCTTTTCGCATAGTCAATTGCTTCATAAGCATTCTTATTAAAAGATGCTGTTACTTTAACATTGATTGACGCTCCTTCCACAATATTATCAGGCATCATGCTACGGCTACCCGCATTTTTGAATCGAAATGGGGCAGGCTCAGAGACCTTAATTGTATAATCGTAGCAATTCTTAAACATTTCAGCCACCTCCAACTTTAGATGCTCAATAGCCATCATCATATTTTTTAATTTCGCCTTTTCTATTTTCACATTCATGACGAATTGAGCGCCAGCAAGTTCCGCACTCCCCCCTTTAGATTGTACAAATGAGGCGAGTTTGCCGAGAGAAACAATTGCTTCAAGTGTCACTCTACAAGTATTATCATTTACGCTCTCATTCAAAATTTTGTATGACCGAATATTGCCAGATGAAACGGTCGCTATTTCATCCTTTACAATTTCATCATTTATAAAGGAGGTATTAGATGAAACGAATGTTCCATAGTTTTGCTCTATAGCACTGAGAAGCGCATTCTTCACGGCTTCATCTGTAGTTACACCTTCTCCGAAGACTACCATTTGGATTTCATCGGGAGCCAAGGTCTCGAACTGTTCTTTTTTCTCTTTTTTGTTTTTCTTAGGTGCAGCGTTGATTGGCTGCACAGCTACGACTGCCACTAAGATGACAAGAAGACGGATGATAAATCTTACCATATATTTATTCTGTTGAAGTTAATGACTTTAGGTTGATTCTTTGCTCTCTCGACGGCGATATCACGGTAAGCTCGAATGAGTACACGGTGGGTTGCAGCGTTTTGTGCGTCACGAGCCATTCCACGTTCATGGGCTTGCCGTTCCTGCTGCATCCTTTGTTCCCATTGTCTTTTTTCTCGTTCAATACCATCTTTGTATTCTTGGAGATGCTGTTCCCATTCTCTTTCATCTATCTTTTTCATTTGCTCCGTGATACACTCTGCCAATTTAGAGGCTTGTGGTTGGACAGACGCATTGAAATTGATTTGGGATAGGTATTCAGTTGCTATTGAAGCTCCTTCTTTTGTGGGATTTGCTGCCCATGCTGATTTTGCAGCATTGAAATAGTAGTTCCCATCAGCCTCAATCATTTTGAAGTAGTAATCCTCAATCAGCTTTCCACACTGAGAGTAAATGGAGGCATTGACATTTGGTATGGATGTTAGTATATCCAGTGCGCCTCTATAATTTTCACTTGCCGCCAACTGTTTTGCCAATGCAATTAGTTCTGAGCTATGTACAGTGTAATAATTGAGAATAGACTGTTTCCCTTTTGCCATAAAATCAGCATATTGCTGTGACCGAGGTTTAATTTGCTTTATCGCGTTAATAAATGACTTGTTGACATTCGTCCCGATACCAGTAAGCTCGAATGAATAGGAATCAAACGCTTTGTCGCACTCTACGTCCCCTATGAACAGAGTTACCTCGATTGCTTGCGAGACTTTTTGAGGAGGCCCGACAATAATGTCTTTATTCAAGATATTAACACGAGCTGCCAGAACAAAGCGGGTTACATAATCATTGTCTGCAAACCCATTAGCTGTTATAATTTCTTGTAACTTATTGTATAGTAGCTTTTCAGACTCTACAGTCAGAGTGTTGTCATTTTGTACAACGGCACTGATACAGATATGGTCTAAGTCATCTGTCTGCATTGAATATGCAATTCCACATATCAAGAGCGACATAATAGTGGCGATAATCTTTCCCATGGTAAATTTCATTTTTCTCCTAATACTAATATCGCTTCACCTAATCCGCGTGTCATTATCTTAGATTGTATATTGAAAGGAGCCTTGGATAAGAATTTCTGTAATCCTCTTGCAAAGCCTCTCGCATCCATATCCATGCCATTTTTATCCTTAAGAGGGATTCGCACTTGCTCAAACTGCGCAAAATTCTCAGAAGCGTCTGATAGATTGAATGAGCTATTGACAGTATTCTCTGAAAGCCATTTTTGGATGTGATAGAGTAGTTCATCTCCATTATATTCAGTTTCAAGGTCATTATCCCAATTATCCCATGTTCTTACAGTCAAAATCGTTTCTCGACCATTTTTCTTAATATTAGCAAAGTAAGAGTCAAGTTGTTTGTCAAATGGCTTTATGTTTTTTTCAACAGCGTGTTGAAGGTGAATTGGTACGGATTCAAAAGAACCAGTATCAGTTCCCGTAGCTGTTGCAATTCGCTTGCTTGTATATGCGTCAAAGGCTTCGAGTGTAAATGTCACGGACATTCCACTTGCTTCTCGATTCAGAACCCAACCTATCTGAAGGATAATGTCTGCTTTTGTTCTCCGTTTTAACATATCAAGTGGAGATTCGGTTAATTCTGCACCACTTGATTTGCTTTTAGTTACATTATCTTCCTGTTGACGAGCTGCTATATTTTTCAGCTCTTGTTCAGCATCTTTTAGGCTATAGCCAAGTTTCGTCAGCAACTCACCAATTTTGCTTATTACTGGTTGCAGCTCAATATCCTCTTGAAATGCTTGAGGGTAATTAGGTATTCTTACTAACTCACCTTGATTTTCAAAGGTAGTAGTAAAATAACGCTGTGTACACCAGTTGTCACTGGGCAACAACATGAGCGTTGGTTTCTTCTGTGCATACGCCGCCATGCTTACAGTAAGAATTAAAAAGAACAATATTAGCTTCTTCATTCTTATCTTTGTTACCCTTGGCAGCTCTATCGGGCGGTTGGTGGTGATTGGTTAGTTAAGAAGACACAATAAAAAGAGTGAGCCGCCTTAGCGTTTATCTCACTAACGCGCTCACCACAAGCGGAAGAAATAAGATGTTACGATTACGGCAGCTCACCCAGTCTGCCGTATATATCGTGAATGATGTATATGCGCGACTGAGGGAACAGCGTCTTTCGCTTCATCTCTGATTTCTTACTATACGAGGTGGTGATTCGTTAGTCAGAGAAAGCTAAAACACTTTCCTATTATGTCTTGTCAAAGGCTGTTAAGCCATCAACGCCACAAATTTACTAAATTTTTCTGAGAGGGCAAGCAACACTTGGTATATTTCATCAAAAATTGTTACCTTTGCCGTAGAAATAATTGATAATGCCAACGAAATCTCGCATAAACTACAATCCATCTCTTAGCGTTGAGGATAACGCCAAGCGATGCGGTGTGACCGAGGCGGCAATACGCAAATATATCAATGAGCATGGTATTGACCGCCGCTATGATGAGCAAGTAAAGCGATATAATGCCGTGAAGGTCTATATCCAATCCCATAAGGACGCAAAGCCTTCCGAGGTTGCCAGTGCTCTTGGTATGTCGCTTAATACGGTTAAGAAGTACATGGCAATGGAGAGTGCGCCAGTAAAGCCTAACACAGATAAAGTTTCCAAGGTCAACCTTTCCAAATTGTCAGCTCCTATAAAGACGGTAGATAAAGACCAAACGGCTATATTATCGGGGATTTTGAGGCTCTATTGTGATAATGCTCCCACTTTTGACTGCGATTTAACTACATCCGTGGGCGGTTTTTATAAGTTTGGCATCCCTCGCCCCGCACATCTATTCGACAAGTATCCAGTTGATGAAACTGTAAAGCCATTGGAGGTAGCAGAGTTGTTTCCAGATAACTCATTCAACAGTATCATAATTGACTTGCCATTTATAGTCGATGAGTATGCAGAATCGAAAACAATTCAGAGCATGATGCTCAAAAGATTCTCATATTTTGGCAGCAATGAAGAGTTATATAGCACTAACACGCAGATGATTTCACTTGCTTATCGTCTATTGAAATCTAACGGGGTGTTAGTGATGAAAACGCAAGATTATTGGTATAAGGGAAAGCAAGAGTGGGTAGCCTTATATGTCATTGAACAAGCTCGACAACTCGGCTTTAAGTTACTTGACCAGTTCCTTTTGATTGCTACAACTAAATTACTCAAACAATCGTATAGGCAGCGTTGCGCCCGAAAGATGCACTCCTATTTCCTTGTATTCCGTAAGCATTAAAAGACCATTACCATGCCTCTAAATCTCGATACATACCCCTATCCTCAGCTCCGCTATACGGTGAGATTAGAATATCTCCATCCAGTATATTACAAGGTGGAGTTTGTGTATATCTACATGACGGATGAGGAGTTTGAGAAATCGTATCGAGATATCATAGAAAAGCGTAAAACGGAGATATGTGAAGAGTTGAGAAATAATGAGGGATGGGAATATGAAATATCTGAATGGGGTGTGAACTACACTGAGAACAGCTTCTATGAGAATGAAATACTGTCGGATAATGTCATCAGTCTCTTGAAGACTGGTGAGATTACATATCCAGCCCATCGGAACGCCGAGGAGCGAGAATTGGCTTTGGCATATCTGAACGAGATTAGACCTCTATACACCAAGGAGCAGGTTGCCAAGGCTATATTAGCCGTTATTACAACCAAGCCAAAGGTCGAGATAGTTAACCGTATTTTGAAAGTTTGGGGAGTATCGCTCAATCGGAATACATATATTGAGATGCAGTTGAAGATGATAGTCAATTCAAATGAAATGGATTTGGCTCTCGGCAATCTTCTGAAGACTAACAGTAGAGATAATCTACATCTACTCAAAGTCAGCCTTAAACATCTCTCCGAAGAATGGAATCTCATGCGGGATGAAGATGCACACAGACGTACCATAATAGTGTATCGGTTTTTATCTGAGAGTCCATTGATAAAGCGGAGCAACGTTAGCCTTAAAAAAGGACTGGAAACACTTTCATCATACCTTAAACTGCCCTTCTCCAATTATACAAAGGAAGTTCAACTGAGCGAACCTAAAAAAGACAAGAAAGGTGAATATATCACACACGAAGACCCGATGATATTCCGAAAAGGTCGAATCTATTCTCAGATTAACTCCAAATGGGCTACTTTTAAGGCTCAATATCTCAAATAGCAGTTACCTCGCAGTTACCACTTTCATTTTTATTTTCCTGAGGCTGGGATGATTCCGTCCCCGCTCGATAATTCTATTGGGTTGTCAATCAGATTATTGCCAATTTTGCATCGTCAACGATGACATGAACAGTTCATGTTTTGGTAGTGACGTAAACAAAATGAGTATCTCAAACAAAAACACAGTCTATCCCATCTCAGAGTTCTTCACTGATGAAGTAATCAATGTAAAACTCGCCTATGTTCTCAATTCCTATATTGAGGAGATGCAACAAATTCTTCGTACCTTGGAAATGCTACACCGCTTCCCCTCTATGTCTGTAAAGGCGAGGGTAGCCTTACTCGAAAATACGGTGTCACCCAACCTCTCTGAAATATCAGATAATGATATCTGTCTGTTAATTGAGGAATTGAAATGCTCACTCCCAATTTATGAAGTTCTTTGTGGCTGCCTTCTTGAGTGGGAAAAAGAAAACCTTCACCCACTCGCTTATAGCGGGACAGATGACTTTGGCTTCCACTGGATAAAAGTGGATGGAGGGTTTCAACTGGTACCTAAGTCCCAGCCAATGCTGCAACAATTTCAGTTAGAGTTCGCCCCTGCTATAGAGTTGGAATATTTTACTCCAGAGGCACTCGATTTTATCAATTCTCTCATAAATTAATCTATTGAGTGTATCCAGTCCTTCAAATCTGACTTAGAATGAAAAAGATAAGTTTTTTTACCATTGACTACCAAGGCTGTAAAATCAGAGGTCAACGGTTCACAAGACCGCCCACCAGTTAATAACTCGGCAACTCCTACTCCAAGGGCTTTGGCAATATTCTCCAGTGTGGAGAGTTGAGGGTTTCCATTGAGCGTACGGCTTAGGGATTCGGGTTTTATCCCCATCTTTTCAGCCAGCCCTTTGAGGGAGATGCTTCGCTCGGCGCAGAGTTCTTTGACGTGGGTTGATAGTGTTTTTTCCATATTCATCGGTTCTTTACCGCAAAGGTAGCTAAATTAACGCGAAATATCAATTGTCTCAGCATAAATTAACTTTAGTTGGCTGAAGAAATTTGGAATCGCTTAACTTATGATGTAATTTTGCAGTGTAATTCTTAACCGATAATATCAAGAAAATGGCTGAATACATTCTTCAAATCCTCCG